>NZ_NOYW01000004.1:0-756520 GCF_002258965.1 Rhodococcus sp. 05-339-2
GCGCAACGACTTCACCGGCCGCGGCGAGAACAAGCGCGAGGAACTCGCCGCGTTCCTCGAAGACCTCGAGCGTCAGGCCACCAAGTTCGAGGAGATGCGCGATCGCTCCCTCGCCCGCGAACGCGCGAAGGCCGAAGCACGCGCGTCGTAAGCTCAGATCGGCTGGTGTGCCCGGTACCGACTTCGGTGCCGGGCACCACTGTTTTCGGGCCGTCGCTCTCGGCCCACCGCCGTCACCATGATCACGTTCCCTCCGTTCCAAAGGCTTCTCTCATGACACTGCAGATCGGCTCGCTGGAGTTGGCCAGCCCCGTCGTCCTCGCACCGATGGCCGGCGTCACCAATGTGGCGTTCCGCACGCTGTGCAGGGAGCAGGAGTTGCAGCGGGCGGGCAGTACCTCGGGTCTGTACGTGTGCGAGATGGTCACTGCACGCGCGCTCGTCGAACGCCAGCCGGCGACGATGCACATGACGACCTTCGGCCCCACCGAAACCCCGCGGTCGCTGCAGCTCTACACCGTCGATCCGGACACCACGTACGACGCGGCGAAGATGATCGTCGACGACGATCTGGCCGACCACATCGACATGAACTTCGGCTGCCCGGTTCCGAAGGTCACCCGAAAGGGCGGCGGTGCTGCGCTGCCCTACAAGCGGAACCTGTTCGGTCGTATCGTCGCTGCGGCCGTCAAGGCGACCGAGGGCACCGACATTCCCGTCACCGTCAAGTTCCGCGTCGGCATCGACGAGAACCACCACACTCATCTCGATGCAGGTCGAATCGCCGCAGGCGAGGGCGCGGCGGCAGTGGCACTGCACGCCAGAACCGCCTCTCAGCGTTACTCCGGCACTGCCGACTGGAACGAGATCGCGCGACTGAAGGAACACGTCTCCGGCATCCCGGTACTGGGCAACGGCGACATCTTCTCGGCGTCCGATGCGGTTCGCATGATGGCGGAGACCGGGTGCGACGGCGTCGTCGTCGGGCGTGGTTGCCTGGGTCGGCCCTGGCTGTTCGCAGAACTCAGCGCCCGCCTGAACGGCAGGCCCGAACCCACTCCACCGACCCTCGGCGAGGTGGCCACCATCATCGCCCGGCATGCCGAGCTGCTCGCTCAACATCACGGTGAGAGCAAGGGTCTGCGCGAGCTACGCAAGCATGTGTCCTGGTATCTCCGCGGGTTCCCGGCGGGGTCGGATCTTCGGGTCTCGATGGCGTTGGTGTCCACTCTCGGCGAACTGGACGACCTTCTGGCGCAACTCGATCCGACCGTTCCGTTTCCCAAGGACGCCGAAGGCCCCCGTGGTCGGCAGGGCTCGCCGGGCGCGGTTGCGTTGCCCGACGGTTGGCTCGACGACCCGGAGGACGTCTGCGTTCCCGCCGGTGCCGATCTGATGCATTCCGGCGGCTGATTCGCGGCTGACCAGCAGCCCACCTCGCACGAGTGGACCATGCCGCTCGAGTCAGTACTATGGCTGGGATTGCCGAGTTGACGGCGCGTGCGTGTGATGGAAGGCCAGGTTCGAATTCGTGGGAGACGATCGAGAGTCGGGCCCGTCTGTGCCCGAGGGTCGCGCCCCATGGGAGCGCCCGCTGTCTTCAATCGGACGTTCCGGACAGCGCCCACCTCGCTCCGAACGTCCTGCAACACCGGACGCAGAGCAACCACCGCAGCCCGGAGACAGCGGCAGGCTCGGCAAACGATCACCGCGTAACGCCGACACCGTCTCGGTCGCCGAGTTGGTGGACAAGATGTCGCGCTCGGGATCGATGCGGCAGGTGCCTGACGAACGTCCCGAAGTCGAAGAGCCGACCGAGGTCATCGCCCCCATCACCGATTCCACTCCCTCGCCTGCCCGGGCAGTGCCGCCGACTCCGCCGCCGCATGCGGCACCGGAACCGGTGGGCGCGCCCGCAGCGGATCGACCGACTCTGACGCGGTTGGCGATGAGTCGGGTACGTCGCCGCCGTCGGGTACGGATGATCGGCCGAAGCCTGGTCTCCCTCGTCGCGATCCTGGCCGTGGCCTTGACCGGAGTGGTGTGGGGATACCTACGCAACACCGATCAAGGATTTCTCCAGGTCGCCGCTCTCGATCCCGATTCGACCGACGTCGTCGACGCCGCAGGCCAGTACGGTGACGAGACGTACCTGATCGTGGGCACCGACACCCGCGCCGGGGCCAGCGGCGAGGTGGGAGCCGGAACCGTCGCCGACGCCGAGGGATCGCGCTCGGACACCGTCATGTTGGTCAACATCCCCGCCGACCGCAGTCGCGTCGTCGCGGTGTCCTTCCCCCGCGACCTCGACGTGACGCGGCCGGAGTGCGAGCAGTTCGACAACATCACCAATACCTACACCGGGGAGATGTTCCCCGAGGCCTACGGCGACAAGCTCAACGCCACCTACGCCCTCGGCGGCCCGAAGTGTCTGGTCAAGACCATCCAGAAGATCTCGGGCCTGCGTATCGGACACTTCGTCGGGATGGACTTCGCCGGGTTCGAGTCCATGGTCGACGAGGTCGGCGGCGTCGAGGTCTGCACCGCGCAACCCCTGTTCGACTACGAACTCGGAAATGTCCTTCCCAACGTCGGAACACAACGTATCGACGGCCGCACCGCGCTGAACTACGTTCGGGCTCGCAACGTCGAGTCCGAGGGCAACGGCGACTACGGCCGCATCAAGCGACAGCAGCGTTTCCTGTCGTCGCTGCTGCGGTCCGCGCTCTCGAACAACGTGCTGCTCGATCCCGGCAAGCTCAACGGGTTCGTCAACGCGTTCACCTCGGACACGTTCGTGGAGAACGTCAAGACTCAGGACCTGGTGACACTGGGACGCTCGCTGCAGAACGTGGACGCCGGCGCGGTCACCTTCCTGACCATCCCCACCACCGGCACCAACGACTACGGCAACGAGATCCCGAACGACGACGCGATCGGTGCGATCTTCCAGGCCATCATCGACGACGCTCCGTTGCCCGGCGAGGAACGAGCGGAGCCGGTGACACCCGAATCATCCGCACCTGCCGCCGTACCCGACGCGCCACTGTTGGCCGTGGACCCGTCGACCGTGTCGATTCAGGTGTCCAACGCATCCGACATCGCCGGGATGGCGCAGACGGCGTCCGACGAACTCGCGGTCTACGGATTCCAGATCCTGACGGTCGGCAACTTCTCGGGCACCGCAGCGCAGACCGTGGTGCGCTACTCCCAGGATCAGGAAGCCGCCGCTGCGACGGTCGCGTCGGCGATTCCCGGCGCCGCCATCGAGTTGGCACCGAGCCTGAACAATGTCGTCGAGGTCGTGCTCGGCTCGAACTATCCCGGATACACCCAGTACCCGACGGCGTTCGGTACCGAAATCGATCCCACTCAGGTGGAAGGAACCACCCAGAGTGCGCCCCTTCCGGAGGATCTCTCGTACACCAACGCGGCCGACGACACGTGCGCCTGACTTCATTCATGCTCCGTTAACCCTCGGGACAGGGAACTGGTCGGTGTGAGCTACTAAACTTCGCTCATGCGCGTCGCCTACAACGAACAGATGAACGAGCTTGCCGATCTCCTCGGAGAGATGGCGAGCCTGGCTGGTGCGGCCATGGAAAAGGCCACTCAGTCCCTCCTTCAAGCAGACCTGGTGCTCGCCGAGCAGGTCATTTCCGAACACGACAGGATCACCGAGCTCAGCGCGGTGTGCGAGGAGAAGGCATTCACCCTTCTCGCCCTGCAGGCTCCGGTCGCAGGCGATCTCCGTTCGGTGGTGGCCGGCATTCAGATCGTTGCCGACATCGACCGTATGGGCGCGCTCGCACTGCACGTTGCCAAGATCACCCGCCGCAGGCACCCGAACCACGCCCTCCCCGAGGTCGTCAACGGGTACTTCGCCGAGATGGGTCGCCTCGCCGTCCAGATCGGCGCGTCGGCTCGTGAGGTCCTCGAGACCCGCGATCCCGAGCGCGCTGCCAAGCTGCAGGAGGAGGACGAGGCGATGGACGATCTGCACCGTCACCTCTTCACGGTGTTGATGGACCGTGAGTGGAGCCACGGGGTCGCTGCTGCGGTGGACGTGACCCTGCTCGGTCGCTTCTACGAGCGGTTCGCCGACCACGCCGTCGAGGTCGGCCGTCGAGTGATCTTCCTGGTGACGGGTGAGCTGCCCATCGACCTGAGCCACAACAACATCCCCACCTCGTAGGCCTGCCCTCGTCGAGAACCGAGTAGCGCTGCGCTGCAACGCTACTCGGTTCTCGCATCGGGGCAACGAGCGCAGATGTCGAAAAAGCCCCCGCCGAGCCTGTGCTCAGCGGGGGCTTCTTCGTTCGTGTGTGGTTATCCGAAGCGGCCGGAGATGTAGTCCTCGGTGGCCTTCTGCGTCGGGTTGGAGAAGATCTTCTCGGTGTCGTCGATCTCGATGAGCTTGCCGGGCTTGCCGGTCGCCTCGAGGTTGAAGAAGCCGGTCTGGTCGCTCACACGGGCGGCCTGCTGCATGTTGTGCGTGACGATCACGATCGTGAAGTCCTGCTTGAGTTCCTGGATCAGGTCCTCGATGGCGAGGGTGGAGATGGGGTCAAGAGCCGAGCACGGCTCGTCCATCAGCAGGACGTCGGGAGAGACGGCGATCGCGCGAGCGATGCACAGACGCTGCTGCTGACCGCCGGAGAGGCCGCCACCGGGCTTGTCGAGGCGATCCTTGACCTCGTTCCAGAGGTTCGCTCCCTTGAGCGAGCGCTCGGCGATCTCGTCGAGTTCCTTCTTGCCGCGGCCGCCCTGCAACTTCAGGCCCGCAACGACGTTGTCCCGGATCGACATCGTCGGGAACGGGTTGGGGCGCTGGAAGACCATGCCGATGGTGCGACGCACACCCACGGGGTCGACGCCGCTGCCGTAGATGTCCTCGCCGTCGAGCAGCACCGAACCCTCGACGCGGGCAC
The DNA here is from genome assembly GCF_002258965.1 of Rhodococcus sp. 05-339-2. NCBI lineage: Bacteria > Bacillati > Actinomycetota > Actinomycetes > Mycobacteriales > Nocardiaceae > Rhodococcus > Rhodococcus sp. 05-339-2. The sequence continues at coordinate 4,932 of NZ_NOYW01000004.1, forward strand.
CCGGGGTGACTTCGTGCATACGGTTCAGCGAACGCAGGACGGTCGACTTACCGCATCCGGACGGCCCGATGAACGCGGTGACGCTGCGCGGCGGTACGGCCAGAGTGACGTCGGAGACGGCGTGGAACTTGCCGTAGTAGATGTTGACGTCCTTGAGATCGAGACGCTTTGCCATGTTCTTCGTTCCTTAGAATTCGCTGGAGTCGGGTGGGTCAGAAGTTCTTGGGCGAGAAGAACTTCGAGACCAACTTCGCGCCGATGTTGAGTATTGCGACGATCAGGATCAGCGTCAGGGCTGCTCCCCACATGCGCTCAGCGGTGAGCACGCCGGTTCCTGCTTTCTGCAGGTCGACCATCATGAGCGGCAGAGACGTCTGCGGCCCGGAGAAGATGTTGAAGTTGATGGCGGTGGCCGATCCAACCAGGATCAGCACCGGTGCCGTCTCGCCCATCACGCGGGCCAGGGCGAGCATGATGCCGGTGACGATGCCGGACAGGGCCGTGGGAATGACGATCTTGGCGATGGTCTTCCACTTCGGGACGCCAAGGGCGTAGGACGCCTCGCGCAGGTCTTGCGGGACGATGCGCAGCATTTCCTCGGCCGAGCGCACGATCACGGGGATCATCAGGAGCACAAGGGCGAATGCGACGGCGACACCGGAGCGCTGGAATCCGAAGGTGGCGATCCACAGCGCGTAGATGAACAGGGCCGCGACGATCGACGGAACACCGGTCAGAATGTCGACCATGAAGGTCGTCACTCGAGCCAGTCGTGTACCGGCCCCGTACTCGACGAGGTAGATGGCGACGAAGATGCCGATCGGGATGGAGATGATGGCGCAGAACAGTCCTTGCAGGAGTGTTCCGACGATGGCGTGGTAAGCGCCGCCGCCTGCGATGAACTGGGTGACGCCGGCCTGCGAGTTCTGCCACCAGGTGGGCGAGACCACGGCGGACAGTCCGCGCGAGATCACCGTGTAGAGCACCCAGATGAGCGGTACGAGTGCGACGAGCACCGAGAGGCTGACGAGGATCGTCGCCGTGAGGTTGGACGCTTTACGCCGAGCGCTGACGCCCTGGAACGTCGGTTCCTTGACGGGCTTGTCCATGGTTGCGGTCACGGGTCAGTCCTTCTTTCCGGCGATGGCGGCGCGGGCACCGGCGTTGACGACGAAGGTGAGGATGAAGAGCACCAGACCCGCGGCGATGTAGGCACCGGCTTGGAGCGGGTTGTTGAACTCGCCCGCGGCCAGCGCGATCTTCGTGGCAAACGTGGAACCGCCGTCGAACAATGTTCCGCCGAAGGTTGCCTGAGTGCTGCGGATGATGATGTAGAGCGCGATGGTCTCACCGAGTGCACGACCGAGACCGAGCATGGAGCCGCTGACGTAGCCGGACTTTCCGAACGGAATGACCGTGGTGCGCACGACCTCCCAGCGGGTGGCTCCGAGGGCGAGAGCTGCTTCGATCTGCCCCTTCGGCGTCTGCATGAAGACCTCGCGGGTCACGGCTGCGATGATCGGCAGGATCATGACCGCGAGCACGATGCCACCGGTGAAGATGGTGCCACCGCCTGCGATGGAGACCGAGCCGGTGCCGAAGAGCGGGAACCAACCCAGGTTGGCGTTCAGCCACTCTGCGAACGGGCTGATGGCGGGCGCGAGGACGTACAGGCCCCAGAGGCCGAAGACGATCGACGGAACTGCGGCCAGGAGATCGATGACGTAACCGAGCGGTCCCGCGACTCGCTTGGGTGCGTAGTTCGTCAGGTAGATGGCGATGCCGAGTGCGACAGGCATCGCGAGGATCAGCGCGAAGAGAGACACCGTGACGGTGACCAGGAAGAGATCGAGAACGCCGAACACCATGGCCGAGGTGTTGGAGGTGTCCCACGCGCCGTTGTAGGTCAGGAAGTTGACCGTGTTGTTCGACAGTGAGGGGATGGCACGCCAGAGCAAGAAGATGCCCACGGCGGCGATCAGGGCGATGATGAAGATGCCCGAGCCCTTGGCGAGGCCGGAGAAGATCCTGTCACCGGGACGTGTGACGGTCCCCGTCTTGTTCTTGTCTGACAATTGTGGTTCTTCCGGTTTGTGCGCGGCACCCGCGGTGGGCACGGTAGCCGCAGAGGGGACGCCGGTCATCGAGTGGGTGTCGCTCATACCGCTCACTGTCTCGTGTGGAGGTCGAGGACGGTCCTACTTCGGCTCGCGTTGCCACGAGCCGAAGCAGGGTTACGTCTCATTGAATCAGGCGATTGCTTCGATAGCGGTGGTCAGACGCTCCTTGAAGGACTCGGGGAGCGGCACGTAGCCGGCTTCCTCGAGGCCCTGCTGACCCTCGTTGGCTGCGCTGAGCAGGAACGACTTGACTGCTGCCGAGGTCTCGGGGTCGTAGCCCGCCGAGCAGACGATCTCGTAGGTTGCGAGAACCAGCGGGTAGGTCTCGGCCTCGTTGCTGGCGTACAGCGCGTCGATGTCGATGACGAGGTCGTTGCCCTCGCCGGAGAACGTTGCCGCATCGATGGCTGCGGCAGCCGACTCGGTGGTGAGCTCGACCGGTCCGTTGCCGAAGTCGACGGCAGCCGTGCCGAGGCTCTCCTGGTCGGCGAAGCCCTTCTCGACGTAGGTGACCGAGCCGGGGGTGGCCGCGACTGCCTGGGCCACGCCCGAGGATCCGTTGGCACCTTCGCCGACGCCGCCGGCCCAGTCGGAGCTGTGGTTCAGGGTCCACGCCTCGGGAGCCGAAGCGGCGAGGAAGCGCTGGAAGTTGTCGCTGGTGCCCGAGGAATCGGAGCGGTAGACGGGGGTGACCGCGGTGGCCGGCAGGTCGACGCCCTCGTTGAGTGCGGCGATGGCGGGATCGTTCCAGGTGGTGATCTGGCCGGTGAACATGCGCGCGATGACGTCCGGGTTCAGCGCGATGTTGTCGACGCCGTCGAGGTTGTAGGCCACGGCGACCGGTCCGAAGACCAGCGGAAGGTTCCACGCCGGGTTGCTGTCGCAGCGGGTGGCCGCCTCGACTGCCTGCTCGTCCTTGATCGCGGAGTCGGAGCCGGCGAAGTCGACCAGTCCGGCGACGAACTGCGTGCGGCCGTTACCCGAGCCGCTGGTGGTGTACTCGACTGCCTTGCCGGCACACACGCCGGAGTAGATCGAGGTGAAGTTGGACATTGCGTTCTGCTGCGCGGACGAGCCTTCGCCGGTCAGCGGGGATTTGCCCTCGCAGGTAGCCGAGGAGTCGGATGCGCCGTCCGTGGTGGCGACGTTGGCGTCGCTACCGCATGCGGTCAGCAACATGGCACTGATGGCCACTGCACTCATGAGAGCACCGTTGCGCTTGAGGTTCACCTGTTTCCTCCGGGGAATCTGTAGGCCGTGTCCACGGCTCGGACCTGAGCGGCCGCGCTGTGACTGTGTGGGTGCCGGCTCCGAAAGAAACCTCGCACCAGGCGACGTAGGTTGTCGCCCATCGAGAAAGGTAAGGGCAGGTGGTAGACGTTTACCCCCGCATAGGTGAACGGGAGATGAACACCGCAGTCGGTGTGTCCGTTCACGCACTGCGCGCGTAGGCGGCATCCACGTGGTAGTTCTCGAAGCCCAGCTTGGTGTACGTGTGCACGGCAGCGGTGTTGTCGGCCTCGACGTAGAGCATGATCTGGCCCAGTTCTCTGCTGCGTAGATAGTGCAGGCCGGCCAGCGTCAGCACCCGCCCCAGACCACGACCCTGCGACTGCGGGTCGATTCCGACCACGTACACCTCGCCGATGGCCGGTTCCGCACCCTCGGCCCGGTGGACCTTCGTCCAGTGGAAACCGAGGAGGCGGTCACTGCCTTCCTCGAACGCCAGGAACAGGCCCGCCGGATCGAACCACGATTCTTCTCGCCGTGCGTCGATGTCGCGATCGGTCCAGCCACCCTGTTCGGGATGCCACGAGAAGGCCGCATTGTTCACGCGCAGCAGCTCGGCGTCGTCCTGATGCCCCCGATAGGTTCGGAGTGAAATACCTTCCGGCACAACAACATCCGGAAGATCGGGATGCCCGGACGAGCGACGCATCTGGAGCAACTCGCGAACGACCTGCAGCCCGAGCGCCGCAGCGACGGACCGTGCGGCGGGCAGATTGCCGTGCGCCCAGATACGGGTATCGGAGCCGACATCGAGTGCGTGAGAAACCAATTCGCGCCCGACACCGTGACCGCGGAAGGAAGGGTCGACGACGGCCTCGGCCATCCCGTCGGCGATTCCGACGTAGCCCACCACACGATCGTCTTCGGTCGCGACGAACCGAACGACCTCGTCGCCGTCGTCGACGGCCTTCACGGCCTGCTCCGACAAGGGCGCAGTGCCGTCGGCTTCCGTTGCGCGCGAAAGGATTCGATGAATCTCGTAGGAAACTCGGGAAGACGGTGCTCCGCCGTCGATCGAATGGACGTCGAAGGCAGGATCCGAACTCATCTACGAGAGCGTACTCTCTTGCTCGAACTCGAAATCCGCATCGTCGGAATCCCCGCCGGCAGCATCCGATGCCACCGGTCCACCCTTGGCATTGCGCGCCGGACGAACAGCCTTGTATCCCACGTTCCGCACGGTTCCGATGAGCGACTCGTACTCGGTACCGAGCTTGGCGCGGAGGCGTCGAACATGGACGTCGACGGTGCGCGTACCACCGAAGAAGTCGTAGCCCCACACTTCCTGCAGGAGCTGGGCGCGAGTGAAGACCCGGCCCGCATGCTGAGCCAGATACTTCAGCAGCTCGAATTCCTTGTAGGTCAGATCGAGCGGACGGCCCCGTAGACGCGCGGTGTACGTGCCTTCGTCGATGACCAGTTCGCCGAGCGTGATCTTGCCCGAGGTCTCCGGGCTGGCAACTCCCCCGCTACGGCCGACCAGCAACCGCAGTCGAGCGTCGAGCTCCGCGGGGCCGGTGCCGGGGAGCAGGATGTCGTCGAGGCCCCAGTCGGAGTTCACCGCGACGAGTCCGCCCTCGGTGAGAACTGCCACGACGGGGATGGCCGATCCGGTACTCCCCAGCAGGCGACACAGACCACGAGCAGCAGCGAGATCGGTGCGCGCGTCGACCAGTGCGATGTCTGCCGAACCGGCTTCGAGAAGCGAGGACACCTCGGTGGGCACCGGGCGTACGTGATGCGCCAGGAGAGCGAGGGACGGCAGAACGCCCTCCGGATGGGGATCGGAGGTCAGTAGTAGGAGCTCCACTGCGTCTCCATTCTTACTGCTGGCCGGTCCAGCCCAGGCTGGATTGGAGTGATCGTCAAGGACACAGACTAGCTTGTCCGTACAACCGGCCGAAGAGGGCAGTACGCGATCCGTCGGTCACAATGGACCCGTGCGCACACTTCTCATCGGACTCGCCAGCCTGCTGGCCCTCGCGCTCGTGGTCGATTTCGGCGCAGCGGCCTACTCGGAGTACCGGGTCTCCCGCGCGATCCGCGCGGGCGGTGAGCTCACCTCGGACCCTCAGGTGATCGTGCACGGCTTCCCGTTCCTCACCCAGGCGGCGGACGGCCGCTATCAGAACATCGAGATCCGAGCGCAGGACGTGCCGACCGACTACGTCGGCTCGACGACGATCGAGGCCAATCTCCGCGGCGTGCACATCGCGCTGTCCGACCTGATCGACAACAACGTTCGAGCGATCCCGGTGGACGAGCTCGACGGCCGCGTCCGTATCGAGGCGACGGACCTCGGCCGGTTCCTCGGCATCGTCGACCTGCAGGTTTCCGCCCCGCCGGCCGACAAGTCGGACGGTACCGGCGGTTCCGGTGGGTCGGGCAAGACCACGACCGGTGGCGTCGTGCTGACCGGAACGGTTCCGGTCGGCCCCCTCGAGACGACGGTGAGCGTCAAGGCCGATCTGTTGCTCGAAGGTGACAGCGTCGCCATCGTGGCGTCGGACTTCTATTTCGGCCCGGAGGGTCAGGCAGATTTCTCGATCCCCGATTTCGCCGAGCCCACGGTGCTGGGGCTGTTCACCAAGACCATCGAGCGTCAGAGCCTGCCCTTCGGGCTCCTCCCGACCGACGTCTACGCGGAGGGCTCGCAGATCGTCATCGAAGGGTCGGGCGATAACGTGACCATCGACCTCAACGAGATCGAGAAGCCGTGACAGGTATCACAGTTCTGGTCGTCGTGGCGATACTGGCCGTCGCCACCGGATTGTTCCTCCGCAGCCGATCGGGTGCAGTGCGGGCAGTGCGTACCACCGAATCCGAGACCGACGCTCTGTACCCACTTCTGCTCGACGCAGGTGCCGCGACCGACTCCGCGACGGTGCTGCACTTCTCGGCGGACTGGTGCGGGCCGTGCGCAGCTGTGCGACGCGTCGTCGGGCAGGTGTTGGACGGGCGAAACGACGCTCGGGAACTCGAACTCGACATCGACGCCCATCCGATCCTCGCCCGCGAGCTGGGCGTGCTGTCACTGCCCACGACTTTCGTCCTCGACAGCGCATTGCAACGGCGCTCCAGAATCGCGGGGGTGCCGTCCGCTGCGGCGCTACGGTCCGCGCTCGACAACCTCTGACCGGCCCTCCCGAGACCGACGGTAGGACCCGACGCTGGTAACGGGTAGGATGCTCTTCGTGTTCTCCCGCCGCGAGCTGATGCTCACCAGTCGACGCACAGTTGATCTGTGCCGACTGGGCGGTTGTTGCTGTCGCTGCTGCTGATTTCCTTCTGCCGCCACGCCCATGCGTGATGTCCGGCCCGATGATCGAAATCCACGTCCGAGCACTGCCCATCCGGCGTGCCCCGGCCTCGCACAGGAGTACATCTCGATGTCGACACCCGACACCAGAACCACCACCGACACCACCGTCGACCAGGTCGATGTTCGCGGACCGCGCTTCGCCGCATGGATCACCACCGCCGTCCTGGTCCTCGTTCTCGTCCTCACCACGTTCTCGGTCCCCGCGGCGGCAATCCTGCTCGGGCTACAGGCGATCGTGTTCGGAATCGGAGCCGTCCGCGGACCCAAGCACAGTCCGTACGGCACGATCTACGCGACATTCGTCGCACCGAGGCTGTCCCCCACCAGCGAACGCGAGCCGGTGGCACCGTTGAAGTTCGCTCAACTGGTGGGCTTCGTGTTCGCCGCCGTCGGAGTTCTCGGCTTCGCGCTCGGCGCTCCCGTCGTCGGCACCGTGGCCACGGGCTTCGCGTTGTTCGCGGCCTTCCTCAACGCCGCATTCGCGGTATGCCTCGGCTGCATGATCTACCCCCTCGCTGCGCGACTGCGCACCACCTCGCGCACCACTGCTTGACCTACACCGATCCATAGAGAAACACCGAAAGGAACACCATGGCCCGCTCCGACGTCCTGGTCTCTGCCGACTGGGCCGAGCAGAACCTGAACGCACCGAAGACCGTCTTCGTCGAGGTCGACGAAGACGCAAGCGCCTACGACGGCGGACACATCGAAGGTGCGGTCAAGCTCGACTGGCGCAAGGACCTGCAGGACCCGGTTCGCCGCGACTTCCTGAACCAGGAACAGTTCTCGGACCTGCTGTCGGCCAAGGGCATCAGCAACGACGACACCGTCGTCCTGTACGGCGGAAACAACAACTGGTTCGCCGCCTACGCCTACTGGTACTTCAAGCTGTACGGCCACAAGGACGTCAAGCTCATCGACGGTGGCCGCAAGAAGTGGGAGCTCGACGGCCGCGCGCTGTCCAAGGACGTCGTCAGCCGTGAGACCACGCAGTACCGAGCCGAGGCACCCGACCTGTCGATCCGCGCGTTCCGCGACGAGGTCATCGACGCCATCGGCAACAAGAACCTGATCGACGTGCGTTCGCCCGACGAGTTCTCGGGCAAGATCCTCGCCCCGGCTCACCTTCCGCAGGAACAGGCGCAGCAGCGTGGCCACGTGCCATCCGCGATCAACATCCCGTGGAGCACGACCGCCAACGAGGACGGCACGTTCAAGTCCGACGAAGCGCTCGAAGAGCTGTACAAGACCAAGGGCTACGACGACAGCAAGGCCACCATCGCCTACTGCCGCATCGGCGAGCGTTCGAGCCACACCTGGTTCGTCCTCAAGGAGCTTCTGGGCAAGGAAGACGTCAAGAACTACGACGGCAGCTGGGTCGAATACGGCTCTCTCGTCGGAGCACCCATCGAGCTGGAGGTTCGCTGATATGTGTGGAGCACCCGTGCAAGGCCAGACCATCCCCGCAGGCGTCGACGTCGAGAAGGAGACGGTCATCACCGGCCGCGTCCTCGCAGGCGACGGTGAGCCCGTAGCCGGCGCTTTCGTGCGTCTGCTCGACGGCAGCGGCGAATTCACCGCAGAGGTCGTCGCGTCGGGCACCGGAGACTTCCGGTTCTTCGCCGCCCCCGGACAGTGGACGCTGCGTGCACTGTCGGCATCGGGCAACGGCGACACCGTCATCGCTCCCGACGGCGCAGGCGTGCACTCGGCGAACGTCACCGTCGGAGTCTGATTCCGCCCGTTCGTATCTCACGAGAAAACCCCCGCACCTGCTCGCAGGTGCGGGGGTTTTTCGCTCTTCCGGAGGCCTCTAGTTGGGAACGGGTGCCGGGGCCGCCGGATCGGGAACCGTCGAGTACTGCGGCGGGAACATCCCTTCCGGTACCGGGATTCCCTGGGACTCGAGGAACGCGCCGAGATCGCTGATCTGGGTGACCGTCCCCGGCTCCGGCAGCAGTCGAGGTTCGGCCGGGGCCTCGGCGGGCGCGTCCTGCGGTGCGGCGGCGTCGGGAGCAGGTGCTTGCTTCTTCTCGCGCTCGGTGCGGGCGAGGTCCGTCACCCACGCGACGATCTTCTCGCTCTCCCACTCGTAACCGTCGTTGGGGTCGTTGTACCAGTACGACAGGTGCTGCAGGAATCCGAGCAGCAGGTACGGCCCGAGTACGACGTCGGCGATGCCCTTGTTGTTCTCGACCATTCCTTCGCCCTCGGCGCGCAGCTTGGCCTCGACGGTGTCCGCACCCGGCCCGAGTGCCCAGTTGAGGTCGGCGAGCAGCTGGTCGGGGGACAGAGCCGCCACCGCCTTGGCGTCGTCGACCTGATACTGCTGGTCGGACACCTTCACCAGGACCTGTAGCAGCGTTTCGTCCGATTCGAGCCACGACTTGTTCGTCGCGATGTCGACGATCGCACGAGTGGCGATCGTGGACACCGTCCGGGCGAAATCGGCCACCGTCTGAACGGGGTTGAGCAGGGTGAAGCGCATCTGGCCCAGAACCCCCAGGGCCAGCTGCAGCAGTTCGATCTTGTCGGGTGCATCGCACGAGAGATCCCAGGGTCGGCACGACCAGGTGACCTTGTCGGTCAACGTTCCGTAGTCCCGAGGCGACTGGTCCATGAATCCACCGAGCGACTCGCCGGGCTCGTCATCGAAATTCGGCACCCCGGCCGGCCGGTACGGCGATCCGACCATCATCACTCCGGCGATATCGTCGGCGGTGACCAGCGCGTCGGGATTGCGGTGGCCGATCTCGACGGCCATCCGGTCGAGTATCTCGCCGCCGACGCTGTACCCGACCAGAACGAACTTCGTCCTGTCACCGCACTTGGTCTTGTACTCGTCCATCAGACGATTCGTCGACGCGATGCCTTCGGCGATGGTGTTCTGATAGGTCGAAACGTCGTCGAGCACACCGACGCCGTACGTCGATGCGTAGGGAACGTACAGCCAGCCGACCGTGCCTGGGCTGCCTGCATTGACCTCACCGGTGGGAACCGTGACGTTGCCGACCCAGTTCGACGCCACGGTCGACGATTCCTCGTTCAGAGGATTGCGCCCCGAATCCGAGTCGGTGGCACCGGACACGGCGAGCATCAACACATCCGGGCAGTCCTGCGCGTAATTGTTGGGGTCGATGTTCGGGCCCTGCGACGACCCGAAGTCGGACGAGCCGGAATCCGCCGATCCCGAATCCGGGGCGGCGAGCGCGGCTGCCGGTGCGGCGAGAGCCAACGCCAGTGCACACACCGCCGATTTGAACGACACGGATCCGAACGACGATGTCCGTTTACGACGCAGCATTGTTACGGAGACCTCCCCAGCCTTCGAGACAGAACACAGTGAAAAACGTCGAGCCCTCGCCCTCGAGCACCCGACGCCCCCCGAAGAAGGTACCTGCTCGCCGGACTTTCTCCATCAATACGAGTGATCCAGCGCACTGACGACCCCGAAGTTGGGTAGATGTCACCAAGGACACAGCCCGGATTCGGGCCGCTGTTCTCGACGACGATCGCAGCGGGTTAAACTCGCTCTCGTGGTCATCTTCTTCGAGGTATTGCTGGCGCTTGCGGCAGTAGCCATCATCGCGTTCTCGCTGTATGTCGTCTACCGACTGGTCAACGACGAATCGTGACAGAACCGGTTGCGGGTCGACCCGGCAGTGCTGACGAGGGGCTCGACACCCCCATCACCAGTGGCGACGAAGCAATAGCGGCTGCCGAGCAGAAGTTCGCCGACGCGTCGACGCGGAACGTTCCGGTCCTGCCGGACATCCCGCATCCCGACGACACGGCCAACCTCCGCCTCGGCCCCGATCTGCACCCGTCGATGCTCGCTCTGTTGCCTCTCGTCGGCGTGTGGCGCGGTGAAGGCGAAGGCCACGACCCCGAGTCCGGTACCGACTACCCCTTCGGTCAGCAGATCGTCGTCACCCACGACGGCGGTAGCTACCTGAGCTGGGAATCACGTTCGTGGCGACTCAATTCCGACGGTAACTTCGCACACCCCGATCTCCGCGAAACCGGGTTCTGGCGCATGAGCGGTGGCAACGGGCTCAAGGGTTCCGAGGACGAAGAGGTCGTCGAGCTGTTGCTGACACACAGCACCGGCGTCGTCGAACTGTATTACGGCCATGCACTCACCAAGTCGTCCTGGGAACTGGCCACCGATGTCGTCATCCGAAGCACATCGGGTGCGTTGGTCGGCGGGGCCAAGCGGCTCTACGGCATTGTCGAAGGCGGGGATCTCGCGTACGTCGAAGAACGAGTCGTCGCCGACGGCCCATTGGCACCGCGGTTGTCCGCGCGCCTGACTCGTTACATCGGCTGACTCTCCAGCACTACCCACTGCACGCGAACGGCCCCCGAGCCATACCTGATGTCAGGTCCCGACCGGACAGGTCGGGGGCTCGGGGGCCGGGTAGCTGTCTGGGATTCGCTTGCCGCTCGCGCGGTCTTCGCAGTGAATCCGTCAGCGATTGCGGCTAGCTGACAGCCACCTCACGCGTCCTAGAGTTCATCAACTTCAGACCACCTCCTCTCTCGTGTACTTCACAACGTACGCCCGAGTTTCCGAGTCGGCAAAGAGTTTTTTCGCACTGTCCGAGCCGAGGTCGATCACCTGGTCGGCGTCGGTGTGCTCCGGCAGTTGATGGGTGACGACCACCACTGTTCGGTCGGCTCCGAACAATCCTCCGTCCGTGGTGAGCAGCTGGCGCAGTATCGATTCGCCGGAGATTCGGTCCAGGTGCTCGGTCGGTTCGTCGAGCAGCACGATCGGTGCCGTGCTGAGCACGGCCCGCGCGAGCAGCAGTCTGCGGCGCTCTCCCCCGGAGACTGCCTGGGCGCCGCCCACCAGGGTGGTGTGGACTCCGAGAGGCAGAGCGTCGAGCCATGGACCGAGGCCGACTTTCTGCAGTGCCCTGATTGCTTCCTGCTCGTCCACATCGCCGCGCACCACTCGCAGGTTCTCCAGAATCGAGGTGTCGAACAGGTGCGCGTCCTCGGCGAACAGCGCTGCCTCCGAACCGCATTCCTCGGCGAACTCCCGCAGCATCGTGCTCTTGCCCGATCCGCTGGGTCCGATCAGTGCGCTTCGCGCAGTGGTGCGGTCAAGTGCCTCAGAGGGCACATAACCACGCCACTGCGGCGGAGCCGCATCGAGCATGGCGAGGATTCGAGTTGCCGCGATTCGTCCACGCATCAGGGCGATTGCCGCTCCGGGCAGTGCCGCCGTCGCCTCGAAGGCGGCCAGCGGAACCAGCACGACGATGGCCAGGGCCATCGGTGTCATGCCACCTGAGGTGCCTCCGGTCGGTCCGTACAGCCCGATGCCGACGAGCAAGGACCCGATCACCGATGCACCGATCGACAGCGGACCGGCGGCATCGGCCAGCGCCGACGGTCGTGCCGCCCGGTCGCGTGCGAGAACCGAGTCCTGAGCTGCCCCATGGGCTTCGGTGAGCGTCGCGTCGAGTCGTCCGGCGACCCGCAGCTCTGCGGCGTGGTCGAGTGCCCGAACGGCCGTCTCGGTGAACCGCGCGTCGGCGTCGGCTCCGGCCTCTTCGGCGACCCGTGCCGACCGCGCCGCCAGGATCGGTGCGCCCACCCCCGCGATCAGCAAGGACACCGCCAGGATCGACGCGGCAGCAGGCGCGATACCGGCGACCAGGCCCACGGCTGCGAGCATCATCACGACGCTGACGCAGATGGGAACGATCGCGCGTACGACGACGTCGCCGAGCACGTCGACGTCCGCCCCGGTGCGAGCCAGGACGTCACCGCGCCGCAGAGTGAGCGCGCCCTGCCCGTTCGCCAGTCGTTCGTAGATCCTCGTGCGTGCTGCCGTCGTACCGCGCAGGGCCGCGTCGTGTGTGGTCAATCGTTCGAGATAGCGAAACACGCCGCGGGAGATGCCCAATGCACGAACGGCCACCACTGCGACGGTCAGATCCAGCACCGGAGGCATCTGCCAGGCTCGGGTGATCAACCATGCCGACAGTGCGGCGAGTGCCAGTGCGCTGCCGAGAGTTGCCACGCCTGCGGCCACGGCCAGTGCCACCCGCCGTGGGGACAGCTCGAACAGGGCCAGCGCGCGTCGTAGATCAGACATGATCGAACTCCCGTGCCACCTCTGAGCTGCTTCGCACCTCGACGACGCGGTCTGCGGCGTGCAGTACCGAGCGCCGGTGACCGACCATCACCACGGTGACCCCGCGATCGGCTGCATCTCGAAGGGCCTGCAGCACAGTCCGTTCGCTCGCCGCATCCAGGTGCGCCGTGGGCTCGTCCAGCACCATCACCGGAGCAGCGGAGACGAACGTTCGGGTCAGGGCCAGACGTTGCAGCTCGCCGAGCGACAGACCGACTCCACCCTGACCGACGCGAGTGTTCCAGCCGTTCGGGTGCTCTCGCAGTACGGCATCGAATCCCGAAGCGCGGCAGGCCGCGTCCAGTGCGGCGGCGTCGGGCATGCCGTGGAGGGTGACGTTCTCGTGGAGCGTGCCGGGAAGCAATATCGGCCGCTGCGGAAGCCAGGCGACCTGTGCCCACCATCGATCGAGATCGAGATCGACCACGGGCACACCGCCGACCAGAACCGCGCCGCTCGTGGGCGTCGTGAGTCCCAGAACCGCGTGCAGTGCAGTCGATTTACCCGAGCCGTTGGGCCCGGTCAGTACCGTGATGGTGCCCGGTCGGCACAGCGCACTCAACTGGGCCGGAGCGTCGCCGTCCCGGCTCGCGACGGTGAGTCCGGCGAGTTCGATGTTCGCGGTCGCAGCGTCGACGGTCCGGCGGCCGGTCGGCTGTGTCGTACGCCTGTCCAGGACTCGGAAGGCGCGCTCCGCGGCCTCGACGCCGTCCTCTGCTGCGTGGAACTGGGTCCCCACGGCGCGCAGCGGGAAGTACACCTCGGGGGCCAGGATCAACGCGATGATGCCCGCTTCGAGAGTCATCTCGCCGAAGACCAAGCGCAATCCGATGCCGACGGCCACGAGCGCGACACACAGGGTCGCGAGCAACTCGAGCACCATCGACGACAGGAAGGCGATCTTCAACGCGCGCATGGTGGTTCGTCGGTGCGCGTCACCCAGTGCGCGGATGCGAGCGGCCGGTCCGTGTTCGCGACGCAGCGCGCGCAAGGTCGGCAGGCCGGCCAGAAGATCGAGCAACTGTGCAGACAGCCTGGTCATCGTGGAGAGCGTCGCCGCGGCTCGGCCCTTGGTCAGCAACCCGATCAGAATCATGAAGATCGGAATGAGCGGCAAGGTCACCGCGATGACCACCGCCGACGTCACGTCCTGGGTGACGATGACGATCAGAACCAGCGGAGTGACGATGGCCGCCGACACCAGCGCCGGCAGGTATCCGGTCAGGTACGCCCGCAGACCCCCGATTGCTCGGGTCACGACGACGACCAATTCTTCCCGCTCCCGGTCGAGCTCGCGAGGCTCGAATCGCGTTGCTGCAGTGAGCACCTCCACTTCCAGCTCGGCCACCACACGTGACGCCGACCGGTGCGCGTAGCGGGACTGAGCTCCGGTTGCGAGCACACGGACGGCCACTGCGCCCGCTAGCACCGCCAGTTCCGTCGTCCAGGCGGACAGCGATCTGGCCGTCGGTTCGGTGATGACCCCTGCCAGCACAGTTCCGATTGTCAACGCGCTCACGATGATGCAGAGCGTGACGACGGTCGACAGTGCAACCGTGACGATCAGGTAGCCCCGCGCGGATCGAGAGTATTTCCACAGTCGGGGATCGACCGGTCCCCGCGTGCGAGCGGAGGCGGTCACGATTTCACCGTCAGTCCGATCGAGTCCGGGATGTGGGCACTCGAAATGCGTTGGCGGAAGACCCAGTACGTCCACCCCTGGTATCCGATGACGACGGGTGCGGCGAACGCTGCGGCCCAGGTCATCACTTTCAGTGTGTACGGGCTGGACGACGCGTTCGCGATGGTGAGATCGAAGGCGGCATCCGTGCTGGACGGCATGACGTTCGGGAACAGGGAGGCGAACAGCAGCACCACAACCGCAACGATGGCAATGCTGGTGAACACGAAGGCCCAGCCTTCACGCACTCTCGCCGTCAGCGCGACGACGAGGAGCAGGGCCACCGCTGCCACGCCGACGAGTACCCAGGTCCATGTCTTGCCGTGGGCGAGTTGGGTCCACACAGCGAATGATCCGCCGACGAGAACTGCCGGAATTGCCAGTCGCGTCGCGATTTTCACCGAGTCCTCGTGCACGTCTCCCGAGGTCTTGAGTGCGATGAACACCGCGCCGTGCAGCGCGAACACCAGTGCCATCGTGGCTCCGCCGAGCAGTGCATAGGGGTTGAGCAGATCGAAGAAGCCGGCGGTGACCTTCTTGTTCTCGTCGATGGCGACGCCGCGCACGATGTTGGCGAAGGCAACGCCCCACAGCACCGCCGGTACCCACGAGCCGATACCGATGCCGATGTCGCAGCGCCTGCGCCACACCGGATCGTCGATCTTGCCACGCCATTCGATGGCGCAGATGCGCAGGATCAGTGCCACCAGGATCAGCAGCAGCGGCAGGTAGAAGCCCGAGAACAATGTTGCGTACCACTCGGGGAACGCTGCGAACAGCGCGCCGCCTGCGGTGATGAGCCAGACTTCGTTGCCGTCCCAGACCGGGCCGATCGTGTTCAGTACGGTGCGTCGACGCTTCTCCCCCGTGGCGGAATCGGGGTGCCGCCCGAGAATGGGCATGAGCATTCCGACGCCGAAGTCGAACCCTTCGAGCACGAAATAGCCGACGAAGAAGAAGCCGATGACGAAGAACCAGAATTCGGGCAGTGACATTGCTATCCCCTAGTAGGCGAACGAGAGCTGTTTGGGCTCTTCGTCTTCCGATTCCGGTGGGTCGACGTGCGGATGCGCGTCGTGTTCGAGAGGCCCTTCGACCACGTAGCGTCGGAGCAGGTAGAACCACACCCCACCGAGAGCGGCGTAGAGCAGTGTGAACGTCACCAGTGAGGCGAGAACGAGGCCGACGGGATGGTCCGAGACACCTTGGTCGACGGTGAGCCGAATCTGATCGACGCCGGACAGGTTGGGTGCGACGACCCATGGCTGGCGGCCCATTTCGGTGAAGATCCAACCGGCGCTGTTCGCGAGGAACGGCGTCGGAATGGCCAGCAGCGACAACCGCGAGAACCACTTCTGGTCGGGAATCCGGCCACCCCGAGTGACCCACAGTCCCGCGATCGCGAGCAGTGCTGAGCCTGCGGCCAGTCCGATCATCATCCTGAATGCCCAGTAGGTGACGAACAGGTTGGGCTTGTAGTTGCCCGGGCCGAACTGCTGCTCGTACTGCTCCTGCAGTTGGTTGACTCCCTGCACGGTGGCACCGAAGTCGTTCTCCGCCAGGAACGAGGTGAGGCCGGGGATCGAGATGAGGTGGACCACGGACTCGCAGTTGTTGTGGGTGCCCACGGTCAGGAGCGAGAAACTGGCTCCGGTCTCGGTGTCGCACAACGATTCTGCGGATGCCATCTTCATCGGTTGTTGCTCGAACATGAGCTTGCCCTGAATGTCTCCGGTGATGGCCAGCGCGCCGCCCGCGACGATCATGACGATGAAGGACATGCGCGCTGCCGACCTGAACATCGAACGCGAGTCGGTGGCAGGGAGCGGAGCCTGCGGAGTGACCCCGGTGGCCGGGGCCGGGAGCGTGTCGAACTCGTTCTCGGTCTTCGCTTTACGAGCCTCGCGGACCATCCACCAGCCGGAGATGCCTCCGACGAACGTCGCGGCGGTGAGGAACGCTCCGGCCACGGCGTGTGGAAATGCTGCCAGTGCAGTGTTGTTGGTGAGCAGGGCCCAGATGTCGGTCAGTTCGGCGCGGCCGGTCTCTTCGTTGTAGATCGCGCCGACGGGATGCTGCATCCAGGAATTGGCGGCAATGATGAAGAACGCCGAGGCGTTGACGCCGATGGCGACGAGCCAGATCGTGGCCAGGTGAACGAGTTTGGGGAGTCTGCTCCATCCGAATATCCACAGTCCGAGGAACGTGGATTCGAGGAAGAAGGCGACGAGGCCTTCGAGTGCGAGCGGAGCGCCGAACACGTCACCGACGAAGCGGGAGTATTCGCTCCAGTTCATGCCGAATTGGAATTCCTGGACGATGCCGGTGGCGACGCCGAGGGCGAAGTTGATGAGGAAGAGCTTGCCGAAGAACTTGGTCAGTCGGTACCAGGAGTCCTTGCCGGTGATCACCCACATGGTCTGCATGGCAGCCACCATCGGAGCGAGGCCGATCGTGAGGGGAACGAGTATGAAGTGGTAGACGGTGGTGATACCGAACTGCCATCGTGAGACATCCAAGGCGTCCATCAAGGCTCCGAACTCTTCCACCCGTACTGTGACGGGTAACACCGCAGGTCAGGGCGTTGGCCCGCGACGAATTCGACAGTACTACTACGAGTAGTAGTAGGGAAGAGTCCTTCGGCAGAGTCGTTGGACTCCTACCGAGTTTCGGCCGTCTCAACGGCGGCATCGACCATCGATCGAACGTCGTCGGTGTGCCGCCGAGTGCCCAGCGGGACGCCGTTCATCGTCGTGACCCGCGCGGCGAGAGTGACGCTCGAGACCAGCCAAACACCATCTGCGGCAATGAGATCCGCCGGATACAGGTGTCCGCGTTCGCACGTCCAACCGGCGGACTCGGCTACGGAGAACAACCCGGCGACCGTGGTTCCGGCCAGGATGCCCTGCTCGACCGACGGTGTGACGAGAGTCTTACCGCGCGCGAGCACCACCGTCGAGCGCGGACCTTCGAGCACCCGCCCCTCGCTGCTGAGATAGATGACGTCGTCGACGCCCTGAGCGGACGCGTGCCGGAGCGCGGCCATGTTGGTGGCATACGACAACGTCTTGGCCCCCGCGAGCTGCCACGGCGCTCGGGACGAGAAGTCCACCGAGTAGCCGCGATCGAGCGTGATCACCGACACCCCGTCGGTGCGCGCGGCTCGCACTCGCTCGGGCAGCGCTCCCACCGTCACGTACGCGGTGGGGTCACCGCCGCCCTCGCGTCCGCGGCTGAGAACCAGACGCAGGACTGCCTCGTTCTCGGACTCTCGCGCCCACAGTTCGACGGACTGTTCGACGACGGCGCGCCACTGGTCGAGATCGGGAACGGGCAGGTCCAGTGCCTTCGCGGACGCCACCAGCCGAGCCAGATGCAACTCGACCGCACACGCCGCGCCGTCGCGCACGAGCAGCGTCTCGAACACCCCGTCGCCGCGCACCGCGGCCAGATCGTCGGCGAACAGCAACGGCCGATTCGCGTCGTGCACCCGGCCGTCCAACGTCACCACTACCGACTCCGACATGCCCGTCACCCTAGAGGGGAGCGGACGCGTTCGATCAATCCGCTCGGTCGGCCGCCGCCATCGCGTCGGCGTACTCGTCGAGGTCGAGATCCTCGGCGACGACGACCTTGGTGCCGTTGTAGACCTCGCGGTCGATCTCGTCGTCGGCGTTGGCCACGAGCATGGCGACGAACGTGTCTCCGTTGACGTTGAGGAACGTACGGAGAATTCCGGCGAACCAGTCGACGGCGATCAACAGGCCGACGGCCTCGAACGGTAGGTCGAGCGAGGTCGCGAGGAACATCGCAACGACGGGGAATCCGCCGGGCACGGTGATGGTGCCCATGTTGAGCAGAACCGCCAGGCCCATGCCGAGCACGATCTGCCCGAGACTCAGCTCGATGTTGCCTGCCTGCGCGAGGAACATCACCACGATCATGTAGTTGAGAACGGCACCGTACGAGCCCATGGTGAGCCCGATCGACAGCGTGAAGTTGGCGACCTTCTGGCTGACGCCGACCTTCTCGACGGTGTTGCGCAGCACCGTCGGGAACGTGACGGCCGAGCTCGTGGTCGTCACTGCTACGGCCGTCTGCTCGGTGAGCTTGCTGGGCAGCTTCCACGGGTTCAATCGGGTTCGCATCGTCACGACCACGACGAAGAGCGCGAACAGAATCAGCACCCCGAGGAGAGTGGTGCCGAGGTAGCTCAGTGCGGTGGAGACCACGGAGAACCCGACGTCTCCGGCCAGCGCGGCGAGCAGACAGAACACACCGACCGGGGCGATGACCATGACGAGCCGGATCATCGTCAGGACGATCTGCTGAATCTGGTCCATGAACGAGAGCACCTGGGTGTTGCCGGTCTTGGTGATGTGACTGCGCAGCGCGATACCGAAGAGCAGCGAGAAGACGATGATCGGCACCATCGTCGCCGTCGACATGGCGTCGAACACGTTGGTGCTGACGAAGTTGAGCAACGTGTCCTGCCAGCCGAGCGCCTCACCCGCCGATTCCTCGAGCGACGGATCGAGCTGCTGGGTGAACACCATGCCCGCGCCCGGGCGAACGATGCTGCTCAGCACCCAGGCCAGCACGGCCGCGACCACCGAGAACCCGATCATCCACTTGAAGGTGCGGAAGGCGATCCTGCCGGTTCCCGCTCCTGCCATCGATCCGGTGGCGACGATGACCGAGGCCATCACCAGCGGGACGATCGACATCTGGATCAGTCGGATGAACAGATCGCCGATGAACTTCAGGTTCGCGGCCCACTCGCCGACCACCAACCCGAACACGATGCCGCCGATCGCGGCGAGGCCGATCTGCGCGGCTGGATGCGCCAGTTTCTTCATGGATCGACACGCTAGGTATGCGCCGTCGCGGTGCCGTGTCATCGCCGTTTCGGGGGTGTAAAGGGACCGGTCATCGAGTTGCCTCGCCGACGGGCTCCTACTATGGAGCTGTGTCCGACACAGTCACGATCAGCCCGAGTCCACTTCTGACACTCCCCGGCGCAGTGCCCTCCCCCGACGACAGCGTCGATGCCGGGGTGGCCTGGCACTACGGCAATCCGTTCGGTGAACAACGCGACGCGGTCAGCGGCGCTGCCGTCATCGATCGGTCCCACCGCTTCGTCCTCGCCATCAGCGGAGACGAGCGCCTGAGTTGGTTGAACACCATCTCGAGCCAACTCGTGACGAACCTGGCCGACGGCAGCTCGGCCGAGAATCTCAGTCTCGACGTCAACGGCCGCATCGAGCATCACTTCGTGCAGACCGACCTGGCCGGCGTCACCTACATCGACACCGAGCGCGCAGCCGGCCCGGATCTGCTCTCGTTTCTGAAGAAGATGGTGTTCTGGGCCAAGGCCGAACCCCGCCAGGCCGACGAACTCGCCGTTCTCACCGTTCTCGGATCCGACGCGTCCTCGGTGCTCGCGAAGGCCGACCTGCCTGCTCCGACCGAGATCTACGGTGCTTCGCCGATCGACGGCGGCGGTTTCGTTCGGCGTATGCCCTGGCCGGGAAAGAATTCGTACGACGTGGTGATCCCCCGCGAGAACATCACCGACTGGTTCGTCCGGCTGCGCGACGCCGGAGCAGCTCCCGCCGGAACCTGGGCGTTCGACGCGTTGCGCGTGGAATCGTTGCGTCCGCGCGTAGGAGTGGACACCGACGAGAAGACCATCCCCCACGAGGTTCGCTGGATCGGCAGCGCCGCCGAGTTCGGCGCGGTGCATCTGGAGAAGGGCTGCTACCGCGGGCAGGAGACCGTCTCCCGCGTGCACAATCTGGGTCGCCCGCCGCGGCACCTGGTGCTGCTGCATCTCGACGGTTCTGCGGACGGTCGGCCCGGCACCGGCGATCCGGTCACCGCAGGCGGACGCTCCGTCGGCCGCCTCGGTACCGTCATCGATCACTTCGAGCTGGGGCCGATCGCACTGGCTCTGCTCAAGCGGACCGTTCCGGTCGATACCGCCCTCGAGGCGGGTCCGTGTGCGGCGTCGATCGATCCCGATTCGATCCCGTCGTACGACGACGTCCAGGCCGGTCGCGCTGCGGTGGACCGCCTGCGCGGCCGGTGATCGGAACCGTTCTCGCTGTCTGCGTCGTGCACGCCGATGTTCCGTTCGGACGCCGCGCGGTGGTCGACAGTGGCATCGACAAACGGCCCGTCGACGGGCCGGTGGACGTCCACGAGCTCGGCATCGGCGGTGATCACTGCCGCGACACGAAGTTCCACGGCGGACTCGATCAGGCCGTCTATGCCTACGACGAGGACGAGGCGAGGTACTGGGCCGATCAGCTGGGCACGCCCGTTCCTCCCGGACGTTTCGGTGAGAACCTGCGGACCACCGGTGTCCCGGTGACCGATGCGGTGATCGGCTCGCGGTGGCGAGTGGGAAGTGTGGAGTTGGAGGTGACGATCGCCCGCAAGCCCTGCGGAACGTTCGCACGGTGGATGGGCGAGCCCGGTTGGATCCGTCGCTTCACCGCGCGCGGTGATGTGGGTGCGTATCTCCGAGTGCTCGAACCCGGGGTCTTCGGCGGCGGTGACGCCGTGAGCGTGACGTCGGTCCCCGAGCACGGGGTGACGGTGCGGATGCTGTTCGAGGGGAGGGATCACGCAGCGATGCAGACTCTGCTGGACGCGCCGGGATTGGCACCGAAGGTGTACCGCGACGCCGCTGCAGCGCTCGAATCGTTGCGGAGACCATGACGCGCAGCACTACCGATTTCGTGTCGCAGAACGAAGATAGTTTGCCTCTGCACGGATATGCGCAGGTACAGGCGGCATCGACCCCCGGCCCGGGCGTGTCGCATCACCGTGCGCGCCCCCAACACGTGGTGCCGTATGCGCATCGCAGCGATTCGCGCGCTAGAGTGTGTGCCAGGAAGAAATACCAACTCTAACGGGGCCGCCAAATTTCCCCAGGCCGCCCCGCAAGTCCGCGAGGGGGCACCGCCATGGGCCGAGGCAGGGCTAAGGCAAAGCAGACAAAGGTCGCTCGTGAGCTCAAGTACAGCTCGCCGACAACGGACTTGGAGAGTCTGCAAAGAGAGCTCTCCGGTGGTTCGTCCAACTCCCATCGTGGCATCCACTCTGACTCGGATGTGCATTCCCGAGTCGAGGAAGACGAGTACGAGGACTGGCGACGCTAGTACTGTGCACGACAACGACTGAGGGGGAGCCGCACAGCGGCTCCCCCTCATTTGTTCGCCCGATGTTCGGACGATCAGAACCTTGCCGCGGTCAGAACCGCGGATGGTTACCGAGCAGCAACGCACGCTCGTCGGCGACGTCCTTACCGGTCGCCTTCTTCACCGTGCCGAGAGTCCAGCAGTCGATGTGGCGTGCGGTCAGCACTGCAAGTGCTCGGTCGACGTCCTCGGGTGCCACGATGGCGACCATGCCGACACCCATGTTGAACGTCTGCTCCATCTCGGCCCGCTCGACGCGTCCGCGCTGAGCGATCAGCGAGAAGATCGGAGCCGGGCTCCAGGTGGTGCGGTCGAGTTCGGCGACCAGACCCTCGGGCATGACCCGTGAGAGGTTGTTCGCCAGTCCGCCGCCGGTCACGTGGCAGAACGTGCGGACGTCGGTCTCGGCTGCGAGCGCGAGGCAGTCCTTGGCGTAGATCTTGGTGGGTTCGAGCAGTTCCTCACCGAGAGTGCGGCCGAATTCCTCGACGTGTCCGCCGAGATCCATGTGGTTGATCTCGAGCAGCACCTTGCGGGCGAGGGAGTAGCCGTTGGAGTGCAGACCCGACGATCCCATGCCGATGACGACGTCACCGGGACGCACCCGCTCGGGTCCGAGGATCGAATCCGCCTCGACGACGCCGATGCCGGTGGCCGAGAGGTCGTAATCGCCGTCGGCCATCAGTCCCGGGTGCTCGGCCGTCTCGCCGCCGAGCAGAGCGCAGCCGGCGATGATGCAGCCTTCTGCGATGCCCTTGACCAGCTCGGCGACCTGCTCGGGAACGACGCGGCCCACGGCGATGTAGTCCTGCAGGAACAACGGCTCGGCACCACAGACGACGAGATCGTCCACGACCATGGCCACGAGGTCGAGGCCGAGGGTGTCGTGCTTGCCGAGGGCCTGCGCGACGGCGACCTTGGTGCCGACGCCGTCGGTCGAGGCCGCAAGGACCGGCTCGCGGTAGTCGCCCTTGAGTGCGAAGAGACCGGCGAAACCGCCGAGACCGCCCATCACCTCGGGCCTACTGGCCTTCTTGGCGAGCGGCGCGAACAGCTGCACTGCTCGGTCTCCTGCGGCGATGTCGACCCCGGCCGCCGCGTAGGAGGCACCGCCCGAGTGAGTTGCGCTCGTGGGTTGGGATTCCTCGGTCATTCGGCTCCAGCCTGTGTACTAGTTCATGTCAGCGCCCGGTGCGGCGCGGCCCCAACGGTACCGGAGTGCCCGGTCAGGAGAAGAACTCACGTGTGCAGGCGCTTGCCGGGAATCGCAGCCAACAGCTTCTTCGTGTAGTCCGCCTCCGGGGATCGCAGAATCTTCCACGGTGTTCCCTCTTCGACGATGCCCCCGTTGCGCAGCACCACCACCCGATGCGCGACGCGGTCCACCACGGCGAGATCGTGACTGATGAACAGGCACGCGAAACCGAATTCCTGCTGTAGCGCCTCGAACAGGTCCAGCACCGCTGCCTGCACCGAGACGTCGAGGGCACTGGTCGGCTCGTCCGCCACCACCAGATCCGGACCGAGCACCAGTGCCCGCGCCAGGCTGACGCGTTGCCGCTGCCCACCGGAGAGCTCGTGTGGGTAGCGCTTGTCGGTGCCCGACGGCAGTTGTACGGCGTCGAGCAATTCGGTGGTCCTCGCGGCGATCGCATCCGTGGAGCCGTACTTGTGCACGATCATCGGCTCGGCGATGCATTGCCCGACGGTCAGTCGCGGATTCAGTGACGCCGACGGGTCCTGGAAGACGAAGCCGAATCGCTTGCGCAGCGGCTTGAGCTTGCGTTCGCTCACGCCTGCGATGTTCTGTCCCATCACCGTCACGCTGCCACTCGTCGGCTTCTGCAGTGCTGCAACACATCTGCCGATCGTGGACTTGCCCGAGCCGGATTCTCCCACCAGTCCGAGGGTTTCGCCGCGGTGGATGGTGAGCGAGACGTCGTCGACGGCCCTGAACGCAGGTGAGCCGACGCCGCCGGAGAACTGCACCACCAGTCGCGAGACGTCGAGTACCGGTTCACCCGAGGTGTCGACCGTCTTGTCGGACTCCACCGCGGCCAGTGTGGGCACCGCGGCCAGCAGCTTCTTGGTGTAGTCGTCCGCGGGTGCGTCGAAGAGCTGCGCCACCGGGGCTTCCTCTACGACGCGACCGTTCTGCATGACGACGACGCGGTCCGCCAGATCCGAGACGACGCCCATGCTGTGGGTGATCAGCACGATGGCGCAGCCGAGCCGGTCCTTGAGATCGCGGAGCAACTCCAGGATCTCGGCCTGCACCGTGACATCGAGGGCGGTGGTCGGCTCGTCGGCGATGATGACCTTCGCCTCGCACGAGATGGCGATCGCGATCATGACGCGTTGCTTCTGCCCGCCCGAGAGCTCGTGCGGGTAGTACGAGAACCGCTGCTCGGGACTGGGCAGACCCACCATCGACAGCAGTTCGACGGCTCGCGACTTGGCGTCCTTGGCCGCCATCCGCTTACCGTCCGCGCCTGTGTGCGCACGCAGCGCCTCGACGATCTGATATCCGATGGTGAACAGCGGATCGAGGGCGCTACCCGGTTCCTGGAACACCATCGAAATCTTGTTGCCGCGCAACTGCGCCCACGCCTTGTTGCTCAGCGTCGTCACGTCCTGGCCACCGAGAACCACGTGTCCCTCGACGCGTGCGGTGTCGGGTAGCAGTCCGATGGCGGACCGGACGCTGACGGATTTGCCCGATCCGGACTCACCCACCACCGCCAGGACCTCGCCGGGATACACCTCGAACGAGACCTCGGTGACGGCGTCGACTTCGCCGGCATCGGTGGCGAACGTGACGGACAGCGACTTCACCGACAGTGCGGACTCGCGTGGAGTCACAACGCTCGATGTCATACCTTCACCGCCTTCTTGAACTTCTTGCGGGTGCGCAGCAGCGGATTGAGTGTCTCGCTTGCGCTTTCGCCCACCATGGTCAGGCCGAGCACCACGAGCACGATGCCCAGGCCGGGGAACACCGACGTCCACCAGATGCCGTTGGAGATGTCCGGCAGCGCCTTGTTGATGTCGTAGCCCCACTCCGAGGCGGAGGTGGGTTCGATACCGAAGCCGAGGAATCCGAGCCCGGCGAGGGTCAGGATGGCCTCGGCACCGTTGAGGGTGATGATGACCGGCAGTGTCTGCACCACGTTGGCGAGGATGTGCCGGAACAGGATTCGTGGAGTACCGGCCCCGGTGACCCGGGCGGCGTCCACGTACGGTTCGGTCTTGACCGCCACCGTGGCGTTGCGTACCACGCGGAAGTACTGCGGCACGAAGATCGCCGTGATGGCGATTGCCGCGGACGCGATACCGCCGAAACTGGACGACTGTCCGCCTGCGACGACGATCGAGATGACCACCGCGAGGAGCAGCGACGGAAAGGCGTACATCGCGTCCATGAACAGTACGAGGACGCGATCGAACCAACGGCCGATGTAGCCCGAGGCCAGGCCGAGCGGAACACCGATGATCAGCGAGAGCACCAACGACGATGCGATCACCATCAATGCTGTTCTCGCACCGTAGATCACGCGGGAGAACACGTCCTCGCCGCGGACCGACGTGCCGAACCAATGCTGCGCGGACGGAGCCGCCTGGCGGGCGAAATCCTGCCCGGCGTCGCTGGTCTGCGAGAACCCGTACGGCGCGAGGAGCGGAGCGAACACTGCGGCGACAACGAACCCGACCATCAGGGCCAACCCGACGATCAGGGTGACGCGTTGCAGCCCCGACGTGGACTTGACGAACGCGACGCCCGGAAATCCTCGGCGGTGCGGACGGGTGGGAGGGACGTCGGACAGCACGACTTCGGTGCTCATCAGAACCTCACTCTCGGGTCGATGAGTGCGACGATCGCGTCGGTGACGAAGCTGACGACGGCGACCACCACGGCCAGGAACGTCACGATGCCCTGCACCGCAACGAAATCGCGGGCCTGCAGGTACCGGGCGAGTTCGTAGCCCAGGCCCTGCCACTCGAAGGTCGTCTCGGTCAGCACCGCTCCGCCGAGCAGTACGGCGATCTGCAGGCCGATGACGGTGACGATGGGAATCATGGCGTTGCGGAACGCATGCCGTCGCGTCACCGTGCCCTCGCTCAATCCGCGAGCGCGCGCGGCGTCGACGAAGGGTGCCTGCAGGGTCTGGATCAGGTTGACGCGCACCAGCCTCAGGAACACTCCGGCCGTCAGCAGACCCAGAGCGAGTGCGGGAAGTACCGCATGCTCGAGCACGTCCACGGTGTAGCTCGTCTCTCCGTAGAGGAACGAATCGACGATGAGGATGTTGGTCTTGGGCGAGACGTTCTGCAGTGCCAGTTCCACGTTCGTGCTGGCTCGTCCGGCCACCGGCAGCCAGCCGAGCTTGACCGCGAACAGCAGTTTGAGCAGCATGCCGACGAAGAACACCGGTGCCGCATACGCCAGGATCGCGAAGATCCGCAGCGAGGCGTCACCGAATCGGTCCCGATGGGTGGCGGCGAAGAAGCCGAGCGGGATGCCGACCGCGAAGGCGACCAGCAGTGCCCAGAACGCCAATTCCAGTGTCGCAGCACCGTTGACGAGCAGAACGTCACTGATCGCGCGATTGTCGGTGGCCGAGCGGCCGAAATCGCCGCGCAGCAATCCGGTCAGGTACTCCCAGTACTGCGTCAGGATCGGCCGGTCGTAGCCGGCTTCGGCCTTGCGCTGGGCGATCTGTTCGGCGGGAAGGCGGCCGCCGAGGGCAGCGGTGATCGGATCACCGATCACACGCATGAGAAAGAAGACGACGGTGACGAGAATCCAGGCAGTCGGAATGATCAGCAGAAATCTGACCCCGAGATAGCGGGCGAGCGCGCCGTACCGTGACGGCGCGCTCGCCTGCTGCGCTTGCTTCTCCCCTACCGGCGCGTCCGCGGTAGTGGGCACCGGTCAGCTCTTGGCGAGAGTGACGAAACGGAACTTGAACGAGGCGTCGAGAGTCTCGTCCACACCGCTGATCTCGTCGGTGGCGACGGCGATCTGCTTGCCCTCCAACAACGGAAGCGTCGGCAGGTAGTTCGTCGCGAGCTCGGTCTGAATCTGACCGATGATCTGCATCCGAGCGTCCTCGTCGGCGGTCGTGCGTTCGAGATCGAGCAGCGAGGTGATGGCCGGGCTCTCGAAGTGCGACTGCAGGAAGTTGTCCGGCGCGAAGAACGGCGTCAGGTAGTTGTCTGCATCGGGATAGTCCGGGAACCAGCCCAGCTGGTACACCGGGTAGGCGTCGGCGACGCGTTCCTTGGTGTAGGTGCTCCACTCGGTGGACTGCAGGTTCACGTTGAACAGGCCCGTCGCGTCGAGCTGGCTCTTGATCGCGGCGTATTCCTCGCTCGAGCTCGAACCGTAGTGATCCGGGTTGTACTGCAGGTTGAGCTGAACGGGAGTGGCAATGCCTGCGGCGGAAAGGAATCCAGCCGCCTCGTCGCGGTTCGGCGTGGTGCCGTAGACATCGCCGTAGGCGGTGTTCGCGCCGGCCAGTCCGGTGGGAACCACGGAGTACAGCGGGGTGTAGGTGCCCTTGTAGACGCCGTCGGACAGCGCCTGACGATCGACCGAGGACGCAATCGCCTTGCGCACGGCCAACTTCTGCTCCGGGGTGTCGCCGGGCATCGTGTTCATGTTGAACACCATGTAGCGCGATTCGCCGCCGGGTCCCTCGTGCACCGTCAGTCCGTCCACACTGCCGAGCGATTCGACGTCCGTCGGGGTCAGCGAGCGCCACGCGACATCGATGGCTTTGTTCTGCACGTCGAGCTTGAGGTTGTCGGAGCTGGTGTAGTACTTGACGTTGATCGACGACGTCTTCGGCGTTCCGAGAATGCCGTTGTAGTCACCGTTCGCGGCGAAGCTGACGAGGGAGTTCTTGGCGTAGCTCGAGATCGAGTACGGGCCCGCGAACGGAGTACCCGCCACGATGGCGTCGTCGTCGAGAATCGAATCGGCCGGGAAGACGGTCTGATCGACGATCGGTCCTGCCGGGGTCGCCAGAATCTGCGGGAAGGTCTGGTCGTTCGCAGCCTTCAGGGTGAATTCGACGGTCTTCTCGTCGGGCGTGGCGATGCTGTCGAGATTGGTGAGCAACGACGCGGGGCCGTTGGGGTCGTTGATCGCGACGATCCGATCGAACGAGTACTTCACGCTCTCGCTCGTCAGCGGGTTGCCGTTGGCGAACTTCAGGTCGTCCTTCAACGTGCACGTGTAGACGGTCGGCTCGGTGAAGTCGCAGCTCTCGGCCGCGTCGGGCTCGAGTTCGGAGCTACCGGGCGCGAAGTTCATCAGGAACGGATACGTCTGGTTCATCACCATGAACGAACCGTTGTCGTACGAGCCGGCCGGGTCGAGCGATGTCACCTGATCGGTGGTGCCGACCGTGATGGTCTCGCCGCCGCTGTCGCCGGATCCTCCGGCGTCGGTGCGTCCCGAGCCGCAGGCTGCGGCCGTCAGTGCGAGTACCGACAGTGCTGCCACTGCAGCGGTCTTCCTGCCGTGCTTGCGCACTGCAGTCTTCGATGCCGCGCTGTAGCGCTGCATGCGTCCGTCGTCGGGCGACAGGGTCATCTGAATGCCTCTATCCAAATCGGTGTGTCCTATGTAACTCGGGACAGTACCGACGGACTGTTTCCAATATGTGGCATTGAGAAAACCCCGCTGTTCCCTTGCAGGAACGCCCAGCTCACGGACGACTAAGAGCGCTCACATTCGCGTCGTTGTCCACCGGCTGCCCGGCCGCCGAGGACAACAGACCTTCGAGTACGTGCTTGCCGAGCGCATTGTCCGCAGGCAGATCGATGGGGTACTTGCCCGTGAAACAAGCTGCGCACAAGCGTGATTCGGGCTGCTCCGACGCGGCGATCATGCCGTCGATTGAGATGTACCCCAGCGAGTCGGCACCGATGGCCTGGCGGACGCCTTCGAGGATCCCGTCCTCGGAGTCGACACCGTTGGCGATCAGCTCTGCGGGAGAAGCGAAGTCGATGCCGTAGAAGCAGGGCCAGCGCACCGGCGGCGACGCGATACGCACGTGAATCTCCAGCGCACCGGCCTCGCGCAGCATCCTGATCAGGGCTCGCTGGGTGTTGCCGCGAACGATCGAATCGTCCACCACCACCAGTCTTTTGCCCCGTATGACCTCTTTGAGAGGATTGAGCTTGAGTCGGATACCGAGCTGGCGGATGGTCTGCGACGGTTGAATGAACGTGCGGCCCACGTAGGCGTTCTTCATCAGGCCCTGGCCGTACGGAATGCCGGAGCCCTGCGCGAAACCGACCGCAGCGGGAGTTCCGCTCTCGGGCACCGGAATCACCAGGTCGCCGTCGGCCGGATGCTCCTTGGCAAGGCGTCGTCCGATCTCGACACGCGTCGAGTGCACCGAACGGCCACCGATGACGCTGTCCGGCCGAGCGAGGTACACGTACTCGAACACGCAGCCCTTGGGCTCGGGGGCCGCGAATCGTGAGGACCGAACGCCGTCGGCATCGATCGCGAGGAGCTCACCGGGTTCGATGTCGCGGACGAACGCGGCGCCGACGATGTCGAGTGCTGCCGTCTCGCTGGCCACCACCCAGCCGCGATCGAGGCGGCCGAGGCACAACGGACGGACGCCGTGCGGGTCGCGCGCGGCGTAGAGGGTGTGCTCGTCCATGAACGTCAGGCAGAAGGCACCCTGGAGCTGCGGCAGCAACTCCATCGCAGCCTGCTCGATGGTGCAGTCGGCGGCCTTGTGGGCCAGCAGCGCGGTCACCACGTCGGAATCCGACGTGCCGTTGCCCTGCAGCCGGTCGCTGATCAGCCCTGCGTCGCGTGCCTTGGTCGCGAGCTCGGCGAAGTTCACCAGATTTCCGTTGTGGCCGAGTGCAATCCCGGTCCCGGCGGTGGTGGTGCGGAAGATCGGTTGCGCGTTCTCCCACGTGACCGATCCACTGGTGGAGTAGCGGCAGTGTCCGATGGCGACGTGCCCGGGCATGGCACCGAGTGTCTGCTCGTCGAACACCTGGCTGACGAGCCCGAGATCCTTGAACACCAACACCTGGGAACCGTCGGAGACGGCGATGCCGGCAGCTTCCTGACCACGGTGTTGCAGCGCATAGAGGCCGTAATACGAGAGCTTGGCCACATCCTCGCCCGGTGCCCACACTCCGAAGACTCCGCACTCCTCCCGCGGCTCGTTCTCCGGTTCGTCGAGCGGTTTGCCTACCAGAAGATTCGGACTGTCGACCGACAAATCGGCGTTGGTCACGGGCATTGCTCCCTTGGGGGTACGGGGCGGGGGGCCATGCCCGAGTCTACGGGCACACGGCCCGAGTCAACGCATCGTGTGGACGGGAGATTCCCAGCAGGTGAACGCGTGTCCGAATTGGAGCCGATCACCTGATGGACATCAGTGGCAGCCAGCGCCCCACCTCGGCCGCCCTACTGCCCGACGCATCGATCGAGCCGTCGGCGAGTGCGTCGGCAAAATTCCGGATTCCGGTCACCACCTGCAGCCACGTCAGCGCATCGGTCTCGACCACGTTCGGCGGAGTTCCGCGGGTGTGGCGCGGCCCCACGATGCACTGCACCGCGACGAACGGCGGCACCCGCACCTCCACCGAGGATCCCGGCGCGTTCTGGCCGAGAGTTCGGGCAGTGGTGCGCACCGCTGCGGCGATCTGCGCCCGCGCAGGCTTGTCCGCCTCGCCCTTGATCCAGTCCTCGACGGCCAGCACGGCGTCGCGTACCTCGGCTGGACCGACTTCCTTGTGTGGTGGCACTACGTCGAACTCCTGTCGTTCGCAGCGAGATGCGCCAGAACGGCGCCGCCGGCGTTGAGGAAGTAATGCAGCAAGGCCGGCGCGAGCACACTCCCGCTTCGGGCTCGCAGCCACGAGAACACCACCCCGGCCGCGGCCGTCGCCACGACCGTCCCGACCACGGTGTCACCCGCCGCCCGGGCCGGGTGAATGTGCCAGAGCCCGAAGAAGATCGGCGACAGAGCGGGCGATGCAGCGTCGAGCACGCCGCGAAAGAGCAACTCCTCGGTGAGCACGGTCCCCACCGGGATTCGAAACAGAACCCACTCCGCAAGCTCGTCCTCGGACGGCCGGACCCGGCGGCGCAACGCGGGAATCGCGGCCACGACGGCCGATCCGAGTACCGGAACGGCCGACGCCGCCGCGCCCCACTTCACGCCTGCAACCGTATTGCGCAATCCCAGTTGCGCGGCGCTGCGGCCCGAGACCGCCGCAACGGCCACTGCGAACGAGGCATTGGCCACCGCCCTCGCACGGGCATCAAGACCGAGCGCGGTAAGGACGTAGGTACTCCAGGCCGTCGTCGCGGAGCCGATCGCCAACGCCTCGGTGGTCACTTCTCGGGACCGTCTCGGCCGGCGAATTGCTCCATGACTCCGCGGACTCGTTCGGTGTCGCGGTCGGTCCACCCCTCCGGCGCGGCGACGGCAACCCAGCCGTCGAGCACGAGGGTTCCGTAGTTGTGGCCGTGCCCGTCGGGAACGCCCGCAGCGTTGGTCAGGTCGGCGGCCACCTGCCAGAAGGTGACGACCGGGAACCACCGCATACTCGGCAGCCGGTCCGGACCGGGTGGCTCGGACAACCAGTCGGGACGCTCGAACAGCAGATCGGGTGACCACCAGACCACCGGATCCGACGCGTGCTGGACGTAGAGGATTCTCGGTTCGTACCAGGGCTGATCCTCCGGCGGGATGCCCGACGAGTTGTCGGCGAATCGGACCGTCAGTCCCTCGGAGTAGACCGGCCGAACCTCGGGGCTTCCCGGGTCGCGTCGGCTGACGAACTGACTCCAGATGCGGTTGTTGTTCGGTGGCCCCACCCACAGCACGCCGTCGGTGGTGTCCCGGATGTCGGCCAACCCGTCGAACGCGCCCTCGCCCGCCTGGGTGCCGAGGCTCTCGCCGTAGACGTAGAACTTGGGGCGGGTGGCCTCCGGTTCCTGCAGCCAGCGGTCGTGCACCTTGTCGATCAGAGCTCTGCCCGCCTGCGCGGCCTTGTCGCCCTCCGCGATGAAGGAGATCCAACTCGGCAGGTAGGAGTACTGGGATGCGACGGTGGCGACATCGCCGTCGAACATGAGCTCTTCGGCTTCGATGGCGGTGGGATTGACCCATCCGGTTCCGGTGGTCGGAACGACGACGAGAGCCGCGCGCTGGAACGCCCCGGTACGTTCGAGTTCTGCGACCACGATGTTCAGTCGCTCGTCCTGGGTCTCGGCGGTTTCCAGGCCGGCGTACGCCCTGATCGGCTCGAGGCTGGGACGGCCGGTGGCCCGCTCCATCTCGTCGGCGCGCAGTCCGCTGGAGACGAAGTTGCGGCCCTCGAATCCGAGAGTGTCCCACGGTGCCAACGAGTTCGGACTACCGGACCGTTCGTCGGCCACGGGTTGTTCTGCGCCGTCGCGGGTTTCGTCGTTCTGCAGGCTGAAGGCCGAGTTGGTGACCTCGGAGACGGCCCGGAGCAGGACGCCCTGAACCAGCGCTACAGACAGCACGACGAGGACGACGACTCCGAGCGCGTTGGCAACTTCGCGTGGCATCTTCACGACGCGGTTTATCTGCCGGGCGAGCAGACGAACGAGGTCGCGCAACACCCGCCACACCGAAATCAACAGCGCCGCAACGGCGATACTGAGTGCACCGGTTCGGAAGTATCCCGTGGTGGTGGTGCCCTCGGCGTCCATCAGTGCGGCCAGCTCACGCTGCCATTCCGCCGAGATCGCCAACATGATCATCGACGCTGCGATCGCGAGGACGGGTACGGCGACCTTGACGGCGAGTTCGATCTTGCGCGGCAACGGCCACCACGATCGGGACGAGAGCCACCAACGGGTGACGGCCCATCCCACCGCCACGCCGAATGCGTAGCCGATGGCCGCGTTGATACCGCCGATGATGCCCTGGAACAACCATCCCCGCGGGAGCAGCGACGGAGTCAACGACCAGCAGAAGAACAACGCGCCGAACGCAATTCCGGTGAAGTCCAGGCGCAGCAGGCCCCAGGCCCACATGACGAACGGGTGCTTGTCCGGTGAGGGGACCGAGAACTCGACCGTCGGCAGGTGGTAGCGGTGATGCTCGTTCTGCTCGAGTGCGGAGTCGGGCTCGGCGAGCTGCTGCTCCGATGTGTGTCCCCCCACCTCGGTCAGCCGAAGAGTCTGGGAAGAGTGCTCTCGAACGTCTCGCGCAGTTCCGTCATCGGGACGGAGAACTGCCCTTGCACCTCGATCGAATCCGAGCCCTCGTCGACGACGCCGATGCGCACCCACGGCAGACCGCGGGCGGTGCACATGCCGGTAAAGCGAGTCTCTTCCGTGCGCGGTACGGCGACCAGTACGCGGCCCGAGGACTCGGAGAACAGTGTCACGAACGGATCGGCGCCCTCGGGAACGATGATGCGGCAACCGGTTTCACCGGCCAGAGCAGCTTCGACGACGGCCTGCGCGAGGCCACCCTCGGACAGATCGTGGGCTGCCGAGACCAGTCCGTCACGCGAGGACGAGAGCAAGATGTCTGCCAGCAGTTGCTCACGGGCGAGATCGACCTTGGGCGGCACGCCGCCGAGGTGGTCGTGCTCGACCTGCGCCCAGATGGACCCGTCGAACTCGTCGTGGGTGTCACCGAGCAGGATCAGCGTCTCGCCGGGCTCGAGTCCGAGGCCGGTGGGGATGCGGCGATGCACGTCGTCGATGACGCCGAGTACACCGACGACGGGCGTCGGCAGGATCGGCTCTGCACCGGTCTGGTTGTAGAAGCTGACGTTGCCGCCGGTCACGGGAATACCGAGGGTGACGCAGCCGTCGGCCAGTCCGCGCACGGCCTGCTGGAACTGCCACATGACGCCCGGGTCCTCGGGCGAGCCGAAGTTCAGGCAGTTGGTGACGGCCTTGGGCGTCGAGCCGGTGACAGCGACGTTGCGGAAGGCTTCGGCGAGCGCGAGCTGCGCGCCCTGGTAAGGATCGAGTGCGGTGTAGCGGCCCGACGCGTCGGTGGCCAAAGCGATTCCACGACCGGTCTTCTCGTCGATGCGGATGACGCCGGCGTCGGCGTTCTCGGCGAGGACGGTGTTTCCGCGCACGTAGCGGTCGTACTGCTCGGTGATGAATCGACGGCTGCACAGCTGCGGCGAGCCGATCATCTTCAGCAGCGTCGCCCGCAGCTCGTCACCGGTCTCCGGACGCTTCAGCGACGCAGTGGTGTTCGCGACCAGATCGTCCTGGGTGGCGGGTCGCTGCACGGGACGGTTGTACACCGGTCCCTCGTGCGCAACGGTCTTCGGCGGAACGTCGACCACGGTCTCGCCGTGCCACGTGATCTGCAGATGCTCGCCGTCGGTGACCTCACCGATGACGGTGGCCAACACGTCCCACTTCTTGCAGACAGCCATGAATGCATCGACGTTCTCGGGCGTCACCACGGCGCACATGCGCTCCTGGGATTCGCTCGACAGCACCTCGGCGGGCGTCATGCCGGTGGCGCGCATCGGCACCTTCTCCAGCTCGATATGCATGCCACCACTACCCGCCGAGGCGAGTTCCGAAGTGGCACAAGACAATCCGGCACCGCCGAGGTCCTGGATGCCGACGACCAGCTTGTTGGAGTACAGCTCGAGGCAGGCTTCGATGAGCACCTTCTCGGTGAACGGATCGCCGACCTGAACGGCCGGAAGC
Source organism: Rhodococcus sp. 05-339-2 (assembly GCF_002258965.1). Lineage (NCBI taxonomy): Bacteria > Bacillati > Actinomycetota > Actinomycetes > Mycobacteriales > Nocardiaceae > Rhodococcus > Rhodococcus sp. 05-339-2. The sequence goes on from NZ_NOYW01000004.1 coordinate 39,425, forward strand.
TTCTTGCGGCCGCCGCCGGTCTCGTCCCCATCGAAGGTCTCCGAGGCCAGCACGGACACGCCGCCGATGCCGTCGAGACCGGTTCGTGCGCCGAACAGAATGATCTTGTTGCCCAGGCCCGACGCGAACGCCAGATGCATGTCCTCGACACGCATGACGCCGGCACACAGGGCGTTGAGCAGGGGGTTACCGGCGTAGGAGGCGTCGAACACCGTCTCGCCGCCGATGTTCGGCAGGCCGAGCGAGTTTCCGTAACCGCCGACGCCCGCGACGATCCCGCTCAGGACACGGCGCGTGTCGGGTGCATCGGCGGCACCGAATCGCAGCTGGTCCATGACGGCGATCGGGCGGGCACCCATGGCCATGATGTCGCGGACGATGCCGCCGACGCCGGTCGCTGCACCCTGATAGGGCTCGACGTACGACGGGTGATTGTGGCTCTCGACCTTGAACGTGACGGCCCAACCGTCGCCGACGTCGACGACGCCCGCGTTCTCACCGATACCCGCGAGCATCGGCTTGCGCATCTCGTCGGTGGTGGTCTCGCCGAAATACTTCAGGTGCACCTTCGAGGACTTGTACGAGCAGTGCTCGCTCCACATGACGGAATACATCGCCAATTCGGCGTCGGTGGGCCGACGGCCGAGGATTTCCTTGATGCGGACGTATTCGTCGTCCTTGAGTCCGAGTTCTTTGTACGGCTGCGCAACGTCGGGGGTGGCGACGGCGTTGGAGACGGTGTCTGTGGGTACAGAGCTAGCGGACACGAGGAATAGGTCCCTTCGATGGAGCGAAATGCCAGGGAGAGTCTATCGGGACCCGCAGACATGTACGGCATCGGTCGTGCAGGGCCGAGCGTCGCCTCGTGCGAACATCACCTGATGGACATCGCGCTGACCGAGAACGATCTTGACGAAACGGGCGTCATCGACCCGTCGATGGTGGCCAAGGGAGTCGACGTTCCGCCGAAAGCCGTCGTCTGTTTCTTCTCCGAGGTGATCGAGAGCATCTGCGCGAAAGGCGACGCCCGAGTCGTGTCGGTCATGCGCTCCGAGCACGGCGAACACCCCGTCTACGAGATCGAACGACACGGAGAGAAGCTCGCCGTGTTCCACCCCGGCGTCGGTGCGCCGTTGGCGGCACTGTTCCTCGAAGAGGCCATCGCGATGGGATGCACCCAGTTCGTGGCCGTCGGCGGCGCGGGAGCACTGTCCGACGACCTGGGCATGGGACACGTGATGGTGGTCGACAGCGCCGTCCGCGACGAGGGCACCTCGTTCCACTACCTGCCACCGGGCCGCGTGGTCGACGCCGACCCGGCAGGCGTGGCCGTGCTGCAATCCGTACTGACCGACGCCGGAGTCGACTTCGTCACCGGGCGTTCCTGGACCACCGATGCGCTCTACCGCGAGACCCGTGCCCGCGTCTCCCGCCGAGTCGAAGAAGGCTGCCGAACCGTCGACATGGAGGCCTCGGCCTTCTGCGCCGTGGCCCGATTCCGCGGAGTGCGATTCGCGCAACTGCTGTACGCCGGCGACTCCCTCGCCGCCGACTGGGATCACCGCGGCTGGACCAAGGCGACGACAGTGCGCGAACAATTGTTCTGGCTCGCGGCAGATGCGTGCCTACAACTGAGCCCGATCTGAGTCTTCGGGGCGCTGGGTCACTGACCCCAGCCCCCGCTCACCCCAGCCGCCCGGCTCACCCCCGGATCCCGCAAACGCGCGCGCGTTTGCCAGACGCGCGCAGAATTGCCCCCGCACGGGTCACGAATCCGCGCGCAACTGACGAATGCGCGCGCGTTTGCGACTGGCCGAACGAGAAACGGGGAACACGAACGGGGTCGCGCCGCGGTATTCAGCCTCCGCCCACACCCTCCGCCCCCCGACCCCCGCAAACGCGCGCGCGTTTGCCGAACGCGCGCGGAATTGCCACCGCACGTGTCACGAATCCGCGCGCACCTGACGACTGCGCGCGCGTTTGCGCCGCCGATCGAGCTCAGGCAGGAGCGAGGAATGCCGCCAACGCGTCGGCGTATGCCTTCACGTCGGCAGCTCCCATCAATTCTCGTGACGAGTGCATGGCGAGCTGAGCTGCGCCGACGTCCACCGTCGACAGGCCGGTGCGCGACGCAGTGATGGGTCCGATGGTCGATCCGCACGGCAGATCGGCGCGATGTACGTAGCGCTGCAAGGGAACCCCGGCCTGATCGCAGGCGAGCGCGAAGGCACCCGCTCCCGCGGAATCCGTTGCGTAGCGCAAATTCTGGTTGACCTTGAGCACCGGTCCCCCACCGAGTTCGATGCGATGCGCGGGCTCGTGCCGGTCCGGGTAGTTGGGATGCGTCGCGTGCGCCATATCGCCCGAGGCGCAGATGGATCCGGCCATCGTGCGCAGGAATTCCTCACGCCCACCGCCGCGTCCGAGCACGATGCGCTCGAGCACTGTGTTCAGCAGATCCGAGAACGCGCCGCGGTCGGACATACTGCCGACTTCCTCGTGGTCGAACAGTGCCAACACCGGCGTGACTCCGGTCGGATTGTCCACTGCTGCAAGCAAAGCCTGAGTCCCGGCGTAGCAGGTTCCTTGATTGTCCAGACGCGGCGCACTGACCAGTTCGGACTCGACGCCCACGACGGCACTGGGTGCGAGGTCGTGTGTCATCAACTCCCAACCCAGTACCGAATGCGGGTCGACGCCTTCTCTCTCGGCGACGTAGGCGATGAACGACTGCGGTGAATTACCCACGCCCCAAATGGCATTGACGTGTCGCTGCGGATCGAGGGTGACGCCCTTGCGATCCTCGGACAGGTGGATTGCCAGCTGCGGAACTCGCAGAATGGGCTCGTCGACCTTCACCAGTACCTCGCGGGCCGTGTTGCCGTCACGCACACTCAGCCGGCCGGAGATACCCAGATCGCGATCGAGCCAGGAGTTGAGCCAGGCACCACCGTACGGTTCGAGGCCCACCATCTGCCAGCCCGCGGATTGCAGATCGGGATGCTGCTTCACCCGAAGATTCGGGCTGTCGGTGTGCCCGCCGACGATTCGGAAGGGGCCGTCAGGAGTGGAGCCTGCGGAACGACCCGAATTACTGTGCTCGGTACTCCACGCGACGAGTGATCCGCCGCGAACGAGGTAGTAGCGGCCCGGGTCCGTCGACCAGGCGTCGGTCTCCTCGAGGCGTACGAATCCGGCGTCCTCGAGCTGCACCGACACCGTGTTGCAGACGTGGAACGGTGACGGCGAGACGTCGACGAAGTTGCAGAGACCGGTGGCGGAGGCGTGAGTCGACATGGGAACCATTGTGGCAGCCGCCGCGTCGAACACCTCGAGAGCACACACCGACCGGGGGGACGACGTCATGAAATTTCATTCTTTGCCCGACTACGGCGCAGTTCACGCGACCACATTCGCCATCGTGCGAATGAAGACGATCGAAGCATTTCGCAAGCGCGGGGTGGTGGTTCACCGCGAGGACGCGACGACTTTGGCGGTGGGCTCGGGCGTTCGCATGTCACTGAACAATGTGTTCGCCCGATGCTCCGGGGTGAGTCGATCGGCGTGGGACGGCATCATCGCCGGCCATGTCGACCTCATGATCGAGACGATGCGCGAGGCGGATCCCACGTTCTTCACCGGATTGTCGGACGACGAATTCCACTCGAGGCTGCGCGAGCGCGTCATCGCTCCGTCAGCCCTGGCGGCTATGGGTGAGTGCGAGTACGAGTATTCCGTCCCACTACTCGACGTGCCGGGCGCACCGCGACGGGTGCTGAACCTGTCTTCTCCGAATCGCGCTGTGACACTGGCAGATCGGCATCTCGTCGGCCGAGACCTGAACGCCGCCTGGGCAGCCGGACGAAGGAACACCGCAGCGCTGAAGTTCGAGGACGGCCGAATTCTCAGCAGAAACAGCATCGACATCGAGGTCCTCAGCGGTGATTCGATCTACCTCGCGTCGAAGGTTGCCGATATGACCACGCTGATCTCCGCGCACCTCGGCGAATGTCTGTACGGCGTATTGTTCGTGGTTCCCAATGCCTACGAGTTCGTTTTTCACCGGCCGCGCAACGCCGACGTGGCGCTCGCGGCAGCAGCCGAGCTCGCCGAACTGGCCGACGTGTTCTCGCGCGACACACCGAGCCCACTGTCGCGCTCGGTGTTCTTCTGGCGAGACGGCGAGTACTGCCAGGTGTTCGACGGGGTCTCGATCGAACCCGCCGGCATCTTCGCCTCGACTGTGACCGAGCTGCGAGAGTGTGCGGCATGACTGTGTTCGACGGTCCGAACGCCTGGCATTCACGACGAACGCCCCGCATTCCAGAGACGGAATGCTGGGCGCTCGTGTCCCGATAGGACGCGCGCTATTCGGGCGGCGGGACGGTGGGTCGTCCCGCTGCGGCGTCGCGAATCCACTGAGGTACCTCACGCCCGTTGCGTTCACGGATTGCGATCGATGCGCGAGCCGCGGCCGCGGCGACTTCCGGACGCCCAGCTTTGATCTTGCGTTCCTCGGCGGTGGTCATCGCGGTTCCTCCAGTTCATCGACTCGATTGTCAGTGTCCTCGCATTCAGAGGGTTCCGCCAGTGCGCGTCGGAGGGCGCGATCGGCGACGGCAACGAGAACGTCCTGTTCTGTTCTGGTTATGAGTGGCGAATCTGTGACCGCCCCGTAGATGTCCCACCCCAGGGCAGCTTCGGCGTCGTCCGTGCTGACTGTGTGGTCGAGGCACCAGGTGATCCGCTGCCATGCCTGCGCTCGTTTGTCGGCGACGGTGCGCTGACGAATGGTGAGAGCGACTCCGACGACGGCGAGGACGCCCACCACCAGAGTCACCCATGCCTGGGCCGGCATTCGCTGCTCAGTGCGACCCGGACACGCAGAACACGTTGCCGTCGGGGTCGCTCAGCGTCACCCAGCGAAAGTCGCCCATGGTGTGCTGCGCAACTTCGCCTGCACCCGCCTCGACCAGCCGCGCAACCTCGCCGTCGAGGTCAAGGGTGGTCATGTCGAGGTGGACGCGATTCTTGCCCGGCGTCGGGTCGTCGACCTTCTGAAACGCCATTCGGTACGGGGCCGCAGCGAGTTCGACGACGTAGAACCAGCCGTCGTTCTCTTCCACGATCGTTCCGTCCACTTGTGCCGCCCACCAGTGTGCGAGCGGTTCCGGATCGGTTGTGTCGAACGTGATCATGCCCAAGGTCAGTGTCATGTCGGCACAGTATCCGCGACCACCGACACGAAACTCAGGCGTTGACGATCGTGTCCAGTGCCGAGTAGAAGATCCCCAGGCCGTCGTCGCTCGGTCCGGTCAACGGCTCGGTGGCGTGCTCGGGGTGCGGCATCAAACCGACGACCCGACCGTTGGCCGAGGATATTCCTGCGATCCCCCGCTGCGATCCGTTCGGGTTGGTGCCGCTGTAGCGGAACACGACGCGACCCTCGCCCTCGAGCTCGTCGAGCACGTTCTGCGGTGCCTGGAACCGGCCCTCGGCATTCTTGACCGGGATCAGGATCTCGGCACCGGGCTCGTACCGCGACGACCATGCGGTGTCGGTGTTCTCCACCTTCAGCCACTGATCGCGGCAGACGAAGTGCAGGCCTTCGTTGCGGGTCAGCGCGCCGGGGAGCAGGCCGACTTCGCAGAGCACCTGAAAGCCGTTGCAGATACCGAGAACCGGCATGCCACCCTCGGCGGCCTTCACGACGGACTCCATCACGGGGGCGAAGCGAGCGATTGCACCGGCCCGGAGGTAGTCGCCGTACGAGAATCCGCCGGGGACGACGATGGCGTCGACGTTCTTCAGATCCGCATCGGCATGCCACAGACTGACGGCCTCGCCACCGGCGAGGGTGACGGCGCGCGAGGCGTCGACGTCGTCGAGGGTCCCGGGAAACGTGATGACCCCTACGCGGGCGCTCATGCGGCGGGCTCCACCGAGACGCGAGTGACCGTCCAGTCCTCGATCACGGTGTTGGCCAGCAGTGATTCTGCGATCTTCTCGAGTTCAGCGTCGTCGACGGTGTCGTCGACCTCGAGCTCGAAGCGCTTGCCCTGGCGGACGTCGGACACGCCGGAGATCCCCAGACGGCCGAGCGCTCCTGCGATCGCCTGACCCTGCGGATCGAGAATCTCGGCCTTGGGCATGACATCGACAACGACTCGGGCCACGAAAGCGCTCCTTGAAATACGTACAGCAAGACAGTTACCGGCAGGTGGGAGTCTACGCAGCCCTGGCGGGAGGCGCGAAACCGCGCTTACTGTGGAGTCCATGCGGCTGACACACTTCGGACATTCCTGCGTTCTCGTCGAACTCAACGGCACCACCGTGTTGTTCGATCCCGGCACGTTCTCTCACGGGTTCGAGGGCATCACCGGACTCGACGCGATCCTCGTCACCCATCAGCATCCGGATCACGTTGATCTGCAACGGCTTCCCGCGCTCGTCGAGGCGAATCCGCGAGCGGCACTGCACGCCGATCCGATGACCGCAGGCCAGCTCGGCGGCAAATGGGCGGCAGCTCCCGCAGGCAAGGCCTTCACCGTCGGCGGCATCACGGTTACCGGCGTCGGCGGCACGCACGCCGTCATCCATCCCGAGCTGCCCGAAATCGACAACACCGGCTACCTGCTCGGCACCCCGGAGAACCCCGGCCAGCTCTTCCATCCGGGCGACTCGCTGTTCGTTCCAGAACAACAGGTCGACGTGCTCGCACTTCCTGCGGCAGCGCCCTGGTCGAAGCTGTCCGAAACCGTCGAATTCCTGCGTGCGGTGGCGCCGCGGATGGCCTTCCCCATTCACCAGGCCGTGGTTGCGGAGCAGGCCAGCGGCATCTATTACGGCCGCTTCAAGGAGATGTCCGACGCCGAAATCCGCGAGCTACCCGAGGAATCCTCCGTCTCGATCTAGCCCGTGACCTCGGGCGGGAGGGTCCCGATCATGGTCACTTGCGTCCCGTCCCACCGATAGTCGATCGTCACCGGGCCGCCGGTCGGATTCGCGTTGGCGTCGTTCGCGAGAGGCCAGCGGTAGTTCACGGTGACGGTGTCGGCGGTCTGGCCCACCACTGAGGTGAACGCGGTGGGCTCGAGCGTCGCTGTGCCCAGGTAGTCGTAGTTGTGACCTGCGAAGAAGAGAAGGTGCGTCGGAGACGACACGGTCCCGCCGGTGTCGGCTCGCACCCAGGTGAACGGCGCGCAGGCGTCACCGATTTTCGTTGCGATCCACGGCTCGCCCGGGAAGTACTCCGGCAACGACGCGACCGCGTCGACCACCCTCGTGGAGTCCAGCCCCAGGCAGATGGGGTACTCCGAGCCCGGTGCATGCTGTTCGCCGTCGGGCAGGGAGTTGTTCTCCGGTAGTTCCTCGGTGTTCGAGTCGACCGGACCGTTCGGCTCTGCGCCCCCGGCGTCGACGATCGGCCGGCCCTCGTCCTGCTGGGCCTGTGGCTGGGTGGCCGGGGCCTGAGCGCTCGAGGTGAACGCCGTGGTGGGGGCAGCAGTGACCGGCGCTGCGCTCGGTTCGTCCGAGTTTCCGCACGCGACAAGGCTGAGAGCAGTGAGGATGACGAGGAGAATTCGCTTCATGAGACCACCTGGTTCGATTTGCCCGACGCCAGGTATGGCCGCCCGCAAACATGTTCCGTTACATCACGTTTCGGTCAAGAGGGCGTTACCTTCGCAGCGATCTGCATTTTTCGCACCACTACGCGCACATTTCGCGACATTCCCGCGGATACTGCGGCACAGTGGAACGCCAGGTGCACATTGGAGCGCGCGTCATTCAGGCCAGCCGATGTCGAGCCGAACCAATTGACGAATTGCCGACTCGTCCACCGTGTCGAGTCCGTCGAGGAACGCGGCAGCGAAGGATCCCGGCCGCGACGTCGACCGGGCCGCGATCTCCGACGCCACCGCGACATGCGCGTGCGCCGCGACGGCACCGATCAGCGCATTCGGTGACACCGAGCAGTAGGCAGCCGTCAGTGCACCGAGCGCACACCCGGTAGCCGTAACTCGCTGCAGCAGTGCACTTCCGCCGCCCACCTTCACCAGGCCGCCGGGACCGAGGATGTGATCGATCTCCCCTGATGCAGCCACCACGTCCACTCGATCGAGCAGCGACCGGGCCGCTTCGACCGAATCTGCTACGGCTGCAGACGAATCCACCCCGCGCGATCCGCCGTCAGCGCCCGCCAGTCCCATGACTTCCGATGCATTTGCGCGAATGACGCTGGGCCGGTTGGCAAGCAGCTCCACGGCCACCTGGGTTCGCCACGGCAGACCGCCTGCTCCCACCGGATCGAGTACCCACGGCTTCCCCGCTGCCCTCGCCGCGGCCGACGCCAGCCGAGAACTTTCCACCTGCGCCGCCGTCGGAGTTCCGAGATTGACCAGGACCGCGTCGGCGATCTCCGCAAAACCGGCCGCCTCCTCTGGGTTGTCCACCATCGCCGGAGCGGCACCCGCGGCCAGGAGTGCATTCGCGACGAACTGAACCGACACGGTGTTGGTCAGACACTGCACCAGCGGATTGCGATCGCGCAGAATACGATGCGCGGCGACGATGTCGTCCAGGGTCACAGTCGAGACACTCATTGTTGCGAGTCTACGACCGCGCCCACCCCGTTCGCGTCAATGGACCATTGCATACGTCTGAGCGCTGCAAAGTGCCATTCACGCCACAACCCCGTGCGCGTGAATGTCGCATTGCATACGTCTGGGGAGTGCAATGGTCCATTGACGCGAGAGCGAGCGAAGCGAGCGAAACGGTCCGCTAGGCCACGCGGGATTTGGTGCGTGGGGTCCATTCGTAGACCCCGGCCTCGGCTCCGTGGTGCAGGGAGAGGTCGATGGCGTCCAGGATTGCCTGGCGCGGTCCGGGCCGTCCGAGTTGCTTGGCACTGATGGCCAGGCGTACCACTCCGTCGCGGCGGGCGGTGCGGCCTGCGCCGAGTACCAGTGCTTTGAACCACCAGGGTTCGGCTTTGAATCCTTCGCCGATTCCCCAGACTCGGGCGCGGACGACACCGTCCCGGTGGAGGTCGTGAATACCGTTGAGCGCAGCCAACGTTCGGAATCCCGCGTCGGGCAGTGCTTCCACGGCACCGGGTGAAGCGATCCAGCGGGGAGCGGCGAACACCCGGGTGCGCAGGCCGGTCTGTTCCATGACGCGGTCGGCGGCCATCAGTCGAAGTCGGGCTTCGTGACGCGGCAGTGCGGAGAACTCGGAGCGTCGACGCTTCGTCGCGGCCTGGTCGTAGCCGTGCAGAACGATCGCGTCGCCGCCGTCGCGTCGCGCCCGCAACCATTCCTGGGTGGGCACGTCCGCTGCGAGACGGTATTTGTCCTTCAACCGAGGCGCGACGAGCAGTGAGAGCGGAACGCCTCGTCCGTCGAGGATCCGCGCGAACTCGGCGGCGTGCTCGTAGGTGTCGTTCTTGATACCGCTCACCGACACGATCAGACGTCCAGACATGACTCGAGCCTCGCACACCAGCGTGAACGAGGCTCGAAGTCGATGCAGACAGAAGCTAAACGGTCATCGTTTCCTTCGGCAGGATCTTGTCGATCGCTGCGAGCACCTCGGGGGCGTCCGGCTCGGTGCGCGGACGGAAACGGTTGGTGACGACGCCGTCGGGCGAGATCAGGAACTTCTCGAAGTTCCACTGGACGTCTCCGGCCTTGCCTTCGGCGTCTTCGGTCTTGGTCAGTTCGGCGTACAACGGGTGCTGATTGTCACCGTTGACGTCGACCTTCTCGGTCATCGCGAACGTGATGCCGTAGGTGGTGGAGCAGAAGGTTTCGATCTCTTCTGCCGTGCCGGGCTCCTGGCCACCGAACTGGTTGCAGGGCACTCCGACGACCGACAGGCCACGAGAGGAGTAATCGTTGGCGAGCTTCTCGAGCTTTTCGTACTGCGGGGTCAGTCCACACTTGGACGCGACATTGACCACGAGCACGGCCCGTCCGGCGTACTCGTCGAGCGAGGTGGGCGCACCGCCCAGCGTGTTGATGCCGATGTTCTGAACTTCAGTCATCATCCGAACTTACCTGTGAGTACGCCGAGAACGGGAACCGACGTGGAAAACAAGAACGACCCCGCTGGTGGCGGGGTCGTTCTCGGTTTTCCGAACCGGGCGACGGGGGGATGCGCGGCGCCCGGCAGGCACTACGCCTTGGCGGCGTGCTTTTCGATGATGACCTGCTTGTCTGCAGGCCGGTCGTCCTCGGGGAGGTGGTCGTCGACCATGGTCTCCTCGTCGAACGGAAGGCCGCCGTCGAGCACCGTGTTGACCCGGTCCTTGTCGATGGTCTTGGTCCAGGTGCCGACCAGCAGGGTGGCGACGGCGTTACCCGAGAAGTTCGTCAGCGCACGGGCCTCGGACATGAAGCGGTCGATTCCGACGATCAGGCCGACTCCGTCGAGCAGTTCGGGGCGATGGCTCTGCAAGCCACCGGCCAGCGTGGCCAGACCGGCTCCGGAGACGCCGGCTGCGCCCTTGGAGGCGATGATCATGAAGAGCAGCAGCGAGAACTGCTCGCCGATCGAGAGCGGCATGTTCATGGCGTCGGCGATGAAGATCGAGGCCATCGTCAGGTAGATCGCGGTGCCGTCGAGGTTGAACGAGTATCCGGTGGGGACGACGATGCCGACGGTGGTGCGCTCGACTCCGACGTGCTCCATCTTGGCGATCAGACGCGGCAGGGCCGACTCGGAGGACGACGTGGCGACGATGAGCAGGTACTCACGGGCCAGGTACTTGACCAGCTTGAAGATCGAGAAGCCGGAGACGAAGCGCAGGATCAGTCCGAGGAAGAAGAAGACAAAGATGAAGCAGGTGATGTAGAAGGCGAGCATCAGGGTGCCGAGCTGGATGACGGCGTCGAACCCGGTCTTGCCGACAACACCGGCAATGGCTCCGAAGGCACCGATCGGGGCGAGCCACAGGATCATGGTCAGGATGCGGAAGACGAGCTTCTGCACCGAACCGATGCCCTTGAGGATGCCCTCGCCGCTCTTGCCCATGGCCTGCAGCGCGAAGCCGACGAGGATGGCGACGAACAGCGTCTGCAGGACGGATCCGGCGGTCAGCGACGACAGCAAGCTCTCCGGGATGATGCCGGCGATGAAGTCCATGGTTCCGCCTGCACCCTCTGCGGTTTTGGCGTACTCATCGCCACCGCCGGGCACGATATTGAGTCCCTCGCCGGGCTGAATCAGGTTGCCGACGACCATGCCGATACCGAGGGCGATGGTCGACATCGTGATGAAGTAGGCCAGGGCAAGGCCACCGACTCGGCCGACGCTGGCTGCCGCTCGAACCGATCCGATACCGAGGACGATGGTGCAGAAGATGACCGGGCTGATCATCATCTTGATCAGGCTGACGAAGAGCGTGCCGAGGACCGCGAGCTCGACGGCGAAGTCCTTGGCGGTCAGTCCTACGATGACGCCGGCGACGACGGCGATGATCACGGCGATGTAGAGCCAGTGAGTCTTGTCGCGCTTCTTCTTGGGCTCGGTGGGCGGATTGTCGAACCGCTCCGCATCGATGGTTGTCATGAATGTTCCTTCTGGGTTCCGGTGAAGCGCGAGTCGAACTGCTGACTTCGTGACTACTGGGAGTGGAGTGAGGTGGATCACCCCTGCTGAGAGATGATGTTGCTGCACCGGGTGACAGGAGTCACCTATACGTTCATTTCGTTCACGTTCGATGTATTGCACGAAAGGATTGCGTTGTCCTCGAAGCGCCCACTGAGCGTCGCCGGCCAGGTGTTGGTGCTCCAGCTCGTCGTCATGGCGGTCGTCGTGTTCGCCGGCGGCATCCTGACGGTGCTCAACGAGCGGTCCAACAGCGACGACGCGACCCGACGCGAAGTCACGGCGATCGCGGTCAGTATCGCCAACGAACCGTCGACGCCCATTGCGATCGAGTCCGACGATCCGACGTCTCGGCTGCAGCCGGAAACCGAGAAGATCCGTCAGGTCACGGGTGTCGATTTCATCGTGGTCATGGCCCCGGATCGGACCCGTTTCACCCACACGACCGTCGACCTGATCGGTAAGCCGTTCAGCGGCAACATCGATCGCGCGTTGCAGGGTGAGACGTTCACCGAGACGTACGTGGGTTCTCTCGGCCCGTCGATCCGCTCGGTCACGCCGGTCACCGATTCCTCCGGCGAGATCGTCGGCCTCGTCTCGGCGGGCGTGACCAGGGCCAAGATCAGCGACCAGTTCTTCCAGGGTCTACCCCTCATCGTCGGGGTCGTTCTCGCCGCCTTCGTCGTCGCCGCCGCCGGATCGACGCTGCTCAGCCGCCGGCTCCGGCGTCAGACACTGGGGATGGCTCCTGCGGAGCTGCGCACGATGTACGAGCATCACGACGCCGTTCTGCACTCCATCGGTGAAGGCTTGCTGGTGTTCGGCCGGGGTGACGAGGCGGAGTTGGTCAACGACGAGGCCCGACGCCTCCTCGATCTGCCCGAGGGCCCTGTCTCGTTCGGCTCGTTGCCGGAGTCCATGCAGCAGATGGACACCGGCATCGTGCGCGGTGAACTGCATCTGACGAAGGACCGTGTGCTCGTGGTCAATCAGGATCCGGTGATGTGGGAGGGCCGACGCCTGGGCAATGTGCTGACGATTCGAGATCAGACCGAATTGCGTTCGTTAATGGGTGAATTGGACTCGGTGCGCAGTTTCGCGGAGTCGCTGCGTTCGCAGGCTCACGAGTCGGCGAACAGGCTGCACACCGTCATCACCATGGTCGAGCTCGGCCGACCCGAGGAGGCAGTCGAATTCGCGACGGCCGATCTGGAACTCTCGCAGGCTCTCATCGATCGCCTGATGAACGCGGTCAGCGAACCTGCACTCGCTGCACTGCTGCTGGGCAAGGTCAGTCAGGCCGCCGAGCAGGGCGTGGAGCTGACGATCACCGACGACACGGCCATGGAGCACGAGGGTGTGCTCACTGCACGTGAATTGGTCACGCTGGTAGGCAATCTGATAGACAATGCCATCGATGCCTCGAAAGAATCCGACCAGCCGTGGGTCGAAGTGACGGTCCGTGACGCCGATGGTGAACTCGTCGTCCGAGTCGCCGACAGCGGTCCCGGAATGCCGCCGGAGACGCTCAAAGCTGCTCTGCGGCGCGGCTACTCGACCAAGTCCGGCTCACGCGGTCTCGGCCTCGCCCTGGTGACTCAGGTGATCGGTCGCCATCGCGGCACCCTGACCTCGGAAGTGACGTACGGATCGGTCATGGTCGCCACCATCCCGGGATCGCTCTCGTGATCCGCGTCCTGATCGTCGACGACGAACCGCTGATCGCCGAAGCGCACAAGACGTACGTCGAGCGAACCCCGGGCTTCGAGGTGGCCGGGGTGGCGCACACCGGAGCGTCGGCCATGCGCTTCGCCAGCACCGAGGCCGTCGATCTGGTGTTGCTCGACATCGGTCTGCCCGACGCGAGCGGCATCGACGTGGCGGCGGCGCTCGGCGGTCTACGCCCGAGTCCCGACGTCATCGCCATCACCTCCGAACGGGATCTGTCGGTGGTGCGCTCCGCCGTGGCACACGGCATCGTGCTGTATCTGCTCAAGCCGTTCACGTTCGCCGCGTTCCGCGACAAGCTCGAGCGCTATCGCGAATTCCATGCCGCGTTGCCTGCCGGAGAGAACGCGTCGAGTCAACGCGACATCGACCGCGCGATGGCGCATCTGCGGACGGCCGACGAACGCGTCTCGACACCCAAGGGCATCGCCCCGCAGACGATGGACGGCATCACCGCGAGCATAAAGGAAGCGGCCGACGGACTGAACGCCTCCGAGGCCGCCAAGGTCGTCGGAGTGTCCCGAGTGACGGCGTGGCGATATCTCGAGCGCCTCGCCGACGACGGACTGGTCACCCGGCACACCGAATACGGCAAGGCCGGGCGACCGCAGGTCCGCTACGTGTGGCGTTAGAGCGGCTGCGCCGCATGTGAGCGGAAATTCGTAGCAGGCTACGAATTTCTATGCACGTGCGCCGGAGGCGCTCACAATCCACGCGTACTCGAAAGCCGCTTCTTTCCACTTCTCGTAGCGTCCGCTGACTCCTCCGTGTCCGGCGCTCATTTCGGTCTTGAGCAGCAGGTCCGAGTCACCGGTCTTCGTCGCTCGCAGAGCCGCAACCCATTTGGCGGGTTCGACGTAGAGGACGCGAGTGTCGTTGATGGACGTGATCGCCAGGATCGACGGGTAGTCCTTGGCCTCGACGTTCTCGTAGGGGCTGTAGGACTTCATGTACTCGTACACCTCCTTGTCGGCCAACGGGTTTCCCCATTCGTCCCATTCGATGACCGTCAGCGGAAGTGACGGGTCGAGGATGGAGGTGAGCGGATCGACGAACGGAACGTTGGCGAGGATGCCGTTGAACAGCTCCGGTGCCATGTTCGCCACCGCTCCCATGAGCAGTCCGCCTGCGCTGCCGCCGTCGGCGACCAGATGCTTCGGTGAGGTGCGCCCGGTGTCGATGAGATGCTGTGCGGCAGCGATGAAGTCGGTGAAGGTGTTCTTCTTCTTCAGCGTCTTGCCGTTGTCGTACCAGTGCCGACCCATCTCGCCGCCGCCGCGTACGTGTGCGACGACGAACACGATGCCGCGGTCGAGCAACGACAACCGGGCGACCGAGAACGACGGGTCCATCGACGCCTCGTACGATCCGTAGCCGTAGAGCAACGTGGGAGCCGGCCCCTCGGGGACATCCTTGCGCGCGATGACCGACAGCGGAACCTGAGTTCCGTCCGGCGCAGTGGCCCACTCTCGGTGCTGCACGTAGTCACCGGCATCGAACTTGCCCAGAACCGGCTGTGATTTGCGGAGCAGCAGTTCGCCACTGGCGATGTCGAGGTCGTAGACCTGGCCGGGGGTGATGAACGAGGTGTACACCATCCGCAGCAGCGGCTGATCCCATTCCGGGTTCGAACCTGCGCCGACGGAGTAGAGCTCCTCGTCGAACTCGAGCTCGCGGTACTCTCCGTACCCCTCGTCGGTCAGCGGCCAGATCGCCATGCGCGTCAAGGCTTCTCGTCGGTACGTGAAGATCAGGTGGCCGGCGAACGCATCGATGTCCTCGACGCGGACGTCATCGCGATGCGGAACCAGCGTGCGCTGATCGAGTGGGTCCGAGACCGGAGCCTCGGCGAGCAGGAAGTTCTCGGCCTTCTCCCCCTCGGTGCCCCAACCGTTCACCGAGCCGTTGTGGGTGATGAGGAATCGATCCTCACCGGCCACGACGGCGTGCTCGATGCTGTATTCGACGCCGTCCGTGCGGGGCAGTACGACGCGGAACTCGCCCTCGGGATCGGTGGATTCCAGCACCAGGCACTCGGAGGTGATCTTCGAGCCGACCCAGATCATCAGGTACTTCTCGCTGCGGGTGGAACCGAATCCGACCCAGTAACTTTCGTCGGGCTCGTGGAAGACCTCGACGTCCTCGGACTTGCCGAGGGTGTGCCGCCAGACGGTGTCGGGACGCCAGGATTCGTCGACCGTCAGGTAGAACACGTGGGTGGCGTCGGCCGTCCAGGTGGCCCCGGGCGCGACGTTCTCGATGGTGTCGGCGAGCAGCTCGCCGGTCTCGAGGTTCTTGAAACGCAGTGTGTAGCGCTCGTCGCCCTCGGTGTCGGTCGAATAGGCCAGCAGCGTGCCGTCGAGGCTGATCGAGAACGCGCCGAGGGAGAAGAAGTCGTGTCCCTTCGCCTCTTCGTTGGCATCGAGCAGGATCTGCTCACCGGGGACGTCCACGTCGGACGACAGGGTGGGCGGGGTCCAGTCGTCGGGAGAGTCGACGGGACAACGGCATTGGAGTCCGTAGGACTGTCCCTCGACGGTGCGCGAGTAGTACCACCACTGCCCCATGCGCGTGGGCACGGACAGGTCGGTCTCCTGGGTTCGCGACTTGATCTCGTCGAAGATCTTTCCTCGCAGTGATTCGAGGCCGGCCGTCTGCTGCTCGGTGTAGGCGTTCTCGGCTTCGAGGTGGGCGATCACCTCGGGATCGTCCTTGGCGCGCAACCACTCGTAGTTGTCGATGAACGTGTCCCCGTGATGGGTGCGCTCGTGCGGCACCTTCTTGGCAACGGGAGGGGTGATCGTCATGGCGTGACCCAATCGTCGAAGTTCAGACCCGAGATGCGCTCGTAGGCCTCGATGTAGCGGCTGCGGGTTGCGGCGACGATGTCGTCCGGCAACGGTGGCGGTGGAGTGTCGGAGCTGCGATCCCAGCCGGATTCGCCCGTCAACCAGTCGCGGACGAACTGCTTGTCGAAGCTGGGCTGGACGCGGCCTTCCTGGTACGAATCGGCAGGCCAGTAGCGTGAGGAATCAGGGGTGAGAACCTCGTCGGCGAGGACCAGGTTGCCTTCGGCGTCGGTACCGAACTCGAACTTGGTGTCGGCCAGAATGATTCCGCGTTCCAGAGCGAAGTTGGCTGCGCGCGTGTAGATCTCGATGGTGTCCTCACGCAGCTTGAACGCGAGTTCGGCACCGACCTGCTCGACGGCCTGGTCGAAGGTGATGTTCTCGTCGTGGTCGCCGATCTCGGCCTTCGACGCGGGCGTGAAGATCGCCTGGTCGAGTTTGCTGGATTCCACGAGCCCGGGGGGAAGCTGCACGCCGCACACGGCTCCGGTCGCGTTGTAGTCCGCCAACCCGGATCCGGTGAGGTACCCACGCGCGACGCATTCGATCGGCACCATGTTCAGCTTCTTCACCACGAGGGCACGGCCGAGCAGTTCGGCGGGAATGCGTTCGTCGAGCGGATCGCCGGCCAGGTGGTTGACGCCGCCGAGCTCCTCGAAGAAGAACACGCTCATCGCCGTCAGCACGCGTCCCTTGTCCGGGATCGGGGTGTCGAGGATGTGGTCGTAGGCCGAGATTCGGTCGCTCGCGACGAGCAGCAGATGCGCGTCGTCGATCGTGTACAGATCGCGGACCTTGCCGCCGGCCAGATGCTCGTAGCTACTCAGTGATGGTCGCACGGTGTTCAACACTATCTGGGCCGGTGGCCGCGGGGGTGCCGGCAGGCATCAGACTGGTAGCTGTGGCAACGAACAACACGACATCGGATGTCGGATTCCGCTCCGAACGAGGACCGATACTGGTTGCGCTGATGCTCAGCACGTCTCTGGTCGCTCTCGACTCGACCATCATCGCCACGGCGGTGCTGTCCATCGTCGACGACCTGGGCGGGTTCACTCAGTTTCCGTGGCTGTTCTCCATCTATCTTCTGGCGCAGGCGGTATCGGTGCCGCTGTACGGCAAACTGGCCGACCTGTTCGGCCGCAAGAAGATCATGCTGTTCGGCATCGCGGTGTTTCTACTCGGCTCGGTCCTGTGTGGCTTGGCCTGGAGCATGCCCGCCCTGATCGCTTTCCGTGCTGTCCAGGGTCTCGGCGCGGGTGCCGTGCAGCCGATGGCCATCACCATCGCCGGCGACATCTACACCCTGGCCGAGCGCGCCAAGGTGCAGGGCTACCTCGCCAGCGTATGGGCGATGTCCTCGGTACTCGGCCCGGCGCTCGGCGGTATCTTCTCCGAGTTCCTGACGTGGCGTTGGATCTTCTTCGTCAACATTCCGCTGTGCGCGCTGGCCGCGGTGATGCTGTGGCGCAAGTTCGACGAGGGAGCCGTGGAACGCACCAAGCCCAAGATCGACTACCTCGGTGCAGGCCTGCTGACGGTGGGCGCAGCGATGGTGCTGCTCGGGCTGCTCGAGGGCGGACAGTCCTGGGCCTGGAACTCCCCCGTCAGCATCGCCATCTTCGTCGCCGGATTCTCCTTGCTGGCCGCGTTCGCAGTGGTGCAGACCAAAGTCGAGGAGCCGATCCTGCCGCTGTGGGTGTTCACCCGTCGGGTGCTGGTGGTCAGCAGTTCCATCTCGCTGCTCGTCGGGGCTTTGATTCTCGGCCTGACGTCCTACGTTCCGACTTTCGTGCAGGGCGTGCTCGGCACCGGCGCGATCGTCGCCGGATTCGCCCTGTCCACCCTCACACTCGGCTGGCCCATCGCGGCATCGCTCTCCGGGCGGGTGTACCTGCGGTTCGGCTTCCGCACCACGGCGCTCATCGGTGCCTCCATCGCGGTCGTCGGAGCGGCATTCGCCACCGGCCTCGGTGCCGGTTCACAGGTGTGGCAGGTGGGCGCGGTGTGCTTCGTCATCGGCCTCGGTATGGGTCTGATCGCCAGCCCCACCCTCATCGCCGCTCAGTCGAGCGTTGAATGGTCCGAGCGCGGCGTCGCCACCTCGACCAACATGTTCGCCCGCTCCATCGGCAGCGCAGTCGGAGTCGCGGTGTTCGGTGCCATCGTCAACTCACGGATCTCCGCCGACCCGAGCCCCGAACAACTGTCCGACGCCATCCATCCGGTCTTTCTCGGTGTCCTGGCGGCGGCGGCGGTGATGGCCGTCGCGGCACTGTTCATGCCCAAGCGTGGAGCGGAGCCGACCCGATAGCGTCCCTTTCGGTTGCTTGTCGGCATGGCCCTCGTTTCGTCGGTCCGGCGCGTGATCGTGCCGGGCACGGCCGGTCGTGCCGGTGCGTCTGCGAAAACTAGTCCGCCGAACCCTCGAACCAGTGCACCGGCGATGTCACCGTGACGTCGACGGCGGTGCCGGGGGCGAGTCGGTCGCCGGTCCGGGCGATGGCTCGAAGCCGCAGCCCGGTGGCGCTGTGCCGCAGGGTGACCGAGGATTCGGGGCCGGTGAAGAGCTCGTGTTCGACGACGAATGCGCCGTCGTCGAACTCCGAGACCAGCAGCTGCTCGGGCCGAAGCAACGCCTGTCCGTTTCCCGTCTCTCGGGTTGTGGATTCGAGACGCCCGAGGACGGTGTCGACGTGGCCGCCGTGGGCCGCAGCGTCGACGAAGTAGGCGTCGCCCACGAAGCGCGCGATCGCGGGTGTGGCGGGTCGCTCGTACACCTCACGCGGGGTGTCGATCTGGGCGCAGCGACCACCCAGCAGCACGGCGACCCGATCGGCAGTTCCGAGTGCCTCGGCGCGGTCGTGGGTGACCAGGATCGACGCGGTCTTGCTGGACTGCAACAACTCTCGCACGTCCTGCCTGATCGAGGTACGTAGCCCCGCGTCGAGGGCGGCGAACGGCTCGTCCATCAGCACCACCGACGGAGCAGGCGCGAGCGCCCGCGCCAACGCGATGCGCTGCTGTTGGCCGCCCGAGAGCTCGCTGGGTCTGACCCCACCGGCGTCGGGCAGTCCGACGAGCTCGAGCATCTCGTCGACCCGCCGCGTGCGCTCAGCGCGACCGGACAGATGGGGTCGCAGAAACCCTGCACGCAAACCGAATTCGATGTTTCTTCGTACCGTCAGGTGTGGGAAGAGTCCACCTTCCTGCGGCATCAGGCCTATTCCCCGCTTCTCCGGTGGCACCTGAATCTGCCCCGCCACCGAGATGTCCCGCCCGTCCGAGGTGATCCGGCCCGCGTCGATGCGGTGCAGTCCCGCAATGGATCGCAACAGCGTCGTCTTGCCGCAGCCGGAGGGGCCGAGAACGGCAAGCATCTCGCCGTCGCCGAGGTCGAGGTCGATCCCGTGCAGCACGGTCGTACTGCCGTACGAGGCAACGAGTCCGGAAATCACCATGCTCATGGCAGTGCTACTCGCTTCCGCGTCGTGCGCCCCAGCGCCCGTGTCAGTACGACGGTCGGGACCACCGAGATCAGGATCAGGGCCAGGGCGTAGGGAGCCGCCTCGCCGTATCGGAACGCCTCGGTGGTGGACCACAGCGTGGTCGCGAGCGTGTCGACTCCCCGAGGGCGCAGCATCAGCGTCGCCGGTAGCTCCTTGGCGACGGTCAGGAACACCAGAGCGGCCCCGGCGGCGATGCCGGGAGCCGCGATCGGAATCGTCACTCGAAGGTCGGTGTGCAGCCGGCCCGCGCCCAGGGTCCGTGAGACATCCTCGAGGACAACGGGAGTGGCGTCGACGACCGCTCTCGTACTGCCGACGGCCAACGGCAGGAACAACACCACGTATGCCAGCACCAGCAGCACCGCCGTCTGGTAGAACGACGGCAGGAACCTGATTCCGAGAAAGACCGTGGCGAGCCCGACGGTGATACCCGGTAGTCCGTGCGCGATGTAGGTGGACAATTCGGCACCGCGGGCGGCCCTCGACGTGGATCGGGCCGCGAACAGCGCGACCGGCAACGCGAGCACGGCCACCACCACCGCGGCGGTCGCGGAGTACTGGACGGTCTTGGCCGTGACGGCCAGCACGTCCACCCAGTCGACGGTGAAGCGCAACGATCGGCTCAGCCACCGCGCCAGGGCCAGAATCGGTACCAGCACCGAAACACATAGGGCTGCAACGACAACGGCCAGAGCAGGCACGCGCCACCGGCCCAGAACCACAGGCTCGGCCATCCGGTCGGTTCCCGATCCCACCCTCGCCGTGGCACCGCGTCGGGCACGCCGTTCGAGGAGGGTGAGCACCAACGCGCCCACCACGAGGACCAATCCGAGAACAGCCGCCGCGGTGCGATCGAGTCCCCCGCGGTACGCACTGTAGATGCCGAGCGTGAAGGCGTCGTATCGCATCAGAGCCACCGCCCCGAAGTCACTGATGGTGTAGAGCGCGACCAGCAGCGCACCCGCCGCCGCGGCCGGAACGACGCGACGGCACTCGACGGTCAGCGCCGTGCGCACAGCGCCTCGACCGAGGGTGCGCGAGACCTCGGCCAACGACGGGTCCGCAGTGGCGAAGGCCGCGGACACCGGCAGCATCACCAGCGGGAAACAGGACAGCGTGAGGACCAGGGCTGCGCCGGAAAAGCCTGCCAACGAGGGGAACTCGGCGATCCACAGATATCCGGACACGTACGACGGGATGGCCAGCGGGGCGGCGAGCACCATCGCGAAGAAGCGTCGCCCCGGTAGATCGGTCCGTACGGTCAACCACGCCAGCAGCGTCCCGACCACGACCGATGCAACGAGCACGGTGAGCGTCAGTGTTGCCGTGCGGACGGCGAGGTCGAGTGTGCGTTGCCGCAACAGCAGCCCCAGGACCTTCTCGGTGCCGCCGTCGAACGCTCGGACGAACAGATACACCAGCGGTGTCAGCGTCAGCGCTCCCACGCACAACGCGGCCGTCCCGAGAACGGGACGACCGCCGAAGTGGTGCCGCCGAAGCGGCTGGAGTGCAGACACGAGCCCGGAACCGAGGATTGCCTAGATGATTCCGACGTCGGTCAGCAGGGTCTGAGTGGCCTCGAGGGACGAGAGACGACCCAGATCGAGATCGGTCGAGCCCAGCTCCGACAGCGGCGGCAGGTCGTAGTCGGAGGTGACTCCGTCGATGACGGGATATTCGGCGGTCTCGTTGGCGAAGTACGTCTGCGATTCGGTCGAGAGCAACTCGCGCACGAAATCGAAGGCTGCTTCCTGGTTGTCCGAAGCAGCCAGCACACCCGCACCGGCGACGTTGATCAGCGCGCCCGGGTCGCCGGGCTCGAAGTAGTGCAGCTCGACCGGGGCGTCGTCGCCGTTCTCGTCCTTGAAGGGGTACCAGTAGTAGTGGTTGAGCAGACCGGTGGCCACCTGTCCGTCGTTGACGGCGGTCAGCAGCGGGCCGTTGCCCTCGAAGGCGACGGGCTCGTTGGCGACGAATCCCTCGAGCCAGGTGCGGGCGCCGTCCTCGCCGCGCTGCACGCGCAGGGCGGTGACGAAGGCCTGGAACGAGGCGTTGGTCGGTGCGTAGCCGATTTGTCCGCGCCAGCGTGGGTCGAGCAGTCCGTCGATGCCGGTGGGCAGGTCGGCTGCCTGCACCGAATCGGAGTTGTAGGCCAGCACACGAGCCCGCGCGGAGGTGGCGACCCAGGTGCCGTCGGCACCGCGGTACTGCTCGGGGACGAGGGAGAGGATGTCCTCGGGCAGCGGTGCGAGAGCGCCCGCCTCGTCGAGGGCACCGAGTGCTCCTGCGTCCTGTCCGTAGAAGACGTCCGCCGGGGTCGCGTCGCCCTCTTCGAGGATCTTTGCGGCCTGGGCGTTGGTGTTGCCGGAGTAATCGACCTCGATACCGCCGCCGATGCGCTCGATCAGGGGGTCGACGAGCTCTTCACCGCGGCCGGAGTAGACCACGAGGGCAGACTCAGCGGAGGCGGACTCGGAGGTGGACGTGCCGTCGTCGGACGAGCCGTCCGAGCTGCATGCGACGAGACCGAGGGCGAGGGTTGCGCTGATCGAGAGCAGCGCCAGACGGCGAACGGTGAACACGGTTCTCCTGACGAAAACGGGACATTGAAGACAATTCGATGAAAGTACACCACAAAGGTGAGGCTCAGCTACTTTCCCTCCGGGATTGAACGACCGGCCGCCCGGGCATGCGCGCCCCATGACTTCTCGTGTTCTCGTCACCGGTGCCAGCATCGCCGGTCCCACCGTGGCGTTCTGGCTGGACCGAGCCGGCTTCGAGGTCACCGTCCTCGAACGCTCACCGCAACTGCGACTCGGCGGCCAGAACATCGACGTTCGCGGCTCCGGCCGCAAGGTGCTGCAGCGCATGGGCCTGGACGCGACCCTCCTCGCGAACGGCACCACCGAGAAGGGCACCCGATTCGTCGACGACGCCGACGCCACCATCGCGGCCTTCCCGGCCGGCGACGGAACCCATGACGGGCCGACGGCGGAGTTGGAGATTCTGCGCGGCGAGTTCGCACGGATCCTCGTCGAGTCCGCCGGACCACGGACCGAGTATCGCTACGGCGATCGCGTCGTCGGCGTGGTCCAGGATGCCGACGGAGTCGATGTGACATTCGCAACGGGCGCAGCGGAAAGGTTCGACCTCGTTCTCTTCGCCGACGGAATACGTTCCAGCAGCAGGGAACTGGTGTTCTCCGGGGAGGCCGAGACCACACCCGTCGGCCTGTACACCGCCTACGGCGTACTGCCGACGGGACCGAGCGACGACGGCTGGTGGCGCTGGTACAACGCCCCCGGATCTCGCGTGGCGAATCTACGACCGGACAACCTCGGCACGACGCGATTCAGCCTGTCCTGGGTGTCCGACGACAGCGGCTACGAGGGGGCGTCCACCGAACGCGTCATCGCCGCCCTGCGTTCGACATTCGCCGATGTCGGTTGGGAAGTGCCCCGGATCCTGGACTCGCTGGGACCGGACTCGGAACTGTACGTCGACTACCTGGCGCAGGTGAAGGCCCCGCGCTGGTCCGACGGCAGAATCGGCATGCTCGGCGATGCCGCCTGGTGCGCAACGCCGTTGAGCGGCATGGGAACAACGTTGTCGGTCACCGGCGCGTACGTGCTCGCGGGCGAGCTCGCGCGGGCGAATGATCATCGCGCCGGATTCGAGGCCTTCGAGGCGCGTATGCGTCCGTTCGTCGAGCAGGCGCAAAAACTCCCACCCGGCGTGCCTCGCGTCGCGCATCCGAAGACCTCGGCAGGAGTCGCTGCATTCCGCACCGTACTTCGCCTGGCCGGATCCAAGCCTGTACAGGCCGTGACCAGCAAGTTCCTCGGTCCCGACGCGGCGACGCTCGAGCTGCCGGATTACGAGTTCGACGCAGCCCCACGTGAGCGGTAATTCGACCCCTGCTACGAAGTTCTGCTCACCTACAGTCCGACACGTTCGAGCAGCGCATCGAATGCCTCGCTGGCTTCCTGCTCCGAGCGGCCGGATTCGATGACGCCGTTGTACACCGCCAGCGCCTCCTCCTGATACTGCTTGTACTTCTCGAGCCACTTCTCGGAGTCGGCGCGCCAGTACCCGATGATGTCGAAATACGCGATGTCGTAGCCCAATTCCTTGCGGAAGTACTTGCGCACCCGACGCGAGGACGACGCCTCGCCGGCGAACCACACGTAGCCACGTCCCTCGGGCAATGGGTACGCCAACACCGCGTCGTCGAGAACGCTTGCGCTGTCGCCGTTTCCGGATCCGATACGCCAATCGAACGTCACGTCGGCGGGGGTCTCTAAGGATTGGATGTCGCCGCGCTCGAGCACCTCGACGATCGCGTGCGCACGCGTTCCGGCGGGCAACTGCTCGACGAGACGACCGAGCGCAGGTAACCCGGTCATGTCCGCGACCAACAGCAGCCATTCGACGTCGGCGGGCGGTGAATACCAGGAGCGGGGGCGGGTGAAGAGCACCGTCTGCCCCGGGGCGGCCTGCTGGGCCCAGGTCGATGCGACACCGCCCTCGTGTGCGAAGAAGTCGATGGTCAGCTCACCGCGCTCCTCGTCGAGGCGGCGAATGGTGTAGTTGCGACCTTCGGGAGCGTCGTCGAGACCGTGGAACCACCAGAGACCGTCGACCTCGGTCATCGGCGGCGGGATCACCTCGCCTGCCCTGGGGAAATAGACTCCGACGCATTCGTCGGGCACCCCGAGCGTGCGGTAGCCGGCGACGTGCTCGCCGCCGAAGGTCACACGCACCATGTGCACCGTGAGTCGTTCCACCGCAACGACGTCGGCGTAGTGGAAGCCACGCGGTTGTTCACTCATCTTCGTCCTCGATACATATCTCGACGTCACTCCTGCGAGAAACCCTCAGGGCCGACTCGGGGCCGTTCTCCCTCAACTTTAAACTAAGCCTTGCCTAGCCTGCGACCGACCACCTTGGGGATCACCAGCGGAGTGTGCGATTCCGGATCGTCGATGATGCGGCACGGCAGCCCGAAGACCGCCTCGACCAGCTCGGCGGTGACGACATCGGCGGGCGCACCCTCGGTGACCACTGCGCCGTCCTTCATCGCGATGATGTGGTCGGCGTACCGGCAGGCGTGGTTGAGGTCGTGCAGCACGGCGACGAGAGTGCGGCCGTTCTCGCGGTTCAGAGTGGCCAACAGGTCGAGCAGTTCGATCTGGTGGGCGATGTCGAGAAAGGTGGTCGGTTCGTCCAACAGCAGCAGCGGTGTCTGCTGCGCCAGAACCATTGCCACCCAGACACGTTGCTGCTGTCCGCCGGACAGCTCGTCCACCGGACGAGCCGACAGCGATGTCACTGCCGTTGCGTTCATGGCCTCGATCACCGCAGCCTCGTCCACCGCCGACCATTGCCGGATCAACTTCTGATGCGGATAACGGCCCCGCGCAACGAGATCGGCCACCGAGATCCCGTCGGGCGCGATGGAGGTCTGCGGAAGCAGGCCGAGGCGTCGGGCAACTTCTTTCGCGGGATACGACGAGATCGCCTTCCCGTCCAGCAGAACGGTTCCGTGCGTCGGCTTCAGCAGCCGCGAGAGCGCCCGCAGCAGAGTCGACTTACCACAGGCATTCGGTCCCACGACGACGGTGAACTTGCCGTCGGGAATCTCGACGGTCAGGTTCTCGCTGATGACGCTGCTGCCGTATCCGACCGTGATCTCGTCGGTGTGCAATCGAGGCTTCGTCACTGCTTCCTGCCTTCCCGCGCCAACAACCACACGAAGTATGCGCCGCCGACCGATACGGTCACCACACCCACCGGCAGCTGGGTGGGAGCGAACACGCGCTGCGCGACAACGTCGCTCACGACCAGCAGCAGCGCTCCCATGCACGCGGCAGGCATCAGCGCCACCGACGAGGTGCCGGTGAGGCGGCGAGCCAACTGCGGCGCAGCGAGCGCGATGAAGGAGATGGGTCCCGCGGCCGCGGTGACCATCGCGATCAACGCGACACCCAGAAACACCAGCATCAGACGGGTCGGCTCGGCGCGCACGCCGAGCGCCCTCGCCGCGTCGTCCCCCATCTCCAACATCGGCAGCCGACGCGAGAGCACCGCCGAGCACGACGCGATGACGACCGACACTGCCAGTACCGGCCCTACCTGCGACCACCCCAGCCCGTTCAGGGTGCCCGCACCCCACACGGCGGCCGCGATGGCGTCGTCCAGATCGGCCCTGATCACCAGCCAGGTGTTGACGGAGGCCAGCACGGCGCTGACCGCGATCCCGACGATGATCAACCGAAAGCCCTGCACCCCGCGCCGGTACGCGAGCAGGTAGACCACGGCGG
This sequence comes from Rhodococcus sp. 05-339-2, assembly GCF_002258965.1. Taxonomy (NCBI): domain Bacteria; kingdom Bacillati; phylum Actinomycetota; class Actinomycetes; order Mycobacteriales; family Nocardiaceae; genus Rhodococcus; species Rhodococcus sp. 05-339-2. The sequence continues at coordinate 65,444 of NZ_NOYW01000004.1, forward strand.
CCGTTGCGAGTCCGCCGACGAGCGCGCCTGCTCCGGTCCGGTAGTAGCCACCACCGAGAGTGAGGATGACGACGAGCGCGCCGGTGTAGGAACCGGTACCGAACCCGATGATGTCCGGGCTACCCAACGGATTTCGCGTCAAGGATTGAAAGACCGCGCCCGATACACCGAGGGCGGCACCGAACAGGAAGGCCAGTGCCACTCGGGGAAACCGCCACTCCATCACCACAATCTCGGTCAGGCGTGGCGCATCGCCGAACACTGCGGCGAGCACCTCGTTCGGCGGAATGTAGAGGTCGCCGGTACCGACGGCGACGATGGAGACCACCGCCGTCACGGCAAGCAAGGCCGCGCAGACGCCCACCGTTCGGATGCCGATGCGGCCGTCCACTCGATCCCGCACTCGCACGACCCACAACTTTCGACCGAAATCGATGTTGCCGCCGCGTTGCTCACCGATCACAGTCCGCTCGCCTTCTTCCGGCGAACGAGCACGATCAGCACCGGTGCGCCGACGAACGCGGTGACGATACCGACCTGCAGCTCCCCCGGCCTGATGACGATGCGGCCGACCACGTCCGAGAGCAGCAGCAATCCCGGTGCCGCGAACACCGTGTAGATCAGAATCCAACGCTGGTCCGGTCCGACGATCCAGCGCACCATGTGCGGGATCATCAGTCCGACGAATCCGATGGGCCCGGCCGCCGCCGTCGCGGCTCCGGCGAGCAGAGTCACAGCGACGACGCCGACGATTCGCGTCCGAACCACGTTCGCTCCCAGTGACCGGGCCAGATCGTCGCCGAGCGATATCGCATTGAGGGGACGAGCGATCAGGGCCGCCAGAAAGACTCCGAGCGCGATGAACGGGGCAACCTCGGACGCGATGTCCAGACCTCGACCGGCCAACGAACCCGCGCCCCAGAACCTCATCCTGTCGAAGGCATCCGGATCGAGCAGCAGCATGCCCGAGGTGACGCCGCCCAGTACCGCACCGAGCGCAATTCCGGAGAGCGTCAAGCGAATCGGAGTGGCTCCGGCGCGCCCCAGTGACCCCAGCGCGTACACCACGATCGTTGCGAACACCGCCCCGGCGAACGCGAACCAGATGTACGAGCTGATTCCGGTGAAACCGAACACGCCGACGGCGATCGCGACGAAGAACGCCGCCCCGGCGTTGACGCCGAGAATTCCCGGGTCGGCCAGCGGATTTCGCGTCATCGCCTGAATCAGCGCACCGGCGACCCCGAGGGCGAGTCCGACGAGCAAACCCAGAACCGTACGCGGAAGCCGCAGTTCGCGGACGATCACGGATTCGGTGGATCCGTCGACGTGCAGCAGCCCGTGCCACACCCGACCGATCGGGATGTACTCGGTGCCCACCGAAATGCTCACCAAGCACAGCGCTGCCAGAACACCCAGGACGACGAACAACCCTGCGGCCCGGCGCGCATCGGTGCGAGCGAGACCACCGACTTCGGCCGGAACATCTCGCTGTTCCGGCTCGTCGCCCACGCTCGCACTCACCCGATTCACACCACCGATCGCACCCTCGCGCTCACTGCGGACTTCACGATCTCACCGCTGCGAACAGCGATGTTCGACAGCAACGACGAGGTCAGACCGTGCGTGTGCTCGGTGCCGCCCTGCAGGTAGATCGAACCCGCACTCGGTTCGCGCGTCACGAGTCGGTAGTCCCGCGTCACGCGAGGACCGCGGGAGTCGTATTCGACGGCGTCGAACAGCGGACCGAGGATCTCGGGTAGATCGAGGGACGTGAAGCCGGTGGCATAGACGACAGCGTCGCACAGTATGTCCTCGGCCAGACCCGTCGGGCCGTGCTCGACGGCGACCCGGACGCCGGACGGCTCCTCGACGGCGTCGACCACTCGAGATGCTCCGTGCACGAACAGCCTGCGCTGCCCGCTGACCCGCTCGGCGTACTCGCGCGAGTACAGCTCCTCGATCAGGGGCAGGTCGACGGCGGAGTAGTTGGTACCGCGGTGATACTGCAGCAGCTGCTCGCGCAGCGTGTGGGACGACGAATAGAAGTCGTCGACGGCCGTCGGATCGAAGATGCGATTGGCATAGGGGCTGTCGTCGGCGGGGCTGTACCCGTACTTGCGGAGCACCGCGTGCACGGAGGAATCGCCGTACGACGAGTGCAGGTAGTCCACCACCTCGGCCGCGCTCTGCCCGGCACCGACGACGACGAACGTGCGATGCGTCCGCGACGGCAGGCGGTCCAGGTGCCCGAGGAGATCGTGGTTGTGGAACTGCCGCGCCGACGCCGTCACCCCGTCCGGCAGGGTGGCCGTCAAACCGCCGGCGAGCACGATGTTGCGACCCCGCACGGTCCTGGTTCGTCGTCCCTCGGTTCGGACGCCGTAACCGTCACCGGTGTCGACGACGTCCACCGCCCGGGTGCCGTAGTGCACCGTCGCGTCGACCTTTCCGGCGGCCCACGTCAGGTAGTCGTGGAATTCGAGCCTGCTGGGGAAGAACGTCTGCAGGTTGATGAAGTGATTGAGTCGACCGTGCTCCGACAGGTACGCCAGAAAGGTGTACTCGCTGCCTGCATTGCGCTGGGTCGCCAGGTCCTTGAGAAACGAGATCTGCATCGTCGTCCCCGGCAACAACATGCCGGGGTGCCACGCGAACTCGTCCTTGGACTCGACGAAGCAGGCCGTCAACCGTTCTGTGGGAGCGCAGGTTCGGTTGTGCTCCTCGATCGCGATGGCCAGTCCCAGATTGGAGGGCCCGAATCCGACGCCGACGATGTCGTAGTTCTCGTGCGACGTCATCGAACGCTCGCCCCCGACATCTGATCGACGGCACCCGGAACCGGCTCGGACGGGTCGACTCCGAGAGCGACGATCTCGTTGGCAGAATCGACGTGCACCACCGACGGGGTGTGCGAGGACAGCTCGGAGTCTTCCACCTGTCGGAACGACATGATGATCACCAGATCACCTGGGGACACCAGATGCGCTGCTGCGCCGTTGATTCCGATGACACCGGAACCGGGGTGCCCTTCGATCACATACGTCACCAGGCGCGCTCCGTTGGTGATGTCGACGACGTGAACCTGTTCGCCCTCGATCAGGTCGGCGGCGTGCATCAAAGTGGAGTCGATGGTGATCGAACCGACGTAGTGCAGGTCGGCGTGAGTGACAGTGGCGCGGTGGATCTTTCCACCCAACATGGTGCGATGCATCAGGCGTCTTCCTCCTTCTTACGGACGAGATACGGGGCGACGCTGCCGAGTTTCTCGCAGGTTTCGTCGAATTCACGATCGGGAGTCGACTGGCCGACGATGCCGGCACCGGCACGCAGCCATGCCGATCCGCGCTGTTCGTACACAGCTCGAAGCACCAGCGCCGCTTCGAGTTCCCCCGTGGACGACGCCTTCACGACGGCCCCGGAGTACAGGCCGCGGGGCGGGTCGTCGAGCCGCCCTATTGCCTCGATGGCCTCACGTTTGGGAATGCCCGATGCCGTGACGGCCGGGAACAGGGCCCCGAAAGCGTCCCAGCAGGACAGGTCGTCACGCAGACGTGCCCGCACGGTCGACGCGAGGTGCTGGACGCTTCCGCGCTCTCGCACACTCATGAAGTCCGACACGGCGGTCGACCCGGGTCGTGCGATCGATTCCAGCTCCTCGAACGAGGTACGAACGGACACAGCGTGTTCGGTGATTTCCTTGGGATCCTGCTCGAGATCGGTTTTCGCTGCGGAGTCGGCATCGGAACCCAAGCCGAAGGCCCGCGTGCCTGCCAACGGTTCGGTGGTGACCACACCACGTGCGTCGACGGACGCAACCAGCTCCGGGCTGAAACCCGAGGCACGTAGGTCACCGAGGTGCAGAAGGAACGAGCGAGCCGGAGTGTTCGCTGCTCGCCCCGCCCGGTAGGTACCCGGCATGTCCAGATCGAACGGAATACGCACCGTGCGAGAGAGAATGACCTTGGCGTACTCACCTCGGTGAATCTCTGCAACAGCTTGCGCCACCCGACCGCGATAGTCGTCGAGGTCGCCGCCGACATCGAGCGGGTGGACCGTCGGTGGCTCGTCGACGGAGGCGGCGGTGAGTACGGCGAACACCGCGGCGCGGTCCTCCTCGGTTCCGGTGACCTCGATATCGTCGCAGTCATGTCCGAATCGGACCTCGACTCGCGGCACGACCAAGTGGGCGAGCACCTCGTCGGACTCGGAGCCGGACTCGGCGACGGCGTCGTGCAGGTGGGCTGCGAACCCGAATCCGACGTAGCCGTACGCATTCCAGGATTCGCGAGTGAGACCGTCACAGGCCTCACGCAACGCCGCCGCCGGGTTGCCGGACCACCGACGCACCGTCGGTGCCCCGCTCCCCCGCGTTGTCGTGACGACATCCGGTTGCAGGACGATGCGAGCGACCACGCCACCCGCGAACACCCAGCGTCCTCTGTTCTCGTACACGACGTACTCGTCGAACAAGCCGGACTCGGCCAACGTGACCACCGTCTGCAACCCGCGCTGCAAGATGGTCGTATCGGCCGTGCCCGACGCCGTTTCTTCGACAACGGTCATGTGTATGTGCACTCCTGACGGTGAATCGGTCCGAGACCGCGCATCGCGCGCAACCGACATGCCGAGAGCATCGCCGCGCGCCTTCAGTAGGCAACGCTAACCTAACTAGACCTCGCGCACAACGGCTTCGGACGCACGCCGCAGGTCGAGTACGGCGATACCCCAACCGACCAGTCGAGACGCGGTCACCGTCAGTCCCGCCGCGGCTGCCACCGACTCGAACTCGGCTCTGGTTCGCACTCCGCTGCCGTGCATGCACAGCATCAGCAGATCGAACTCGGCCTGGTCCTCGTTGATCGACTGCTCGTCCGACAGCCGTTCCACCACAATCAGTTTGCCGCTCTCGGAGACGCCCGATGCGGCACTCGCCAGCAGTAACGCCAGATCGTCGTCGCGGTAGTGCCCGGTGACCTCGAGCAACAGATACGCGTCGAATCCACCGGCCGGGGTCGTACGCGGTTCGGACACGACGCTCTGAGCGCACTCGGTCACGCGCGCCGGAAGTTCCGGCCTCGTCTGCAGATCACGTCGGACGAGGTCGAGCTCGCTCGGCAATCCGAGAACGGTTGCCGACATCGCGTCGTTGGCCGTCAGGATCGAGCCGAGCACCACACCGGAGGCCGCACCGGTCACCGCCAACGTCGACACGTCGTCGAACGAATAGTCCTGCACGAGGGCCGGACCGAGGAACGCAGCCTCGTCGGCGATGTGATTGTGGTGCAGTTCGGTCAGCCGGGACGAATCTGCGAGGTCCTCACTCAACGTCCTGCCGGTGAGAAGGCTGGCGCTGGCACCGCCGGTGCGCAGGCTCTCCACGAGCCCGGTGATCGACAGTTCCACTCGCGCCTCGATTCCCTCGAGGTCCAGCCAATGCGAGATCCAGTCGTCACCGAGCATGGCCTCACCGATATCGGCGAGGACCACACCGCCGTCGGAGTCCTCGCCGAGCACGTCGACGGCCCGCAGATAGCGGACGAATTTTGCCAAGGCTCGCACGTCGGTGCCGGTGACCGTCGCCAGTTCACCAACGGTGCGTACGCCGCGCGAGACATGCAGCGGGATGCGCAACGTGTTGGCCGCTCTGATTGCGAAGGGCGAGAACAACTCCGCACGTTCGGCGAGCCTGTCGAACGGCTCGGATTCGCGGGCGGTCAGATCGGGAACTTCCGGATCGTCCGTGCGAGTGAGTACCTCTGCGCGACGCCAGTATCCGGTGACCTCGACCATTTCGGGCGGCAGGGCGCGATCCTCCCGCAGGTATCGCCTGATGCCCTTGAGCGCTGTGGATTCGCCTGCGACCCAGGCGAACACGGTTCCGTCCCACCAGGGCGCTCTGCGCACGGCCGTTTCGAGCAGATCCCCGGTGCCTGCAACTGCGCCGTCGCGGTGGACCCAGGTGATCTCGGCGTCGGCGGCCGTCGGCAGCGGTAGTTCTCGCTCGGCGTCGGCCACCTCGACGAACACCCGGATTCGCTCCCCCGCCGCGGCCTCGTCGAGATAGCGAGCAACGGCAGGCAACGCTGTCTCGTCGCCGACGAGCAACACCCAATCCACTTCGGCGGGTGCATGACCCGACCGCACCGGACCGAGCAGCGGGATGGAGTCACCCACCGAGCAGCGACGCCCCCACGTCGATGCGATTCCGGTGTCGTGGGTGACGAAATCGAGCGTCAGTTCCGCACTGTCGGTGTCGACGCTGCGCACGGTGTAGTTGCGAGTAACCGGCCGCGGGTCGCGCGGCCACTCCACCGTGCGCTCGTGCTGGACGGGCAGCGCCATCGTGCCCGTGTCGTCGAGGGGAAAGAACAGGCGAACGAAATCGTCGAATCCCTCACTGCGCAGCGCCGGGAACTCGAATCCGTCACGCGTGAACTCACGCAGCTGCGGCCCACCCAACACGATCCTGCGCATTCCAGGACCGAGTTGCCGCGTGTCGATCACGGTGGCCGTACGGATGACTTCGGGAAAGACGACCTGAAGTCGGTGGGACCTTGCCACGGTGAAACACGCTCCTTCTCGGATGAATGCACGTCTGCGGTGCGTCGGGTGGGCCTGCGCTCGGATCAGCCCTGGACGTTCTCGGCGGCGGTGTTCAGCGCCGATGCCACGTCGTCGAGGATGTACGGAATGGTGAGCACCGTCAGGCCGCCGAACGCGAAGTTCTTGTCTGCACTGAGGTTCTCGGTCGATGCAGTGCGCCCCTGCGCCAGCACGGGCTGCGAGGCCACGGCCGGTTCGACGAGGAAGGCACCCAGCGATTCCTTGTCGTAGGCGACGACGAACAACACATCCGACTTCAGCAGCGAGGCCTGCTCGAGGCTGAGCTCGAAGTACACGGCATCGGGATCCTCGACCGGGTCGGCCTCCTGGATGGTGGGCTCGTTGACCAGACCGAGCTGTTCGAGGAACTCGACGCGCACGTCGTCGTCCTTGCTGACGGCGAACGTGCCCGGAGCGTTGGGCAGCGCGATGGTGACCGTCTTACCCTTCAGCGCCGGATATTTCGCAGCCGCGTCGGCGATGGAACCCTCGACTCCGGACACCAGATCGGCGGCCTCCTTCTCCTTGCCCAAGGCCTTGCCCGCGATGGTCAGCTGGTCCTCCCACGAGGTGGTCCACTGCTCGTCCGGGTACGCGACGACCGGCGCGATGTCGGAGAGCTGGTCGAACTCCTCCTGGGTCAGTCCCGAGTACGGGGCGAAGATGAGATCGGGGGCGGCGGCGGCGAACTGCTCGACCGGGACCGCGCCGGTTCCGTCACCGGAGAGCAGCGTGGGTGTTTCGCCGCCCAGGTCGGCGAGCGCCTTCGCGTCCCACTGCAGAATGCCGCGGTCGTCCGCTCCGTACTGAGCGCCGTCGAAGGTCGGCATGGCGACGGGCACGACACCGAGGGCGAGAATGGCGTCCTGGTTGGACCAACCCCAGGTGGCGATCCGCTCGGGTGCCTCGGGGATCGTCGCGGATCCGAGTGCGGAATCGATGGTGACCGGGAATGCCGATTCCTGCGCAGCAGTCGTGGATTCGGCTGTGGGTGCCTCGTCGGTACCACTGCTGCACCCGGCGGCGAGGGCGATGGTCAGCCCTCCGGCGAGCGCGATCGACGCGGCGCTCCTCATCCACTTCGTACGAACCTTCATCGTTGCTCGGTACCTCTCGACTCGACCACGCGCTTCGGCGTCCAACACCCGACCGGGTGAGGCGACTGACAAGGTAACACTTATGAGGTAACCCTTGCCTCACTAGGAGCGCCGGCAGCGAGTATTCGGCACGTGGCCGACAACGCGTCGTGCCACAGCCCCGCGAGTTCCTCGACACCGGACAGCACCCCCTCCGGCCAGCTCATCGTCACACCCAGCACGGACGAGCCACGGAGGTCGTGGATGTAACTGTCCACGATCAACGCGTAGCCGCAGGGGGTGTTCACCCCAGGGGTCGAGTCGAGGCTGCTGCGCAGCCGACTGGCACCGAACGGCCCGTCGGTTGTCGCGTCGAAACGACCGAGGTAGTTGAATTCGATGTCTGCACCGGGTGTTCCGCGCAGAGTCTCGCCGGCGTCGCCGCCCATCCACCGCAACAGTCCATAGGTCGATCCATCTCCCGGCACCGAGTCCCTGGACGCCTTGGCGGCGGTTGTCAGTTCACGCAGAACGGACTCTGCCGCAGGGAGATTCCCCTCGTGCGCGGTCAAGGTGCGGTGATCCCGAGGCTTCGCGGTCAGACGGAGCGGGAACACCGCAGTGAGCCATCCGACCACGGCCGAGCCGTCCACTCGGTCGGAGGCCACTCCCGAGCGTCCGTGACCTTCGACATCGACGACGAACGACTGCGGGTCCACCGCATCGGGATTCGTCCAGTGCGCCGCTGCCGCAGCGAAAGTCGCCAACAGCAGGTGTTCGACGGAGACCCCGAGGTGAGTACGAACCGCCGATATCAGCCCTGCACTCTCGTCCTCCGACAGGGCGAAGAGAGTGGTACGCACGCGGGCACCGGTGTCGATCGACGGGTCGAGTGGCCGCGTCGACGGAATCTGCGCCGCTCCGTCACCGATGCTCGCCCAGTAGTCGAGATCGGCGAGCACCTCGGGCGAGTCTGCGAGACTGCGCATCTCGTACGCCCACTGCCGCATCGACGGACCGACGGGGTTTCGCTCGACGGCGGCCTGCGTCCAGCAACCGACCAGATCGGGCAATAGTATCCGCCAACTCACTCCGTCGACCACGAGGTGATGCAGCGTGATCAGCAGCTCTCCCGACGACGCCGGATCGCGTCCGTGCCGCAGCCACACGACATCGACCATCCTCGCCGCGGCCGGATTCAACCGCGCACGTGCAGAACGTGATTCGGCAGCGACCCGATCCGCCGGCTCGGACTCGGTCGTTCCGTCGCAATCCTCGATGCGAATCCACTCGGTCACATCGGCGGTGCCGTCCGGCAACACCGTGAAGCTGGACTCCGAACCCGGGCTCCGCTGGAATCGAGAATGCAGAATCGGATGCCGAGCAACGAGGCGGACGAGGAGCTGCGTCAGCGAGTCCTCGGTGAGCGACGCCGGAGCATCGAGCAACACCGCCTGCGAGATCTCGTCGATGGGCCCGTCGAGTGCGTCCATCCACCGGACGATCGGTGTCAGCGGAACGTCCCCGTAGGGGCCGACAGCAGGGGTTGCGTTCGACGGTTCGCTCGACTCGAGCTGACCTGCAATGGTTTCCGGCGTACGGAGCGACACGATGTGCCGCGGTGACACCCCGACGCCGGCCGATCGGAGCCTCGCGGACAACTCCATCGCCATGATGCTGTCGCCGCCCAGATCGAAGAAATCGTCGTCGGCACCGACCTGGGGCAGATGCAACACCTCGGCCACGGCAGCGCAGATCCGCCGCTCGGCATCGGTACGTGGAGCACGCCCGGTCCGTGTCGAGAACACGGGCTCGGGCAATGCGGAGGCATCGACCTTGCCGTTCGGCAACAGCGGAAAAGCATCGAGCACGGTCAGTGACGCCGGCACCATGTACGACGGCAGCAGACCCCGCAACCGGGCACGGGCAAGATTCGTGTCGAGCTCGCGATCCGACGCCGCAACCAGATACCCGGCGAGCGTGGCGTTCCCGGTAGCGGCACCTCGGACCACCACTCGTGCGTCGGCGACTGCGTCGAGGTCGCGCAATCGAGCCTCGACCTCCCCCACCTCCACTCGGTGGCCACGAATCTTGACCTGATCGTCCGAGCGGCCGCCGTATCGCAGCGCAGCATTCTCGTTCCACGCCACGAGATCTCCGGTCCGGTACAACCGCGTGCCGTCCGCAGCGAAGGGATCGGCAACGAAGCGGTGAGCCGTACGCCCCGGTGCGTGCCGGTAGCCCCGCGCGACTCCGGGACCGGCCAGGTAGAGCTCGCCGAGCACGCCGGGCGGGACCAGCCGCAGGTTGCGGTCCAGCACATATGCCCGCATGTTGGTCACCGGCCTACCGATCACCGGCTCGCTCACCAGTTCGGTGGAGGTGTACACCGCATCCACCGTCGCCTCGGTCGGGCCGTAGAAGTTGTAGGCCACCAGGGTCTCACTGGTGCGCAGTCGATTCCACAGGTCCGCAGATACCGCTTCTCCGCCGACCCCGACCGTGGACAGCGTGTCGATCGATCCCACTCGCATCATCTGCTCGAGCAACGACGGCACGACCTCGACGAAGTCCGCCGACAGCTCCGTCAGCCGGGCTGCCAGTTCCACCGGGTCGAGGACGGTCCCCGGATCGATCAGATGAAGTGTGTGACCGCCGAACAGCCACAGCTGCGGTTGCCAGGACGCGTCGAAGGCCATCGACCACGCGTGCGCAACGTTCAGGGTGGGCTTGCCCGCGCGAGCGATCGCCGGAGTGTGCACGTTCTCGCGGTGCGAGTGGTACAGATTGGCCAGGCCTCGATGCGAGACCAGAACGCCCTTGGGCACACCCGTCGTACCGGAGGTGTAGATCGTGTACACCGGATGATCGGGATGCAACGATGCCCGACGCTCCGCATCGGTCACGGCGACGGAATCCGTGGACGACGGCTGCAGCGCCGCAACGGAATCCGTGGTCACCGTGACCACCGGGTGTGCTTCGTCGAGGATCTGGCGAGTGCGCTCGACCGGCCAGTTCGGATCCATCGGCAGGTAGGCAGCCCCCGACTTCATCACGCCGAGGATCGCTGCCATCGTCGTCGCCGTGCGCGGGGCCTCGACGGCCACGATGTCCTCGGCGCCGATTCCGGATCCGATGAGCGATCGTGCAATTCGATTGGACACGCGATCCAACTCCGCGAACGTCCACACCGTGGTGTCGTCCTGAACAGCGATCGAATCGGGCTGCTGCGCAACACGATCGGTGAACAAGTCGACCATTGTTCCGTCAGGGTAGGCGCGCTCGATGCCGGCGCACTCCGAGGTCAGCCGAGCCGCCGTCGACTCGTCCACGAGGGACACCGACGCGATGGGCGGGTCGCCCGGCTCGGCGAACGTTCGAAGCACTGCCTTCATGGCCGACGCCACCGCATGTGCGCGCTCCGCCGACACGGCGTCGCTGCGGTATTCGAGCACCAGCCGCAGTCTTTCGCCGGGGAACACCGTCAACGTCAGTGGGTAATGAGTCACCGTATGGAACCGGGCGACCGAGACCGAGAAGTCCTCCGAGTCGATACCGTTCGTTTCGGCGGTGGCGAAGTTCTCGAACACCACGAGGGTGTCGAACAGTGTCCCCCGGCCGACTGCCTTCTGGATGTCCGACAGGCCGACGTGATGATGCGCGGCAACGGCGATGGAGAACTCGCGCAGGCCCGCGAGAATCGACGACAGGGTGGCATCGCGACCGACCGCGGCGCGCACCGGGATGGTGTTGATGAACAACCCGACCATGTCCCCGACACGGTCCAGGTCCGTCGGGCGGCCGGATACCGTCGACCCGAACACGACCGATTCGCTGTCGGTGAAGGACGACAGAACCACGGCCCATGCCGCATTGATCAGCTCGCTCGCCGTCACCGATCGCCGACGGGCGGAGTCGGTGAGGCGAGCAGTGTCGTCGGCATCCCAGCCGATCTCGATCTCCCGAACCTCGGACCGGTCGTTCGAGGTCAGCGGTGCGGACGGCGCGATGGTCGTGGGAGCGACGTCCGGGCCGAGCGCCTCGCGCCATACATCGATCGACGAGTCGTCCCGACGCGACAGCCACTGCAGGTAGTCGTCGAACGGAGCCGGAGCCGGTAGATCTCGGCCTCGGTACAGCATGAACAACTCGGTGCCGACGGTCCCCATGGACCACCCGTCGACGAGCAGATGGTGCACGGTCAGCACCACACGGTGCAGCTGTTCTCCGCAGTCCAGCACGAGAATTCGCACGAGCGGATCGTGCTCGATATCGAAGGTACGGCGATCCTCGAGCACCGATGCGCGCGCCGAGTACGAATCCGGATCGTCCACCGCGTGCCTGACGACCGGCACCCGACCTGCATCACGGACGGCGACGGTGGTCCCCGTACTCAGCGTGAGAAAGCGGGAGCGCAGAGCAGGATGACGATCGAACAGCGCGTCCAGCGCGGCGTCGAGTCGATCGGTGCGTAGCTCGCCGCGCACCTCGAACTCGGTGGCGATGACGTAGATCTCCTCGACGCCGTCCCCGGCGGCAACGGACTGGAATGCCAGACCCTGCTGCAGCGGAGTCGCCGGACGTGCGAGATCGGCGTCGACACCGAGTCGGCTCAGTTCGGCCAGATCGTCTGCATCGAGCAACGGGGTAGTGCTGTCGGGTTCCGCTGCGCCGACGGCACATTCGGCCTGTCGGGCTCGTCGGACGAGTCCGGAGACGGTACGGCATTCGAAAACGTCCGCCGTGGTGATGGCCAACCCGGCTCCCCGCGCGTGATACACGAGCGTGATGGCGGTGATGCTGTCGCCGCCGAGTGCGAAGAAGTCGTCGTCGACGCCGATGGACTCGGCACCCGCACGAGTGGCGTCGACGAAAAGGCCGACGAGGCAACGCTCGTCGTCGGTGGCAGCTGCACGTGAGCGGCTGGGTTCGCTGTCCGGAATTCCTCTCTGTACCAGAGCGATCCGGTCCGTCTTGCCGTTGGGAGTGTTCGGCAGTCGGTCGAGCGGCACCCAGAACGTCGGCACCAGGTAGTCGGGTACACGGGCGCGCAGAGCGTCGCGTACTGCCGCGGTATCGACACTCTCGGGGGTCAGGTAAGCAACGAGCACGGTCGCGCCTGCGCTGTCCGTCACCGCCACCACCGCGCATTCGTTCACGGATTCGCTGTCGGCCGTGAGGTTCTCGACCTCACCGAGCTCGACGCGATGTCCCCGGACCTTGACCTGCCTGTCGTCGCGTCCCAGGAATTCCAGCGCTCCGTCGTCGACGATGCAGGCGCGGTCACCGGTGCGATACATTCGCCCACCGTCGACGCGAGGGTCCGCGACGAAGCGAGCCGCGGTGTCCGCAGGCCTGCCGGCGTACCCGCGGGCAAGTTGGGCTCCCGAGACGTAGATGTCGCCGCCGACGCCATTCCGTACCGGGAGCAAGCGGCCGTCGAGCAACCCGAGGACCGTGTTGTTCACTGCCGTTCCGATGACCGTCGGATCACCTGCGACGCGATGCACCGCGACGTCCCCGGCCACCTCGGACGAGCCGTAGGAGTTGTGTACCGAGGCGTGGGGCGTGGCGTGTCCGATGGCGTCGATCATGCTGCTGGTCAACGGCTCTCCGCTGAGTATCCAACCGGTCAGCGAACGGCATTCCGGCGTCGAGGTGGTTGCCAATGCCGCAGCGAGTGACCCGACGGCGGTGATCTGCTCGGCACCGGATCGTTCGAGGAGCGCAGCCAACGCGCCCGCGTCGGCGTACTCGTGGTCCTGCGCCAACACCACTCGTTGACCCGCGAGGATTCCGGTGAGCAGTTCCGTGGCCCCGTCGATGAACGACAGCGAGCTCTTGGCAATCCGACTCGTGGGTCCGCCCCATCGCTCGGTCGCCCAGTGCAGGCGATTGGCGAGCGCGTTCCTCGAGCCGAGCACACCCTTGGGTGTACCTGTCGAACCCGAGGTGTAGACGAGATATGCCCCGCAGTCGCCCGGAATGCTCAGGGCGAAGGGTTCTTCCACCGCCCCCGTAGCCGAACTCGAACGGGTTCTCGTCGCGGTCTCGAGTTCGGCCAGCGCGGCAGGTGTGGCGTCGTCGACCAACAGGATGTCGTGGCACGAATCCGACAACAGGTGGTCGATACGCTCGCGCGGGTAGCGAATGTCGATGGGAACGAACACCGCACCCACGTCGATGGTCGCCAGCAGCGCGGCCACCATGTCCGTACCCCTGCCGAGGGCGATAGCGACACGGCTCTCGGTCCCGACGCCGTGGGCGCGCAGGAGCGCCGACACCTCGGACACCCGAGTCCGGAGTCGGCCGTACGTCGTCTCATTGTCGCCGACCACCAGCGCGATGTCCTCGCTCGACCGCGCGAACCTGTCTGCAAGGGCCGCTTCCAGCGTCGGCACCGACCGGTGTGGCCCGACGCTGTATCCCTGGCCGTCCGGGGCCGACAAGAGCTGCGGCACATCGACGTCCGGACGGCTCGTCAGTCGGTCCAGCATCTCGACGAAGGTCTCGGCGCACACCGTGGCCGAACGATGATCGACGGCTGAGTCGTCGTGCAGGACGAATGCCCAGAGCGTCGGGTCGGGCCCGACGATCAGAGCCATCGGAAAACTCATGTGCGCGCCCAGTACCGTAACCTCGTCCACGACGGGGTGCTCGACGGCCGGCTCGCTCGTATTCGGGACCGGTGCCGGATAGTTCTGGTACACGACGATGGTGTCGAACAATTCACCGCCACCGACGGTTCCGGCGATGTCGGACAGGCCGAGGAATCGGTGCTCGTCCAGGTCGAGATGGTCTGCCTGTAGGCCGTCGACCACCTCTGCGACCGCCGACGTCGAATCGAACCGAAGCCGCACGGGCACGGTGTTGAGCAGCAGACCGACCATCGCCTCGGCCCCGTCCAGATCGAACGGCCTGATGGAGCTCGCCATTCCGAACGACACGTCGACTGCTCCGGTACGAGCTGCCAGCATCGACGCCCACGCCACCTGCACCACCACGTTCGTGGTCACTCCGCGGCTCCGCGCGTAGTCGGCGACGCGTCGTCCCAGCCGGTCGTCGATGTCGAGATCGATACGGGAGGATGAATTCGCCTGTGACGGTGCGCCGTCTGCGATCAGGGTCGGAGAATCGAAGCCGTCGAGATACTGCGCCCACCGCGCCAGCGCCGCATCACGATCCTGACCGGCCGTCCAGGCCAGGTAGTCGGCAAAGTCCGGAGCAGGGGGCAGAGCAGCCGACTCCACCGATGTGTAGAGGGCGATCAATTCACGAACGAAGATGGCCTCGGACCATCCGTCCATCAGGGCGTGATGGTAGGTGATCAGTACCCGTGGCGACCGAGGATCGGTGGAGTACGCGAATCGGATCAACGGACCTTCGAAGAACGCGAATCCGGCGGACCTGTCGCGGCCCAGATGATCGTTCCACTCTCCGACGACAGGTGTCGGTTCCGGTGTCGATGCGCGCGGAACCACCCACACCAGGTCACCGTTACGGCGCTGGCGCAGCTGCGCTTTGATGTTCGGATGACGCTCGAGCAGATGTTCGAGGGCGCGGGTGAGACGGCCGCGATCCACCGGAGCAGACAGGTCGAGCACTGTCTGCGACAGGTACGGGTCCTGTGTCGCCGCAGCAAGACTCGACTGCAGGTACATGCCGGTCTGCAGCGCCGTCAGCGGGAGGACAGCGGCGATCTTGGATTGCGGAGCAGCCGCGGTATCGGTCGTCGTCTCGGTCACTCAGATACTGCTTTCGAATTCGTCGAGCTCGTCCTGGGACAGATCCACGGTGACCGCCGCAGCAGAGACCGCAGGCCGGGCGGAGTCGTCGGTGACGAGCTCCGCACCGAACATCCGCACTGTTCGCTTGCGCATCACCTCACGCGGTGCCAGCGGTATCGAGGCCTTGCGCGCCCGCGATGCCACGGCGAGGGAGGTGATGCTGTCACCGCCGAGGGCAAAGAAATCGTCGTCGATACCCACCCTGCCGACCCCGAGAACCGCCTCGACGATCTCGCACAACATCGTCTCCACCGGTGTTCGCGGCGGCACGAACGTACCGCCGCCCGCGGCATCGACGGCGGGCAGAGCTCGGACATCGAGCTTGCCGTTGATCGTCATCGGAACGCGTTCCAGCGCGGCGAACAGCGTGGGCACCATGTACTCCGGCAGGACGGCCGCAAGCTCGTCCCGAATGGATCCGAACAACGCGGAATGGTCCTCGCCCGCAGCGGCATCGCGGGGAACCACGTACGCGGCGAGCGCCCGGGTACCCGCGCCGATCTCCACCGCTCGCACCACCGCACCGGCAACCGCGTCGCAGTTCGTCACTGCCCGCTCGACTTCCGCCGTCTCCACGCGATAGCCGCGGATCTTGACCTGGTCGTCGGCACGGCCCAGATAGTCGAACAGGCCATCGGGCCTGATCCGCACCAGATCGCCGGTGCGGTACATCCGCTCGCCCGGCGACCAGGGATCGGCGACGAAACTGGTTGCCGTCTGTGCGTATCGGTGCAGGTAACCGCGGGCCAGACCCACACCCGACAGATGCAGCTCACCGACAGATCCCACGGGGACGGGACGTAGCCACTGATCCAGAACGTACGCGCGGGTTCCGAGGATCGGTGCACCGATCGACGGGGTGTCGCTGTCTCGGGTACCCGCACCGAGCGCATTGATCGTGTACTCGGTAGGTCCGTAGAGGTTGTAGCCGACGCCGCCGAGCTGCTGCCACAACGAATCGGGGACCGCTTCCCCGCCGAGGAGCACCAGCGGAATCCGATGTCCGTCGTGCTCGTTCAGCAATCCCAGGTCCAGCAGGTGCCCGGCGTACGTGGGCGTCACGTTCACCACGTCGATCAGGTTCTGCTCGCAGTATCGCGCCAATGCTTCGCCGTCACGGCGCAATTCCTCGTCGCAGACATGCACCTCGTGGCCCTCGACGAGCCACAGCAGCTCTTCCCACGACATGTCGAAGGAGAACGAAACGGTGTGCGCGATCCGCAGCGTCCGATCCCCGGCCGCGGCGATGGTCGGAACGAAGATCTCGTCTCGGTGGTTGATCTGCATGTTCGTCAGACCCCGGTACGGGGTGACGACGCCTTTGGGCGTGCCGGTGGAGCCCGAGGTGTAGATGACGTAGGCCGGGTGCTCGAGGCGGCCGGGTGTCCCCGGCGCGAACGGCCCCGAGTCGAACTCCGACGGGTTGACAAGTTCCGCCAATTCGGCTGCCACGGCGGGATCGTCGACGATCATCTCGGTGGCGTCGGTCGTCAGTCCTCGGGCCTGCGTCTCGGTGGTCGTCACCAGGATCGTGGGCAGTGCGTCGGCCAACATCAGGTCGAGGCGATCGCTCGGATAGTCGAGTTCGAGGGGCAGATAGGCCGAGCCGGTGCGCAGTACCGCGAACAGCGCCACCACCATCTCCACCGACCGCGGCAGCGCGAGGGCGACGATGCGTTCCGGACCGGCACCTCGGCGCAGGAGTGCCCGTGCGCACGCACCGATGCGCGCGTCCAAGTCTCCGAACGTCACTCGTTCGGCCCCGAACACCAGCGCGGTCGCGTCGGGCATGGATGCGGCCCGGTCGGCGAGCAACTCGGCGATCGTGGAATCGCCCAGGCGCTCGAGCCTGTCGTCGAAACCGTTGTCCACGATGCTCACCGATTCGGCGGCCGGTGACGGCCACTGCGATATCGGCAGATCGGGCTGCTCGGCAACGGTTTTCAGAGCGTTCTCGAAGGAGTCGAGTAGATACCGTGCGCGATCGTCGTCCACCGAGTCGGGCAGGTACGTCACCGACAGGTTCAGCTCGCTACCCGGGTCGACGGCAATCGACACCGGGAACTCCGAGCCGTCGACGGTCGAGACGTGTCGTACCCGATGCTCCGACGGAGCACCGGTGTCGACTGCAGGACCGGCCGCGTTGCGCAGCACCAGCAGGGTGTCGAACAGCGCACCGGCACCGATCGCCTTCTGAATGCCGCCGAGACCGAGGGTGTCGTGTGCCATCAGATCCAGGCGCTGATCCTGCACTCGCGCAGCGATGCCCGCGACGGTATCGGATCCGCCCGCCGTGACCCGGAGGGGAACGGTACTGATGAACGCGCCGATGGCATGCTCCGAGCCCGGCACCTCCATCGGGCGCCCGGCAACGGCGGTACCGAACACCACGTCGGACCGACCGGATATGCGCATGAGCACCCCGGCCCACGCGGCCGCCAACACGGTGAAGAGCGTCGACCCGGATTCGCGCGCAATCGAATCCAGTCGTCCGGAGACCGCCTGCGACAGTCTCCGTTCGACGCGTCGAGGAGCCTCGTCGCCGCCCCGACCCGATTCGGCCACCAGTGTGGGCGTGTCGACATCGCCGAACCAGCGCTGCCATGCCCGCTCGGACTCGGCCCGGTCGCGAGAGGTCGACCAGCGCAGATACTCCCGGTAGCCGTGATCGAGGTTCGGGCTCGCGCCGTCGTACTGCTCCAGGACACGCGAGACCAACAACGCCGAGGACCCGCCGTCGAAACACCCGAACCAGTAGGTCGTCAACAGGCGATCGACACCGTCGGGAAAGTGCACGAGCGTGACCCGGAACAGTGGCGGCGCAACGATGTCGAACGACCGCTGCCGGTCGTCGGTGAGTATCCGGTTCCACTGCTGGTCGATCTCGCTCGCCGAGCAGCTACCGAGGTCCACCACAGTCAACGGTGCCTGCACCGTCGACAGAACCACTTGCACCGGCATGCCGCCGTCGGGAGTGACGAATGCCGTGCGCAGCGCCGCAGTGGAGTCGACCACCGACTGCAGAGCACGACGAACCCTGTCGCCGTACAGAACCCGGTTCACCTCGTTCACGGTACGAACGGTGTAGAGCTCGGTGGCGTCCGCATCCACGCCGACCTGATAGACCAGCCCGAGCTGCAGCGCAGACAACGGCCATACATCGTCGACGGAGCCGAATCGTGCTTTCAGCGCACCGAATTCGGGCGATTCGAGGTCAGCGAGAGGACCGCGCTCGATCTCGGCGGTCTCGCCACCCCGGGCGCGCCGGAGCCGATCCGCCAGCAACCGGCGCTTGATGTCGTCGAGATCCGTCGCCTTCATCGAGTCGCCTGCCGTTCGGAGGACTGCGTGACGAGCAAGGACTTGTCCACTTTGCCGATTGCCGTCACGGGCAGCGACGGTCGGGTCACCACGCGGTCGGGCAGCTTGAACCCCGCGCAGCCTGCGGCCGTGAGGAATGCTCGCACCTCGGCGACGGTCGGAGCGCTGTCGTTTCCAGCGCTGTCGTTCCGAGCGCTGTCGTTCGGCACGATCACGGCGCAGATGCTTTCGCCCACATCGGGATCGGGTACTCCGATCACCGCGGCTCGGGCAACTCCGGGATGGGTGAGCAGGAGATCCTCGAGCTCGTCGGCCGCGACGTTCTCCCCGTTGCGGGTGATGACGTCCTTGATCCGGCCGGTGACGACCAGGTGACCGGAAGGCAATCGTCGAACCTGATCTCCGCTACGGTAAAAACCGTCGGGGGTGATGGCCGTCGTATTGTGCTCTGCCGCAGCGTAGTAGCCGTTGATCGTGTATGGGCCGCGGGTGAGCAGCTCGCCCGTCTGCCCTGCCGGTACGTCGTGACCGTCGGCGTCGACGATCCGGATCTCGTCGTGCTCGGACAGGGGACGTCCTTGGGTGCCGATCACCAGCTCCGGTGCGTCGTCGGTCCGCGTGTAGTTCAAGAGCCCCTCGGCCATCCCGAACACCTGCTGCAACCGGCACCCGAGCGACGGTTCGACGATCTTGGCGATCTCGGGTGTCAGCTTCGCTCCCCCGACCTGCAACAAGCGCAGGCTGGACAGGTCCGCCTCTTCCCAGTCCGTCGCCTCGCACCACAGATGTGTCAACGTCGGAACCAGCGCGGTGACCGTGACCCGATGCCGCTCGATCACCGCGAACACCTGATCGGGACTGGGGGTACGAGAGAACACCACTGTTGCTCCGACCCCGAGAGCACCGAGCAGACCAGGACAGGCCAGCGGAAAGTTGTGCGCGGCAGGCAGAACCGCGAGATACACGTCCTCGGCCGTCAGCTCACAGACCTGCGCGCTGGCCCGTGCGTTGTACTCGTAGTCGTTGTGGGTACGCGGAATCAACTTCGGCAGACCCGTCGTTCCGCCGGATACCAACAGCACCGCGATATCCGCAGGGGACGCGCGCGGAAAATCCCGTGGCGTACCGACGACCTCGGACAACGGACTGTGCGAGCCGCACGATCCATCGACGAAGACGTCTCGAATGCTCGGTACCGCCGCCACTGTCTCGTCGGCGAGCGCACGGTAGTCGAACTGTCCGTCCCGGTCGGCGATCACGTACGCCACGGCCTTCGATGTGGCTGCCAGATGGTTGATTTCGCGTCGGCGATGTGCGGGGAGAGTCAGTACCGGGACCGCGCCGCACTCGAGCAACGCCAGCAGTACGACCGCGAACGACACCGAATTGGGTAGTTGCACCACCACTCGATCCCCCGGCCCGATGCCGCGGTCGGCAAACCCTGCTGCGGTCGCTCGTACTCGCGAATACAGCTCGTCGTACGTCAGCTCCTCGGATTCGTCCACTACCGCGCGTCTGGAGCCGAAGCGGTGCACCCACGAGGTGAACACGTCGGGAAGTGTTGTCTCGCGCCAGAGTCCGGCGTCGAGGTACGTTCGGGCGCGGCCCCGGTCGAACGGTACGAAGTCAGCGTTGTGCTCGATGACTGGGTGCACTGTGGATTCCCGATCGTGGAAGGAGTGGGTGGGCATGTCGATTCAGGGGGTGCGCTGGTGGTCGAGTGCGGCCAGCAGTTGGTCCTCCGTCATGGATTCGATCGATACGTAGATCTCTGCGGTCGCCTCCAGCAGTTCGGCGTCACCTTCGGCTGCGATCATCGACTCCGCCAGACCCGACACGGTCGGCGCGGAGAACAGCATCCTCACCGTGACGGAGGTGACGTCGAAAGCCGCGCGAATTCGAGCGACGATGGTGGTCGCGAGCACGGAGTCGCCGCCCAGCGCGAACAGGGTGTCGGTGACTCCCACCTCCTCGGCACCGAGCACGCTCTGCCAGATCAGGGCGAGTGCACCCTCGAGTCGAGTTCGAGGCGCGACACGAGCCCTGACCCGCTCGGTATCACCTGCCACCCGGCACAGTCGGACGATTGCCGCCGAATCGATCTTCCCGTTGACGGTCAGCGGCAGGGCCCGCAGTGCCACCATCCGGTCCGGCACCATGTGGGCAGGCAAACGGTCGGCAACCCTGGCGGTGATGCCCGCGACGGTCTCGTCGGAATCCGCGTCGGAATCGCAGAGCACCACCGCTGCCATCACCACCGCAGCGCCCGAGCGATCGACAACTGCCGCGGCGGCGGCTACGTCGGGATCGCCGACCAGGACCGACTCGATCTCTCCCAGCTCGATGCGAAACCCGTTGATCTTGATCTGATTGTCGACGCGGCCGATGAATTCCACCATCGAGTCCGTGCCGTAGCGAACCAGATCGCCGGTGCGGTACCAGCGATATCCCTCGACCTCGACGAAGCGTTCGCTCGTGCGCTCGGGGTCGTCCAGGTAACCGTCGGCCAATCCTGTTCCTGCCACCCACAGCTCGCCGGGCACCCAGTCCGGCACCGGATACCCGCGCGCATCGACGACCCGCAACGCCATCGAACGCAGCGGCAGTCCGAACGGCACCGTACGCCAGTGCGGATCGACCTCGACGACCTCGCAGATGCTGTTGTGGATGGCCGTTTCGGTTGCGCCCCCGAGTCCGGCGAATCGGCATTCCGGAACGGCTGCCCTCAGTCGGCGGTAGAGATCGACACCGACCTTGTCGCCGCCGAGCATGACGACCTGCAGCGAGTCACCCAGATCCTCACCGGCGGAGAGGACCATGTCCAGCAGCGGCGGTACGCAGCTGATCACCGTGACTCGATGCGCACGAATCAGAGCGGCCCACCGCTGCGGATCCTTGCGCTCGTGCTCCTGGACGAGCACGGCGCTGCCGCCGGCGGCGAACACCGAGAACAGGTCGAACGTGCAGAGGTCGAAATCCAACTCGGACAGGCACAACGGGCGGTAGCGCTCGTCCAGCGCGAATCGGTCGACCAGGTCGCCGATCGTGTTCATCGCCGCACGATGCGACACGACCACACCCTTGGGCTCTCCCGTCGAACCGGAGGTGAAGATCATGTACGCGGGAGCGGTGTCGGGTCCGAGATGTGGGGCGGGCAGAGCGTCGCCGAGGACCGCGTCGGACACCGCGAGGCCGTCGCCACCCTTTCCTCCGATCGTCACCGCGAACCCTGCTTTTCGCGCGATCAGAGCAGCGCGACTCGCCGGTTGGTCGACGCCGATCGGGACGTACACCCCGCCCGCGGCGAGCACACCGAGAACTGCGACCACTTGATCGGGCCCCTTCGGCAGCGTCACCCCTACGGTGTCGCCCACTGCCACATCTCGATCCTTCAGTGTCGCAGCCACTCTCAGCGCTCGTTCACACAGATCGCCGTACGTCATCGACTCGTTCTCGCCCCACTCGAGCGCCACCGCATCGGGATTCTGCGACGCGCGATCGAAGAAGGCGCGGTGCAGGGACTCGTTCCCGGCTGCCTGGGACGCGTCCGTTCGGGGCACATCGGCCGACGGAGTTCGTGAGACCAGCTGACGCGGCGGAACCAGCCGACCCACCGGTTCCGACCACACGGTGTCACCGTCGACGACGAGTCCGCGAACCAGCGTCTCGAAAGCGTCGAACATCGCCTCGGAAACCCCTGGCAGGAACTCGTTCTCGCGAATGTCCCAGTTGACCAGCACGCCGCCGTCGAGTTCGGTGATCTGGGCGTCCAGTACGACCTGCGGTCCCTGCGACATGATCCACACCGGGTCCCCGAAAATTTCCCGCGCGCGGGCGTCGAACAACTCGCCCAACCCGAGCGCACTGGTGAAGACCACGGGCGCGAGTACCGGTTCTCCCCGACGACGGCCGAGGTCACGGAGAACCTCGACTCCGGAGTAGTCGACGTGCGAGGCATCCTCGTGCAGTCGAGCCCTCAGTTGCCGGGACCGCTCGGCGAACGACAGGTTCTCGCTCAGATCGACGTCCAGCATGACCGAGGACGAGAAGTCGCCGACGAGATCACCGACAGCGGGGTGCGTCGGGGCACGGTCGAACATCGGAACGTTGAGCAGAAATCGCTGCTCACGTGACCAGGCCCCGACCACCTCGGCGAACGCCGCTGCCACCGCTACCGCCGGGGTGACGCCATGTGCGCGAGCCCGCGACTGCAACAGCGAATAGTTCTGCGAATCGAGGTGAAACGACCGCCTGGTCGCCGACGGAGATCCCGAATGATGTTCCAGCAGAGGCAGAGTGGGTGCACCGGGCAGCGCGTCGAGTCGATCGGTCCAGTATCGCTGTGCCTGCGCCCGCGCCTCGCGGCGATCCTGCGGGCGGTCGGCGAGGTAGCGCGCGTAGCTGTAATCGACGGTGGGAAGCACCTGTCCGTCGTATGCCTTGGCCAGATCTGCGACCAGGATTCTGAAGCTGACGGCGTCGCCCGCAATCATGTCCATGTCCAGATGCAGTCGCGTTCGACCGTCCGGGAGCAACGACAGATCGGCCGAGAACACCTCTCCTGCTTCGATGTCGAGCATCTGGTGCGTCAGGCGTTGACGAGTTCGTTCCAGCTCGTCCGTTGCGTCGTCCTCGCTCCGCAGATCGTGCACCGTCAACCCGCGCCACCCTGGCGTGGATTCGATCACCTGCTGTCCGTTGTCGGTGATCCGAGCGCGCAGCATGTCGTGCCTGCGGGCCACGGCTTCGAGTGCTACGCGCAGTCGATCGGGATCGACTGCGCTGCCGTCGAACTCGGTGTAGAGGTGCGGCGAGACACCACCGAACCGCTGCTCAGCGCTGCGGCCGATCCAGTAGGCATGCTGCAGTACAGCGAGATCGAAGCTGTCCGTGTCGAGCGTGCGCGCGGCCGTTACCGCCTCGGGGACGGGTGCCCGGGGTACCGGTTCGTCTGCGGCACCGACCAATTCGCACCACGCCGATATCGTCGGCTGCGCCGCGAGGTCGGCGAACGTCACCGCACTGCCCTGTTTGCGAAACCTACCGACCAACCGCATCAGCACGATCGATTCCAGCCCCAACTCGAACAGGTTCGCATCGACCGGCACAGCGTCGGGCTCGGAGCCGATCAGCTCTGCGACCGACGTTCGCAGTTCGTCGAGCCCTGTTCCCTGCTGATCCATTCGGTGCATCCCCTTCGATCGGCTGCTGTGCGTCGTACCGGTCGCGGCCAGGAGGTTTGCCACCCAGATGCATAAGGAAAGGCTACCCTCGCTTAGTCGACCCTCAGCAGGCTAACATCTGTCCGCCCGGAGGAGTGGTCGGACCTGCACCACCCGCCCAGGACATCGGACCGGCAGACCCACAACGGAAGTGACTCATGATTTCCCACCACAACCACAGGACGGGCCACTTCGGATCCCGACAGCACGCACTCGTCGGAGGCGTCGCGGTCCTGGTTCTTCTTGCTGCATCGGCGTGCAGCAGCAACGACACGGACCTGGAAGACCACCGCACCCAGGTCGTCGACCTGAACGCCAACCCGGCCGCGTGCAGCGAGAACGACCGCGTCGAGACAGTCGATCGAGAAGAAGGACCGTTCACCTACACCGACGGCCGCGGTCGGACCATCTCGCTCGAGTCGCAACCGACCAGAATCATCGCCGACGAGGAATCCGCCGCAGCGCTGATGTCGTACGGAATCAAACCCGTCGCCATCTGGTCGACGACGCCGATGAGCACCAGCCCCATTCTGAGCTGCTCCGACCTGTCCGGCATCGAATCGGTCGGCGAGAGCTGGGGGACATTCGATTTCGAGAAGGCGGCAAGCCTCGACCCGGATCTGGTCATCGGCGAGTTCAACCCGAGGTTCGGGCAATTCGGCAAGCTGACCACCACGGCCGATTCGTCCAAGGCCGACACCATCGATCAGCTCGCTCCCACCCTGGGAGTCACCTTGGACACGACATCGACGGCAAAGACCATCGAGAACTACGCGGGGCTTGCGTCCTCACTCGGAGTCGACCTCGACACCCCGCAACTGGCAGACATCAAAGCCGATTACGACGCCGCCGTCGCGAATTTCGAGAAGGTTGCCTCCGAACGCCAGGACCTCACCGGCGTAGGAGTCTGGCCACTCGACGTCGCGTACGTACTCGATCCGTCAGCGGACCCCGACTTCAGCGACTACCAGCGCTGGGGACTGAAGATGTACACCCCCGACGGTACCGACGACGGGTACTGGAAGAAGGTGTCCTGGGAGAACGTGTCGACCGTCGACGCCGATGTGGCGTTCGTCTACCACGACGTCGCCAACGCGGCCGACGTGAAGCTCGCCGACATTCCCAGCCGCTACCCCGGCTTCGACACCATTTCCGCCGTCGACAACCAACAGATGGTGCTGTGGGATTACGGCGCCAACAAGAGCTACAGCCGCTACACCAACACCATCAACGTCTACGCCGACGCACTGTCCAAGGCGAAGAAGGTCACGGCCGAATAGTTCGTTCCGACCACCTTCACGGGACCACCGGCGCATCTGCCGGTGGTCCCGTGTTGGCCCTCGCTCTCTACAGGGCAGCCGCGATCTCGGCGGCCTGCCGATCGAGTTCGGATCGCTGCGGCGACGACGGGCGGGCCCGCAGCCCGAAGCCGTCGCCGATCATCCGAGGGATGACGTGCAGGTGCACGTGGAAGATTTCCTGACCGGCCACCGTGCCGTCGGCGAGAAAGAAGTTGACGCCCGCGACACGCGGATTGCTTGCTCGCACAGCGGCGGCCACCTTCTGCCCCACCACGAACAGGTGCGCCCCGATCTCGGGTGGCAACTCCGCCAGGGTTCGGAACTGCTGTTTGGGCACCACCAACACATGTCCGCTGGTGAGCGGCCTGATGTCCATGAACGCAAGCGCAGTCTCGTCTTCGTGGACGCGCGACGCCTCGGCCGTCCCGGCAATGATCTCGGCGAAAATCGTGTAGGGGTTCACAGCCACCGAGCGTAGGCGCTCGGCGCTCTGAGGCTGCGGGGCCCGGACCCGGAGACTACTGTTTGCCGATGAGCATCGGCGGGGTTCTCTTCGACATCGACGGCGTCCTTGTCACGTCGTGGCAGGCGGTGCCAGGGGCAGCGGACACTCTGAAGTACCTGGACAGCAAGGACATTGCGCGCGCGTTCCTGACCAATACGACGTCGAAGACGCGTGAGCAGATCGCTACGGCACTGCGCGAGGTGGGGCTGGACGTGCACTCGGACGAAATCGTCACGGCCGCGTCACTCACTGCGGACCATCTCCGGGAGAACTATCCCGACGCGCGGGTGGTGCTGATCAACAACGGCGAGATCGCAGGCGACATGCCGGGAATCGAGTTCGTCGACGAGACGTCCGATGATCCCGATGTCGTGGTCGTCGGCGGCGCAGGCCCGGAGTTCACGCACGAGCGGCTCAGCCGCGTCTACGACTGGCTGTGCCGAGGCATACCCGTCGTTGCGATGCATCGATCGCTGATGTGGAGCACCGGTGCCGGGCTGCGCATCGACACGGGCATGTACCTCGGCGGTATGGAGCAGGCGTCGGGGCACACCGCGAAAGCCATCGGGAAACCTGCACCACTGGGATTCCGGACGGCGTCCGAGCGAATGGGCGTCGACCCGGACGACGTCGTCATGGTCGGGGACGATCTCGACAACGACGTACTCGCCGCCCAGGTCGTCGGGATGACGGGAGTGCTCGTGCGCACCGGAAAGTTCCGTCAGGACATGCTCGATCGACGCATCACGGACGAGTTCGCGATGGAACCCGACCACGTGATCGACTCGGTCGCCGACCTGCCCGACGTCCTCTCCTGACTACAGAATCGGCGACGGCGTGTACGACGCCCCAGCCGGGAATTTCGCGATCAGCCGCTCCACTGCCGAGACGACGGCAGCGACCTGAGCGTCGGCCGCCCCGATGAAGGCCGTCTTGTCGGCCAGCGCCGCATCGAGGGCAGCGCGATCGAGGGGCAGGCGATCGTCGGCGGCCAGACGGTCGAGCAGGTCCGGTTCCAGTCCCTGCTCACGCATGGCCAGCGCCACCGCGACGGCGTGTTCCTTGATCGCCTCGTGTGCGGTTTCGCGTCCGACGCCCGCGCGCACGGCAGCCATCAGCACCTTGGTCGTCGCGAGGAACGGTAGGTAGCGGTCGAGTTCCTTCGCGATGACGGCCGGGTACGCGCCGAATTCGTCGAGCACCGTCAGGAACGTCTCGATGAGACCGTCGATGGCGAAGAAGGCGTCGGGCAGCGCCACGCGGCGCACGACGGAACAGAAGACGTCGCCCTCGTTCCACTGTGCTCCGGCGAGCTCGGCGGCCATCGAGCCGTAGCCGCGCAGCACCACCTGCAGGCCGTTGACACGTTCGCACGAGCGGGTGTTCATCTTGTGCGGCATCGCCGACGAGCCCACCTGGCCCGCCTGGAAGCCCTCGGTGACGAGTTCGTGGCCCGCCATCAGGCGAACGGTGTGGGCGAACGAGGACGGTCCGGCACCGATCTGGACCAGCGCGGAGACGACCTCGTGGTCGAGCGAACGGGGGTAGACCTGGCCGACACTGGTGAGCGTGTGCCGGAAACCGAGGTGGTCGGCGACGATGCGTTCGAGCGCAACGAGCTTGGCGGAGTCGCCGCCGAAGAGGTCGAGCATGTCCTGCGAGGTGCCCATCGGCCCCTTGATTCCGCGGAGCGGATAACGAGCGATCAGCTCCTGCACCCGGGCCAGAGCCAGCAGCAGCTCGTCCGCCGCGGACGCGAAACGCTTGCCCAGCGTCGTGGCCTGAGCTGCGACGTTGTGGCTGCGGCCGGCCATCACCAGGGAGGAGTATTCGGCAGCGCGCTCGGCCAATCGCTTCGCGACGGCGACACCGTGCGCGTGCACGTGTTCGAGTGAACGCAGAATCTGCAGCTGCTCGACGTTCTCGGTGAGGTCGCGGCTGGTGAGCCCCTTGTGGATGTGCTCGTGGCCGGCGAGGGCGTTGAACTCCTCGATGCGTGCCTTCACGTCGTGCCGGGTGACGCGCTCACGCTCGGCGATGGACGCGAGATCGACCTGGTCGACGACGGCTTCGTAGTCGGCAATCGCAGCGTTGGGTACGTCGACTCCCAGGGAGGACTGCGCGCGCAGCACAGCGATCCACAGTTGGCGTTCCAGGGCGATCTTGTGCTCCGGAGACCACAGCTCCACCAGTTCGGGACTCGCGTAACGGGTGGCCAGGACATTCGGGATGCTCACGAGCATCCAGCTTACGTGGCGCAGTTGTCGGCCTCGGAAGACGACTGCACTCTTTCGGAAAGGACTGCACCACCGACCGCCCGCGTTCGTGCACGCGTCTCGTTCGCCCGTCGACGCCGCGTGGAATAACCGCAGCGCATTCCGCTGTTGGAGGCGTCGTGAGCCGAACAGTGAAGGTCGACATCTGGTCCGATATCGCATGCCCGTGGTGCTTCGTCGGTAAGCGCCGTTTCGAGGCAGGCGCCGCGGAATTCACCGCCGACGGCGGGACGCTCGAGGTGGAGTTCCACTCGTTCGAGCTGGCACCCGACACACCGGTCGACTTCGACGGCAGCGAGGTCGACTTTCTCGTCTCCCACAAAGGCATGCCGGCCGCCCAGGTCACGCAGATGTTGGGGCAGATGACCGAGCTGGCCGCAGGCGAGGGGCTCGCGTACGACTTCGACGCCCTGCAGCACACCAACACAGTCAAGGCGCACGAGCTGCTGCATTTCGCCAAGTCGAAGGGCAAGCAGATCGAGATGAAGGAGCGCCTGCTGGCGGCCTACTTCGAGGAGGGTCGCCACGTCGGCCGCACCGATGACCTCGCCGACCTGGCCGCGGAGGTCGGCCTCGACCGTGTCGAGGTGGTCGAGGCGCTGAAGTCCGAGGAATTCCTGCCGGCGGTGCGCGCGGACAAGGAGCAGGCCATCGCCTACGGAATCAGCGGTGTGCCGTTCTTCGTGATCGACGGACGGTTCGGTGTGTCCGGCGCGCAGGACCCGTCGGTGTTCGCCGACGTCCTGCAGAAGGCCGCTGCAGGCTCATGAGCGGTCCTCTGGAGATCGTCGGCGACGACCACGGCCTCGTCTGCACGGACGGCGTGTGCGAGGTGCCACCGATCCACGATGCAGACTCCGGCGAGACCGACCGGGCCGAGTCGGGGCCGAACATCTCGGCTCGGTAGCAGTCAGTCCGCCGGCACCTGTTCCGCCGGTGCGACGATGTCGATGACGGCCAGCAACATGCTTCGGGCCATGTGGCGGGGGTCGGGGTCCACTTCGCTGAGCGCGCCCACCACGGCTCCGTCCACCACCGCCACGAGTCGTCGAAGCTGCTCTTCCTGCACGGTTCGACCCGACCGGCGCAGGACGTCGGTGAGCAGGTCGTCGATCTGGGCGCGTAGGCGCAGCTGAACCTCTCGCAGCTCGGGATGGCGTGCCGAGGCGATGAAGCGTTCGTATCTCGCGATCAGCTGCTCGTGTCCGTCCTGCGGTCCGATCAGCAGGTCGACGATGAGGTCGACCGTCGACTCCATTTCGTTCGAGCACTTGCCCTCGTCCTCGATGCGGCCGCGCATCACATCGATCTCACGGGTGCCCACGACGTCGACTGCCGCGGCCACCAGGTCTCCGAGGGACTCGAAATAGTAGGTGGTCGACGCAAGAGGGAGCCCGGCTCGTGCGGCCACGGAACGGTGCCGCACCGCGTCGAATCCGCCTTCGACGAGAAGGTCCGCAGCGGCCGACGCCAGTGCCTGCCGGCGGCGCACCCCCTTCGGAGTCGCACCCGACACCTTGTGCTGCGACTCGGTCGGACCTGCGGACATTCAAGTCATCGTGCCAGCTCGAGGCCGTTCGTCGGACTGCTTTCGCGCTATGGAATTGTCAGTATTCGTGGCACATCGAACGATCGACCTCCGCTCCGACACCATCACCCGACCCGATTCGGTCATGCGAAAAGCCATGGCCGACGCCGAAGTGGGCGACGACGTCCTCGATCACGATCCGACGATGGCGGCACTGGAAGAAGCCGTTGCAGGTCTGCTCGGATTCGAGGCGGCACTGTGGGTGCCGTCGGGCTCGATGGGCAACATCATCGCGCTGATGCTGCATCTGCAGCGCGGCGATCGATTCCTGGCACCCGAGCACGCCCATGTGCTGGGGTCCGAGCTCGGTACCGCCGCATGGTTGGCGGGCGGAATGCCCGACGCCCTCCCCCACGACGGTGGGCCCGGCCGTCCCCTCGCGTCGACGGTGCGCGCGAAAGCCGGCGGCGACGGACCGTACTTCGCGCTGCGGACCACGCTGTTGTCGCTCGAGAACACCCACAATTTCGCAGGCGGTACCGTGTTCGGACCGGACGAGTGGTCGGATCTCGTTGGCGCCGCACGTGATTGCGGGCTGAAGGTGCACCTGGACGGGGCGCGACTGTGGAATGCCGCTGTGGCTCTGGATGTTCCGATCGCCTCGCTCGCTGCCGGTGCGGACACGGTTCAGGTGTGCCTGAGCAAGGGCCTCGGCGCGCCGGTCGGTTCGATGTTGGTCTCGGATTCCGCGAGGATTCACGAGGCTCGGCGTGTACGAAAGATGTTGGGCGGCGGCGTCCGTCAGGGCGG
The DNA here is from genome assembly GCF_002258965.1 of Rhodococcus sp. 05-339-2. NCBI lineage: Bacteria > Bacillati > Actinomycetota > Actinomycetes > Mycobacteriales > Nocardiaceae > Rhodococcus > Rhodococcus sp. 05-339-2. Next base: position 95,876 of record NZ_NOYW01000004.1, read on the forward strand.
CGTCCTGGCTGCGGCCGGGCTCGTGGCGTTGGATCGGATCGGTGATCTGGCCGTCGATCACGCCAACGCGTCGACCCTCGCGTCCGGTTTGCGCGAGCGTGGTTGGGAGGTGACCGAGCCGGAGACGAACATCGTGCTCGCAACGGTTCCCGATCCGGCATCGACGGTCACCGAGTTGGCCGAGTCGGGTATCGCCGCGGTGACCGTCGCGGGCAAGGTGCGTTTCGTGACCCACCGCGACGTCGATGCCGCCGATATCGCCGAGGCGCTGGAGCGGCTGCGCCGCATGTGAGCGCCGTGCCGTCCCGTCGTTCCGCAGGCTCCCCTCCTGCCTCGTAACCTGCTACGTGGAAACACTCACATGCGACGAAGGCGCTCCAACGCCTCCTCGACGTCGGCGGTGGTGCCTGCGAACGAGAATCGCACGGTGTGGTTCCCGCGTACGGTGTCGAAATCGATGCCCGGCGCCAAAGCGACCCCGGTCTCGGACAGCACTCGCGCACACCAACTTCGCGAATCGTCGGTCAGGTGCGCGATGTCGGCGTACACGTAGAAGGCACCATCGGCCGGTGCGAGGTCGGTGATACCCATGGCCGGCAAACCGTCGAGCAGAATGCGGCGGTTGACGGCGTAGCGCTCGACATGTGAATCCAGCTCGATGCGGGACTCCTCGGTGAACGCCGCGATGGCGGCAACCTGGGAGATCGCCGGTGGGCAGACCGTCATGTTCGACGCCAATCGTTCGACGGCTCTGCGCAATCGCGTCGGCAGCAGCATCCAGCCCAGACGCCACCCGGTCATCGAGAAGTACTTCGACACCGATCCGATGGCGACGGATTCCTTGGAGGTCTCCCAGGCGCTGGACGTCCGCGCGTCCCCGTAGGCGATGCCGTGGTAGATCTCGTCCGAGATCAACAGAGTTCCGTGCTCGTCGCACCAGCGCGCGATCGCGGCGAGCTCGTCGGGGTCGATGATCGTGCCGGTGGGGTTGGCCGGGCTCGCGATGATGAGCCCGGCGGGCGGCTCGGGCAGTTCCTCGAGCATGGCGACGGTCGGTTGGAACCGGGTCTCTTCGACGCAATCCAGTTCGACGACGCGACAGCCCAACGCCGCCAACGTGTTTCGATACGCCGGATAACCCGGCCTGGCCATGACGACCGTGTCCCCCGCGTCGAACGCAGCGAGGAACAGCAACGTGAATGCGCCCGACGACCCGGTCGTGATCACCACGTCGTCGGCGTCGACGTAGATGCCGTACCGCGCGCTGTGGTACTCGGCAATCGCGCGACGCAGCGGCAGAATGCCCAGCGTCTCGGTGTACCCGAGCAGCTGCGCGTCCAGGGCCTCGCGGGTGGCGCGCAGTACCGGCTCGGGCGCTCGCGTCGAGGGCTGACCTGCAGCAAGCGAGAGCACGTCGCCGTGAGTGCGCGCCCGCTCGGCCGCCGCGGCGAACACATCCATCACGTGGAACGGCTCGACCATCGATCGCTGGGATTCACTGTGCATTGTTTCGACCCTACTGATCCTGGGACGCTCGGTACCTCACGCCTTCGCAAACGCGCGCGCATGTGCCATGTGCGCGCAAAATCGCGTCGTTTCGGAGGCGATTTCGCTCGCATCCGACAAATGCGCGCGCGTTTGCCCCCGACGACCGGCCTCGACAAACCCGGCCGACGCAGCACATCTACAGCGAGATGCGACCCTCCACCGCAGCCAGGCCGATGTCGGTGCGGAAGTGACTGCCCGGCAGACGGATTCCCGCGATACGGGAGTATGCGTCGTCGCGGGCGGCGGTGAGGTCGAATCCGGTGCCGACCACGCTCAGCACGCGGCCGCCCGCGGAGACGACTGCGCCGTCCTTCACCGCGGTGCCTGCGTGCAGCACGCCTTCCCCGTCGGAGCCGAGGATCTCGTCACCGGTGCGCGGTCGACCGGGGTAGTTCTCGGCGGCGATGACGACGGTGACGGCAGCACCGTCCTTCCAGCGCAACGGCGGCAGTGCGGCAAGCGTGCCGGTCGCCGTCGCGTTCAGCACCTCACCGAGAGGGGAATCGAGCAGCGCCAGCACCGCCTGGGTCTCGGGATCACCGAAGCGGCAGTTGAATTCGACGACCGCCGGGCCGTCGGCACCCATCGCCAGACCGGCGTACAGCAGACCGGAGAACGGCACGCCACGCTGCACCATCTCGGCGGCAACGGGTTTCACCACATCACGGACGATCTCCTCGACTGCGCCCTCGGGCAACCACGGCAGCGGGGTGTATGCGCCCATGCCGCCGGTGTTGGGTCCGGTGTCGCCGTCGCCGACGCGTTTGTGGTCCTGCGCGGGCAGCAGAGGCACCACGGTCTCGCCATCGACTAGGCAGAACAGGGACACCTCGGGTCCATCGAGGAACGATTCGAGCAGCACCGGGTGGCCGTTCTCGAGGAGTTCGGCAGCGTGATCGCGGGCGACGAGCCGATCGGTGGTGACGACGACACCCTTGCCTGCGGCCAGGCCGTCGTCCTTGACCACCCAGTTGGGGCCGAAACGGTCGAGGGCTGCGTCGAGCAGGGCGGGCGAATCGACGATTTCGCTGTGCGCGGTGCGGACACCCGCTGCTGCCATCACGTCCTTGGCGAAGGCCTTGGATCCTTCGATGCGAGCGGCGTCTGCGGACGGACCGAATGCGGCGATGCCTGCCTCGCGGAGAGCGTCGGCCACACCGAGTACCAGCGGAACCTCCGGTCCGATGACGACCAGATCGGCGTCGAGTTTCTTCGCCAGCGCGGTCACCGCCTCACCGGAGGCGACATCGACCACGTGCTGCTCGGCGAGCTTCGCGGTGCCTGCGTTGCCGGGAGCCACGAACAGCTTCTCGACCGACGGATCGGCCTTCAACGCAAGTAGAAGGGCGTGCTCACGAGCACCGGAACCAATGACTAGTACGCGCACAGTGCATCAGACTATCTGCTCGACGCGAAAGCGCCCCGCACCTGTCATGGTGCGGGGCTCTTTCGTGGTGGTTCGGTGTTACTGCGTGAGGTCGTAGAACGTCACGTTGTCGACCGTGGTCGCGGTGAAGTTCTCGGTGACCCAGGCGGAGATCTCCGCCGAGGTACCCGACTCCATTCCCGGCATCCCTCCGCCGCCGATGAAGTAGTGGATCTGTCCCTCGGCGACGTACTGCTGGAACTCGGCGAGAGTCGGGGACGGGTCGGTGCCGTTGAACCCGCCGACGGGCATGACGGGCTCCTCGGTGGCCAATTGATAGCCGGCCGCCGTGTTGGCTCCGATGGCCGCTGCCACCCAGGTGTAGGAGTCGGCGTCCTGCTCGAGCATCTCGGTGATCGCGGTGGTCGGCTTGCTGCCCTCGAGAAGACCGCCCATTGCGCCGCCCATGCCGCCCATCTCGGCACCACCCGGCATCTGGCCGGGAGCACCGGCCTGTCCCGGGAATCCCGCCGGTGGCTGCATCCCGGCCGGTAGCTGGACGCCTGCCGGCAACTGCATTCCGCCCGGCATACCGCCCTGACCGCGACGGCCCTCGCCCATACCGCCGAACCCGCGCATACCGGTGTTCGGGCCGGCCGAGACGATGGCACCGGTGTGCGGAGTACCGATCGTGTCGACCGCGTACGCCGTCGGCCCGGCGAGGCCGGCGAACATCACCGCCAGGATCGACACCGCCGCCAGCTTGCCCCGGGTCAGCGCGGGTACGAGCAGCGTCACGACGGCAACAACTCCGACGACGAGAATCGCCCACTTCAACCACGGCACGAAACTCTCACTGCGGCGCAACAATACCCACGCCATCGCCACGGTGGACGCCACGGCGGCGGCCATCGCGATGCGTACCCAGTACGTGTCGCGTCGACGCCACAGCACCACGCTGCCGATGCCGATCAGTGCGGCGACGGCAGGTGCGAGAGCAACGGTGTAGTACGCGTGGAAGATTCCGGCCATGAAACTGAACGTCAGCCCCGTCACGAGCAACCACGATCCCCACACGATCAGCGACGCACGCTGCCCGTCGGTTCGAGGTGCTCTGCCGCGCAACACGAGTCCGACCACGAACAGGATCAACGCGGCCGGGAGAAGCCAGGCGATCTGGCCGCCCTGGGAGGCGTCGAACATGCGGAGGATGCCGGTCTCTCCCCAGATACCACCGGGCATGCCCCCGGGCATTCCCCCGGCCATGTCGGCACCCATACCCCCGCCCATACCGCCGCGGCCGGGGGTGACACTTCCGGTTTCGTCACCGCTGAGCCGACCGAATCCGTTGTAGCCGAGCGTGAGTTCGAGGATCGAATTGTTCTGCGAACCGCCGACCCACGGCCGCGACGACGCCGGCCAGAATTCCACGATCAGAATCCACCATCCGGCCGAGACGATCATCGCGCCGAGTGCACCGAACAACTGCACCAGCCGGGTGACAAACTTCGGCGGTCCGGCGATCAGGTAGGTCAACGCCAGCGGCGGTACGACGAGCATCACCTGGAGCTGCTTGGTGAGGAAGCCGAATCCGACGAACATGCCGGTGATCAACAGCCACTTGGTCTTTCCGGTCTCGACGCCGCGAAGCAGTGCCCAGACCGATGCGATCATCAGCAGCACGAGCAGCGCGTCGGGATTGTTGAACCGGAACATCAGTGCGGCAACGGGGGTGACGGCCAGCACCAGGCCTGCGAGCAGACCGGCCGCGCCGCCGAAGCGACGCTTGACGGTGGCGCGCAGCAGTGCCACCGAGGCGACTCCGAGGAGCGCCTGCGGCACCAGCATCGCCCAGGTGTTGAGGCCGAAGATGCGCACCGACAACGACATCAACCACAGCGACATCGGGGGCTTGTCGACGGTGATCGAGTTGGCGGCGTCGGAGGATCCGAAGAAGAAGGCCTTCCACGACACCGAACCCGCCTGCACCGCAGCGGAATAGAAGGAGTTGGCCCAACCCGAGGCACCGAGTCCCCAGATGTAGGCGACGCCGGTGCCGACCAGCAACGCGACCAGACCGATCCACTCCCATCGCGGGGAGGTGACGGGCGCGGCCGAGGCGTCCGCGGCGGGGCGTTCGATCGTCGTCGTCACAGATTCTTCTCCGAACCGGCGGACTGCGAATCGGACGACGTGGAGCTACGGAAGACCCACCGCAGTGCGACGAATCGGCACACCGTGGCAACGAGATTGGCGACGATGAGGACGGCGAGTTCGACGTGCCGGGACACATCGGGCACCCAGGCATGCAGTACCGCGAGCGATCCGCTGGTGACGAGCAGAGCGAAACCGAAGATCGCCAGTCCCTGCAGTTGATGCTTGCCTGCGCCGTCCGATCCGCGGACGCCGAAGGTGAAGGCGCGATTGGCCGCGGTGTTGAGTACCGCGGTGATCAGTAGTCCGAAGAAGTTCGCGGCCTGCGCGCCGATCAACGAGTGCAGCACCAGGTACAGCAACGCGTAGGCGACGGTGCTGGCGATGCCGATGATGCCGAATCGCACCATCTGGCTGATCATTCCGTGCGGCACTCCGGGCACGAGCGGCTCCCGTCCCAGGCTTCGACGCAGTTCGGCGACCGGCAGTACGCCGGTGGCCAGGGCGCGGCCGACGCGCCAGCATCCCTGCAGGTCCTTGACGGCGGTGTCGACGATGTTGACGCTGCTGTTCGGGTCGTCGACCCAGTCGACGGGCACCTCGTGGATACGCAGGCCGACTTTCTCTGCGATGACGAGCAATTCGGTGTCGAAGAACCACCCGGTGTCCTCGACGAGCGGCAACAGCTGTCGGGCGACGTCGGTGCGCATGGCCTTGAAACCGCACTGCGCATCCGAGAAGCGTGCGCGCAGCGACGTGCGCAGAATGAGATTGTAACTGCGCGAGATGAATTCGCGTTTCGCACCGCGGACCACCCGGGACGATCGGTTGAGTCGTGATCCGATGGCGAGGTCCGAGTGACCGGACATCAACGGCGCGATCAGCGGCATCAGAGCGTTGAGGTCGGTCGACAGATCGACGTCCATGTAGGCCACGACATCGGCGTCCGATGCGAGCCAGACGGCTTTGAGTGCTCGTCCGCGGCCCTTCTCGTCCAGGTGATGAACCCGGACTCCCTCGATCTCGTCGGCCAGCCGGTGTGCCACCGCGAGGGTGCCGTCGGTACTGGCGTTGTCGGCGATCGTGATGCGCGACCGGAACGGGATCCGGTCTTCCAGATGCTCGTGTAGACGACGAATGCACTGTTCGAGATCCGCCTCTTCGTTGTATACCGGGATGACCACCTCGAGAGTGGCCGTGGCGTTCGAGCCGGGCCGCTGGCCTGCTCGTGCGAGGGAATTCGTTGTCATGTGGACCAGAATCGGGCCCCGAGCTGGACCCACCCTGCGATGAACCTGGCAATCACCTGGGAGACGCGACCGGTGGAACGGCCCCGGTCGAATCGGGTAGGGCATCCTGTTCCCATGGCTTCCATTTTCAGCAAGATCATCGCCGGCGAAATCCCGGGACGTTTCGTCTGGCAGGACGACGACGTGGTGGCGTTTCTGACGATCGCACCGGTCACTCAGGGCCACACACTGGTGGTTCCGCGCGAGGAGATCGACCAGTGGCAGGACGTCGACGGTGCCGCGTTCGCCAAGATCACTGCCGTTGCCCAGATCATCGGCCAGGCGGTCAGGACCGCGTTCGACGCTCCCCGCGCCGGACTGCTGATCGCCGGGCTCGAGGTGCCGCACCTGCATCTGCACGTGTTTCCGGCATACGACATGGGCAACTTCGACATCTCCGGTGCCGACCCGAATCCGTCGGCGGAGTCGCAGGACGAGGCAGCGACCAAGCTGCGCGCGGCGTTGCGTGAACTCGGGCACGCGGCTCACGTCCCGGACTGACGCACCTCGCTCACCGCAGAGGCGTGAGCAGGCGTCGACGCGTCCGCATGTGCATGGACACCTCGTCGGATCGGGTGTCGGGGTCGTAGCCCGGGCCGATATCGGTGTCGATGTCGTGCGGACCGGGCGCGAGTCCGCATTCGGGGCAGATCCCCAACGGTCCGAGGTCGGTTCCGCAGGTCGCGTGCAGGAACCGTCGACGCTTCCCTGCGGGTTTCGCCGTCTGTTCCTCACCCCAGTAGCTCAGGGCGAACACGGCGGGCCACAGTCGTTCGAGGGCGGCGGTGGGGACGTAGTCGTCGCGTCCGCCCTCGACGGCGCGGGCTCGTCGTTCGAGCAGCCCGGCCTCGACCAGTGCGCCGAGTCGTTGCGCGAGGACCGCCTTGGAGATGTCGAGGTGGACCTGGAAATCACCGAAGCGTCGGACCCCGAAGAAGCAATCGCGCACGATGAGCATCGTCCATCGCTCGCCGACGAGTTCGAGGGCACGGGCCAGGGAGCAGTCCTGGCGGGCGTAGTCGATTCCGAGTGCCATGACGCGATAGTACAGTCTGTTGACCGAACCAAGTTGGGCGTTTACAGTTCGATCACCAGACCAAAAGGACGACGATGACCGACGCTGCACCCTCGCCCGTCAGCACCGACAACAGCACCCGCGCGCTCACCATCGCAGCGCTGGGCACCCTGCTGACTCTGATGGCGTTCACCGCACCACTTGCCACGATCAACAGCACCGCCGCGGACCTGATGTCCGACGCAGCAGGACGCACCTGGATTCTCAGCTCGATGAGCATCGGCCTCGCTGCCGCCCTGCTCACCACCGGTACCGTCGCCGACGACTTCGGCCGTCGACGCACCTTCGCACTCGGTGCGACGGTGCTGGCCGTCGGCGCGATCGTCTGCGCCGTCTCTCCCGACACTCTGATCTTCGTCCTCGCCCGCATCCTGCAGGGTCTCGGCGGCGCGGCCGTCATCGCGTCGAGCCTGGGAATCATCGCGCACACTCACCCGGCCGGTCCGGTGCGCGCGAAGGCGAGCGGGGTGTGGGGCGCGAGCGTGGGTGCAGGCATCGCTCTCGGCCCGCTGCTCGCCGCCGTACTCGATCGCTGGGCGAGCTGGCGGGAGGCGTACGTGGTTCTCGCGGTTGCCACGGTCGCATTGGCCGTCGCCGCGCATGTGCTCGTCGAAGAATCCAGGTCCGACGCCCCGCGTGGCCTCGATCCGGTCGGTGCGCTGCTGTTGGCCACGGGCGTCGCCGCGTTGCTGGCCGCTCTCGTCGAGGGCAGGCAGGGCTGGATCGCCGTTACTCCGATCGTGCTCTTCGTCCTCGCGGCCCTGCTACTGTCCGCGTTCGTGGTCCTCGAATTGCGGGGTGCCACTGCGATGCTCGATCTGACACTCTTCCGGCACCCACCGTTTCTGGCCGCCACGGTCGCCGCGCTGGCCACCGGCGGCGGCATCATCGCCCTGATGTCGTACATGCCGGGATTCCTCGGAACCGCTCTGGGAATCGATGCGCTCGGTGCCGCCCTGCTGCTGTTCGGGTGGTCGGCCACGTCCGTGGTCACCGCCTTGCTCGCCCGCAGGCTGCCCGCATCGATGAGCGGTCGGACGCAACTCGCCGTCGGTCTGGTAGGCGTCGCGATCGGCATGGTGATGCTCACGGGGTTGTCCGAGAACGCATCCTGGCCGCGACTGCTGCCGGGACTGCTCGTGGCAGGAGTCGCCAGCGGGATACTCAACGCCGCTCTCGGACGCGAGGCCGTGGCCAGCGTGCCCACCGGCCGCGGCGGTATGGGCAGCGGTGCCAACAACACCGCGCGCTACGTCGGCTCCGCCATCGGAGTCACCGTCGTTGCGGTGGTGGCCGTTCCGGCCGGCGGGAGTGGAGCCCGCGGAATGACCCAATTTGCGGGCAGTGGAGCCCGCGGAATGACCCAATCGATCAGCAGCCACAGCACGACTGCGCTGACCGAAGGGTGGAACACCGCAGCTCTGGTCACCGCGGCGATTTCCGTGTGCGGAGCCGTGGTCGTGGCGGTCTCACGCTCCCGGCGGTAGCGAGTACTCCTGCTCCGGCCTGCCGGTCGACCCATAGCGCAGCTGCATGCGCAGTCGACCCTTGGACACGAGGGTGGCCAGGTAACGCTGCGCGGTCGCACGTGAAATGCCGATGGCCGCAGCAACTTCACCCGCGGACATCGGATCGGCGGTCGCGCGCACGGCGTCGAGCACCAGATCACGGGTGACGGACTGCGAGGACGGCAGCGGTGCCGCCGCGCGCGGACGCAACGCGTCGAGTCCGCTGTCGATGTCGGCCTGGCTCAGCTCGTCCGAACGGTCGAGAGCGCCGCGGTACGTCCGGTATCCGGAGAGGCGATCGACCAACGCCGAGCGCGGAAACGGTTTGATCAGGTACGTCCAGGCACCCGCGGCCAACGCCGATCGAACGGTCTGCTGATCCGCCGCGGCGGAGAGCACCACGGCGTCGCACTCGAGTTCGCGCACCAGGTCGATTCCCGATCCGTCGGGCAGATAGACGTCGACCAGCGCCAGATCGAACGCCTGCGTCGACGCCAACTCCCGCGCCTGGGCGATGCTCGTCGCCACCGCGGCCACCTCGTAGTCGGCCAGCGAATTCACCAGTGCCGCATGTAGATCCGCGACCCGGAAATCGTCGTCCACCACCAGTACTCTCATTGCGACACCTCGTCGGTCAGTAGTGCGTCCGGGATCGACGCGATGAACACTGCGCCTCCTCGTTCGTTCTCGTCGGTGATCTGCCCACCGACATCGGCCAGCGTCACGTCGCCGCCGCGGGTACGTGCGATCTGCCGACTCAGCGCCAATCCCACCCCTCGGCCGCCCGGCGAGTCCGCCGTCGACTTGGTCGAGACTCCCTCCACGAACACCTGGTCGACTTCCAGATCCACACCGTCGCCGGAATCGACGACCACGATGTGCAGGGTCGAACCGTCCTGCACCAGTTCGACTTCCACCTCGGCGGGCCGGCGGACTCCCAGCCTGGCAGCATCGATCGCATTGTCGACGAGGTTGCCCAGCACAGTCGTCACGTCGACGGGAACGGCCACCTCTCCCCCGACCCAGGTGTTCTCGCCCAACACCATTCGCACCCCGCTCTCACGCGCGTGCGCGGCTTTCGCGGTCAGGAACGACCGCAGATAGGCGTCGGAGAGGGCATCGATACCCTCGACGGTTTCCGATCTCGGCCCCACACCGAGTATCTCGTCGATGTACTGCGACGCACGATCCGGGTGGCCCTCGTGCAGCAGTCCGCTGACCAGATGCATTCGGTTCGCGAACTCGTGGCGCTGGGCGCGCAGTACGGCGGACATCGACTGCACCGCGTCGAGTTGACGCGTCAGCGTCTCGACGTCCGTTCGGTCACGCACGGTCAGCACCGTACCCAGATTGCGATTGTCACGCAGCACTTTTCGAGCGGCTGCGACGACCACGACCTCGTTCACCGCCGCGAGTACGGGTTCGGACGTCGGAGATTCGATGACCTCGAGCAGTCTCGGAGTCAGACCGATGTCCTCGATCCGCATCCCCGGCTTACCGTCGATCGAGAGCAACGAGCGCGCTTCGTCGTTGACGACCGTGACGACGCCGTTCGGATCGATGGCGACCACGCCCTCGCCGATGCCGTGCAGCACGGCCTCCTGTTCACGCACCAATTCGGCGAGCTCCTCCGGCTCGAGCCCCAGCGTCAGTCGTTTCCACCTGCGCGCCAACAGGGTCGAGCCGGCCAGCCCGAGCAACAGCACGGCACCGGTCACCAGCCCGCCGTTGACCAGATCCTTCACCAGCTCGGTACGCACGGCCGTGGTCGATATGCCCACGCTCACTTCGCCGACCACCACGTCGGTCGAACCGAGCGCCAGCACAGGCACTTTCGCGCGTACGGAGTCGCCGAGCGTGCCGCGCTCCTGCTCGACCACCTCGTTGCCCGCCAGCGCACCGGATGGATCGGTACTCACCCGCTGACCCAGCACCGTCGGATCGGGGTGCGCCAAGCGAAGACCGCGATCGTCGGTGATGACGACGAACAGGGCGTCGGTACGGGTGCGAGCACCCTCGGCCGCGCGCTGCAAGGCCCCGCCCGCCAGCACTCCCGCGGGCGCGGCATCGGTGCCTGCGGTGTCGACTGCCGAGAACTGCTCGACGAGCGAGCGCACCTCCGGGTCCGACGCCACCGTCCGGGCGACCGCGAGCGCGCGCTCGCCGTACTCCTCGCTCGCCTGCCTGCCGCTGCTGATCGCGAACACCCCGAACGCCACAGCCAGGGCCACCGCCACCAGCGCTGCCTGCAACAACAGCACCTGGGTCCTCAATCGCACTCGTTCAGGCTATGCGTCGGGCGGGCTCGAGCACAATGCGCAAAAGGCTCTTTACGTTGCTTGCGCGGGTAGTGCGCACAACGGCGACCATGTGATGCCGGTTACGTAACTTCAGTCACACACGCAGTCCAACCGGACCCACCTCACACATTCGAGAAGGAGTGCACGATGTTGGTGATACTCGGCTTCCTCATGGTAGCCGCCTTCATGTTCTTGATCCTGACCAAGAGAGCCACGCCCGTCGTCGCACTCACCCTCGTACCCGTCATCTTCGGTCTGCTGGCCGGCGCAGGGCTCGGCATCGGTGACATGATCACCGACGGCATCAAGTCGCTGGCCCCCACCGCGGCCCTACTGTTCTTCGCCATCATCTTCTTCGGCATCATGATCGACGTCGGATTGTTCGACCCACTGGTGCGCGGCATTCTGCGCCTGGTGCGCAACGATCCGATGAAACTCGTTGTCGGAACGGCCATTCTGGCCATGGTCGTCTCGCTCGACGGTGACGGCTCCACCACGTTCATCATCGTCACGTCCGCCCTGCTGCCGCTGTATCTCAAACTCGGTGTCAGCCCGGTCATTCTGACGGTCGTAGCCGGTCTCGCCAACGGCACGATGAACATCATTCCGTGGGGCGGCCCGACGGTTCGCGCTGCTTCCGCTCTCGGCATCTCCCCGTCCGACGTCTTCGTTCCGATGGTTCCTTCCATGATCGTCGGCCTGATCATCGTGCTGCTCTTCGCCGTTCACCTGGGTATCATGGAGCGCCGACGCATCGGCAAGCTGATCTACGAGCCCGAGTTGGTGGCCTCCGGTGGCGGCGGCAGTATCCGCAAGGGTGGCAAGGCAACCGGCGGTGCAGGCACCGGCGGATCGGACGACGGCGAATCGGGTCAGTTCTTCGACGGTCTCGACCCCAACCGCGACACCCTGCGCCCGAAGCTGCTGTGGTTCAACGCTGCTCTCACGGTCATCCTCCTCGTCATCCTCGTCATGGACATCCTGCCCATCCCGGTGCTGTTCATGATCGCTGCCTCCATTGCCCTGACGGTCAACTTCCCGAAGGTCAAGGAGCAGGGCGACGCGATCGCACGGCACTCGTCGTCCATCGTCTCGGTGGTCGCCATGGTGCTCGCCGCGGCAATTCTGACCGGCGTCTTCCAGGGCACCGGCATGGTCGAGGCCATGGCGGAGTGGCTGCTCAACGTCATCCCGTCCGGCATGGGCCCTTACCTGGCCGTCATCACCGGCATCCTGAGCATCCCGCTGACGTTCTTCATGACCAACGACGCCTTCTACTTCGGCATCCTGCCGGTGCTGACCGAGACCGCAGGCAAGTACGGCATCGACCCGGTCGAGATGGCCCGTGCCTCGATCACCGGTCAGCCCGTCCACCTGCAGAGCCCGCTGGTTCCGGCCATCCTGCTGCTGGTCACCCTCGCCGGAGTGTCGCTGGCCGATCACCACAAGAAGGTGCTGTGGCGAGCGGTGGTCGTCTCCCTCGCGATGCTTGCCGTCGGCATCGTCCTCGGCCAGATCCCGTTCGGCTGATCCCCCACCCCATCTCGCGTAGGAGAAACCGTCATGACTGTTGGCGTACTGCACAACAATTCACCCGAGGGCCGCGCAGCACTGGCGGCAGCCGTTCGAGAAGCACGCATCCGCGAGACGGACCTGGTCGTCCTGCACGCACTCTCCGGATCGGCCGAACCGTCCGCCGAGGCCGCCGAGACGCAGGCCGTGTCCACGTCGGTGGAGACCGCTCTGACCGACATCGACCACGCCGACGCGGTCTCCTGGACCGTGGCAGTGGGTAGGCCCGACCCCGACGCCGTCAACACACTGCTGACCCTGGTGGAGGAGCAGAAGTCGGAGATCCTGGTGGTGGGTTCGCGGCACCGCTCGGCGGTCGGAAAGTTCCTGATGGGACAGACCATTCAGCGTCTGCTCCTCGAGATCCCGGTCCCGGTTCTGCTGGTCAAGTCCGGAGCATGAGTGCTCCCACACCGATGAGACGAGTACTGGGGTACAGCCTCCGATGGATCGGCCTCGCGGCCGTATCCGTCGGGGGCTGGGCCCTTTTCGCGACTCTGGGTCTGACGGCACCGTCGCTGTTCGCCGCACTTGTCGTCGCCGTTGTCTTCGCGCTGACCGGCCTCGGTCCGGCTGCCGTCCCCCGTCCGGCATCGATGGCGGCGCAGGGCACACTGGCGGTGACGATCGGGTTGATGCTCGACACCGACACACTGGGTGCGTTGGGCGAGAACTGGATTCCCGCAGTTCTCGTCGGTGCGGGGACACTGGTCGTCAGTGCAGGCTGTGGCGCGCTGCTGGCTCTGCATCGCGATGTCGACCCGGTCACCGGAGCGCTGTCCCTGATTGCCGGTGGCGCAACGGGTCTGGTGTCCATCGCCCGAGAACTCGGCGGGGACGAGCGCATCGTCGCGGTGGTCCAGTACCTACGCGTCGCACTCGTGGTGGTCACGATGCCGCTGATCGTCACGTTCGCGTTCCATACCGACACCGGTGGTGGGACAGCATCGTCCGAGCGTTTGACGACGCCCTGGTACATCGGTACCGCCTTTCTGATCGCTGCCGTCATCGCCGGAATCGTTCTCGCTCGGATCATCCGACTGCCCGCGCCCGCCACCCTCGGACCACTGATCGTCGCCGGCACCTGCGAACTGCTCGGCTGGCCGGTCGACATCTCGGTACCCGCCGTGCTGCTGCCGGTGGCGTTCATCGTCATCGGATGGCAGGCGGGGCTCGCCTTCACCGTCTCCAGCCTGCGGGCGATCGGTCGCATCTTCCCGTGGGCTGCACTGCTGGTCGTATCGATCGGGGTGATCTGCGCATTGTTCGGCTGGGCACTGTCTGCGATCACCGGAGTCAGCACGCTCACCGGCTACCTCGCGACCACGCCCGGTGGATTGGCCGCCGTGCTGGCCGTGTCCGCGACGACGGGATCGGACGTCACCTTCGTCGCGTGCGTTCAGGTGATTCGGTTGGTGTCGATGCTCGTCGCCGCGCCACTCGCTGCAGCCGCGTACACGAAGCTGGCCGACCGCAAGAAGGCCGCAACGGCACGCGAATCAACCGTCGGCGCGGGGTAATTCGACTCGGAAGGTCGCGCCCTGCCCCGGGGCGCTCTGCACTGTCACAGTTCCGCTGTGCGCCGCGACCAGGGCCGCCACGATCGACAGACCGAGCCCGCTGCCCCCGCTCTCGCGTGTGCGCGAGGAGTCGGCTCGATAGAAGCGCTCGAAGACGTGTGCGGCCTCTTCCTTGCCCAGACCGGGTCCGGTGTCCTGTACTTCGAGCAGCACCGACGACTGGGTGGTCCCGACGCACACGGTGATCGACGCGGATTCCGGCGTGTGCCGTACGGCGTTTCCGACGAGGTTCGCGAGCACCTGACGCAGCCGCGCGTCGTCGCCGCGGACTTCGGGTATTCCCGGCCCGGCCAACACTTTCAGGGAGATGTCCCGCGTGGGCGAGACGGCCTTGGCGTCGTGCACGGCATCGGCGGCGACGGTCAGCAGGTCGACGCGCCGCATGTCCAGAGGTCGTTGCGCGTCGAGGCGCGCGAGCATCAACAGGTCTTCGACGAGCAGGCCCATGCGCGCCGACTCGCCCTCGATTCGATTCATCAGCAGCGAGATGTCACTCATCGCACCCTGTCGGTACAGCTCGGCGAACCCGCGAATGGTCGTCAGCGGTGTTCGTAATTCGTGGCTGGCATCGGCGACGAAGCGGCGCATTCGATCCTCGGATGCGCGCGCGGCCTCCTCGGAGGCGGCAGTGGCCGCGAACGCACGCTGAATTTGCGAGAGCATGCCGTTCAGGGCCGCCGACAACCGGCCCACCTCGGTCTTCTCACTCCACTCGGGAACTCGACGGTGGAGGTCTCCGGCGGCGATGGCCGCGGCGGTGGTCTCCACCTCACGCAACGGTCGCAGGCTGCGCCGCACCACGAAGTAGGCGATCACGGCCAGTGCCAGCAACACGGCTGCGCCGATGTAGAACTGGAGTACCACGAGTCTGCTGACGGTCTGCTGATTGGCGCTCAGCGACATTCCGACGGTGGTGGAGCCCTCGTTGTTGGTCACCGTGATCACCCGCCACTGCTTCGACGGGTCGCCCTCGGAACCGACGGTTTTCGGGGCCGCCGACGGCGTGCCCGACAGATCCGGAACATCCTCTGTCACATCGTTGATCGGGCCGCGCACGGTACCGTCGTCGGCGACGAAACGAACGTAGAAGTTGGACGGCGGGCGACTTGGATTGGGCTCGTCGACCGGGAAGGGCGGGCGTTCGTTACCCGGCCTGGCCCAGCCCACGGACGCCTCGATCAGTTGTTGATCGAGACGACGCATCAACGACGTCTCGAGCGAGGAGGTCACGGCAATCCCCGAAGCCAACAGGCCGAGACCGACCAGGAGCAACAGCGCGGCGACCAAGGTGAAGCGCAGCGGCAGACTTCGAATCCGACCTCGAATGCCCGTCACCGTGGCTGGCGCATGACGTAGCCGACGCCCCGCAACGTGTGGATCAATCGGGTGTCGCCCGTATCGACCTTGCGGCGCAGATAGGACACGTACGACTCCACCACTCCCACTTCTCCGCCGAAGTCGTAGTGCCACACGTGATCGAGAATTCGCGGCTTGCTCAGTACCGTTCCCGCGTTGACCATGAAGTACCGCAGCAGTGTGAATTCGGTGGGCGAGAGCGAGACCGGCTCTCCCGCCTTCCAGACCTCGTGGGTGTCGTCGTCGAGTTCGATGTCCGCGAACGCAACTCGGGAGGGCTGCGCGTCCTCGCTCTTGCCCGAACGGCGCAGGATCACCCGGAGTCGGGCCACCACCTCCTCGAGCGAGAACGGCTTGGTCACGTAGTCGTCCGCACCGAGGGTCAGCCCGGTCACCTTGTCCTCCACGGAGTCTCGTGCGGTCAGGAACAGTGCGGGCGCATCGATTCCGTCCGCCCGCAGCCGACGCAGCAGACCGAAGCCGTCCATGCCGGGCATCATCACGTCGAGAATGAGAGCCTCGGGCCTGAAGTTGCGGGCCTTGTCCAATGCCTCGGGGCCGGACGACGCCGTCGCCACCTCGAATCCCTGGTACCTGAGGCTGACCGACAGCAGTTCGACGATCGTCGGTTCGTCGTCGACGATCAGGACTCGGGCCTCGGGTGTCTCGCTCACGGTGTCCATCATCGCGCGAGATGCTGCCCGTTCGCTGGACTCTCGCTGTGAGGTTGCTGTGAGCCCCCGACGAGGAGGCATGATGGCAGCACCATGGTCGACGCGAACCCGGGCACCCGCACCAGGGTTCGACCTCCCGTGTCATCCATGCACGTATTCGCAACTCTGCTCGTGTTGGGCATCGCGTTCGGTGCCGACGTGGCCCGGTGGGTCGACTCGTCGCCTGCACTGCGGACCGGAGCGACGGTGTTCACCGGGATCTTCGTGCAGGCGACGCCGTTCCTGGTGCTCGGAGTGCTCGTCAGCGGAGGCATCGCCGCCTTCGTCTCGCCCGCGGTGCTGCAGAAGGTGGTGCCGAAGAACGCCACCGCTGCCGTCGGAATGAGCGGACTCGCGGGAATGGCGTTGCCCGGTTGCGAGTGCGGTGCCGTTCCCGTTTCGCGCCGGCTGATGGATCAGGGTGTTCCGACGTCTGCAGCCCTGGCGTTTCTGCTCTCGGCACCGGCGATCAACCCCGTCGTCCTGGTCTCCACCGCGGTGGCCTTTCCCGGCGAGCCGGCGATGGTTCTGGCACGGTTCTTCGGCTCGCTCGCCACCGCTCTGGTGATGGGCCGGCTGTGGACAAGGTTCGGCAAGGCCGAGTGGATCACCGCTCGCCTCGCCGATCGCGAACACCGGCACGGCACCTCGAAGTGGGAGACGTTCCGAGAGTCCGCGCGTACGGACCTGCTGCAGGCCGGAGCCTTTCTCGTGTTCGGAGCAGCGGCCGCCGCGTTGCTGCATCTGGTGGTCCCCGACTGGGTGTTCGCCCATCTCGCCGGCCAGTTGTTGCTGTCGATCCTGGTGATGGCCGTCCTCGCGGTGGCCCTGGCGCTGTGCTCGGAGGCCGACGCGTTCGTCGCGGCGAGCATGTCGATGCTGCCGCTGCTGCCGCGGCTGGTCTTCCTGGTGGTGGGACCAGCTGTCGACGTCAAGCTGATGGCGATGCAGACGGGCAGCTTCGGACGCGGCTTCGTGGCTCGCTTCGCTCCCCTGACCTTCGTCGTGGCGATCGTGTGCGCCTCGGTGAGCGGCTACGTGTTCCTGGGTATGCGATGAGACGCGAGGTACAGAATCTGCTGCTGCTGCTCCTCGGCGGAGCCACGGTCAAGATCTCGTTGGACGGAAGCTTTGTGCGATACGTCAAACCGTCACTGCATCCGTATCTGCTGACCGCCGGGGTGTTGATCGCCGCCCTGGCGATCGCGTCGATCGTCGCCGACATCCGCCGCGGTGGGCCCGGAGACGACGGACACGACCATGATTCGCGACCGTACTGGCTGCTGCTGGTCCCGCTCGCGGTCATCCTGTTCGTCGCACCGCCCGCGCTGGGAGTCTCGGCAGTGGGTGATCGATCCGTCACCTCGGCGGCCGATCGTCAGAGGACGGCGTTTCCACCCCTGCCGGACGAGTACGTGCCCGAGGTTCCACTGCTCGATGTCGTACAACGCGCGGTCAGGGACACCGAAGGCAGCCTCGAGGGACGGGAGATTCGCGTCACCGGATTCGCGGTCGCCACCGCGAACGGAGGCTCGCCGCGCGCCGACGGCACGAGAGAGGGCCTCGACCTCGCCCGCATTCTCATCATCTGTTGCGCGGCCGACGCCAGATCCGTTCGCATCCATCTCGACGCAGGTAGCGCGGCTCTCGACGACATTCCGGACGGCACCTGGCTGGAGATCTCGGGGACGGTCGACGCGGCGACCGCGACCGAGGACACGTCGTTCACACCCACGATGACGGTGTCGGCGGTCGCGCGGATCGAGGCACCGGCGAACACGTACGCCTACTGACGCCATGGCCACCGTGCACACGAATTGGTACGATCGTACAAGTCACTTCCGACAATCGGACGAGCGCACCGTACCCGAACAGCGACAAGACGGTGCAAGGAGTGATTTCTCATGGCTTGGCTGATTCTCGTCGTCTCCGGCGTCCTCGAAGCGATCTGGGCAACCGCACTCGGTAAGTCCGAGGGCTTCACCAAACTCGGACCGTCCGTCGTATTCGGCGTCGCGGTGGTGCTCAGCATGATCGGCCTCGCGATCGCGATGCGATCGTTGCCCACCGGCACCGCCTACGCCGTCTGGGTGGGAATCGGTGCCACCCTCACCGTCACGTACGCCATGATCACCGGTGCCGAATCCGCCTCGCTGCTCAAGGTTGCGCTTCTGGTCGGCATCGTCGGATGCGTCGTCGGACTGAAGGTTCTTCACTGATTTTCCGGGCTACGAGCAGTTACAGTAAAACGATGAATTGGGTGTCAGCGATCACACTGCCCGCGCACGCCGGAATTGCCATCGCCGAACAGGCGATCGGCGTCGCGGAGGTCGCTCTGGCGACCACCAGGATGGCCTTGGCCACCGGTGCGTCCGGCACCGCAGGTGTCGCCTCGCTCGCCAACCCGCGCGGCGGCACGATGCAACTGCTGGCCCAGCTCGGCCAGCTCACCTCCGACGACCGCGCCCTGGGCAACGCCCTCAAGGAAGGCGGGCCACTCGATCGCCTGCTCGCCCAGGGTGGCGTCGTGGACCGCCTCACCTCCGAGGACGGCACCCTCGAGCGGCTGCTGTCCCCTGGCGGCCCGGTCGAGCGAATCCTGGCTCCCGGCGGACCCCTGGACCGGCTGCTCGCCGAGGACGGACCGCTCGAACGACTGCTCGCCGAGGGCGGTCTGCTGGACCGCATCACCGCCACCAACGGACCGCTGGAACGACTGACGGCCAAGGACGGTCCGCTCGAGGTGCTCACGCGTCAGGACGGCCTCATCGAACGCGCCATCGCCGAGGAGGGCATCCTCGAAACGCTCCTCGCCGAGGACGGAGCCATCGAGCGACTGACCGCCAAGGGTGGCCCGCTCGATCAGTTGGTCAAGCTCTCGGAGACGTTGACGTCGGTGGCCCCCAACATCGAGCGGATGAGCATCTCGATCGACATCCTGCAGGATTCCGTCGAGATCCTCTCGGCCGCGGTACATCCGCTGGGAGAGCTGGTCGGGCGACTTCCGAGTCGGTGGCTCAAGAGCGGTAAGCAGTCGGTGCACGAACTGCACTGACCCGTCCGACGGGTACGTCCCGGGTCGTCTCGAGTCGGCCGATGTTAGCGCTCACACTGGTCACGTGGGTGCGAAAAAGAAATCTTTGACAATGCCGATGTTATCGCTCACACTTTCGTCTTGATGTGATGCGAACCACACGGGACACCCCGGCGGACCCCGCTTCACGGTCTACTCCACTACGCAGGGAGAAACGATGAAGTTTCGACACCTATCCATCGCCGCAGCCGCGGTGGCGCTCACCCTCACGCTCGGCGCGTGTGGATCGAGCACCAAGACCGCGGACCAGGCTCCGGCCGAAGGCGGAAGCACGGCGGGCGCCCTGATCGGCGTCACGATGCCGACGAAGTCCTCGGCTCGATGGATCGCCGACGGCGACAACCTCAAGAGCGCGCTGGAGGGGCAGGGCTACAAGGTCGATCTGCAGTACGCCGAGAACGACATTCCCACCCAGGTGAACCAGATCGAGAACCAGATCACCCAGGGCGCAAAGCTTCTCATCGTGGCCTCCGTGGACGGCACCGCCATCACCACCCAGCTGCAGGAAGCCAAGGACAACGGCATCGGCGTCATCGCCTACGACCGCCTCATCCGTAACTCGCCCAACGTCGACTACTACGCGACGTTCGACAACTACAAGGTCGGCGTCGACCAGGCCACGTCGCTTCTCGTCGGTCTCGGCCTGAAGAACGAGGACGGCACCGACAAGGCCGATGCCCCGGCCGGCCCGTTGAACATCGAGGTCTTCGCCGGTTCGCCCGACGACAACAACGCCACCTTCTTCTTCGACGGTGCCATGGACACCCTGAAGCCATACCTGGACAAGGGAACTCTGAAGATCGGCAGCGGCGAGTCCGATTTCGAGACGGCTGCGACACTGCGCTGGGATCCGGCCACCGCCCAGAAGCGCATGGAGGATCTGCTCACCAAGACGTATTCCTCCGGCCAGAAGGTGCAGGGCGTGCTCTCGCCGTACGACGGCTTGTCCATCGGCATCCTCTCCGCACTCAAGAGCAACGGATACGGAACAGCAGGGCAGCCGTACCCGATCGTCACCGGACAGGACGCCGAGGTGCCGTCCGTGAAGTCCATCATCGCCGGTGAGCAGTACTCCACGATCTACAAGGACACCCGTCAGCTGGCCGAGGTCACGATCGCGATGGCTCAGGCCATGCTCGACGGTCAGACGCCCGAGACCAACAACACCACCGATTACGACAACGGCGACAAGGTCGTTCCCGCGTACCTGCTGCAGCCCGAGATCGTCTACAAGGACAACTACGAGAAGCTGCTGGTCGAGGGTGGCTACTACACCGAGGATCAGTTGAAGTGAGTTCGGCGATGACGAGCCCGATCCTGGAGATGCGTGGCATCACCAAGACCTTTCCCGGCGTCAAGGCTCTACAGGACGTCACTCTCTCGGTGAATCGCGGCGAAATCCACGCGATCTGCGGCGAGAACGGCGCAGGCAAGTCGACGCTCATGAAGGTGTTGTCGGGTGTGTACCCACACGACACCTTCGACGGCGACATCGTGTTCGACGGTAAGCCGTGCGAGTTCTCCGACATCCGGGGCAGCGAGGCCGAGGGCATCGTCATCATCCATCAGGAACTCGCACTGAGTCCGTACCTCTCGATCGCCGAGAACATCTTTCTCGGCAACGAGCGGTCCACGCGCGGGTTCATCGACTGGAACCGCACCAATTCCGAGGCCGCAGCCCTACTGAACCGGGTAGGGCTGCGGGAGAACCCCGTCAGCGTCGTCAGCGACCTCGGTGTCGGCAAGCAGCAGCTCGTCGAGATCGCGAAGGCGTTGTCCAAGGACGTGACGCTGCTGATTCTCGACGAACCGACTGCGGCACTGAACGATTCGGATTCCGCTCACCTCCTCGACCTGCTACGCGGTCTGCGGGACGAGGGCATCACGTGCGTGATCATCTCGCACAAGCTCAACGAGATCGCGGCCATCGCGGACCGGACGACGATCATCCGTGACGGCCGGACCATCAAGACCCTGGATATGCGAGACCCGGACGTCACCGAGGATCGCATCATCTCGCTCATGGTCGGCCGCGATCTCGAGCACCGGTTTCCGCCGCACGAATCGACCGTGGGAGAGGAAGTTCTGCGTATCGAGGACTGGACCGTGCACAGTCCGACGCAGCACGGCCGGACCGTTGTCGACAAGGCTAATCTCAGTCTGCGCCGCGGGGAGATCGTCGGTCTTGCCGGCTTGATGGGTGCCGGACGCACCGAGTTGGCCATGAGCGTCTTCGGCCGAAGCTACGGCATCGACATCTCGGGGCGACTGTACAAGTACGGCAAGGAAATTCACGTCAAGTCGGTCAACGATGCCATCCATCACGGGATCGCCTACGCCACCGAGGACCGAAAGCGGTACGGCCTCAATCTGATCGACGACATCAAGCGCAACATCTCCACCGCCGCCCTGGACAAGCTGGTGACGGGAGGCTTCGTCGACGACAACCAGGAGTTCAAGGTCGCCGAGGGTTTCCGCAAGAGCATGAACATCAAGGCACCGAACGTGGCCGCCGTGGTCGGCAAACTCTCCGGCGGCAATCAGCAGAAGGTCGTGTTGAGCAAATGGATCTTCAGCGATCCCGATGTGCTCATTCTCGACGAACCGACACGAGGAATCGACGTCGGCGCGAAGTTCGAAATCTATTCGATCATCAACGATCTCGCCGACGCCGGGAAGGCGGTCCTGGTGATCTCCTCCGAGCTCCCCGAACTGCTCGGGCTGTGCGACCGGATCTACGCACTGTCGGCAGGCCGTATCACCGGTGAGGTCACTCGCGAGGACGCGACCCAGGAATCGCTCATGCATCTCATGACCCGTGGAACAGGAGTACTTCGATGAATCAGTTGTCGACCGTGCGGGGGTTGCTCACGCGCAACCTTCGCCAGAGCGGAATCTTCATCGCCTTCGCGCTGATCATCGTCCTGTTCACCGTGCTGACGGGCGGTCAGCTTCTGGTGCCGCAGAACATCAGCAACATGGTGGTGCAGAACTCGTACATCCTCATCCTGGCCATCGGCATGGTCGTGATCATCATCGCGGGCCACATCGACCTGTCCGTCGGCTCGGTCGTCGCGGCCACCGGTGCCATCGCCGGTGTCCTCATGGTTCAACAGAACGTGCCGTGGCCACTGGCGGTGCTGATCACGTTGATCGTCGGCGGCCTGATCGGCGCCTGGCAGGGCTATTGGGTCGCGTACTTCGGCATACCGGCGTTCATCGTGACGCTGGCAGGCATGCTCGTCTTCCGCGCAGTCACTCTCATCGTTCTCGGCAACCAGGGCATCGGGCCGTTCCCCGGACCGGTGCGCACACTGTCCAACGGCTTCCTGCCCGGCTTCCTGGGCAACGTGGGACTCGGACCACTGGGTGGGGCTGACATCTTCACGTTGCTCGTCGCGATCCTGGCCGTCGTCGGAATCGTGTTCGGCCAGTGGCGATCTCGCACCGGTCGGCAGAAGTACGGCCAGACCGTGGACGCACTGCCGCTGTTCCTGATCAAGATGGCCTTCGCCGCCGCTCTCGTACTCGCCATCGCGGTGCAGCTGGCTCGCTTCAAGAACCTGCCGTACGTACTGATCCTGCTCGCCGTGCTGGTGATGGGCTACTCCACCCTCGCAGGCAAGACGGTGTTCGGTCGGCACGTCTACGCCATCGGCGGAAACATCCACGCTGCCTCGCTGTCCGGCATCAAGGTCAAGCCGGTCACCTTCTGGATCTTCGTCAACATGGGCGTCCTCTCGGCCCTGGCCGGAATCATCTTCGCCGGTCGCCTCAACCAGGCCGGACCCACCGCAGGCAACGGCTTCGAGCTCGACGCCATCGCAGCGGCCTTCATCGGCGGCGCAGCAGTCCAGGGCGGCGTCGGCCGCATCGTCGGCGCACTCACCGGCGGGCTGATCATCGCCGTGATCAACAGTGGAATGTCGCTCATCGGCTCACCCAGTGAGCGCGTTCAGCTGGTCAAGGGCCTGGTCCTGCTCGCGGCGGTTGCGTTCGACATCTGGACCAAGCGTCGAGCAGCGAGCGGCAAGGGCAACAAGGGCGACAAAGCCGCGCCCCCGAGCAGCTATCTCGGTGTGCCCGTGCCCGCCGAGATGTTCACCGGTGCCGAGCAGGGCAAGCCTGCGCCCACCACGACCGGCACGGCGGTGAACACACCCACCTGACGTGCATGTTCGCGGGCGCCGAGGGACCCGGCATGCTGTGATTGTCTTCGACGACGCGAGAGGAGCAGCACGACGATGACGCCGACACGCGGACCAGCCATGACCGATGTCGCCCGGCTCGCAGGTGTGTCCCACCAGACCGTCTCTCGCGTCATCAACGGTCACCCCAACGTGACCGAGGCGACGCGAACGAAAGTGGATCGGGCGATCTCGGAGCTCGGATACCGCCCCAACACCGCCGCTCGTGCTCTGGTGACCGGCCGCAGCAAGACCATCGGAATCGTCGGCACCGGAAACGCTCTGTACGGCCCGGTCTCGACCCTCTACAGCGTCGAATACGCAGCACGCCACGCCGGCTACTCGGTGGTGGTCGCCGTCCCCACCTCCTTCGACGAATCGGCGATCATCACCTGCGTGCGCCGGTTGCAGAAGCAGGGCGTCGACGGCGTGGTCGTCATCGCGCCACTGCGCACCGACGGCGGCGACATCGCCGATCTGGCCGGGGAGCTGCCGCTGGTGGCCGTCGAGGGTTCGCCCGCCGGCGATCTGGCCGTGGTCTCGGTCGATCAGATCGCCGGAGCCAAGGCCGCAACCGCGCACCTGCTCTCGCTCGGGCACCGCGCCGTGTGGCACGTTGCCGGGCCGCTGGGGTGGTACGAGGCCACCGATCGCGTCACCGGGTGGCGGATGGCCCACGAGGATGCCGGCGTGGAGCCACCGCCCACTCTCGGCGGCGACTGGACCGCGAGATCGGGGTTCGAGGCCGGCAGCGAACTGGCCGGGAACGCCGACGTCACCGCGGTGTTCGCAGGCAACGACTCCATGGCGCTCGGGGTGCTTCGCGCACTGGACGCCCACGGGAGGCGAGTGCCGCAGGACGTCAGTGTGGTCGGCTTCGACGACGTTCCCGACGCGGAATTCTTCTCGCCGCCCCTGACCACCATCCGCCAGGAGTTCACCGACGTAGGCATCCGGAGCGTCGAGATTCTGCTCGACCAGATCGACACCGGAAATCGAAGCACCATGCGTTCGAGCATCGAACCGAGCCTGGTGATCAGGTCGAGCACCGGTGCGGCACGTGCATGAAACTTCGTAGCCTGCTACGAATTTCCGCTCACGTGCGGCGAAGCCGCTCTCACATGCGCAGCTGCAGTTCCACCAACAGGCGAGCATCGGAATCGCCGAGATCGAGGTCCAGGATCTGCTCGACGCGGCGAATGCGGTAGCGCAGGGTGTTCGGGTGGATGTGCAGTCGCTCGGCGGCCGCCCGAACGTCACCGAAACACGCCAGGTACGACTCGAGGCTCTCGCGCATTCTGGAGTCGTTGGTCGCGTCGTATCGGTCGAGGGCGGTGATGCGCGGGTCTCGTAGCTGTTCGTGATTGGCGATCAGTTCCAGGATTTCGCCCAGCAGCACGGAGGTTCTCGACTCCTCGAGCGTCGTGACCCGCACCTCGCCGGTGGTGCCGTCGAGCACTCGGTCGACCTCGAATCTGGCCACGGCCACCCCGTCGAGATCGGCGATCGGTGCGGCGACCGCAGCGCGCAACGCCAGCGAGGTGCGCGTCTCGATTCGCCCGACCGCATCGGCGGTCCACGCCGCGATCCCCGTGCCCGACGCCACCCCGGGAAACAGTGCGTAGATTCTCTCACCGATGGTGGTGACCAACGAGTCACGGCGAAAAGCGCTGGCGTGCAATCGGATAGACGGTGCCAAGGTGCTGATCTCGAATTCCCCGCAGGCAGCGAATCCGACGACCGCCGCCGATCCCGAGGTGGGGATCGACAGTGCCGACGCGAGCGACGGGACGTCGACACCGCCGCCCCGTGCACCGAGCAGGCGCTGAATCTGCAGGGCCTCGTTGGTCGGGGCGTTCGCGATGCGGGTGATCAGTCGAGCCGCGACGGCCGAGGCACCGCGCAGTACCGCGTCGGCGTCGGCGGCGAGCGGGGCGGCACCCTCCTGCACCCAGATCGTCCCGAGAGTCGTCGCGCTCCCGTGGATGCGACGTATCCCGACCGCGAGGCGTCGCCGAATACCCAGTTCGGTGTCGGCCGGTACGTCGATCACGTCGTCGGTGCGGCGGAGTCGATCGAACACACCTCGCTCGTGCAGTCTGCGCAGGTAGTCGGCCGGACCTTCGCGTCCGAGGATCGACAGGGTCCGCAGTTCGTCGGCCGCGTCGTCGGATGCCGAGTAGGCCAACACATGTGAGCGCTCGTCCTCGATGCTCACCATGCCTTTCGTCAGCGACGCCACCGTCTGCGCGAGTTCGTAGAGATCGGTATCGGCTCCGAACAGTCCGTCGTCGGAGCTCTGGGCACGGACCTGGTCGAGAACTCCCCGCATCATCGACAGCAACAGCTCCCACCGTGTCTGCTGGTGCACCGCGACCAGTGCGATACCTGCCTCCCGCGCACCGTAGGACAGCGCAGTCGAGGCGCCGACCTTGGTCAGCACCGCGAGCGGTCGATCCGCCACCGGGCGCAACGCGAGATCGTCGAACCACCGCACCACGTCGGCCTCGGTCACGCCCACCAGCAGCGTCAGATCGGAGGATGCTCCCGGAGGCAGCCGCAGGTCGTCGGCATCGAGCAGCGCGACGGACTCGACCTCCATATCCGTTCCTACCGGCGCGAGGACGAGTTCGACGACGGCGCTGTGCAGCGAGGTCAGCATCGAACGCAGCGACACAGTGTTGGCCATACGGACAAGTAGATCACCAATTCTTTGGCCGATGGGCTGATTGAACGAGGTGCGGATCGGACTTCAATGAGCAGCACACACCGAAGACGAGGAGCAGCCATGGACGCCGTCACATCCGTCCCCACCCCCATCAACGAGCCGGTCAACACCTACGCCCCCGGAAGCCCGGAACGTGCCCGCTTGCGCAGCCGATTGGACGAGCTCCGTAGTTCCCCCGTCGAGATCCGTCAGGTCATCGGCGGCATTCACCGAGAGGCCGACGGCCCGCGCGAGAACGTCGTCGAACCGCACAGACACTCGTCGGTCATCGGTAGCTTCACCGGTGCCACCCACCGGGACGTGCGCGACGCCATCGATGCTGCGACGGCAGCGGCCCCCGCGTGGCGCGAGCTTCCCTTCGACGAGCGCGCCGCGGTGTTCCTGCGAGCCGCCGATCTGCTGTCCGGTCCGTGGCGCGAAAGAATCGCTGCGGCAACGATGCTCGGTCAGTCCAAGTCGGCCTACCAGGCGGAGATCGACGCACCCTGCGAGCTGATCGACTTCTGGCGGTTCAACGTCGCGTTCGCCCGACAGATTCTCGCCGAGCAGCCGGTCTCGGCACAGGGAGTGTGGAATCGCGTCGAATACCGGCCGCTCGAAGGCTTCGTCTACGCCATCACCCCGTTCAACTTCACCGCCATCGCAGGCAATCTGCCCACCGCACCTGCGCTGATGGGCAACACCGTGCTGTGGAAGCCCTCGCCCACGCAGGCCGTCGCCGCGTATCTGACGCTCCAGCTGCTCGAAGCCGCAGGCCTTCCACCCGGGGTGATCAATCTGGTTCTCGGTGACGGACCGATGGTTTCCGAAGTGGCCCTTGCCGATCCACGGCTGGCCGGTATCCACTTCACCGGGTCCACCGCGACATTCCAGACGCTGTGGCGCGAGGTGGGCAACAACATCTCGAACTACCACTCGTATCCACGGCTCGTGGGTGAGACCGGCGGCAAGGACTTCGTCGTCGCGCACAGCTCCGCCGATCCGGATGTGCTGACCACCGCCATGATTCGCGGTGCCTTCGACTTCCAGGGTCAGAAATGCTCGGCAGCGTCGAGGGCCTTCGTACCGAAGTCGCTGTGGGCTTCGATGGGCGACGGGTTCATCGAGCAGGTCTCGGCACTGAAGTACGGCGACGTGACCGACCTGTCCAACTACGGTGGTGCCGTCATCGACCGAAAGGCGTTCGACCGCAACGCAGCTGCTCTCGATCGAGCGAAGTCCGTTCCCGGCCTGACCATCGCCGCCGGTGGTACCTGCGACGACTCGGAGGGGTACTTCGTCTCCCCCACGGTGCTACTCGGGGACGACCCCACCGACGAGGCCTTCACCACCGAGTACTTCGGGCCGATCCTGGCCGTGCACGTCTACGACGACAGCAGGCCGGACGCCTATGCCGAGACACTGCGCACCGTCGACACCGGATCGAAGTACGCGTTGACCGGAGCGATCATCGCCACCGATCGCACCGCCGTCGAACAAGCCCATGCGGCACTGCGATTCGCCGCAGGCAACTTCTACGTCAACGACAAACCGACCGGCGCGGTGGTGGGACAGCAACCGTTCGGCGGGGCCCGCGCGTCGGGAACCAACGACAAGGCGGGCTCACCGCAGAACCTGCTGCGGTGGACCTCGGCCCGCACCGTGAAGGAAACGTTCGTCCCGCCGACCACTCACGGCTACCCGCATCAGGAAGGCGAGGGCACGCGATGACCACCCTGCTGAGCAATCCGCTGCGTCCGGCCCTGCTCGCGGCTGCACGTTCACCCAAACTGCAGGCGACCGTGACACGTCTACGCGCCACCCGGTCCCTCGTCGACCGCTTCGTTGCGGGCGAATCCGAGCCCGCGGCCGTCAGCGCAGTCGACGCCCTGCTGGCGTCGGGCCGGTTCGTCTCGGTGGACTACCTCGGTGAGGACACCACCGACCGAGGCCAGGCGAAGGCAACCGTGGACGCCTATCTCTCACTTGTACAACGCTTTTCGACGCGAGAGGCCGATGCAACCGCGCTCGAGATATCACTCAAGCTGTCCGCACTCGGCCAGGGAATCGACCGGACTCTGGCGCTCGAGAACGCACGGACGATCTGTACGGCCGCCGCCGCGGCCGGGGTGTGGGTGACGGTCGATGCCGAGGACCACACCACCACCGATTCGACCCTGTCGATCGTCCGCGAACTACGCGTCGACTTCCCCGACCTGGGCACGGTGTTGCAGGCCTACCTGCGGCGCACCGAGGCCGACTGCCACGACCTGTCCGGGCCGAGATCTCGTATCCGACTGTGCAAAGGTGCGTACAACGAACCGTCGTCGGTGGCGTTCCAGGGTGCACGCGAGGTCTCCGACTCCTACCTCCGATGCCTGCAGATCCTGATGAACGGCCGCGGCTACCCCATGGTGGCCTCGCACGACCCGGAGATGCTCGAGGCGGCGGACAGGCTGGCGTCGGCTGCAGGACGGTCGTCCGAGGACTTCGAGTTCCAGATGCTGTACGGAATCCGCGATCCCGAACAGCGTCGACTCGTGGACGCGGGACGCAACGTACGCGTGTACGTCCCGTACGGATCGCAGTGGTACGGCTACTTCATGCGCAGGCTTGCCGAACGCCCCGCGAACCTGATGTTCTTCGCGCGATCGGTCCTCTCGCGCACCTGAGGGTGCACCGGAACTCACTCGCCGCACCACCGGGTCGCCGCACCACCGGGTCGCCGCACCACCCGGTCGCCGCACCACCTGGTCGCCGCACCACCTGGTCGCCGCACCACCCGGTCGCCGCACCACCCGGTCGCCCGCACCACCCGGTCCCCGCAAACGCGCGCGCGTTTGTCATCCGCGCGCAGAATCTCATCGTTTCGGAGGCGATTCCGCGCGCATTCGACGAATGCGCGCGCGTGTGCGGATCCCAGGAGTCGGCCGCGGCGTCCCGACGTGGATTAGGTTCTGCGACATCGGGGCACCCTGGCTGCATGGCAAATTACAGAGTTATCGATCCGCACGGAACCGTCGTCGAGACCAAGGACATCACCAGTTCCGAGGACGCGCACGCCTGGTTCAAGGACAGCCGCGCCGACAACGAGGAGTTGGGGTGGCGGCTCGAGGTCGAGCACGACGGCGAGTGGGCGTTCTTCAGCGACTCCGAAGGAACCAAAGACTAGTTCGCCTGTGCTGCAACAGTTTCGGACGATCCCGAACTTCGGTCACACCGTAGATCGGGGTCGTCCGATCTGTGAATCGGAGTGGTGCGATCGGGCCGAACGAACAGTGGGCAGCCCCTGAATCGGAGCTGCCCACCTCTTGTCGCGGCGGTGATCGCCGGAGTACTACCGGTCGTTCGAGGGACGAGCCGTCGGAATCGTGGACTCGAGGTCGGCGACCTGGATCAGACGTGAGACCGAGCGTCCTGCGACGATCGACCATGATGCGCCGATGCCTACCGTGTACTCACGGACTGCATCGAAGACTGTGAGACCTGCGATGCCGAAGAATTCGACATCGGACAGATCGAGAGTGACATGCCTTTTGCTGGACATGCGGCTGCAGACGAAATCGGAGAACATCGGCGCGCTGCGCATGTCGATGTCGCCGTGGACGGCGACGACGAGTGAACCGTCGGGGCCGTCGTGCGCGGTGAAGATTGCTCCGGTCGCTGCGACGGACACGGACTTCTCCGCGACAGTCACCGGGGTGGTTCGAACTTTGTTGCCTGAAGATTCAACACTCATGGCAGATCCCATCGATCGGTCGAACTGAGGGGGAAACCGATCGATGCAGCGGGAGCAGAATAGAGCCTGACCCGGACGCCGACTTCGCTGCGTTTCCCCGTGACCGGCTGTTAGCTCAACCAGCGCCAACCCTACGGCACTCGCACGCTCGGAGTCCAGCATCGATTCTGCGCAGGCCGTCCACCAGCGGTTCGAACATCGGACCAGGAACATTCGCTACGACCGGCGGCTGTCTCCCAGGTCGGCGTGGTGTACTCGCATGGCTCCGATGAGCGCTTCGAACACCCGATGCGCGGCGGCGAGATCGGCGTCGGGAAGGTCCGCCAACGCGGCGCTCGTGCGCCTGCCGAGGGGGCCGAAGAACCCGCGTGCAACCTCCATTCCGTGCTCGTCGTATCGCAGAATGACCTTGCGTCGATCGGATGCGTCGGATTCGCGGCGGATGTGCCCGGAGGTGATCATGCGTTCGACGAGGTAGGTCATCGCCGCCGACGACAGCCCCAACATCGTGCCCAGTTCCCCCGCCGTCAGCGGCGCACCCTCGACATCGGCAACCATGACGTGGAGCAGCGCGCGGAAGTCGTTGGGCCGCAGGCTGTGCAGAGCACCGAACACTTGGCCGATCTGTTCCGAGACCGACGACAGCGCTCGGAGATCCGCGGAGATCGCGGATTCGAGCTGGTTTCGGTCGGCCATGTCGGTGGTAACTCCTTCGCTGTGGTCATGGTCAGACTACTGCCCACAAGAGATTCAGTTGCTTAATATCTAAGTAAATGAGATTGTTTGTCACGTGGACAGCACTCGAACCGAGAACACCGCAGCCTGGGACCGCGTCGCCGCAGTCGTGACGCACCGTGGATCGTGGGCGATCGCGCTCGCCGTCCTCGTTCTGTCCGTCGCCGTGATGGGTCTGGTCGGCAGCAACGACTCCGCCGGCCAGTCACCGAACTCGTTGCCGACGTCGGCCGAGTCCTACCAGGTGGACGAGCTCCTCTCCCAGTTCCCCGACTCCGACACCGCACCCGTCATTCTGGTTCTGAGCCGCGCCGATGGCGGTGACCTCACACCGGCCGACATCGAGGACGCAGCTGCCGCGCAGAGCCGGTTGATCGCCGTGGATCGCTCGGTACCGGACGAGCCCGGCCCGCCCCCGATCGTCGCACCCGACGGCAAAGCTGCGATTGCGCTGGTTCAGGTCGATTCCGAGTTGTCGGGCTTCACCCTCAACGAACTGATCACCGAACTGCGGTCCGCAGCAACCGAGGGCCTGTCGCCCGATCTGACCGCTCAGGTCACCGGCGGACCGGCCTTCGGAGCCGACATCGCGAACTCGTTCTCCGGTGCCAACTTCACCCTTCTCGCCGTCACCGCGCTCGTGGTGGCCGTCCTGCTCATCGTCACCTACCGATCGCCCATCCTGTGGTTGGTGCCGTTGGCCGTCATCGGTTTCGCAGACCGATTCGCCACTACCGTCGGCACCGCGCTGGCCGAGGTCACCGGTCTGTCCTTCGACGGGTCCACGTCGGGAATCACCAGCGTGCTGGTCTTCGGTGCCGGCACCAACTATGCGCTGCTGTTGATCTCTCGGTACCGCGAGGAACTGCGGCGCGAGCCCGATCATCGCCTCGCCCTGCGCCACGCCGTTCGCCAGGCCGGGCCCGCCATCCTCGCCAGCAACGCCACCGTCGTCCTGGCGCTGCTGACCTTGCTCCTGGCAATATTGCCCAGCACCCGCAGCCTGGGCGCCCTGGCCGCCGCAGGCCTCGTCGTGGCAGCGGTGTTCGTACTGTTCGTACTGCCGCCCCTGCTGGCACTGTGTGGCCCGAAGCTGTTCTGGCCCTTCGTCCCCAAGGAGTCCGACCGTGACACCACCACGGAGGGCGTCTGGCACTCGATCGCGGCAGATGTTGCCCGACGCCCCGTGGCGACGGCCTCGGTGACCATCGTCGCGCTGCTGGCCTGCTGCGCGGCCTTGTTCGGAACGCAGATCGGACTCTCGCAGACCGAGCAGTTCCGTGTCACCGCCGAGTCCGTCGAAGGCTTCGACACTCTCTCGCAACACTTTCCGGCCGGATCCGCCGATCCGATGACGGTCCTGGCTCCCACCGCAGACATCGACGCAGTCATCGGCACCGCCCAGGGCATCGACGGTGTCGTGTCGGTCGATCGCGTCGCGGATTCCGACACCGGACTCACCCGCCTCTCGGTCGTCACCGATGCGGCCCCCGCATCGGACGAGTCGTTCGCCGTGGTACAGGACCTGCGCGCCGCACTCGCTGGCGTGGACCGCGCACAGGTCGGCGGCAGCGACGCCAAGGCACTCGACACATCCGACGCAGCCGCCCGCGATCGCCTCGTGGTCATCCCCGCGATCCTCGCGGTCGTGCTCGCCGTGCTCCTGGTACTGCTGCGTGCCCTCGTCGCACCCGTGATCCTGGTTGCCACAACGGTATTGAGTGCAGTAGCAGCGATCGGAATCGGCAGCTGGGTGAGCCTGCACGTCTTCGGCTTCCCCGCCCTCGACGACAACACCCCGCTGTTCGCGTTCCTGTTCCTGGTCGCGCTCGGTGTGGACTACACCATCTTCCTGGTCACTCGCACCCGCGAGGAGACGCCTCGGCACGGCACCGGATCGGCCATCGTGCGCGCCGTCTCGGCCACCGGCGGTGTCATCACGAGCGCGGGAATCGTTCTGGCAGCAGTCTTCTGCGTGCTCGGCGTCCTGCCCCTGATCACCCTGACCCAACTCGGCATCATCGTCGGACTCGGCATTCTGCTCGATACCTTCGTGGTGCGCACCGTCGTGATTCCCGCCCTGTTCACCCTCATCGGCCCGAAAATCTGGTGGCCGAACAGAATCGATTCCAGCGAGACCGTAACCACAACCGCAACACAAGGAGCGAATTGATGAACATCCGTACCGCACTCGGACGCACCGCAATTGCCGGAGTATTGGCCGCAGGCGCACTGCTGACCGCGGCCCCGGCTCAGGCGCAGCCGGTCGGTCCACTGGGATCGGTCGGCCTGGAGCCGCTGGCTCCGATCCCGTCACTCGATGTCGATCGCTACCTGGGCACCTGGAACCAGGTTGCCGCGGTGCCACAGCCGTTCAACCTGATCTGCGCTCGTGACACCCAGGCGAACTACCAGATGATCGACGAAACCAACATTCGCGTCGAGAACACCTGCACCACCTGGACCGGCGGCGAGAACCGCATCGTCGGAAACGCCAGGGTCAACGACACCGTCACCAATGCCCAACTGCATGTGAGCTTCCCGGGGGTGCCCACCCAGGAGAGCCTCGACGGTCCGACCAACTACATCGTCGCCTACATTGCCGACGACTACTCGTGGGCGTTCGTCGGAAGCCCCAACCGCACGTCCGGATTCGTGCTCAAGCGCACGCCCGACGTCAGCGTCGAGCAGTTCCGTGAGATCCGCGGCGTCGTCGAATCGCTGGGTTACGACTCGAACTTCATCACCACGACACCCACCCCGGGTGGCGCGACGACCATTCAGCAGCTCTCGACGGTGTAAGTGCGGCGGAGCCGCAGTGGTGCGGTTGTGTGCCGTGGAGGGCGCACAACCGCACCACTGCCGGAGGCACTCAGCTCGCGGACAGGATCGAGATCGCGAAGATCAAGCTGTCGCCCGGCTCGATTCCGGCTGCCGGATTGCCGGTCGCGTATCCATCGGCCGAGGTGACCGCCACGGCGACGGTCGAGCCGACGGTCTGTCCGGCGATGGCCTTCTGGAAGCCGGCGACGACTCCGTCCAGTGGAAATTCGATCGGTGCACCCCGCTCGAAGCTGCTGTCGAACGTCTCTCCGGTACGTCCGTTGACGCCCACGTAGCAGACCGAGACCTCGGCGTCGGACGCGATGACCGGCCCGTCCCCCGCTGCCAACGTTTCGACCTGGGTTTCGGCGACGCTGAACGGGGTGTCGACGGTGACCGCGGGCGCGGCGGTGTCGGTGGATCCGACGACGGCGATGCTGCCCGAGTCCCCGTCGAGGGTCCAGTCGGGGGTGGCCGCGGCGTCGGGTGCCGCTGTGGGGCAGGTGCTCGCGGCGGCCGGGGCACCGGCGGCGGACGAAGCCGAGGACGCGGACGTCGCCGAGGACGAGGCGTCGGAGTCCGAGCTGCACGCACCCGTCAGCAGGACGAGCGAGACGGAGGCGGCCAGGAACATGGTGCGCGTGTAGGAGTGATTCACCGCGCCCACGCTACAAGTACCGCCCCCGATGCCCGTCACACTGCGGCGCGGAGTACTTCTGCGGCCGGAGTGGATGCTCGACCGATCAGGGCCTGCAGATCGCCGGAGTCGGTGTCGAGCTCGCCGCGCGCGATTCCCGCATCTGCGCTGGCCAACATGGTTGCCACGAAGTCGGGCAGTCCTGCGCCCTGGAGAATCGCGGCGTACTCGGACTCGGAAACGTCCTTGTAGGCGATCGACTTGCCGGAGATCTCGCCGATGACGGCCGCGAGCTCGGCGTAGGTGAGGCGTTCGTCGCCACCGAGCTCGTAGATCTTTCCGCCCTGATCGTCGAGCGTCAGCACGGCGGCGGCCGCGTGCGCGAAGTCGACGCGGGACGCGGCGGCCAGCTTGCCGTTTCCTGCCGCGCCGAGGAGCACTCCGCCCTCGATGGTCTGCGCGAGCGAGCCGAGGTAGTTCTCCCAGTACCAGCCGTTGCGCAGGAAAACCGCGGGAATGCCGGACGCGGCGAGGCGTTCCTCGGTGGCCTTGTGCTCGGGCGCGAGGCTCACTCCGGATGTATCGGCGGCCAGCAGGCTCGTGTAGGCGATGAGGCCGACTCCGGCTGTCTCGGCTGCCTCGATCACGTTGGTGTGCTGTGCAATTCGCTGACCTACCTCCGAACCCGAGACGAGCAGCAGCTTGTCGACGCCTGCGAGAGCTGCCGTCATCGCGGCCGAATCGGAGTAGTCGGCAACCCGAACCACGACGCCGCGTTCGGCCAGTGGCGAAGCCTTGTCTGCGTTTCGGACCACCGCCACGATCTCGGCGGGTGCAACGCCACGCTCGATGAGTGCGTCGACGACGAGGCCGCCGAGGTTGCCCGTTGCTCCGGTTACCGCTGTGGTCATGATCGAGCTCCTGAGGTTGAGGTTTCAAGTACTCACCCACTATGCACTTACTTTTCGTGCAGTGCAACCCCCATGGTCATCACTATGCCTTTCGCATGCGCTAGCATGGAGGTATGTCCGAGGCCACCGAATCACTCGAAGCGTCCGTCTTCGCGCGGGACTGTGCGTCGAGGCAGACGTTGCAGAACGCCACCAGCAGGTGGGGCGTGCTCGCGCTCGCGGCGCTCACCGAGGGTGATTACCGGTTCAATGCGTTGCGCCGACGCGTCGACGGCGTCAGCGAACGCATGCTCTCGCAAACTCTGCAGACCCTGGAACGGGATGGTCTCGTGATTCGCACCGTGCAGGGGACCATTCCGCCCAAGGTGGAGTACAGCCTCACCCCGCTGGGACGCGAAGTCGGTACCCGATTGAGCGATCTGATCGAACTCATCGAGGGCAACATGCCCACCGTCCTCGAATCACGCGCCGAACACGACACTCGCTGATCGACCGAGCTCACCCGGGTGGCGTCCCAGGCACCACTCGTTGCCCTCGGGGTCGAGGAGCACCTGAAAGGATCCCGCCTTGTCGGAGTGCCGGTCGCCGAACACCGACGCACCCATCGCAATAGCCTGCTCGACAGCAACGTCGATGCTCGGCACGTCGACGTCGAGATGGAGTCGATTTTTGACCGACTTGCCCTCCGGGACCCGCTGAAACGCCAGCCGGGTGAAGCCGGGAACGTCGACGTAATGCCAGCGGTCGTCGCGTACTGCGGGTTTCCCACCGAGCACGCCGGCCCAGAATTGCGCGAGCAACGCCGGATCCGAGCAGTCGAAAACGACCTCATCGATACGTCCGATCATCAAGCAATCGTAGGGACCGACCACACTCCTCAACACTGTTACCTCAGCGTTATTCTAACGAGATGTTTTCGAGATATTGCCGAACCCCCGCTGCGCCCGGGCGGGTCGAGACTCGATGTCAGGGAGTCGGGTCCCCAGTAACACGGCCCAGCGACCGTCACGCTCGGCACACCGGTGCCGACGCACCGATCTCGGGAGGCATTCACCATGTTCCACACCAAGAGGATTGTCGGCGGAGCCGCAGCATTCGGATTCGCCTGCGCGTTCGCGGCACTGGTACCCGGCACCGCATCAGCAGCGCCGGTCGCCTGCACCACCGCCCCGGGAGGGGCGGATATCGCTGCGATCCTCGGAGGATCGCAGTGCGACAGCTCCGCAGACGTCGCGAGTGCGGCGGCCGGCCTCGGCCTCGAGGGGTGGGGTTCGGCCGAAGCAATGAACAATGCCGCAGCCCTTGCACTCGGACTGAACGGTGGAACCGCAGTCAGCAACGGCAGTTTCGGTGGTGCGCCTGCAGCGATCGCATTCGGCCCCGGTGCCGTGGCACAGAACACGGCAGCCGGCCTCGGGCTCTCCATCGCTGTGGCAGCACCGGGCTCCACCGTCACCCTCACCCCGACCGGCGCGGTGTGCGACGGTGCCGGAATCGCGGGCAGCTTCACCACCCTGCAGGGCTGCATCGGCTGACGTGCGCCACGGGGGGCGAGTGCGCGATATGGATGTCACCGACGGCCGCGTGATCTAGAGTCTGAATGACCCACAGTCTCGGTCACCCACAGTCTCGGAATGCGAGTCGGCAACGACCCGCTGAACAAGGAGTTCGACGGCAATGATGTCCTACCTGCTCTACGACGTTCTGCTCCCCCAACTCGGCCACGACGTCGCGTCGTACTGGGCACACCTGCTGGTTGTCGCCCCGGTCTGAGATCTACGACCCGATACGACAAAGCATCCCCGCTCGGCCACGCAGGCCGGGCGGGGATGCCTCGTTCGAAGGCGGAATCGAATCAGACGGGTTGGGGCAACAGCCGCGTCAGCACATCGGACAGTGTCACGACGCCGACGCTGCGCGCCGGATCGTCAGCGGCAGCAGAACCGTCGACCACCAGCGCCAGGTGGTGCCTGGTCTCCCGCATCGACTGCAGCGCAACGTACACCGGGGTCGTCGACTCCAGCGTGTACGCCGGACGCGTGATCTCGGCGAGGGTCTGCGGTGCGGTCAACGTGTCGCGGACGTGCACCACTCCCTTGACCACATCCGCGTCGCTGACCAGGATCCGCAGATGCCCCGAGCGACGCGAGGCCTCACGCACGTCGTCGATGGTCGCCGTCGACGGTACCGACGTGGGCTTGCCGAACTCGCGCACCAGGTCACCGACCGTCAGCTCCTGCAGTTCGAGCGCACTCGAGATCTGCGCCTGGTAGCTGGCATCGAGAGCACCGACATTCACCGAATGCTCCACCAGCTGACGCAGATCGTCCGCGTTCTGGCCCGTGCCCACGGTGTCGGCCGGCTCGACGCCGACCCGCCGCAGGCACCAGTTGGCCATGTTGTTCAGCGCCGTCAGCACCGGACGGGTGAGAAACATGAAGCCGCGCATCGGGATTGCGAGCATCGTCGCGGACTTCTCCGGATGGGCGATGGCCCAGGACTTCGGAGCCATCTCTCCGACCACCAGGTGCAGGAAGGTGACGACGATCAGCGCGAGTACGAAGCCGAGAACGTCGGCGAACCAGTACGGCAGGCCGCCGCTCTCGAACAACGGCGTGAGCCAGTAGTGCACGGCCGGTTTGGTCGTCGCACCGAGACCGAGGGTGCAGACGGTGATACCCAGCTGGGAGCCGGCGAGCAGGACTGTCAGCTCGGACGAGCTGCGCAGAGCTGCCCGCGCAGAGCGTGAATTGGGAGCGGCGTCCTCGAGCCGGTGCCGCTTGGCGGCCAACAGCGCGAACTCGACGGCGACGAAGAAGGCACTGGCAGCGATGAGGCCGATCGTGACGGCCAGGAAGACCCAGATGTTGCTCATCGGTGCACACTTTCCTTCGTCTCGGCCGACTCGTCGTCGTGCTCGGGGTCACGCTCGCCGAGCGTCAGGGTCAGCAGGGACGGGACGTGGCTGTCGATCTCTTCGATCTCCAGGATCACGAAGCGAACGGGACTCTCCTCGTCGTTCGCCAGATCGGCGTTGTCCGGTGGTAGGTCCACTTCGATCCGTTCCCCGACGTCGGGGAGAGATCCGTTGTGCGCGATGGCGAAACCGGCGATGGTCTCGTAATCGCCCTCGGGAAGATCGATGCCGATCGCTCGCTCGACCTCGTCGACGTGTACCTCACCGGCCATTGTCCAGCTGCCGTCGTCGGCACTGACCGGGCTCGGATCGGACAGGTCGTCGTCGTGCTCGTCGGTGATCTCGCCGACCAGTTCCTCGGCCAGGTCCTCGATCGTGATGACACCGGTCAGACCGCCGTATTCGTCGATCACACAGGCCAATTGGTTCTTCGTCGAGCGCAACTCGCGCATCGCGTCGGGCAGGCTCTGAATCTCCGGGAGGATCAGCGCGTCCCGCGTGAGCTCGGAGATCGGGGTGGACTCCGGCACCGTCGCGGACAGGACGTCCGCGAGATGGACGACGCCGACGATGCCGTCGTCCTCGTCGAGCACCGGATATCGAGAATGCTCCTGGCCCATCAGAGCCGCGACCTCGGCAAGGGTGTCGGTGTCTCGGACCGTGGCCGAGCGCGAACGCGGGATCATCGCGTGTTCGACTGTGCGAGTTGGGAAGTCGAGGATACGGTCGAGCAGTGTCGACAGTTCGTCGGGCAGATCGCCTGTCTCGCGTGAGTCCGAGACGATGTGCTCGAGGTCGCGCAGGCTGGCCGAATGCTCCACGTCGTGCACCGGCTCGATCTTGAGCGCTTTGAGCAGCAGGTTCGACGACTGGTCGAAGATGGTGATCAACCAGCCGAAGAGTTTGAGGTAGATGGTGGTCGAGAGCGACAGCCAGCGGGCCACCGGCTCGGGACGCGCGATGGCGAAGTTCTTCGGAAACAGTTCACCGAAGAGCATCTGCACGAATGTCGCGAACGTGATCGCCAGTACGGCACCGAGTCCGACACCGACGGCCGTCGGAACCCCGACGCCGCCCAGTATCGCGCCGAACGACTGCCCGATCAGCGGTTCGGCCACGTAGCCGACGAGCAGGCCGGTGACCGTGATGCCCAACTGCGCACCGGACAGCATGAAGGAGGTGCGTTTGGTGACCGTCAACGTCCGAGCCGCGACGGCGTCACCGGCCTCGGCGCGAGCCTTGAGCCGGGAGCGGTCGACGGTCATGTACGCGAATTCCTGGGCTACGAAGTAGCCGGTCGCGACGGTGATGAGAAAAACGACGAGCAGGCCGAGCAAGAGAGTGAGCACTACGCTCATTCGCCGGACACCGCCTCGCACGTAGTAGCCGTAGTGCGGGGAGCCGTGTCCGGCCCGGGTTTATCGCTGTCCATGATTCCTCAGGGTCGTGTGGTGAGAGTTTTGTCCGATACTACCGTGCGACGTCGTGGTCACGGTGCCTTGACGACGAGAACGGGCACCGGGCAGTCGAGCAGCACTCTCTGCACGGTGCTGCCCATCAAGAACTTGCCGACCGCGGATCGACGCTTGGAACCGATGACGACCATTCCCGCACCGACGTCCGCGACGAGGTCGACCAGAGCACCGGCCGGGTCTCCGCCGTCGGGTTCCACTCGAACCATGGTCGCGATACCGGGCAGAGTCCGTTCGACCTCGGCCTGCGCGGAGTTGCGGTCGTCCGCGGACACCGAATCCCGGTCCACCACGGACAATACGATCAACGGAGCCTGACGAAGTTCGGCCTCGGCGGCACCGCGACGCAACGCTTCCTGCCCCTCCGGTGTGTTGCTCATCGCCACTGCCACTGCGCTCGATACCGACACGTTCTCTCCCGTTGTTCGTTGCTCGTTGGTCGTATCCACCGAGGATCACCTCGGAGAGTTGTGAACTGGACTAATCAGACAAACTGTATCTAACCTGACGCTGTGACACACCACACGAAAGGTCTCTGATGGCGATATCGCCCACACTGCTACGGACGGTCGGCGCATTGGTGGTGGTGGGAGCGGTGACCGTGGCAGGTATCGATGCCGCTCGCAGCGCCAGCGGCTCGGACGCACGAGCGAAACTGACGCTGATCGCGCCCGCCGCCGCAGGTGGCGGCTGGGATCTCGTCGCCCGTGAATCGCAGCAGGCACTGCGCAGCGACGGCATCGTCAACAACGCCCAGGTCGTCAACGTCCCCGGTGCAGGCGGCACCATCGGTCTGAGCCAGCTCGAGAACCTGAGCGGGCAACCCACCACCGTCATGATCACCGGCACCGTCATGCTCGGCGGCATCGCGATCAACAACTCCGAGACCACTCTGGCCGACACCGTCCCGATCGCGAAACTGGCCGAGGACTTCGAAGTGTTCGTCGTGCCGAGGGATTCACCGATCCAGAATCTCGAAGACATGATCGAGGCGTGGCGGGCGAACCCCGGAGGACTTCCGATCGGCGGCGGTTCGCTCGGCGGCATCGACCACATCGTCGCGGGCCAGTTGGCACAGGAAGCCGACATCGACCCGGCCGCAATCAATTACATCGCCTACTCCGGCGGCGGTGAAGTACTCACGTCACTGCTGTCGAACACCGTCGGCGTGGCAGTGAGTGGGTTCAACGACTTCCGCGATCAGATCGAGGCGGGCAATGTGCGCGCACTCGCAGTCGCCGCGCCCGAGCCCCTCGAGGGATTCGACGTGGACACGTTCATCGAACAGGGGTACAACGTCGACCTCGTCAACTGGCGCGGAATCGTTGCCCCTCCCGGCATCTCGGACGAGGACCGACAGACACTGGTCGAGATCGTCTCCGAGATGGTCGAGACCGAACAGTGGGCCACGGCCGTCGAACGCAACCGCTGGAAGGAATCGGTTCTGACCGGAGACGAATTCGGAGAGTTCCTCGACGTCGAACAGACACGTATCACCGGAATTCTCGAGGAGTTGGGACTGGTATGACAACGACGACCACCGACACGGACACATCCCGATCGTTCTGGACGGGCCGCAGTGGACTGATCGTTCCGGCGCTGCTCGTCGCACTCGGAGCCTTCCTGGTCTACGGAACCGTCACGATGCAGGTTCCGCCCACCGCCACATCACCTGGCCCGCAGGTCTTTCCGGCCATCGTTGCAGGAGGCTGCTTCGTCGTCGCCCTGCTGGTCACCCTTCAACTGTTGATCAAGCCCGACGTCGTCGACCGTGGGGTGGACGGCGACGGCGTGCCGCACACCGGCACCGTCAGCAACTGGCGAACCCTGTCGATCACCGTCGGATCGGTGGCGGTGTTCATCGCACTGCTCGATCCGCTCGGGTGGGTTCTCGCCGGCGCGCTGTTGTTCTGGGGTGTCTCGATCGGATTGGGCGGTCGCCGTTACGTGTTCGACGCCGCCGTCGCTCTGCTGGTCTCGAGCGCGGTTCAGATCGCATTCTCCGCGGGCCTCGGCCTGACCCTCCCCGGCGGCGTTCTCGCCCAGATCTTCTGACGGAGCTGAACTTACGATGGATTCACTGAGCAATCTGATCGACGGGTTCGGCACCGCGCTGACCCCGATGAACCTGGTCTGGGTGTTCGTCGGCGCGCTGCTCGGCACCGCCGTCGGCGTCCTACCCGGTCTCGGCTCCGCCATGGCGGTGGCCCTGCTGCTGCCCGTCACCTTCACCCTCGACCCCACCGCAGCGCTGATCATGTTCGCCGGAGTGTATTTCGGCGGCCTGTTCGGCGATTCCATCTCCGGCATCCTGATGAACACACCCGGCAACAGCACCGCAATCGCCGGGACGTTCGAGGGGCACCGGATGGCCAAGAACGGCCGCGCCCCACAGGCTTTGGCCACCTCTGCCATCGGAGCGTTCATCGGCGGCATCGTCGCCACCACCCTGGTGGTGTTCTTCGCTCCCACCCT
Organism: Rhodococcus sp. 05-339-2; assembly: GCF_002258965.1. NCBI lineage: Bacteria > Bacillati > Actinomycetota > Actinomycetes > Mycobacteriales > Nocardiaceae > Rhodococcus > Rhodococcus sp. 05-339-2. The sequence continues at coordinate 138,034 of NZ_NOYW01000004.1, forward strand.
CGCGTCGTTGGCGACGAACTTCGGCCCCGCCGAGTACCTGGCCCTCGCGGTGTTCGCGTTCATCGCCACCTCGGCCGTGGTCTCGGACTCGGCCCTCAAAGGCCTGACCGCACTGCTGATCGGCCTCACCCTGGCCGTGATCGGCATCGACGGCCCCTCGGGCGCTTCACGATTCACGTTCGAGGTACCCGCCCTGTTCGACGGAATTCACATCGTCGTCATCACCGTGGCGATGCTCGCACTCGGTGAGGTCATCCACATCGCGTCCAAGATCGGTCGACCCGAGGATCGCAGCCTGATCAAGTCGCAGGGACGCCCCTGGCTGAGCAAGGCCGAGTTCCGCGATGCGATGCCGGCATGGTTGCGCGGCACGGCATTCGGTGTGCCGTTCGGTGTGATCCCCGCAGGTGGTGCCGAAGTGCCGAGCTTCCTGGCGTACGGCACCGAGCGCAGACTCGATCGCAAGCGCACGAAGCCGATGTTCGGAAAGGGTGCCATTCGCGGTGTCGCGGGACCCGAGGCAGCCGGCAACTCCACGGCCGGTACGGCCATGGGAGCGCTTCTGGCCCTGGGTCTTCCGACGTCGGCAACGGCGGCCATCATGTTGGCTGCCTTCCAGCAGTACGGCATGCAGCCCGGACCGCTGTTGTTCGAGCGCAGCGGCGACATCGTCTGGGCCCTACTGGCCAGCCTGTTCGTGGCGATGATCGTCCTGTTGATCCTCAACCTGCCGTTCGCACCGTTGTGGGCGCAGTTGCTCAAGATCCCGAAGAACTACCTCTACGCCGGCATCTCGGTGTTCGCGGCCCTCGGCGTGTACGCATCGAGTGCCTCGATCGTGGATCTGATCTTCATGCTCGGGCTCGGCATCGTCGGATTCATGATGCGCCGCTATGACATTCCGTTGGCACCGGTGTTGATCGCGGTGATCCTCGGCCCGCTGGCCGAGGAGTCACTCCGACGCGCTCTGGCCGTCAGCGAGGGCGACCCGTCGATCCTGGTCGGCAGCGCGATCACCATCGTGCTCTACGCACTGATGATCATCGCCGTGGTGTTCTCGATCGTCAGCAAGATCAGGGCCCGCAAGACCGCCGACTTCTAGTGCACTCCGCGCAGTGGTGCGGCTCTGTTCTCGGGTCGTTCCGCAGGCTCCACTCCTGCGTGCCCTCAGGGGCACTCGACCGCACCACTGCCTCAGGCACTCTCAGTGCTGCAGGGCCGGGTAATCCGTGTAGCCCTTGGCACCATCGGTGTAGAAGGTGCTCGGATCGGGCTCGTTCAACGGCAGATCCTCGCGCCAACGGTAGGCGAGGTCGGGGTTCGCGATCGCCGGACGGCCGACGACAACTGCGTCGCCGATTCCGTTGTCGAGGAGTGAAAGCGCCTCGTCGCGGGTGGTGATCTCACCGAAGCCACTGTTGACGAGCACCGGTCCGCCGAACGCCTGTCGCAGATCCTGGACGAGATCGCCCGACGGATCCTTGTGCAGCACACTGAGGTACGCCAGTCCCAGCGGCGCGAGCCGCTCGACCAACGCACGGTAGGTGGCGCGCACGTCGTCGGCGTCCGTCTCGAGCGCATCCTGGATGTTGTGCTCGGGTGAGATGCGAATCCCGACCTTGCCCGCTCCGAGAGCAGCGACCACTGCTTCGACGACCTCGGCCACGAAGCGCGCCCGGTTCTCCGACGAGCCGCCGTAGGCGTCGTCGCGCTGGTTCGAGGCGGGCGAGAGGAACTCGTGCAACAGGTAGCCGTTGGCACCGTGAATCTCGACGCCGTCCATTCCGGCGGCGATGGCATTCTTCGACGCCTGCACGAAATCTGCGATCACGGAGGGCAATTCGTCTTCGCGCAGCGCACGCGGGGTGGGGTACGGCTTCTTACCCTCGTAGGTGTGGGTGTCCCCCTCGATGGCGATGGCACTGGGTCCGACGACCTCGTGGCCACCCGTCGTCGCCTCGTGCGTCACCCGACCTGCGTGCATCACCTGCGCGACGATCAGTCCGCCGTCGGCATGGACCGCGTCGGCGACATTGCGCCAGCCGGCGATCTGCTCGTCCGTCACCAGGCCCGGCTGACCCGGGAAGCCCTGGCCGGCGTGGCTCGGGTAGGTGCCTTCGCTGACGATCAGCCCCAGCGATGCGCGCTGCTTGTAGTGCTCGACCACCAGCGGGCCCGGCACACCGTCCTTGCCGGAACGCACGCGTGTCAACGGGGCCATCACCAACCGGTTGTCGAGCTTCAGCTCACCGAGTGCCAACGGGGAAAACAACTTCATGAATCTCTCTCCTCACGAGTGCGTGCACAGTCTTTGCCACTGTTCACTCCGAACCCGAAAGATCCATCGAGCTATTCCGACTCGAGATATTGCTCACCCCGAAAACAACAGTGGTGTGGATAAGTGCCCTCCGGGGCATTTATCCACACCACTGCGCTATCCGGTCGTTCCGCAGGCTCCACTCCTGCCCGCAGCGCACTACAGGATGTACAACATTTCCTGGTACGTCGGCAACGGCCAGAGATCGTCGGCCACCATTGCCTCGAGGGTGTCCGCGGCAGATCGAACGGCGGCCATTGCCGGCAGCAGTTCGTCCTTCGCGTGTGTCGCCTCGGCGAGTGCCTCGCCGCCGGGGTCGGCTTCGAGGGCGGTCTTCAACGTCGTCAACGCTGCGCGCAGCTCCGACAGTGGAGCCGACACTGCTTGCAGCGCAGTCATGTCCACATCGTCGACACCGGCACCCTTGAGCGCGCTGACGTTCTGCGCCAACTCGGTCTGGTATCGCACCGCTGCGGGCAGGATGGAGGTCTGGCCCATCTCGAGGGTCAGACGAGCCTCGACGAACACCGTCAACGCGTACTGTTCGAGTCCCACCTCGTAGCGCGAGTGCATCTCACGGTGGTTGAAGACCTTGTACTTCTCGAACAGCTCCATGGCCGAATCCGAGATCAGCTCCGGCAACGCGTCGAGCGTCGTACGCAGGTTCGGTAGACCGCGTGCCTCGGCCTCGATCTGCCAGTTGTCGGAGTAGCCGTCGCCGTTGAACACCACGGCGCCGTGTTCGGTGATGATCTCCGTCAACAGGTTCTGCACCGCGGTGTCGAAATCGGTGCCGTCGGCGACGGCCGTCTCGAGGTTGGTCGCCATGTAGTCGAGAGCCTCGGCCATGATCGTGTTGATCGTGACCATGGGGCCGTTGACGGTCTGCATCGAACCGGGTGCACGGAACTCGAACCTGTTGCCGGTGAAGGCGAACGGGCTGGTTCGGTTGCGGTCACCGGGATCGGTCGGCAGCACGGGCAGGGTGTCGGCACCGATCATCATGGTGCCCTTACCCTTCGACGAGGTGGCCGCGCCCTTGGCGATCTGATCGAACACGTCGGCGAGCTGATCGCCGAGGAAGATCGAGATGATCGCGGGCGGAGCCTCGTTCGCGCCGAGGCGGTGATCGTTGGTCGCCGACGCCACCGACGCGCGCAGCAGACCGCCGTACTTGTGTACCGCGCGGATGACGGCGGCACAGAAGACCAGGAACTGCGCGTTGTCGTGTGGGTTGTCGCCGGGAACCAGCAGCGATCCGAGGTCGGAGTTTCCGAGCGAGAAGTTGACGTGCTTGCCGGAGCCGTTGACGCCCTCGAAGGGCTTCTCGTGGAACAGGCACTCCATGCCGTGCTTCTTGGCGATGGTCTTGAACGTCGTCATCAGCAGTTGCTGGTGATCGGCCGCGATGTTTCCGCGCTCGAACATCGGGGCGATCTCGAACTGTCCGGGTGCGACCTCGTTGTGCCTGGTCTTGGCCGGGATGCCGAGCTTGAACAGCTCGCGTTCGGTGTCCATCATGAAGCCGAGCACCCGCTCGGGGATGGCACCGAAGTAGTGATCGTCGAACTCCTGGCCCTTGGGCGGCTTCGAGCCGAACAGGGTGCGGCCCGCATTGAGCAGGTCCGGCCGGGCGAGGAAGAAGTGCCTGTCGACGAGGAAGTACTCCTGCTCGGGGCCGCAGAACGAGACGATGTTCTCGACGTTCTCGTGGCCGAAGAGCTTCAGGATGCGCTCGGCATGACCGCCCATCGCCTGCTGGCTGCGCAGCAGCGGCGTTTTGTGGTCGAGGGCTTCACCGGTCATCGAGACGAACACCGTCGGGATACAGAGAGTGTTGCCGTTCGGGTTCTCGAGCACGTATGCCGGGCTGGTGACGTCCCAGCCGGTGTATCCGCGCGCCTCGAACGTGTTGCGCAGGCCGCCGTTGGGGAAGCTCGATGCGTCGGGCTCGCCCTGGATCAGGGTCTTGCCCGCGAATTCCGCGAGTGCGCTGCCGTCACCGACCGGATCGAAGAAGCTGTCGTGCTTCTCGGCCGTCAACCCGGTGAGCGGGTAGAAGACGTGCGCGTAGTGTGTCGCGCCTTTCTCGAGTGCCCAGTCCTTCATCGCCGACGCGACAGCGTCGGCGACCATGGGGTCGAGCTTCTTGCCTTTGTCGATCGTTGCCATCACCGATTTGAAGACCGATTTGGGCAGACGCTTCTGCATGACGACCTTGCTGAAGACGTTCTCACCGAAGATCTCGCCCGGCTTCTCGTCTCCGACGAAGCTGACCGCAGGCGGTACATACGCCTCGACGTCTTTGATCGCCTGCAGGCGGACGGTATTTCCACTCATGGCTACCCCTTGACAAGGTGCTGCTCCGCACCTGGATTGTGCGGAGTCCGACCCGGCGACTGTACGAACGATTGGTGGCGGTCGTGTTTCGTCGCTGTGTCCACTGCGAGGCAAAAACGGCGATCGGAGTTTCTTTCCCCGCAGCCGGGGGTAAGTCCGTAGCCAGCACAAACAACTGAAAGGCGTGTTCCATGACCGACGAGTTGACCGTTCGGCGCGTGATCGACGCTCCCCCCGCCTCCGTGTTCACCGCGCTCGTCAACCCCGAGGTCCAGGCCGCGGTCGACGGCTCGGAAATGCTGCGTGGGGCGATCGACCCGATGCCGTTGGGGGCCGTGGGCGACACCTTCGCGATGGACATGTATCAGCCGGAGCTCGGCGAGTACGTCATGGAGAACACCGTGTTCGTGTTCGAGCAGGACCGGCGCATCGGATGGATTCCTCGTCGTCGAGGCATGGAGCCTCGCGGTACGCGGTGGTCCTGGGAGCTCGACGCGGTCTCCGAGGATCGCACTGCCCTGACTCAGGTCTACGACTGGTCACGCGTCACCGACCAGGAGTTCAGGAAGATGGCCGGCTTCCCCCGGGTGACCGAGGATCAGATCGTCGACACCATGCGCCGTCTCGCCGACCATCTCGGCGTCCGCCTCGAAGACTGATCCACACGAAGAAGAAAGAGAGAGCGTCATGGTCGACGTCACCAGAACATTCACCGCCGCAGTGGAGATCGAGAAGGCAGCGGCATTTCTCCGGGACTTCTCCAATGCGGCAGCGTGGGATCCCGGGACCCAGAGTTGTACACAGATTTCCGACGGTCCGGTTGCCGTCGGCACGCAGTGGCACAACGTCTCGAAATTGTTCGGTATCACCACCGAACTGACCTACACATTGGTCACCGACGAGCCCGATCACGTCGTGTTCCAAGGTGAGAACAAGACGGCCACGAGCGTCGACGACATCACGTTGACCGCCGAAGGACCGCGCTCGACCCGAGTCGACTACCACGCGAAAATCGAATTCAACGGTGCCGCCAAGGTGGCCGGCCCGTTTCTGAAGGCAGGGTTCGAGGCGAAGGTCGCGCCGGATACGGTGGAGAAGATGACCGAGGCACTCGAGCGACTGGGCTGAGAGCCTTACTTTCGCGCGACGACGGTGAAGTTGTCCGCCGAGCTCGTCGGAGCGTCGGGTGCCACGATCGAACCGTCGTCGGCGAAGATCTCGGAGATGGTGAATCCGGCGTCGGTCACCAGTCGTCGCACATCCGTCACCGTGGTGAAGTGCATGAACGGAGCGAAATCGTGCGCAGCGAGCGGAGCGACGGCCCACGTTCCGCGATCGACGACTCGACTGCGCGCAGACCACCAATTGGCAACGCTACGAACGACTCCGGCGGGATCGAGCAGTCGCCTGCCGACGGCGGTCACGATGCGCTCGAGTGAGAACGTGAATTTCTGGGTCGGCCTGCTCAGCTGAAACGGCTTCTCCCCGAACGACGGTCCGTTGCGGTTGAGAGTGGAGAAGACCAGAGTTCCGGACTCGCCGAGGACTCGGTGGAATTCTGCCAGTATCCGACGGCGTTCATCGTGTGTCACGGTGTCGATTCCGTTGTTGCTGAACACAACCAAGCCGAACTCGCCGTCGGCGAAGTCCGCGAGATCACGTGCGTCGGCCACGTGCGCCGGTAAGTCGGGAAAGTTCCGTCGAAAGCTCGCGATCATGTTCGGTGCGTAGTCGATCGCGACGTAGTTGTCGCTGAGCAGTCGCAGCAGCGCCGTGGTTCGGCCGCTGCCGACGCCCACATCCAGTACCGGTTTTCCGCGAGCAACCCCGGCTGCTGCGACCAGCGCCGCCGCCTCCCCACGGTCGAGAAACCCATCGGTGGGACCCGCGTACTCCACGTATGCAGCGGCTACCCGCGCGCTGTCGAACACGTCTCGATTGTGGTCTATGGACATACGAACACCTCCGCTTCACCGACCGCAGAAACGGGCTCTCCGCCCCCGTGACGAAACGGTACCGGCGAACCCTGAGGTGCGCCTGAGTCGAACCCTCGGCGGACGTGCGCACTCTCCGCCACCCACACCCCCATCCGGGGGTATTCGTGGGGTGACCCGGGTCACTACCGTTCGTCGCACTCGGTATCGCACATTTACCCGATACCCGACAAAACGGAGGAACAATGACCACTGTCTCACCCGACGACCCGGGTGTGTCCGCATCGACGCCACCTGCGGTGCAGACCAAGACCAGTGTCCGCCGGGTCGCTGTCGCCAGTGGCATCGGCACGACGATCGAGTTCTACGACTTCTTCATCTACGGCACCGCAGCAGCGCTGGTCTTCCCGACGATCTTCTTCCCGGCCCTCGGCTCCACCGCAGGCACGGTGGCCTCGTTCGCGACGTTCGCCGTCGCATTCATCGCCAGGCCCGTCGGCGCAGTGCTGTTCGGACACTTCGGTGACCGCATCGGCCGCAAGAAGACCCTGATCTCGACACTGCTGCTGATGGGTGTGTCCACGTTCGCGATCGGTCTGCTCCCCGGCGCCGAGACCATCGGCGTGGCCGCGCCGATCATCCTGGTACTGCTCAGGTTCGGGCAAGGGTTCGCGGTCGGCGGTGAATGGGCCGGCGCGACCCTGCTCACGGCCGAATACGCACCGCCCGGCAAACGCGGGTTCTACGCGATGTTCCCCCAGCTGGGACCGTCGGCCGCCTTCATCTTCTCCAGCGCGACATTCCTCGCGACCGGTCTCCTGCTCGGCGATACCAACGAGACGTTCCTCAATTACGGTTGGCGAATCCCGTTCCTGCTCAGCGCCGTTCTGGTACTCATCGGCCTGTACATGCGGTTGGCCATCGAGGAGACCCCGGTCTTTCGCGCCAACAAGCTCGTCGAGGAGCAGGCACCGGCGAACGCGGCTCCGACGAAACTGCCGATCTTCGACGCCTGGCGCATCCAGAAGCGCGAAATCATCACTGCTGCAGGTGCATTGGCATCATTGTTCGCCTTCTTCTACATGGGAACCGCGTACCTGACGAGCTACGGCACCAAGACACTCGGATTCGAGCGCCCGTTCGTGTTGATCACCGGAATCGGAGCCGCGGTGATCTTCGGAATCGCGATCGCGGTCTCTGCCACCTACTCCGATCGGGTGGGACGTCGGCGGGTGATCATGGGAGCGTGCATCATCGCGATACCCTGGTCGATCGCACTGTTCCCCGTTCTCGACACCGGGTCACCGGCAGCGTTCGTGATCGGCATGTGCGTCACGCTGGCCATCTTCGGAGTGGCCTACGGACCGACCGGAGCCCTGCTCCCCGAGCTGTTCCAGACTCGATTCCGTTACACCGGAGCAGGTTTGGGCTACAACCTCGCCGGAGTTCTCGGTGGAGCGATTCCGCCGATGCTCGCCGCGCCGCTCACGGCCGCATTCGGCAGCATCTCCATCGGCGTCATGCTGGCCCTGTTGTCGGTACTGAGTCTGGTGTGCACCAAGAGGCTGATCGAGACCAAGGACGTCGACATGACCTGACCCACCACAACGCAGAACCGCGGCCACCCGGAAGTCGGGTGGCCGCGGTTCTTGTCGGCTCTCTACGGACGAAACTCAGTCGTCGCCGCGGGGCGGTGGCGCAACGTCGACGCCACCGGAGTTGTGCTCGGGCCCGGCAGCCGGGTGCCCTGCGGGCACGCGCCCACGCGTCTTCGCGGCCTCGCTGTCCTTGGTGGCACCCTCGGCGAACTTACGACGCCAGCTCTCCTCAGGACGGTAGGGGCCCGGCTTCGGCCGAGTCTTGCCGCCCGGGAACGCCAGCCGTGCGATGGTCCGCTGGACCATGCCCCACTGCTGAAAGAACGGTCCGGTGTTGTACGGCAGCTCGTAGCGCTCGCAGATGTCCTTGATCTTCGGCGCGACGTCCGCGTAGCGAGTGCTGGGCATGTCCGGGTAGAGGTGGTGTTCCACCTGGTAGCTGAGGTTGCCGCTCATCAGGTGGAACAGTGGTCCGCCGTCGATGTTGGCGGCACCGACCAGCTGACGGACGTACCATCCGCCGCGAGTCTCGTTCTCGACCTCTTCCTGGCTGAAGGTGTAGGCCTGGTCGGGAAAGTGGCCGCAGAAGATGATCGCGTTCGACCAGACGTTGCGAATGATGTTGGCGGTGAAGTTGGCGGCCAACGTGGACAGGAACGTGCTCTCCACTCCACTGAACCGGCTGTCCAGGAAGGACGCCGTCCTGCGGTTCTTTCCGAACCGAGCCGACCCACGCAGCTTGGACGCCAGACGCGACCTCTTGCTCTCGGGCAACCGGCCACCCGAAGCCAGCTGCGCCAGCGCGAACGCACCGGCGCTGATGATCGGCCAGCCCACGTAGTCCTTGACGAACTGCTTACGAGCCTTGACGCCGATGCCCTTGAGGTCCTCGACGAGATCCTTGATCGGCTTCTCGCCACGACGGATGGCCTCGATGTCGAGATCGTGCAGGGCGACGCCCCACTCGAAGAACGCCATCAGCAGAACGTTGTAGAACGGCTGGGCCAGGTACGCAGGGTGCCACTTCTGACGTGGGTCGATACGCATGATCTCGTACCCGAGATCCTTGTCCTTGCCGCGAATGTTCGTGTACGTGTGGTGCACGTAGTTGTGGGAGTGCTTCCACGAACTGGCGGTGGAGGCGGTGTCCCAGTCCCACACGGACGAATGGATTTCCGGATCGTTCATCCAGTCCCACTGGCCGTGCATGACGTTGTGGCCGATCTCCATGTTCTCGAGGATCTTCGCGATCCCGAGGCATGTCGTTCCGGCGAGCCAGGCCGGCTTGCTGGTGGAGCCGAGAAGCAGCACACGCCCCGCGACCAGCAACTGACGCTGGGCGGCGATCACCGACGTGATGTACTTGCGGTCCTTGTCGCCGAGGCTGGCGTACACCTCGTCGTGAATGGCGTCGAACTCCTTGGCCAGTTCGGCAATGGTCTCGTCGCTCAGGTGCGCCAACGGGTTCACCGGTTCGTCACTGGTGCCGGTACGCCTGGTGGTTTCGTCGATCGTCATGAATTCCCCTGTTCGATGGTTGATCAGAGTTCGATTTCGATGTCGCCCTCGGCGGTGTTGACACAGATCCGAACCGCTTGCCCCGTAGGTTCGGAGATATCCCCGTTACGTAGGTCACGTAAACGCCCCTTTTTGAGGGTACCTACACAGGTGTGGCAGATGCCGATGCGGCAGCCGTAGGTCAGATCCAACCCGGCTTCTTCACCTGCGGCGAGAATGGTTGTGCCGCCGTCGCATTCGACGTCCTTCTTGCTGTTGAGGAAGCGCACGGTGCCGCCCTCGCCCGCGTCGTCTCCGCCGCCGATAACCGGTTGGAAGCTCTCGTGATGGAATCTGTCGTAGTCGCCCTGGTCTTTCCAGTACGAGCGCAGATCGTCCAGATGTTCACCCGGGCCGGAGCAGAATGCTTCACGCTCACGCCAATCCGGAACCAGCTCGTCCAGTTCGGAGGCCTTCATCCGCCCCTCGTCGCTGGTGATCCGCAACTTCACCGTGAGCCCGGCGTGCTTGGCTTCGAGCTCGTCGAGCGTGTCCGCGAACATCAACTGCTCGCGGTTGTGCACCGAGTGCACCACGACTGCATCGGTCACCTGATCGTGGTGGTCGAGGGCGCGCAACATGCTGATGATGGGCGTGATCCCGCTGCCCGCGCTGATGAAGACCATTTTTTCCGGAATCGGGCTCGGCAGAGTGAACTCACCCTCGACTTCGCTGAGTCGGACGATATCGCCCGTTCTGATGGTGCCCACCAGGTACGGCGAGACAGTGCCCGAGGGCACCAGCTTGGGGCTGACACTGACCAGGCCGTCCACCGGATCCGGATCGGAGGTGATCGAATACGCCCGCCAGTGGTACCGACCGTCGATCAGCACTCCGAGTCGGACGTACTGCCCGGGCGTGTGGCCCTGCCACTCGAAACCTGGACGGATGTACACCGAGACGGCCTCCGACCCCTCCGGAACCACCCGCTCGACCTTCCCTCGAAGTTCGCGAGTGGTCCACAGCGGATTGATCATCGACAGGTAGTCGTCGGGCCGGAGCGGATTGAACAACGATCGGACTGCGCGCAGCATCGTCCGTCTCACAAAAGAAACCTGGGGCTTGGCCCCCCGTTCAGCCATACTCAACGGTAACCCTGTGCGCCGCGCTGCACATCCGAATCGCTCAGACTCGAATGAGACTGCTACACAAGGTGAACAGAACCGAGCGATACCGGCCGGTCAGCGCACTCGCGAGACGCGGTCGCCCAGGGCCGCGCTCACTTTTCCGTACCACCCGAGCGGACGCGCAGACCCGCGTGTCGGCACGTCGGCCAGCAGCGCTTCGGCGGTTTCCTCGGCGTCGATCTTGTTGTCGCCGATGCCACCAGTGGCACCTCTCTTGGCCCAACCGACGACGTAACAGCCTGGAACCGGAGTGCCGTCGGCGGCGGTGATACGACCACCCTCGTTGCGAATGGTGCCGGTGATGTCGTCGAACGGGATGCCCGGTGACGGAGTTCCGCGGTATCCGATCGCGAGCAGCACCAGCTCCGACGAGAGAGTGACCGCGTGTTCACCCACCCCTACCTCGATGGACTCCACCGAGCCGCTTCCGTGCAGAGCAGCCGGTGCCCGGCCGAACGCGAACACGATGCGCCGGCCCTGCGCAGTAGATCCCAGCTCGACTCGCGTCGCCCCGGCAAGAGCCGATGCGGGAGCGGACAACGGCAGGCGATCGATCGCGTCGACGATTCCGTCCGGTCCTGCGACGACGACGTCGACGCCGACGCGGTCGACCAGCGCCTTGCATTCCGAACGGGTGAACGCCGCGAACTCGGGGCCACGACGGGCGAGGACGACGACCTCGTTCACCCGATGGCGACGCAGCTCGGCCAGCGCGTGCGGGGCGATCTCGGTTCCGTCGAGCCCATCCGGGTCGGCGGTGAGGATACGAGCCGCGTCGAGCGCGACGTTGCCGTTTCCGATGACGGTGACGCGGTCGACGCCGGCGAGATCGATCGTGTCGGCGGGAACGTCGGGGTGGCCGGTGTACCAGCCCACCAGGGTGCGCGCGCTGACGGATCCGTCGAGGTCGATACCGGGGATCTCGAGGGCCCGGTCCTTGTCGGCACCGACGGCGTAGACCACCGAATCGAACTTGCGGGCCAGTTCGACGTGGTCGACGTCCTTGCCGACCTCGACGCCCAGCTTCATCGTCACCCGAGGATGGGCGAAGATCCCACGGAAGTGCTCGCTGATGCGTCGGGTACCCAGGTGATCGGGAGCGACGCCGTAGCGGGCGAGACCGCCCGCGACAGGCAGCCGGTCGTAGAAGGTGACGCTGGTGCCGGGCACCCTCAGCAACGCCTGAGCGGTGTAGCAGGCCGCAGGCCCGGTTCCGACGATGGCGATGTCGATCGGCGGTAGGTCGTTGACCGTCGCCACCGGGAATCGGGGCGCGCCCCACTCGGCCACGGCGGGCTTGTCCTTGTAGTAGTCGGCGTTGATGTCGGCATAGATCTGCTGATCCGGCGTCAGTCTCGAGACGCGCGTGATCGCGTCCACCGGACACGCGTCGGCGCAGGCTCCGCAGTCGATGCACGAGCGCGGATCGATGTAGAGCAGTTCCGTCTTACCGAAGTCCGGCTCGTCGGGTGTCGGGTGAATGCAATTGACCGGACACACCGACAGGCAGGATGCGTCGTTGCAACAGTTCTGCGTGATCGCGAACGGCATGGGTTATCGGATGTCCTTCACGGCCTCGAGCGGGAGCGGTGCGATCAGAGCATGTGCAAGCGACGGTAGATCATCTCGGCCGGCTTGGTGATCAAACCGCAGTCGAGAAGAAATGCCATCAGGTGCTCGCTCGAAGTACGCATCATCGTGTGGTGGTGCGCGTTGTTCTTCGCTTCCTTCACCGCGCGGTCGACGTCGAGGCCCGCTGCTGCGTAGACCTCCTTGTTGACCATGTTGGACACGATCAGCCGAGCAGCGATCGCGACGACGAGCGCACTGGTCTTGCGGCGAGCCGGGCTCTTCTGGGCGATCTCCTCACGCATCTGAGCGCGCGCGAAGGTCATGTGCCGTGATTCCTCGACGACGTGGATCTTGCTGGTGGTGCGCACGAGTGGCAGCACGTTCTCGCCGCGCATCCAGTCGCGCTGCATGACGTCGAGCACCTCTTCGGCGACGAGGATGCCGCCGTAGGCGACCTCGGCGGACGCGAGAGCCTTGAAGCCGCGGCCGAGTTCGATGCTCGATCGACGCGGCAGGTATGCCTTGATGCCCATCTTCTGGCAGGCGCGGGCGAACATGATCGAGTGACGGCACTCGTCGGCGATCTCGGTGAGCGCGAACTGGAAGTCGGAGTTCGACGAGTCCTTGCAGTACTGATCGCGCAGAACCATCTGCTGCAGGATCATCTCGAACCAGATACCGGTGCTCATGATGGAGCAGACCTCGTGGCGAGTGAGCGTGATGCGCTGCTCCTCGCTCATCTCGTCCCACAGCTTCGTCCCGTACAGGGTGCTCCACTCCGGATTGAGTCCGTAGAGGGAGGGATCGAGGTCGGCTTCCCAGTCGACTTCCTCGGACGGATCGTAGGACAGCTGGGCGGCGGAATCGAGCAGACGAGCGGAAACGTCCTCCGGCTCGAGAACGTCGTTCCGGGACAGTGTGCTGGTCATCGCCGTGGTTCCTTCCATCGTCGAAAAGCTGTAGGTAACTGTTACGGAGATTACCAGGTACTCAGCGACACAGGTAGTCGTTCGGGCAGAGGTTCCTGGATTCTTTTCGCCGGACCCCTAGAGTTCGAGCGTGCCGAACACGGAGAACCACCGGTGATCGCCGCCCTGCGATCTGCCCTCGAACGCAGACCCATGCGTCTGTACGCGGTGGGAATGGTGTCGGCCAACGCCATCGGGGCCGTCATCGTGTTCGTATTGGCGCGCTTCGTCCTGCCGCTGCCGGTCGGTTCCGAAGAGATCCTGTCGGACCGAAATTACCTGGCGTTTTTCGTGTACCTACCGGTCGCGATCGCCATCGGTATCGGGCTCGGGCTCCGCGTCGCAGCACTCCTGATTCGGTGGCTGCACACCGGAGGAACACCGACGGACGAGACCGCGATCGCCGTCGTCCGACTGCCGTTGCGCCAACTCGGCGTCCACGTTCTGCTGTGGGCGCTCGGCGTCGCGGTGTTCGTCTCGGTCAATGCGTCGGCCGGTGCCGCGCTGTCGATCATCGTGGCGATCGCCGTCAGCTTCGGCGGCTTGGCAACGTGCTCGCTGGGTTACCTGGTGGCCGAACGAACTCTTCGCCCGATCACAGCCGCGGTGATGGACGTCGGTGCGGTCACCGATTCCGCAGCTCTCGGTGTTCGGCTTCGTGTCGTTCTCATCTGGGTCCTGAGCACAGCGATTCCCGTTCTCGGGTTGGGCCTCATCGGACTCGGCAGGTTGATCGACACCGTCATCCCTCCCGACGTCGATCTTTCCCCCGCGATGGTGTCGCTCTCCGCGGTTGCCCTGGTCGTCGGATTCGGCGGCATGTTTCTGGTCGGACGCTCCGTCTCGGACCCGCTACAGCAGGTCAGCAGCGCCATGCAACGCGTCGAAGCCGGGGCGACCGATACCCGTGTCGACGTCTACGACGCCTCCGAGATCGGCCGTTTGCAGAACGGGTTCAACAAGATGGTGGTCGGACTGGACGAGCGCGAACGTCTCCGATCGCTGTTCGGTCGCCACGTGGGCCAGGACGTCGCCCAACGAGCGCTCGCGAGCGCACCCCGCCTCGGCGGCGAGAATCGGACTGTGGCGGTGCTGTTCGTCGATCTCGTGGGTTCGACGGCTCGCGCCGAACGAGAATCGGCCGAAGCCGTGGTGGACTGGCTCAATCGATTTTTCGCGGTCGTCGTGGAGCACGGTGAGCGAGGCGGCGGATTCGTCAACAAGTTCGAGGGTGATGCCGCATTGCTGATCTTCGGTGCTCCGGTCGATCACCCGGATCCCGCGACCGCCGCACTACGCACCGCGCGCACCCTGGCGGCCGAACTGTCCATCGACGGCGACTACGAGCTGGGCATCGGAGTCACGTACGGATCGGTCATCGCAGGCAACATCGGCGCCGAGTCGCGTTTCGAGTACACCGTCATCGGCGACACGGTGAACCAGGCGGCCCGGCTCACCGATCTCGCCAAGGATGACCCCGACACCGATGTGCTGACGTCGTCGACGGTGCTCGATCACGCATCCGACGACGAACGCACGCACTGGACGACGGGCGAGACGGTGACACTGCGCGGCCGCTCGACACCGACCATTCTGGCTGCACCCGTGCGGCCCCGCTGACGATCGCTCGGCCGAAAAAATTCGAAGGTTTCCCGTTCGACTCCGATGGGGCATACCCCCCGAACCAACTCACCCCATCGCGCTTACGCGAGACGTTGACTGGTACAACGTCTCTCGCTCCGAAAGGCAACCATGCCCGCAATTCTGTTCGGCTCGATCAGCACACTCGTCGACACGTCCGAACTGCAGCGTCGCTCGTTCAACGAGGCGTTCGCAGCGCACGATCTGAACTGGAACTGGTCCCGGGACGACTACCGGGCCATGCTCGGCTCGAACGGTGGTGCCGACCGCATCAGCGAATACGCGTCCGAGACCGGTACCGAGGTGGACGCCGCGGCAGTACACGCCACCAAATCGGAGATCTTCCAACGACTGATCGGCGAGTCCGACGTCAAGACACGTCCGGGAGTCGCCGACACGATCGACTCCGCCAAAGCGAACGGCCTCAAAGTCGGCTTCGTGACGACGACCTCGCGAGAGAACATCGACGCGCTCCTCGCGGCTCTGTCTCCCGAACTCACAGCCGACTCGTTCGACGTCATCGTCGACGCCACCTCGGTCGAGCCGGGAAAGCCCGACCCCGCCTCGTACCAGTACGCGCTGAAGACGCTGGGCGAGAACGCGTCCGACAGTGTGGCCATCGAAGACAACGCCGGCGGTGTCCAGGCGGCAGCGGCTGCGGGCATCACCTGTGTGGCATTCCCCAACGAGAACACTGCGGGCACCGAATTCGACTCGGCCACCGAGACCGTAGATGCACTCGATCCCGAGCGCGTCCGAGCTCTGCTCTCCGCCTGAGCCCGACCTGCGGAGCGCGCGTTTTGTCTGACCTTTTCATCCAATCCTCCAGGAGTAACCAGTGAGCAATCTTCAGGCCCAGGTCGTTGCCGGGGACAGGTCGTTTCGCGTCGAGGGATACGAGCGCATCGAGTACGACCTGATCTACGTCGACGGGGTGTTCGCGATCGAGAACACCGAATTGGCCGACAGCTACCGGCCGTACGGTCGCGCGCTGATGGTCGTCGACGAAGCGGTGCACGACATCTACGGCGACCGGATCAGCGCATACTTCGATCACCACGAGATCGCGCTGACGGTGGTTCCGGTGCACATCGCGGAGACCGCCAAGTCGCTGGAGACCTTCGAGCGCATCGTGGGTGAGTTCGATGCATTCGGTCTGGTCCGCACCGAGCCGGTACTGGTGGTGGGCGGCGGACTGACAACGGACGTAGCAGGATTCGCGTGCGCCAGCTACCGCCGCAACACCCCGTACATCCGCATTCCCACCACCCTGATCGGCTTGATCGATGCAAGCGTGTCCATCAAGGTGGCCGTCAACTACGGAAAGCACAAGAACCGCCTCGGTGCCTACCACGCGTCACAGAAGGTGCTGCTGGACTTCTCGTTCCTCGGCACGCTGCCCGAGGACCAGGTGCGCAACGGCATGGCCGAGCTGATCAAGATCTCCGTGGTCGGCAACTTGGAAATCTTCGAGATGCTCGAACAGTACGGGCCCGAACTGCTGCGAACCCGATTCGGCCATCTCGACGGAACAGCGGAATTACGTTCGGTCGCAGACAAACTGACCTACTCGGCGATCGCGACGATGCTCGAACTCGAGGCCCCCAATCTGCACGAGATCGATCTCGATCGCGTCATCGCCTTCGGTCACACCTGGAGTCCGACGCTCGAGCTGACCCCGCCTGCACCGTTCTTCCACGGTCACGCGATCAACATCGACATGGCGCTCTCGACGACCGTCGCCGAGCAACGCGGACATCTGTCCACGGCCGACCGCGATCGCGTACTCGGTGTGATGTCCAGCATCGGCCTGGCCCTGGACAGCCCGTACCTGACACCCGAATTGCTTTCCGAGGCAACGGCATCGATCCTCAAGACACGCGACGGGATCCTGCGTGCCGCGGTGCCCGATCCGATCGGCACGTGCCGCTTCCTCAACGACCTCGACGCATCGGAGCTGGCCGATGTCCTGACGCTGCACAAGAAGATCTGCCTGGACTTCCCCCGGGCAGGCGAGGGCCTCGACATGTTCACCGCGCCGACGCCGTGACGAAGGCCCCGCGACCGGTGACCCCGACGACCATTCTGGCGCGTGAGCTGAGCGAGATAGCAGATCTGCTCGACGCCGGCGCCGGGGTGACCGACGAGCTGACCACCCGTGTTCATCGAGCCCGCGATCTCGCAGCGGGACTCGACCCGTATCTCGACACCTGTACCACCTCCCAATCCGCAGCGCTGGCGACACTGGCGTCGCGGACCCGCACCGAGGACTGGAGATCACGCGACGTGGTCTCCGGCTCGGGGCCCCTGGAGATGGAGATGCTCTCCGGCCACGTGGAGGGACGCTTCCTCGCGTTTCTCGTGCACATGACCGGGGCGAAGCGGGTACTCGAGATCGGTATGTTCACCGGCTATTCGGCACTGGCGATGGCCGAGGCTCTGCCTGCAGGCGGTGAGGTGGTCGCGTGCGAGGTGGATCCGTACGTGGCCGAGTTCGCGCAGTCCTGCTTCGCGGAATCACCTGCCGGCTCGTCCATCACGGTGGAGGTCGGTCCGGCACTGGAGACCCTTCGACGGCTCGACGGTCGCTTCGACCTGGTGTTCATCGACGCCGACAAAACCGGGTACCGCGCCTACGTGGAGTATCTGCTCGGTAGCGAACTGCTCGCCGAGAACGCCGTGATCGCGGTCGACAACACCCTGCTGCAGGGCCAGCCGTACAGCGAACAGCCCACCGAGAACGGCAGGGCCGTCGCAGAATTCAACGACTACGTAGCGAACGACCCTCGCGTGGAGCAGGTTCTGCTTCCTCTGCGCGACGGCGTCACGCTCATCCGTCGAACATGATTCGTACGGTTGCCGCGCTGCTCGGTCTCGCGGCCACCCTGCCCGTCGACCTCGCGGCGACGGCGGTGGCCGCGATCGGTGGCACTGCGCCGCCCACCCGCCGATCCGAGTCACCCAGAACGGTGCTGATCAGCGGCGGCAAGATGACCAAGGCACTGCAGCTCGCTCGCTCCTTTCACCTCGCCGGGCATCGGGTGATCCTGGTGGAATCGGCCAAGTACCGCTTCACCGGCCACCGGTTCTCCCGGGCCGTCGACCGATTTCACTGTGTACCCGATCCGGGTGCCCCGGGATACGCGCAGGCTCTGCTGGACATCGTTCGACGCGAGAACGTCGATGTCTTCGTCCCCGTGGCCAGCCCTGCGGCGAGCATTCACGACGCAGACGCCAGGGCCGTGCTCGACCCGCACTGCGAAGTGATCCACGGCGACGCGGACACCGTGCGAATGGTCGACGACAAGTCTCGATTCTCCGAGCACGCAACATCGTTGGGACTTCGCGTGCCCGACTTCCGGCGGATCACCGATCCCGCCCAGATCGACGACTTCGAGTTTCCGCCGGGTCGCGAATACATCCTGAAACGGATCTCGTACAACCCGGTCGGGCGAATGGACCTGACGCGGTTGTCGGCACGCACACCGGAGCGGAACTCGTCGTTCGCCAGGAGCCTGCACATCACGGACGACGATCCGTGGATTCTGCAGGAGTTCATCGCCGGTCAGGAGTACTGCACGCACGGCACGGTACGCCAGGGTCGGCTGCAGGTGTACGGCTGTTGCGTGTCCTCGGCGTTCCAGGTCAACTACGAGATGGTGGACAAGCCGGACATCCTGCGCTGGGTGGAAACATTCGTCTCTTCTCTGGACGTGACCGGCCAGCTGTCGTTCGACTTCATAGAATCCGCCGCCGACGGCCACATCTACGCGATCGAATGCAACCCCCGCACCCACTCGGCCATCACGATGTTCTACGACCATCCCGACCTGGCGGCCGCGTATCTCGACGACGGCCACCCGGTGATCGTGCCGCGTCCGACGGCTCGGCCGACCTACTGGGTCTACCACGAGATATGGCGCTTGTTCTCCGAGGGCAACCGAAAAGCTCGCCTTCGCAGCATCTTCCGCGGCAAGGACGCCATCCTGACCGGATGGGATCCTCTGCCGTACTTTCTCGTACACCACCTCCAGATCCCGTCCCTGTTGCTGCGCAATCTGCTGGCACGACGTGGCTGGTCGCGCATCGACTTCAACATCGGCAAACTCGTGGAGAACGGAGGCGACTGATGACCCTGTCGGTACTGGTGTTGGTCGGATCGTCGGTGGACGAGTTCCATTGCGATCTGTCACGGGTGTACGCGGGCGGATTCCTCGACGCGCTCGGCGGGAGTCCCGACTACCGCTTCGAGGTGGCGTTCGTCTCCCCCGGTGGGCTCTGGAGCTTCCCCGGCGCGATCGATGCCGCCAGTGTGGCTGCGGCGCAGCAGATGTCGTTGGCACAGGCAGTGGAAATCATGTCGTCGTGGCATTTCGACGTCATGGTGCCGCAGATGTTCTGCCTGCCCGGGATGACGACGTACCGCAGTCTGTTCGATCTGTTGGGCGTGCCGTACGTGGGCAACGGTCCTGATGTGATGGCGATGACGGCGGACAAGGCCCGTGCCCGAGCCGTCGTCGCTGCGGCCGGGGTCGCCGTACCCACCGGGGTGGTGGTCCGCTGCGGCGACGACATCGACGTCGATCTGCCCGTGGTCGTCAAGCCGGTGGACTCGGACAACTCGATGGGCGTCGCGCTCGTTCGCGAATCCGACCGTCTGGCAACCGCAGTGAGCGAGGCTCTGGCGTACTCGTCTGCGGCACTGGTGGAGTCGTACGTTCCACTCGGTCGGGAGGTACGTTGCGGCATCATCGCCCGAGGCGACGAGCTGATCTGTCTTCCGCTCGAGGAGTACGCCGTCGAGTCGATCCGCACCAGCGCCGACAAGTTGAATCGCACCTCGGACGGAGATCTGTACCTGGTCGCGAAGGAGCAGACCAAGGCGTGGATGGTCGACGTCTCCGATCCGATCACCGAGAAGGTCTGGGCCGCAGCACGATCGTGCTATCGCTCTCTCGGCTGCCGACACTACGGTCTCTTCGACTTCCGAATCGACCCCGACGGGGAGCCGTGGTTCCTCGAGGCCGGCCTGTACTGCTCGTACTCGCCGTCGAGCGTGCTCGCGGTGATGGCCTCGGCGGCGGGCATCGCCGTCGAGGAACTGTTCGCACGATCGCTCGACGAACTGTCGGTGAAGGAGCTGTCCTCGTGACGTTGGGAATCGAGATCACCGAGCTGGACCTGAGCTCTACCGACACCGAAGAACTGCGAGCGCTGTTGGCCGAACACGGCGTGCTGATTCTGCGCGAGCAGCCCTTGGACGACGCGGGTTTCCTGGCGTTTCTCCGACGGTTCGGCGACATGATGTTCACCGAGGGCGAGACGCCGGTGCCGGGCTTCCCCGATCTGAACGTCATCAGCAACGTCGGCCGAACCACACCGCCGAAGTCGACGTTCCACGTCGACACCACGTATGTGCCGAATCCGCCTGCCTACACCGCGTTACGTGCGGTCGAGGTACCGGAAGCCGGAGGCAGCACGCTGTTCAGCGATCAGTACGAGGCCTACGACACACTGCCCGCCGACCTGAAAGCGAACCTGGCCGGACGAACCGTGACGCATCGCGTGACCGGGGTGGCGTCGGACACCGATTCCAGTGCCGAACATCCCCTGTTCGCAGTGCATCCCGTGTCCGGGCGCACTGCACTGGCGTTGTCGGCACCGGCGCGGTGCGTCGCGATCAGTGGAATGTCCTCCGAGGAGGCGCACGAGACCGTGCGAGTGCTGTTCGAGCACTCGACTCGCGAAACCAACCTGTTGCGGCATGCGTGGGCACCCGGCGATGTGGTGATGTGGGACAACCGATGTGTGATGCATCGAGCCGATCACAGCGGAGTCGTGGGAAACAGGGTGATGCATCGCGGAATGGTGGCGAATGGTGAATCGGCGTCGGTTATGTGATTGACAACTCAAAGATTTGCCGGTTCGCCCGTAGCCAGGAGAATCGAGTCATGACTTCTCCGGTGGCAATCAGCCGCGACACAGCAGTCGGTCCCGAAGCTCGTCTGTCCTGGATATTGTCCGGACTGGCCGGGATGGTGGGCGCAGTGGCGTTCTTGCATTCTGCCGGCTACTTCGTGACCTTCATGACCGGCAACACCGAACGTGCTGTCGTCGGGCACTTCGGGCACCCCGAGGGCAAGGAGGTCACCCCGGGCGCCTCACCGATAGCGGCTCTCGCGCTCATGGGCTCTTTTCTGGCCGGGGTGGTGATCTCGTCGATCTGCCGCCGTCGGTACTGGTCGAACCATCCCCACGGAGCAACGGTGCTGACCACGATCGCGCTCGCCGGAGCGGGAGCCATCGACATCGCCATCTCGGGATGGTCGTCGGCGAACGTGAACTTCTACCCGATTCTGTTGGTGGCCTTCGCACTCGGCGCACTGAACACCGCGTTCACGAAGAAGGAAGAGACCTACATTCCGCTGAGCTACGTCACCGGAACGCTGGTGAAGCTGGGCCAGGGTATCGAACGGCACCTGTTCGGCGGGGGAACGCGCTACGACTGGCTGTGCTACACAGCCCTTCTCGGATCGTTCGCGTTGGGCGGAGCGATCGGAGCCTTCATCGGCGTCGTCATCACCGGACCCCAGGTGCTGCTTCTGACCGCACTGCTCAGCTTCGGCGCAACGATCTTCACCTTCACCCACACCGAGCGTCGCACGCTGCTGGGGTGAAGCAACGTCCCCCGGTCAGCCCTCGACCAACGGCGAGGCCACGATGATCTTGCGCAACATCTGCTCGATGAAGGTGGGGGAAAGTCGCGATCCGATCAGCACTTGCCGCTGAACGAGACCTTCGATCATCACTACGAGAGTTTCGGCGTCGGAGGGCGGATCCTCGGAGTCCAGCGAGGCGACGATCCACTGGGTGTAGGTGACGAATGCGGCACGTTGACTGTCGAACAACTCGCGGATTTCGTCGTCGTGCTGCGCCTCGCCGAGCATGATGTGGCGCGCGATCACCCGTTTGACCGCGTCTGCCGATGTCATGGCGTCGATGAAGTCGATGATGTGGGATATCACAACGTCGACGGTGAGCGGTTTGACGTCCACCAGAGTGCCGAACGTCGCTCCGGCAACCTCGAAATCGCGGACGAACAGTTGACCGAGAGCCAGGTGAAGCAGCCGACTCCGGGTGGGCGCGTGGTAGTTCACCGATCCGGGGCCGAGTCCCGCTGCGGCGTCCACCGCCCGGTGGGTCAAGCCGCGCAGCCCCTGCGTGGCGAGCACCTCGATGGCGGCAGTGGCGATCTCGTCGCGCCGACGCACTCTCGACTCGTCGTCCTTGGAGTGTGCCGACCTCATACCGCGCAGTGTAGTGCCAGGCCGTTGACATCCGTCGATTCCGAGACCTAGTCTCAACCGATGTTGAGCATCGGGGGGAACACGGGCCGGGGGCCCACCAGACGCCAGATCATGATCGGAGCGGCTGCCGCGGCCACCATCGCCGTCGTCGGCCCGGTCGCCAAGGCGGCAGCTGCCCCGGCGACCGGCTCGGGCGGCCAGTGCACCGAGCGCTACCAGGGCTACCGCGAGGCCGATCGAAACCTGCCGTATGCCCGATACATGGCACCGAGGACGACGCCCGCACCGGCGGTCGTCGCGGACGCCTACGCGGGACCTGCCCTCGCGCCCGAGTCGATCCCCGGATTCGATGCGATCACAACCGATCTCGCGTCCACCGGCTACTCCACGATCGAGACCGGATACGGTCGCCGCGCCGACGGGGTGACGTTCGTGGCGGTCCGTACGGTGATGCCGCGCGTGACGGCAGCGATGTGGGACTGGTGGTTCGGCTGGCATTCCACCGAGGCCGCGCGATACAAGCTGTGGCATCCCGATGCCCACCTCTACGCGGACTTCGCCGAGGATCGAACGTCACTCGACATTCCCGACAAGGCCAAGTACATCGGCAACACGACGTTCGTGGACGAATACGTCGGTCCGAAGCTGCAGCAGCTGGGCATTGCCTTTCGCGATCCGATCGCGCACGGATTCGACGTTCCCGCAGATCAGACGATCGTCTTCGGCCGAGTGGGCAGTTCCATCGCACCGGTGGATCTGGGATGGCTGGCCCACCAGGTGCGCCCTGTCGACGGTGGTGCCGAGATGCGTAGCCGCTTCTTCCTGAACCTACGAGGGCTCCACGTACCGGACGTCAAGCAGGCCGCGTGCGCCGTCGGCCGTGGGGCGTCGGTGGACCCGACGGACCTCGTTCTTGGCCTCGATCTCGCCCGAGACCTCCTGCTGCACTGCGGACAGGAGATGAACCATCTCGCGGGCTTCCTACCGGAGTTGTACGCCGAGTTCGGGAGCTAGTGCCCCAGGAACACCTTCGCCAGCACGATCGACGCAGCAACCGCAGCGGTGGCCAGGCCACCCAGAAAGGCACGGAAGGTCAAGCGATTGCCGCGAATTCGCTGGGTGACCATCTGAATCGTGGCGATGCGCACCACGATCACTGCGCCGGCCAGCAGTTCCGACCATTGGCCCGGGAGCACCGACAACCAACCGAGGGCCAGCATCAACGCAGGGACGGTGCCGGAACTCAGGATGGGAACGGCATCGCGAAATTCCTCGACGGCCTTGAACTTGCGTTGCTCGTCGGTGGCATCACCGTGGGCTTCGGGGATCTGACTGCCCGCGACGAAATCCGCGAACACATGCGCGAGAAACGTCGTCACCGCAGTGGCCAGAACCAGGACAGCCGCCGTTCCGTGCTCGATCGAGCTCGGCGTCGATGCTGCGACCGCCGCGAGGACCAGGATGTTTCCGTAGACGTAGGCGGAAAGCCTCCTGGCCGCCCGCGCGGGCTCGAGCGGGCCGTCCGCGCGGGTGACCAATCGGCTGTACAGCCGTGTTCCACCGATACCGGGTTCTGCGTCGCTCATGCCGGAGATCGTTGCACGGTAGGCGCGATTATTCGACGGGGACTCCGAGCCGACCGGCCTGGTAGTCCTCGAACGCCTGCAGCACTTCGGACTTGGTGTTCATCACGAACGGGCCTGCCATCGCGACGGGTTCCCGAATCGGCCGGCCACCCAGAACGAACACCTCGAGCGACTCCCCCACCGCGGATGCGGACATCTCGATGGTGTCGCCGCGGCCGAACAGTGCCGTCTGCCCCATCCTGATCGGACGCTTCTCCGCGCCCACCGTGCCCTCTCCCGCGAGAACATAGACGAGTGCGTTGAATTCTCGATTCCACGGCAGCGTCAGCGCCGCTCCCGGCGCGATCGTGCTGTGCGAGAGCGCAATCGGGGTGTACGTCGAACCCGGCCCCTGCAGACCGGCGATCTCGCCGGCGATGACACGTACCAGCGCACCGCCGTCCGGACTCGACGCCAGCGCCACCTTGCTCCCGGTGATGTCCTGGTAACGCGGATGCGCCATCTTGTTCTCGCGCGGCAGATTGACCCAGAGCTGCACACCGTGGAACAGCCCGCCCGACATCACCAGATGCTCGGGCGGAGCCTCGATGTGCAGAATGCCACCGCCCGCCGTCATCCACTGGGTGTCGCCACCGCTGATGATTCCGCCGCCGCCGTGGGAGTCCTTGTGCTCCATGATCCCGTCGATCATGTAAGTCACCGTCTCGAACCCGCGGTGCGGATGCCACGGCGTCCCCTTCGGCTCACCGGGCGCGTAATTCACCTCGCCCATCTGATCCATGTGAATGAACGGGTCGAGGGACGACATGTCCAGTCCGGCGAATGCCCTGCGAACGGGAAAGCCCTCCCCCTCGTATCCCGTCGGTGCCGTCGTGACCGACCGGACCGGCCGGGGGACGGCGGTGGCGTCGGGCATGGGGATGCGGGGCAACGCGAGGATGTTGTCGACCGTCACTGCGGGCATGGGCTCCCTTTCGGCAATGTAGTTGACTCTGCAACTACTCTACGCGCTTCAACCCGGCGGTGTTCGACGGTATTCCCGCGGTCAGCCCTGCCGGTCGGCCAGCCACTGCCGGATCTCGTCGGTGACCGGTTCGACGATGTCGTCGTACTCCCGATGCTTACCCACGAAGGCGGCCACCAGTTCGCAGATCGGAACGATTCGCCTGGCGTCGGAACGGGTGGCGTCGAGCGCCTGCTGCACGAGAATCGTTGCCAGACCACGTCCGCCGTAGGCTGCGTCGACCTCGGTATGGAAGAAGATGCGTCTGCCCTGCTCGTCGTCGGCGAACTCGGTGAAGCCGACCTGCGAACCCTCCACCGAGACGGTGAAACGGTCCGCCTGCTGGGAGATCTCGACCTCGGCACCGGTTTTGTCGACCGTCATTCCGCACTCCTCGTTCCCGGTAGGCGCGCACCGCACCTCGTCGGTCACGATCGTGCACGATCGGCGGAGATCTGTCGATCGTGAACCGCACCGAGCACCTGCGTACGGCGGGTTCGTGATCCACCGTCACCGACAGGGGTGCCGAGCGACCGTTTGCGCCTCTGTACGGTGGAGCGAAGGACCTCGACCGATGAATCATCAAGGGGAAGGAACTTCATGGCTCGGCCAGACAGGCTGGAGAAAGACCCGAACAAAGGTTTCGTGGCCCTGCTGGGCTGGAGTTTGGCCGCAGTGGAAGCACTGGACAAGTTCGATCGGCGCTACGTGGTCGTCGCCCCGGAGTGGGCCGAGGCGTACTGCACCGAGCACGACATTCCGTACCTCCCGTGGAACTTCGAGCGACTCAACGATCGCTCGCTGGAAATCGCCGAGACCCTGCAGGCCAAGGGCGTCGACGTCGCGATTCCGTTGTACGAGGAGACAGTGGAGTGGGCCGGTGCCATCAACTCGGTGTTGCTCGGCAACCCACGCCTGTTCGGTCAGGCAATGCTGTTGCGCGACAAGTCCTTGATGAAGCGCCGTGCTCAGCTCGGCGGCATTCGAGTGGGCATCTTCGAGGAAGCCCACGACCGTGAGGACGTCATTCGATTCCTCAAGCGTGTCAACCAGACGCTGCTCAAGCTCGACGGCGATCCCAACGACCCGATTCATGTGAAGGCCTTCGACAAGGCCGGTTGCCTCGGCCACCGCGTCATTCGCACCCCTGACGAGGTCGACTCCATTCCCGACGAGGAATTTCCGGCGCTGATGGAATCGCACCTCGACGGCTGGGAATTCGCGGTCGAAGCATGGATTCACAACGGCAAGATCAAGTTCCTCAACATCTCCGAGTACGTCAGGCTCGGTTACTCGGTGTTCGTCCCGGCCACACCGGAACTGGAGAAGTACCGCGAGCAGATCACGGTGCAGATCGAGAAGCTGATCAAGGCCTTCGACATCGAGTTCGGTTTCATTCACCCCGAGTACTTCGTCACCAGCGACGGCGAGATGTACTTCGGTGAAGTCGCTTACCGGCCACCGGGTTTCAAAGTCTTCGAGCTGCTCGAGCGCGCCTACGGCTTCAACGCGTACCAGGGCCTGGCATTGGCGTTCGACCCGAAGACCACCGAGGAGGAGATCGACGCCTTCTTCCCGAGAGAGGTGGTCGACGCCACCGGTCACGCCGGATGCTTCGGCGTCTACCCGCGGCGACGCGTCGTCAGCGATCTCGTCATCCCCGATGTCACCGCAGACGACGACTACTACGAGACCAACGACCTGTCCGCTCCGGTCGAGGAAACCGTCACCAAGAGAACAGCATTCGGTACTCACTGGGGCCTGCTGTACTTCTTCGGCGAGGACCCGTACCGAATGCGTGATCTGCTCAGGCAACAGGAAGAACTGGACTTCTACGTGTGAAGCAGCAACTCGGCAACGACCACGAACCATCGACGCAGACGATGAACGACTCTGCACCGGTCGACAAGGCTCTGGTGTCACGGCTGGCCCAGCTGGACCACGCCACCGAGGCGCTGGCCGGAGCACCCGAGTTCAGCAAGAACACCAAGGTACGGCGGGTGCTCGACGGCCTGCATCGAGTGTTGTTGCAGCCCGGCGGTTGCAGCGCAATTCGCGAACGAGCCGCGATGCTCGAGCAGGCCGGACTGTTCGCAGGTACCGACTGGGCCCAGCCGGACATTCTCGTCCCGGCGTTCGTGGGGCCGAGCCTGCGTAGCGGCAACGACGACACCGTGGTGCTCGAGGCGACCAGCGAACTGCGCATGATCGCGATCGTCGCGGGTGAGTACGAGCATCCTGCCGTGACCGCCGAGGAGGCTCGGCGATTTCTCTCGCAGGTTCTCGCACTCAACCTCGACGTGCTCTTCACACCGCCGTCGGAGTCGGAGCGAGTTCGATTGGGCCGCACAGCGCATTTGATTCGTGATCTGTTCGGCTACGTCGCGCAGCAGATCGGGTACGACAGCGTGCTCGACGAGTTGGTCGAGGAGATCTGGCGGATTCTGCGCC
Source organism: Rhodococcus sp. 05-339-2 (assembly GCF_002258965.1). Taxonomy (NCBI): domain Bacteria; kingdom Bacillati; phylum Actinomycetota; class Actinomycetes; order Mycobacteriales; family Nocardiaceae; genus Rhodococcus; species Rhodococcus sp. 05-339-2. The sequence continues at coordinate 165,435 of NZ_NOYW01000004.1, forward strand.
AGCGTCCGATTCAGGTGGACACCATCAAGGCGATGGTCACGCGCATCGCCATCTATCGCGACGACCCGACCGTGGACCTCGGCAACTCCGGGCAGGGCCTCGATCGATTGATCACGGCGCTGTTCGGCACCACCGATGCCTGCCGCGAGGACCCGGGCGTCGAGGTGTACCGGTCTCGGCTCGAGGCGATGGACGTCGAGGCATTGCAGTTCGAGGCCCGTGGATTCGCGCGGGCCATGCACGACACCGGTCTGGTCTCGCCGTACCACGCGACGCTGACGCAGTATCTCGTCGACCATTACTCGTATGTTCTGCCCGAGGCGCTCGGTCTGTCCGATACCGGCCGGACCTGCCTGACGCGGTATCCCGAACTGGTTCATCGCCTCATCGAGGAGACGGTGTATCCCGAGACCGCGCAGTGCCTCTACGGATTGGCGCTGCTGCTCGATCGGGGAATTCTGCATCAGCCGCCGATCGTGCCGTCCCTGTGGCGCCAGATCTCGCTGAAACTCGCTCCTGCGGTGCGGGAGCGACTGATCACCTCGTTCGGGCCCGTCCCCGCGCCGGAGTCACGCTTGCTCGGGGGTTTGCTCTCGATGCTCGGGCAGCCCCTGGGCGTCGGCCAGGGGGACAACCCGACGTGTCAGTCGGCGCGGGCGTTGTCGATGTGGGCTTACAACGATCCCGACTACCTGCTGCAGATGGTGGTGTGGGCGGCGCGTGACGAGGAGATCGTCATGCACTTCGAGGGGCAGTCGATCTCGTCGACCGAGAGCGTCAGCGGCGTCGCCACGTCCGATCCGGTTGACCTCGATCCCGCGTCGTTGTTGTTGGTTCCGCACCTCGATCGCATCTACGCCGAGATGGTCCGGCGTTGTGCCGATCGTCCCGGTGATCCGCACCGCTGGGTCAACCCGGAATTCCACGGCTGGTGGTCGGCACGCGAATTCCACATCGACGTCGACGTCGCGACCGGCAATCTCGTGGACCTGGACGTCTTCCTGCGGCAGTTCTACGCCGCGTACCACCCGGAGTACAACGGGCACCAACCGTTGATCCATCCACAACCGGCCGGTGTGGCCGTAACCGACAGTGCGGCACGGTATGTGGGGTGGCACGCCATCACGATTCTGCGGGTGTCCGCAGACCCCGACGGTGTCATGCGGGTGTACTTCTTCAACCCGAACAACGACAGCGGGCAGGACTGGGGCGACGGCGTCGTGGTGGGTACGGCGGGCAACGGCGAACGCGCAGGCGAAGGTTCGCTGCCGTTCGACCAGTTCGCCTCACGGCTCTACATCTTCCACACCGATCCACTCGAGCACGGCGAGCCGGAGAGAATCCCGGCCGAGGACATCGAGCGGATCCGAGGCTACATCGAACGGAGTTGGGGCGCAGAACGTTCGGTGCCTCAGGCCTGAGATCCTCCGATGCACCCGAGGCCGCGCACTCGGGTGCATCGGAAGAGCCGTGTGTCGTCAGTCCTTCTTGTCGAGCGCGTCCGGCTTGTGCACCGCGTCCTTACCCGACTTGTCGCTCTCGACCCGGTACTGCGGGTCGTCCTTCGATGCCTTCACGGTCCGGCCTGCGGCTTCGGTATCGGAGGTGATCTTCTCCACCACTTCGCCCTCGGTCTTCGTTCCGTGGGTCTGCCATTCGACCTTGTCGCCCTTGTGCAATTCGTCCTTCGACATGTTCGAGTCGTCCCTTCGTCGGTGTTATCCACCGACGCGTACCCGCGCCGGTGTCGGCGCAATCACCTGGTTCCCAGAGCAGGTGCCAGCGTGGTGAACCACGCCTCGCGTAGCTGATCCTCGAACAGCGGCCAGGTGTGCGCGCCCTCCTCGCGCATGGACACCGTCGCCGGCACGTCGGCTCGGCGCAGAGCGTCGACGAAGATCGACGTGCAGTGGTTGACCATCGCTTCGACCGCCATCCCTCCGAAGGGCGGGATCGCGCCTTCGGGAATGCGATCGACAGGCCCCGGGAGTCCGCGGGACGAACTGACGTACACCGCGGTTCCGCGCAGCCGCTCGACGTTGAGCGATGGGTCGTGATCGCGCCATCCCTGGCTTCCCGGTAGCCCCCACATATTGAAGGGATTGTTGAGTCCGCCGGCGATCATCGCCGATATACCCGCCGTGGCAAGCGGAGTGGACGGTGCCGGACATCCACTGAAGGACGCGGCCGCGTCGAACACGTCCGGGGCCTGGATCGCGAGGTCGAGTGCCGGACCACCACTCATCGACAGCCCTGCCACGCCGCGCCTGCCGGTCGATCCGTAGGCTGCGTCGACGGCGGCGGGCAGTTCGCGGGTGAGGTAGGTCTGCCACTTGTTGCTGCCGAGCACCGGATCCGTTGTCTGCCAGTCGGTGTAGAAACTGAACCGGCCACCGATCGGTGCCACCACGGTGACCTTCTTGTCGAGGAAGAACTTCTCGACGCCGGAATTGTTGAGCCAGCCCACGCCGTCCTCGTTGCCGAGCGCGCCGTTGAGCAGCACGAGAGTGGGTGCTGGTCCGTCGTCGGGGGAATGCAGCACCTCGTTGGATACGACGCGATTCATGGACGGGGAGAACACGTTCAGTACCGCTCGGGTCGCCGACACCTGATGGATGCCGACGGCGCCCGCAGCCGCGTCGGCCGACCCCGTGTTCCCCGGCAGCGCCTGCACCGACGCTCCGGTCATCAGCATCGACGCCACCGCCGCAGCCGCCACGACCGCAGCGGATCGAGTCCGCTTCTTCCTCTTCTGCCCCACACGCAGCATCAGCACCACACGAGGGTCGCACGAATTTCGCTTCCTACCGCTAACGATCGGATTACGAAACCGATCGGTCCGTTCGCTTGCTCCCAGGGGGGCTCACTCGGCCCGGATCCGCGCGGCCTGCAGCGTCAGGTGGTGCCGCTCGGACATCGACGACGCCCTCTCGGCTGCCTGCACGTACAACTCGGCGGCACGCTGCAGATCGCCGGACTTCTCGTGCAGGTACGCGGCCGCTGCTGTGTGCCGCGGGACGGCCGAATCGACCTCGCCCAGTGCCGCAAGCCCCGCCGCCGGACCGTCGGCCTCCCCGATCGCCACCGCTCGATTGAGCCGCACGACGGAACTGCCTGTGAGAGCGAGCAACTCGTCGTACCACTCGACGATCTGCACCCAGTCGGTCTCCTCCACACGCGACGCGTCGGCGTGCAGGGCGGCGATGGCCGCCTGCGCCTGGAACTCTCCCAACCGATCTCGGGCGAGCGCAGTCTGCAGAATCTGCACTCCCTCCGCGATCAGCGTTGTATCCCAACGAGATCGATCCTGCTCGGCGAGAGGAATGAGGTGACCGTCGGGCCCTGTCCTGGCCGAACGGCGTGCGTGGTGAAGCAGCATCAGCGCCAACAGTCCGGCCGTTTCCTCGTCGTCGGACAACCTGGCCAGCTGCCGGGCCAACCGAATCGCCTCGGCCGCCGGATCGATGTCCTCGGTGTACCCCTCGTTGAAGACGAGATACAGCACCCGTCGTACCGTCCCCACATCACCGGGGGCGTCGAAACGCACGTCGCGCACCGTGCGCTTGGCTCGGCTGATGCGTTGCGCCATGGTCTTCTCCGGCACCAGGTATGCCTGCGCGATCTGCCGCGTCGTCAATCCCCCGACGGCACGCAGAGTCAGTGCCACCGCTGCCGCGGGACCGAGCGAGGGATGCGCGCACAGGAAGAACAACTGCAACGTGTCGTCGACGCCGCCGACACTGCCGGGATCCGGTTGGGCGGCGACTCGATCCTCACGTGCTCGTCGCGCGTTCTCGGAGCGTTGCGCGTCGAGAAATTTCCGCCAGGCAACGGTGACCAACCAGCCCTTCGGGTCGGTCGGTGCTTCGGAGACCCACGTCGAGATCGCCTCGAGCATCGCTTCCTGCACAGCATCCTCGGCCGCCGCGAAATCTGCTCCGCGGTGGACGAGAACGCCGATCACCGCGGGCGTCAGTTCCCGCAGAATCCGTGGATCCACGACGGTCGTCAGTCGGCGATGGTGGGAGGTGCCTCCATGAACGGACGCAGTTCGAGCCACTCGTCGATCGGCTTCCCACCGGCACCGGGCGCTGCCGACAGCTGCCCTGCCAGCTCGAGCGCGCGTTCGTAGGAGTCGACGTCGATCACCATCCAGCCTGCGATGAGGTCCTTCGTCTCCGCGAACGGGCCATCGGTGACCGGAGGCTTCCCTTCCCCATCCGAGCGCACCCACGTTCCCTCCGGGGCCAGAGCTTGCGCGTCGACGAATTCGCCGGTCTTCTCGAGTTCGGCGGCGAAGTCCTGCATGAACTCGATGTGGTCGCGCACTTCGGCGGGTGTCCACCGGTCCATCGGGATCCAGTCGGCAGGCTCGGGGGCTCCGCGGTAGTGCTTGAGCATGAGGTACTCGGCCATGGTGTCTCCTGTCGTCCGATGCGGCCATTCTTGCCGCATTCGACCCTGGGACGGAACCGGTCCGCAGATTTCGACACGTTCGACCAAAAAGACTCTCAGCGCATCGTGCGACCTGCCGAGCCCAGCATCTGCGTCGCCTCGACCACCCGAGCCGCCATCGCCGTCTCGGCCGGCTTGCCCCACGATCGCGGGTCGTAGGCCTTCTTGTTGCCGTACTCGCCGTCGACCTTGAGGACTTGGTCGTACTTGCTGATCATGTGCCCGGCGATGGACCGGGTGAACGCGTATTGGGTGTCGGTGTCGATGTTCATCTTGATCACCCCGCTCGCGACCGCGGAGGCGATATCTTCTGCGCTGGATCCCGATCCACCGTGGAACACCAGATCGAACGGGTTGTCCTTACCGGTCTCGGCTCCGACGACGGCCTGGATCTCGGCGAGGATTTCCGGGCGTAGGTGCACCGAGTCTGGGTTGTAGACACCGTGCACGTTGCCGAAGGTCAGGGCGGTCATGTAGCGACCGCGCTCACCGGCGCCGAGCGCGGCGATCGTGGCCCGAGCATCGTCGACGGTCGAGTACAGCTGTTCGTTGATCTCGTGCGAGACGCCGTCCTCCTCGCCGCCGATGACGCCGACCTCGATTTCGAGGATCGTGTTCGCCTGCATCGACAGATCGAGCAATTCCCGAGCGACACGCAGGTTTTCGTCGAGCGGCACCGCCGAGCCGTCCCACATGTGCGATTGGTAGAGCGGGTCGAGTCCGCGTCCGCGTCGGTCGATGGCGTCGGCCAGCAGGGGCCGCACCCAGTCGTCCAGATTCTCGGCTGGGCAGTGATCGGTGTGCAGCGCCACCGAGATCGAATAGTGCTGCGCCACTTCGTGGGCGTACTGTGCGAGCGCCTTGGAGCCGGCGAAGCGGTTCTGCACCGCATTGCCGGACAGATAGAGCGCCGTGCCGACCGATACCTGAATGATCCCGTCGCTCTCGGCCTCGGCGAAGCCCTGAAGGGCTGCGTTGAGTGTCTGTGAACCGGTGACGTTGATCGACGGGTAGGCGAACCCGCCCTCCTTGGCGCGATCCAGCATGGCGGCGTACTGGTCCGGACTGGCAATCGGCATGAACTGTCCTATCTTTCGGGTGCGGCCGGCACGTCGGCTCGAGGTGCACTGCAGCCGCAGGAATTTCGGTGGGTGAAGGTGGTCGGTACTCGGATCGATCGGGGCGCGTCCTCGTGTCCCTCGATGCGCCGGAGAACCAGGTCGGCTGCGGTTCGGCCGATGGTCTGCACGTCCTGAGCTGCCGCCGTGAGCCGAGGCTCGAACAGGTCCGACCACTCGAAGTCGTCATAGCAGACGAAGGCCAGGTCCGCCGGAATCGACAAACCCAGGCCTCGAACAGCTTTCAGCGATCCGATCGTCATCGAGTTGTTCATCGACACCAGGGCCGACGGCCGGTCCGGACCGGACATCAGCTCACGCACCCGAGATTCGGCCACCTCGACGTTGGACCGGCCGTCGAGAATCAGTCGAGGATCGAGTTCGATTCCTCGATCGGCCAGCGCGCGGGCGTAGCCGTCGAATCGCTCGGTCGTGGAGGAGATCCCTTCGATGCCGCGCACGATCGCGATACGTCGGTGTCCGGCGTCGAGGAGGTGGGTGGTGAGCTCGTACGCCGACGCGTCGTTCTCCGGACCCACCTGATCGCAGGAGACGTCGAGCATCCGGTCGATCAACACCAGAGGCGTTCCACTGCGGACGATCTCGGGAATCGTCGAGAATTCGGAGCCCGCCGCGGGTGCGAGAATCATGCCGTCGACCTGACGGTCGAGCAACGAGTCCGTCACCCTCCGCTCGGACCTGGGCTCGTCGTGCGAATCACCGAGGATCAAGACGTAACCGGCCTCGGACAATCGCTGCTCGACGGCATGGACCAGGCTTCCGAAATACGGGTTGGTCAACGCGGCGATCGACAGTCCCACGGTGTGAGTCCGACCTGCCGCGAGCGATCGAGCGACGACGTTGCGGCGGTATCCGATCTCGGCAATCGCTGCGTCGACACGTTCCCGGGTGGCGGCATTGACGTTGCGAGTTCCGTTGAGCACGTGCGAGACAGTCGATACCGATACACCTGCCAATCGGGCGACGTCGTCCATCGTGGGCATGTCAGTCGGCCCAGCGCTGTCGTGTCTCGTGGTTCTGCGCAATCGTCATGTCAGCCGCAGGATTCGATCGGCGCGACGTGCGGTGGACCCGATCAGTTCCGCGTTGCGTTCGTCCGATCCCAGTGCCCAGAACTCCGCGTCCTCGTGCGACTTTCCGTAGGCCTCGTGCCTGGCCACCAGCCTCTCGTGCCGAACTCTCGTGTGTGGAGCCAGAAACCAGACTTCGTCGATCATCGCCCGCGCCGCCGGCCACGCATCGGATTCCATCAGCAGGTAGTTGCCTTCGGTGATGACCAGCGGAACAGTCGACGGGACCGGGATGGAGGAACCGATCGACTCCTCGATCTCTCGGCGAAATCTCGGCGCGTACACGAGGGGACCACCGGGCTGCTGATCGTGAACGGCCGCGATCAACCGCGCGTATCCACCGTCGTCGAACGTGTCGTGGGCACCCTTGCGATCGAGCCGACCCAGTTCGATCAACACCTCGTTGGCGAGATGGAATCCGTCCATCGGAACCAGTACCGCAAGTTCGGGCCCGAGCGCGTCGACGAGTTGCTGTGCCACAGTGGATTTTCCGGCACCCGGTGCACCGGTCAGGCCGAGTATGCGCCGCTCACCCGGTACGGCCAGCTTTCGCGCCAGCTCCACGAGTTCGTCGAGGGTGGCTTCCTGTACGTCCTGGTCAATGCTCACCGTTGTCGCTTTCGAGTCCGTTGATGGAAAGTTCGCGTAGCCATGCTCTGGGGCCGATCACCGAGCAGCGCAGCGCGGCAACGTGAGCCGAACTGTCGATGCGCTCGGCCAGCGAGCCCGGCTGCGTGCAGTAGTAGGCATACGCGCCGTGGAACGCATCCCCGGCACCCAGAGTATCGACCACCGCGACCGGCTCCACATCGACCGATCCGGTCGATCCCTCGGACCACCACTCGACGGGCTCGCCGCCGTGGGTGGTGACGACGGTCCGCACACCGGATGCAACGAGTTCCGCGGCGTTCGCGGCCGTGTCCGAGGTGCCGGGGGCGCGAAAGTCCGCCGAGCACACCATGTCCGTGGCGTGCTCGATCAGCTCGGTCATCACCGGTTTCCAGCGACCGGCGTCCACGACCAACGTGGTAACCCGCGCCGCCGCATGTTCCGCGGCGGCGCAGGCGATCAGGGGGTGGTGCCCGTCGACCAGAACGACGTCGGCACCGGCGACGACGGCCTCCAGCCCCTCGGGCGGCGAGGCGTCGGAGTTCACGGCGTCGGCCGAGACGACCGATCGGTCGCCGGTCGATTCGATCACCGTCACCGCCGAGACGGGCACCGATCTGCTCGAGCCGGCGGCCGCGTCGATCACGCGGACGCCGAACGCAGCCAGGTCCGCCTTCACCAGCGCGGCCACCGGGTCGTCTCCGAGTGCGGTGACGAGCACGGCCGTCCCGCCGAGCGCGGCAAAGGTGACGGCCGCGTTGGCGGCAGGACCTCCCGCCGCGACGAACTGAGCGCTCGAGGTGATCTTCTGGTTGGGTGCCGGCGCTGCCGACACTCGATGGATCACGTCGAGTGTCGCCAGCCCGACGAAAACACCGACCGGGCTTGTCGATTCAGAGCCCGGCGCGTTCATCGTCGGTCGGCTCCTCCGCGCCGGTCATGAGCGCGACGACCTCGGACATACTGCGGTTCTTCGGATCGACCACGCCCGCCCGCTTGCCGAGGCGGTGGATGTGGATCCGGTCGGCGACCTCGAACACGTGTGGCATGTCGTGGCTGATGAGCACCACAGGTATGCCGCGGTCGCGAATGGTGCGAATCAGATCGATCACCATGCCCGACTCTCGCACACCCAGTGCGGCAGTCGGCTCGTCCATGATGATCACTCCGCGGCCGAACGCTGCTGCCCGTGCTACGGCCACACCCTGACGTTGGCCACCGGAGAGCGTCTCGACCGCCTGGTTGACCGACTTGATACCGATCTTGAGGTCCTGCAGGTGCTTCGACGACTCCTCTCGCATCCTCGGCATGTCCAGACGTCGAAACAGACTGCCGCTGATGCCTTTACGCTTGATCTCGCGCCCCAGGTAGACGTTGGAGGCGATGTCGAGCGCCGGAATGACGGCCAGGTCCTGATAGACCGTCTCGATGCCTGCCGCTCGTGCGTCGCGCGTGTTCTTGAACGACACCGGCGATCCGTTCATCAGGATCTCACCCGAATCCGGAATGACAGCCCCGGCAAGAGCTTTGATGAGACTGGACTTCCCGGCACCGTTGTCGCCGATCACCGCCAACACTTCACCGGCCCGCAACTCGAAATCTGCACCGTTGATGGCCGTCACGCTGCCGTAGGTCTTGACCAGACCACGCGCTTCCAGAGCGAGAGGGGCGTTCACTGTGACCTCCGACGTGCGAATTGATCGACGGCCACCGCCACGATGACGAGAATGCCGGTCGCGATGTTCTGGTACAGGCTGTCGACGCCTGCCTGGGTGAGACCGTTGCGCAACACACCGACGATCAGGGTTCCGACGAGAGTTCCGATGACGGTACCGCGGCCACCGAACAGGCTGGTTCCACCGATGACCACCGCGGTGATCGTTTCCAGATTGGCGTTCTGATACGCGTTCGGGTCGGCATTGGGGATTCGTCCGAGAGCCGCCCACGCCGCGATCGCCGCGATGACGCCGGTGACGATGTAGACCGAGAACAGCACGCGACCGGACTTGATGCCGGAACGGTCCGAGGCCTGCGGACTCCCGCCGACCGCGTAAATATGCCTGCCCCAGGATGTTTGGGACAACGCGTACCACATCACGGCGTACACCAGCAGCATCACCACCACGCCGTAGGTGGTGGAGAAGCTACCGACCTTGAACGAGGTGCCGAGAAATGTCAGCGGCCCGCTCGGGACCTGATAGGTCTCGGATCCGGCCAACAGTCTGGTGGCCGCTTGGATCGCGGTGAACGTGCCGAGCGTGACGATGAACGGCGGCAGTCTCAGTACCGTCACCAATCCGCCGTTGATCGCGCCGAACGCCACGCACACGGCAAGCGTCGAACCCAACGCTACGACCGGTCCGTTCGCCCCGGCCGACTGTGCCATCACGATGGTGCCCATCACCGCGACCGCGCCGATCGACAGATCGATCCCGGACGTGAGAATGATCAGTGTCTGGCCGACGGCGAGAATGCCGACCACCACCGACTGCTGCAGAATCAGAGAGACGTTCTGCGGGTTGAGGAACGAGCTCGAAATAGAGCTGAACACGATGATGGCAATGACGAGCGCGGCCAACGGCCCGAGCAGCGGTTCACGCAGGACGGTTCCCACGTTGAACCGGCTCGGTGCCTTGGGAGGCGCAGCGGTTTCGGTACTCACTGATCAGTCCTCGTACTCGACGGCGGTCCGGGAATTCGCGATCAGCCCCAGCAATTCGCTTCGCCCCACGCGGTGTCCTGGGAATCGATTCCGGCGACGGGCTTGTCGGTGACGAGCTGCGAACCGGTGTCGTTGAAACCGCTGGGCTTGGTGCCGTCCTGCGCGAACTTCACCACTGCGTCGACGCCCTGCTCGGCCATCTTCGCGGGGAACTGCAGCACCGTCGCGCCGATGATGCCGGACTTCACATTCGCGATGCCGGTGCAGCTACCGTCGATCGACCCGATGGTGATCTGGTCGGCGCGACCGGCGGACTGAATCGCCTGGTACGCACCCGCAGCTGCAGGCTCGTTGATCGTGTAGAGAGCGTTGACGCCCGGAGCGCGCTGCAGCAGGTTCTCCATGGCGGTCTGCGCCTTGGTCTGATCACCGTTGGTGTTCTCCTGGCCCACGATCTCCGGCGAACTGTCGGTCAGACCCATGCCTTCGAGGAACCCGTCGTGACGGAAGGTGTCGACCGTGCCGCCTGCGGTGCCGTCGAGCATGATGACCTGGGGTGCGGTGGTGCCGAGCGTGCCCTTGACCCAGGCACCCTGGCTCACTCCGGCCGCCTTGTTGTCTGTGGCGAAGGTGGCGTCGACCGCGTCCTCGGGGTCGGTTGCGGTGTCGAGGGCGATGACGACGACGCCGGCGTCACGTGCCTTCTTGATCGCGTCGAGCACTCCGGTGGACGAGTTCGGGGTGATCAGAATTCCCTTCACACCCTGGCCGACCAGGTTCTCGATCGCCGCGACCTGCCCTTCGTTGTCACCGTCGAATGCGCCGGCCAGGGCCACCAACTCGGCTCCGCTGGAATCGGCCTTGGCCTGTGCTGCCTCGCGGAGCTTCACGAAGTACGGATTCGAGTCCGTCTTGGTGATGAGCCCGACCTTGACGCTGTCCGAATCCGAACTGCTGCAGGCGGTCAGACCCAGCACGAGCGAACCGGCCATGAGCACGGTCCCGATCGTCAGCGCGGACTTCCGACGGTGATTGAACATGTGGACTCCCTTGTCCCCTGGCCACGCGGTCGCGTCGCTCGATTGCAGGAGCCTAGGACGCATACAAGCGCTTGCGCATGCGCTTTCGCGAAACGAACTCGAAGTTTGTTTCAGCCGACCGGTCAGCCGGTTCGTGACAGGGGTCACTCCATCGCCACCGGTCGTCGACGTCCGCCATCGTCGGCCCGCCCTCCGCTGCCGATTCCCCGGTCCCTCGCTGCCGGTCCCCCCGCTGCCGGTCCCCCGTTCCCCGCAATCGCGCGCGCACTTGCCATCCGCGCGCGAATCAGCGCCCGATCACCCGGCAATTCCGCGCGCATCCGACGAATGCGCGCGCGTTTGTGACTCCGCGCCCTCGCACGACCGCACGCCCGCACGCCCGCGAACTTCGACCCCGCACACGTCTGCCACCCGCACCAGTGGCCGGTCACCCGCCCCAGATCCCCGCAAACGCGCGCGCGCTCGCCATCCGCGCGCGAATCAGCGCCCGATCACCCGGCAATTCCGCGCGCATCCGACGAATGCGCGCGCGTTTGCCCGTCGACCGAACCCATCCGTCAGCGCGCGAGTGAATTCCAGAAGTCACAGTGATGCTCGGCATCGGCGTCGATCACCGAGATGTCGTCGGAGACGAACTGCAGAACGGGGCTCACGTCTGCGGTGGTACGAGGCCACGGCGGTGCATTGTCTGCACTGGGTGTTCCGGTGTGGGCGAACGAGGTGAGGTACGCGATCATCGTTCGGGCGAGATCGTGCTGCGCCGGAGTCTTCAGCAGATCGTGTCCCGCAATGTCGAAGAAGTACGGCATATCCGTTGCATGTGCGGCATCCTGTGGCACACCGGACGCACCGACGCCACTGACGTCGGCGGTCCCGGTATCGGCGAACTCGTACGAATACACCGGCGCATTCACTGCCAAAGCCCGGTTGTTTCGGTACGTCGGGCACGACCAACCGGCATCGGTGGTCGCCGACGCCCATGCCAACGCCGCAGACGAAAAGTTCTGCAGCGGATACAGATCGGCGACGCGGTCGGCCTCGGGTCCGAATGCATCGGCGAGGAGTGCGGGATACGAATCGGCTGTCACCGAAGTCGGGTCCGCCAACAGCGCCCCACCGACGAACGAATTCTGTTCGGCCCGGTTGCCACCGGAGAACACCGGAACGTCCAGGGCTGCAACGGCTTCGACAGCACGCGCCGGATCGGCGGGTAGTAGCTCGGTACCGTAGGCGAGTCGATTGGAGAAATTCTGTCCCTGCGCTACGAGAGCATCGACGGGCAGCGCACGCAAACATTCGATCGCGCCCGAGCCCGAGCATCCCAGTTGCTTCGCCACTTCGGCTCCGGTGGCCTCGTTGTCGGCCAGCGCAACGTAGGGTCGTTGCTCGGGCACGCCCGGGTAGATCGAGTCGGTCGGAAAGTTCAACGCACACGACCCCGACATGATGGCCACCTTGTCCACCAACCCCTGCGCGGCAGGCGATGTCAACGCAGCACACGCCGCCATACCGCCTGCGGACTCTCCGAACACGGTGACGTTATCGGGGTCTCCCCCGAATGCTGCGGCATTGTCGTTCACCCACCGCAGGGACTGAATCTGATCGGCGAATCCGAAGTTGCCGCCCCCGTCCAGATCAGGGAGCCCCAGGTAACCCAGCATGCCCAGTCGGTAGTTCACCGTCACCACGATGACATTGCCCTCCGAAGCGATCCGCTGAGCTTCGTATGCGGAGCCCGCTCCAGACGTGAAACCGCCGCCGTGCCACCACACCATCACCGGCAGTGGCTCGTTCGACGTCACCAGCGGCGTCGTCACATTGAGGAAGAGGCAATCTTCGTCCGTCGTCGGTGTTCCACCGGACTCGGCCGAGCTCTGCGGACACTGCGAACCCGGCGCAGTGGCGTCGGCATCGTCGTCGGATGTCGGAAGCGGTTGTGGAGGTGACCATCTCAGATCACCGACCGGAGGCTCCGCATACCTGATGCCGAGAAATTGCCGCGTGTTCTGCGCAGCAACCCCGTGCACGGTAGCTGTGGTCGTGGCGACGTCGAGGGGCGCGCTGTCGGATGGACCCGAGGTAGATGCGCACCCGGCGAGTACCAGGAGCACGGCAGCGAGGGCGACCGGCCACTTCCTCATCGGCCGTCCGATCGTGTTGCGGCATCGAATGTTCGACGCAGCTCGTCGGCCAGCTTCACCGCATCGTCGCCAGCTCCTACTTGCCACACGGCCGCGTCGAGAGCAGCGCGAATCGTCATGGCCATGATCCGGGTGTCGAAGGACCGGAACTCACCAGTCTGCTGCCCCGACTCGAGAAGGCCGTGAACTTCGAGCATCTCGGCTCCGTGCTCGGATCGTTCACCGCGAGCGGGAGCTGTGGCGAAGATTGCCGACAGTGCCTTCATGTGCCGAGGGTAGGCAGCGTAGAACATGACGCTGCCGCCGATGAACTCCAGCAACGCTTCTCGACTCGAACCTGCCGCACGAACGAGAGGTCCGACCTCCTGTTCACCGAGTGCGTAGACGAGCTGGACGACGCCATCGAGGAGTTCCTCGCGGGTGCCGAAATGGTAGGAGATGACGCCGCGACTGATTCCGGCGCGCTCGGCGATGCGGACGAACGACGCCTTCTCCGCCCCCGCTTCCGCGATGACATCGACAGCGCAGTGGATCAGCTGTTCGCGACGGGCGTTCTGAATGAATGTGGGTTCGGGACGGTCCGCCTTGGGCGATGGCATGAACCCAACTTTAGCACCACCGCATTATTTTTCCCATGCATGTCAGAAATTCCGAGCCGCCTGGAGTGACCACGATTCGCATCCGAACAGGGGAACCGCTCGCGAGCAGAAACAGTGGACACACGGGTCACTTGGTCGGCGCGTCCTCCCCCGTCACCGAATCCGGCTCGTCGTAGGTGACCGTGATGTCCTGGAATCCTTTGTTGCGCTGCGCTTCTGCCTGTCCGGTGTAGGAGTTCTTGTCACCCTCGGTGAGTTCGACGTTGTCGGTGAACGGCGTCAACAGCGCCCGGGGATGCAGGTGATCGACTCGTACGGCATTGATTTCGATACACAGCACGATGAGCACCGACGAGACGTAGAGAAAGCCGAGCAGGCCGAGGACGATTGCAAAGATTCCGTTGCTGGCGCTGGCGTTGCCGACGACATAGCGAATGTAGATCCCGCCGAACGATTGCAGTGCCTGCCAGATCACCGCGGCGATCGCAGCGCCGGGCAGCACCTCACGCACGGTCAGGGCTCGGGCGGTGCCGATACGGAATGCGGCGGTGAAGACCACGACGTTGACGACCACGACTCCGACAAGCGCCAACGCACCGCCGGCAAAACCGAACAAACCCGAGGACGCGACTCCGTTGAGAACGGTCAGTCCGATGATCGCCGTGCCGACGGTGCTCAGCAGCAACAGCCCTCGCAGGCGTCCCTTGATCGGATCCGGTTGTTCGTTTCGCGGGACGGACCACGCGGTGTTCATCGCGTACTGCGCGGCAAGTGACACTCCGAGTCCGCCGTACAACGACCCCACCACGCCGATGACGATGGCGGTCGTTCCGCCGCTGAGGCGGTCCGGCTGACCGAGTTGGTCACCGATGACCGGGATCTGGCTCATCGCGGAATCGATGATTCGACTCTGCAATTCGGGGTCGCCGGCCAGCACGATTCCCAACACGGTGGTGAAGAGCAGCAGCAACGGGAACAACGAGAGAAACGAGTAGTACGCGATGAGAGCCGCGAGATATCCACCTCGATCGTCGAGGAACTTGTACAGAACTGCGAGCGGGAAACCCGCTGACGGGTGCCTGCGCTGAAAGCTGTCCACCTTGCCGACCATCATCGCTCGAATGTATCCGCCGTGCCGCTCCTCGAAACGTCGACCGAGCGCGGCGTCCGATGTGACCCAGATCTCATAGGTTCGCCGTGCGCTTTCCGGTTCGAGCATCGACCAACTACTGACACCGCACGAAACGAGAAAGGGACTCACATGAGCTTCATCGACAAGGCCAAGAACGCAGCAGAAGACGCCATCGGCAAGGCCAAGGAAGTTGTGGGCGACGCCACCAACAACAAGGACCTCGAGGCCGAGGGCAAGAAGGACCAGGGTTCGGCAGGCGTGAAGAAGGTCGGCGAGAACATCAAGGACACCTTCAAGTAAGACGCACCCGCGAGGGCCGTCGATCTGCGGATCGGCGGCCCTCGCTGCGTTTTCGGGTGCCGCCGCCGATGCTCGACGGTTCTACGTACAACCGTCCCGAAGGCAGCGTATAAAATGCACGGAGCCGACACCGTCGGCCGAATCGAGCGTCCAGCAGAAGGCGCATGATCTCGGATCTCTGCGACGAAGTCGGCAGGGGTCCCATGCGAGAGGACTGTGTGCATGCCGCACTCTTCTATCGAAGGCAACACAGCTGCATCGGCGGACGCCTCGAGCTTGGCCGAATTCGCCCGATCCTTGCGTGAGACTCGGCGCTCGATGCCGCAGACACTCGATGCGATTCTGCGTACTGCCATCACGATGATCCCGGGTGCAGTCACCGGATGCATCACCACGGTGAAGAAGGGCGAGCGGACGGTGGTCGCGTCCACCGATCCGGTCGCGGAGAAGCTGTGTCGCCTGCAGTACGAGCTCGGCGAAGGACCCATTTCCACCGAGGTTCATCACTTCGACGTCGTCGTCGCCGCCGATCTGACCGACGAGGATCGGTGGCCTCGATTCGCTGCCACCGCCGTCGAAGAGGGTTTCAAATCACTTGCTGCGTTCCAGCTCTACAGCAACGCCGACGACCTCGGTGCGCTCGTGCTCTACAGCGACCGACCCGGCGCATTCCACGCCGACGCGGTGACCATCGGTGAAGCGCTTTCTGCCCACGCTGCCATCGCGATGCTCAGCGCCCGTGACCACGAGCAGTTCCGAACCGGTCTGGCCAGTCGAGACATCATCGGTCAGGCCAAGGGCATGATCATGGAACGCTACGACCTCGACGCGGTGCAGGCCTTCGAGCTGTTGGCCAAGCTGTCACAGCAACAGAACCTCCCTCTGCACCTCGTGGCCCGTGATCTGGTGGAGACCGATCATCCGACGGACTCGACCTTCTGACGAGACGACGGGGTTTCGATTCGCTGCTCGCGAGGAATGGCTGTCAGTGGTATCGGCAGGCGACACGCGATACCCGCGCGCGGTTATCTCGTTGAGACAACAGCGATCGACCGCCCGTCGCTATTGCTCCGGTTGACAGCTCGGACACCACCACGTTCGACGCCTGTCCGGGTCACCGTTCACTTCTGCGACCACCCGAATCGATGTTCCGCACCGCAGGCACGGCTTCCCGGCTCGACCGGCGACCCAATGCGTGCGGCCCCGGCGAGTGTCCCCGGTGGTCACCTGCATCGCACCCGGGACCGTCGCCGAGTGACGCATCGCTCGTTCGAGCAACGCGACCAACCGCTGGGCGTCGACGGCGGTCGACGGTGTCCACGGCCACAGCCCGCGCAGAAAGCAGAGCTCGTTCGCCCACAGATTCCCCGGCCCGGCGATCACCCTCTGGTCCAGCAGCGTCGCGATGATCGGCCGCGTTCCCTGAGCGGCGATGTTGGCAACCGCTCGGTCTGCGTCGAACTTCGAGTGCAGTGGGTCCGGTCCCAGATGTGCGATCAGCGCGTTCATGTCCGGTGTGTATCCGTAATCGACGACCGGTAGCAGAATTCCGTAGGCGGTGGGCCCGTCGACCGCGGCGAGCCGCACCCGCACGTCGGGTCGGACACGCTGCGGAATCGAGCGACCGGCCCGCACCACCGTCCACGATCCGCTCATCCGCAGATGCGTGTGCAGCGTCGTGCCGTCGTCGAAATCGGTCAGTAGATGCTTGCCGTGGGTCCGGTGTGCGACGACGGTTCGCCCGGCCAGATTCTCGACTGCATGCGCGGGCACCTGCAGCCTTCCGGCCCGCAACGATGCGCCGTCCAATGCTCGACGCAACCTCGCGGCCAATACGAACACGGTGTCACCTTCGGGCATGACCTCCGGGTATCCCGCTCGAACGAAACGCAATCCGAACGCCGGGCCCGCATCGGCCGGATGTGATCGTCGCTCGCTATGTCGAGGGCGACGCTGTCGGCGACACGCCCCGGCCGGCGTGTTCACGACAGAGCCGGTGGACAGACCCGGAACCTACGGCGCGACCGAGGATCGGAGAATTCCCGACGGCGTCGGCCGCAACACCGACGCGAGTTCGGCCAACGGCACCGGTGCCTCGACGAGGGATTCCCACGGATACTTCGCGCCGGTGTCGCGTAGGAAGGCAACGGCCTGATGGAGGTGCCGCGGCTCGTAATTGTGGATGCCGGTGATGGTCAGCCAGTTCCGGACCACTGCTTCCGGGTCGACGGTGATCGGCGGACCCGGCGCGACGGATCCGGCAAGCACGAGCCGCCCACCGACGTCGAGTCGCCCCAACGCCGACTGCACGGCCTCCGACGATCCGGAGAAGTCGATCGCCACATCTGTTCGCGTACCGTCGTCCTCACCGGCCCCGAATGCACGAGATTGTCTCTGTCGCTCCGGATCTCGATCGACGACCGTCACCGATGCCCCTCGCTCGCATGCCGCCGCGGCGGCGGTGACCCCCAGCATTCCGGCCCCGACGATCAGTACCCGTCGGCCGTCCAAAGCACCCGCGGCATCGAGAGCCGCCATCACCGTGGCCGTCGCACACGCTGCCGGTGCGGCGACGGCATCGGGCATGGCGTCGGGAACCCGGGCCACTGCGGTACCGCGAGGAAGCACGATGTGTCGGGCGTAGGAGCCGCTGAGAACCCATGGACTCTGGGCAGATTCGTGACCCACCTTGCGCACGGACGAGCACTTGGCCGTGAACCCGCGGACGCATCGACTGCATCGGCCGCAGGGCACGGTCACCGACCACACGATCCGATCCCCGACGGCCGCTGGGGATGTGGCATCACCGACGGCGACGACGCGACCGACGGCCTCGTGCCCGAGTACCGACGGGCACGCTCCGTGCCGTCGACCGGACACCGTGTGCAGATCGCTCCCGCACACCGTGGCGAGATCGACGCGCACCAGCAGATCACCCGACTCGAGGGCGGGAATCTCGATGTCCCACATCTCGATCCCGCTCCCCGTCCAGACGGCGGCCGGTGTCAGACCAGCAGTGATCTGATCCATCCGGAGATCCTTTCCACGATGTACACGACGACGAAGATGACGAGAACGATCGCACCGGCGACGTCGAAGTTCAGGGTACGAATCGACTCGAAGAGCAGAAAGCCGATACCGCCCGCACCGACGATCCCGAGAATGGTCGAGGTACGAATGTTCACGTCGAGCAGATACAAGCTCGAACCGACCATCGACGGAATGGCCTGAGGAACAACGGCACTCGATGTCCTGTTCCACCAACCGCCACCCACCGACGCCACCGCTTCGAGGGGACCGGGATCGATCTCCTCGATCGCGTCCGCAACGAGTTTGCCGAGAAATCCGACGGATCCGATGGCCAGTGCGCAGGTTCCTGCCACCGGACCCAATCCGAGCGCTGCGACGAACACGACGGCGAGGATGAGTTCGGGCACAGCCCGAACCAACAGAATCCAGGATCGCGCAACCCAGTACACCGCGGGATGCGGAGTTGCGTTGCGCGCAGCCAGAACTCCGACGGGAATCGACAGCACGATGCCGATTGCGGTGGCCACGACTCCGATGGCGACGGTCTGTACGGCGGCGTCGAACAGGTCCGATCCCAAAGCGGAGAAATCCGGTGGGACCATTCGACCGAACACCTCGATCGACGGCCCGATCCAGGTCAGCAGCGAGCGCGGATCCAACTCGAGAATCACGAACGACGCCACGATCGCGAACAAGAGCACAGCCGACGCCCCGAGGCGCATCAGTCGATCGCGCTGCGGGCCGGCCGCGGACGGGACCAGCAGCATGCGGCGCAGAGCCATCGCTGCCAATTCCATTGCGGCGATGATCACCAGGATCACCAACACGATTCCGAGAGCACGCGGGTAGATCAGTCCGCGGAGAGCGTCCTGCAGGGCAAAACCGATGCCGCCTGCCCCGACGAAGCCGAGCACGACCGACATGCGCAGGTTGATGTCGATTCGATAGACGAAGGCGCCGATCCACGCCGGAACAACCTGCGGGACCACAGCATTGATCATCTCCCGGTAGTAGCCGGCTCCAGCGGCACGGAGCGCCTCTCGTGGTCCGACATCGGTCTCTTCGATGGCGTCGGCGAACAGTTTGCCGAGCATGCCGATGGAATGTAGTGCCAGAGCCAGGATGCCGGGCAGCACACCGATTCCCAACGCCCGGACGAACAGCACCGCGAACAGCAGATCCGGCATCGCCCGGCAGAAGGTGATGACGGCGCGCGCGATGCCGTACAGGGCCGGGTGGGGCGAGGTGTTCCGTGCCGCGAGGAACGCCAGCGGTACCGAGACGACCGCTGCGAGCACGGTGCCCAGCACTGCCATGAGCAAGGTGTCGAGCGCGAGGGAGACGATCCTTCCGGTGTCGTCGACACGCGGCGGCAGCATCCGCTCGAGCAGGTTGCCCACATCCTCGAGACCCTCGATCAAGGTCGTCGGCGCGAAGTCGATGTAGCCCGCCGAGAGCACGGTGAGAACGAGCGCGACGACACCCAGTGCCGGGAACAGCCATCGACGCCGCTGCGGATCCTTCTGCCCTGCAGTGTTCGTGGGCTTCGGTTCGACGGTGACGGTCACGTCGGTGCCACCGTGGTCATGCTCCCGGGGTCGGGCGCGATCCGTTGATAGATCGGCATGATGTCATCACGCTGGAGACCGGCGGCGGGGCGATCGAGCACCACCCGACCGTCTCGGAGACCCACGAGGCGATGGGCCCAGCCGAGGGCGAGATCGACCTGATGCAACGTGCACACCACGGTCAGTTTCTCCTCGCTGCACACTCGCTGCAACAGATCCATCACCACGCCCGCGTTCTCGGGGTCGAGCGAGGCGACGGGTTCGTCCGCGAGGACGATCCGCGGACGCTGCATCAGGGTGCGTGCGATCGCCACCCGTTGCTGCTGTCCACCCGACAGCGTGTCGGCGCGCCGTTCGGCGAAGTCCGCCAACCCGACTCGGTCGAGGCACGCGCGGGCTTCCTCTCGCATCGCTTTCGGGTAGGTGAGTGCGCCGTAGCGCGGAATCGACAGTCGGCCGATGCCTCCCACGAGTACGTTCTCGAGGCAACTCAGCCGGCCCACGAGATTGAAGTGCTGAAAGACGAAGCCGACATCTCGGCGTAGCTCGCGCACACGGCGGCGGTTCGCCAGATCGACCCGGATGTCGAGTGCAGTGACGCTCCCCGACGTCACGGGCTGCAAGCCGTTGATGCACCGCAACAGCGTCGACTTCCCGGAGCCGGAAAGCCCGAGCAGAACCAACATCTCACTGTGATGCACATCGAGATTCACGTTCTCGAGCGCTGTGGTGGATCCGAATGTCTTGGTGACGTTGCGAACACTGACCACCACGTCGCCCCGGTCCATCGGTGCGGACATCATCAGCCCTGGCACTTCTCGGAGCCGGTGACCTCGCATACGTGGCGCACGCCGTCGTAATCGCTGTCCTGGGCGGGAACGACGCCCCAGGCGTCCTCGTCGGTGATGCGGCATTCCTCGGCACAGATGCCGTCGGCCACGAAGGCATCCGAGTTCATACCCTCGCTGAAGACGTCCTGGAGCGTGGCAATGGCGTCGGCACCGAGATCGTTGTTGGCTGCGAAGAGCGATCCGGCGATCATCTCGGACTTCCACACGGTCTTGAGCTCACCGGGTGCAAGTTCACCGTTGTCGATCATCGTGCGGTCGACCATGGTGTCGAACGCGAATCCGGCGTCGCAGTCTCCGGCCTTGACGGCCAGCGCCGATGCATCGTGTCCGCCGGCGTAGATCGGGGTCATCGCGGCGGAGATGTCGGCCTCGGAACCGGAGGAAATGACGTTGTCCTCGATGAGTCCCGCTGTCGGGTAGAGGAATCCGGAGGTGGAGCTCGGGTCGACGAAGCAGACCTTCTTGCCTGCGTAGTCGGCGAGACCGTTCACCGAGGCATTGTCCGAACGAGCGATTCCGTACGACTGGTAGCCGGGAGGAGTTCCCTCGTCCTGGACGACGGCACCCAGCGGTGTCATCTCCGCACCGTTGATGCCTGCGACGACGTACGCGAAGGGGCCGAAGAACGCGATGTCGACGTTGCCTGCGATCAGGCCCTCGACCACGCCGGCGTAGTCCGAGGCCTGGATGAACTCGACGCTCGCTCCGGTCTCGTTCTCCAGCCGCTCGATGACGGGGTCGTAGCTGGCTTTCAGGTCTGTGGAGTTCTCGGCGGGAATGGCTGCGAGCGTGATGGTTTCGGGGAATCCCTGATCGGTGGTGGCTCCCTCGGATGAGCTCGAACAACCGGCTGCGACGAGAGCCGCGGCAGAGAGCACGGCCGCGGCGGTTCCGGCACGACGGCGAGAGGTGATGATCATGGCGTGATGTCCGTTCGGGGTGTGGTGGATGTTCAGGGCAGAGCTGTTCAGGGCAGGACGATGGGGGGAAGGTCTGCGACGCTGTCGAGCACGTGGGTGGCACCTGCTTCGAGCAGCTGGGTCTCGGAGTGAGCTCCGGTGAGGACGCCGACCAGCAGCGATGCGCCGGCTCGGCGACCGGACAGGATGTCGCTCGACGTGTCACCGACGACGGCGACCGCGGAAATGTCGGTCACCTCGGCGAGCAGGGCGGCCGAGAGCACGAGATCGGGGTGCGGACGGCCACGACCGGCACTCCCGGGTGCGAGGAATGCGTCGGGCAGATCCCGCCAGCCGAGCGCGTCGATGATGCGATTCTGGGTGGGTGCCGAGAATCCGGTCGTCAGGACGACGGTGATTCCGGATTCGCGAAGCTTCGTGATCGCCTGGGCCGCACCGGGTACGGGTGAGACCCCGGCGTCGATGCGGGCGTCGTAGGCCGATTCGAAGGCGCGGTTGGCGGCCTGAGCGCGGTCCTCTGTTCCGAACAGTGCGCGGAACACCTCGATCTTGGACCGACCCATCGTGTCGAGCACGTAGCGGCGGGCGTCGTCGCGTTCCGGACCGGCGTCGGCAAGTCCGACGGCGGTGGCTGCGGCATCGAACGATTCGAGTACCAGACCGTCGTCGGTGACAGTCGTTCCGGCCATGTCGAGGACGACGAGCTCGACGGGGGTGCTGGTGTTCGGGCTGGTGGAGTTCGGCATGGGGAAGAGACTGCCGTTTGGTATAGACCATTACGTGGAACGTGAGTGAACGGACCGTGAACGTCGCACGACAATTAGGTCTAGACCAATTGATGCTATGGTTGGTCCATGGCCGTGGACACCGAACCTCGCGTACTCAAGCATCAGATCGTCCGCAGAAGCCTCGACGCGATGCTCGACGGCATGTCTGCGGGCGACGCGTTTCCGTCCGAGCGCGATCTCGCCGATCGATACGACGTGTCCCGCGAGACACTGCGTCAAGCCATCCGAGAACTGTTGGTAGCCGGTCGAATCGAACGTCGCGGCCGGGCGACGGTGGTGGCCGAACCCAAGGTGGTACTGCCGTTGGCGATCGGCTCCTACACCGAGGCCGCGCGCGAGAAGGGCATGAGCGCCACTCGAATTCTGGTCGGCTGGGAGGTGTTCCGAGCAGACGACGTGCTGGCGGAACTCCTCGCGATCGAGATCGGTTCGGAGGTGGTGCAACTCGAACGCGTCTTCACCACCGGCGACGTGCGAGTCGGACTGGAAACGACCCGCATTCCCGCCTATCGAATCCCGGGGCTACAGGACAGTTTCGATCACCGAACGTCTCTCTATGCCGAATTGGCAGCCCGGGGAGTCACGTTCGGGCGCGTTGTCGACACCATCGAAACCGTCCTCCCCGATGCCAGGGAAGCCGCACTGCTCACCGTCGACACTCGGACACCGATGTTTCTGCTCGGCCGTGTCTCCTACGACACGGACGGTGTTCCCATCGAACACCGACGGTCGCTCTATCGCGGAGACCGGATGACCTTCACCGCCGTCATGGACGCCTGACATGACCTCAGCAGAAAGACTTTCCGTATGACATCGACGTACGACGTCGTGGTCGTCGGGGCCGGGATCGTCGGCCTCGCACACGCGTATCACGCCCATCGGCGCGGACTCACCGTGGCAGTGGTCGATCATGCCGATCGTGTCGCAGGTGCCTCCGTCCAGAACTTCGGACACGCCTGCATCACAGCGCAATCCGGGACCGCACTCGAGTACGCGCGAGCAGGCCGCAGTCACTGGCTCGACCTCGCCCGAAAAGCCGACTTCTGGGCAGCGGAATCGGGAACTCACTGCGTCGCCCGGCACGAGGACGAGCTCGCGGTGCTCGAGCAGTTCGCCGAACTACGGGGCGAGGATCAGGTACAGCTGCTGGACCGCAGCGAGGTACTGAACCGACTCCCCCTTGCCGACACCGATGTGGTCGGCGGCATGTACCTGCCTCTGGACGTCCAGGTGGACCCTCGCTCCG
This sequence comes from Rhodococcus sp. 05-339-2, assembly GCF_002258965.1. NCBI lineage: Bacteria > Bacillati > Actinomycetota > Actinomycetes > Mycobacteriales > Nocardiaceae > Rhodococcus > Rhodococcus sp. 05-339-2. The sequence goes on from NZ_NOYW01000004.1 coordinate 188,985, forward strand.
CCGCTCCGGCCGTCGCACGCTGGCTCGCCGATTCCGGGGTGGACTTCCACTGGCGCACCGCTGCAACGTCGTTCGCGCCGGGAATCGTTCGCACCTCCCGCGGCGACCTGCATGCCGGTGCCACGTTCGTCACCGTCAACCACGACATCGATCGCCTGTTTCCCGAGAGCGCCGAACGCGGCGGACTGGTGCGGTGCCGACTGCACATGATGCGAGCCACCATGCCGCTGCGTGCACCGCTTCCCTCGCCGCTGTTCACCGGCTGGTCGCTGCTGAGGTACTCGGGCTTCGAGAACCTGCCCGCCGTTGCAGACGTCGCTGCCCGCCTGCAGGCCGAGTATCCCGACTACGTCGAACTCGACCTGCACCAGATGTACACCCCACAACCGGACGGGTCGATCCTGTTGGGCGACACCCACGTTCGCGAGATCACCACCTCGCCGTTCCAGAGCGAAGACGGTTTCGAGGTGTTGCTCGGCGAAGCGAGAACGCTGTTCGGAGTCGACCGCATCGACGTCGTCGAGCGATGGCAGGGAACGTACTGCTCCGCACCGGGTTCGGAATTCCTGCTGGAAGAGCCCATCGACCGTGTGCACATCGTCACCGTCACGACCGGGATCGGCATGACCACCAGCATGGGTCTGGCGTTGTCCAACGTGGACAACGCGCCGACGCTCGTCTAGCGCCGACACCCCCGTCCCCGCCTCGCCGCACTGTTCGGCTCGCGACACTACTGGGCACACCCCCGTGTCAAGATGTAGTCATGCCGCCGGTCGTTCGCCCCTACCGAGGTGTCGCCGCAGACAAACGTCGCCGCGAGCGCCGCGAGAAACTGCTCGACGCCTGCCTCGACGTGGTTGCGGAGTCCGGTGTCGCCGCCGTCACGGTCGACGGCATCTGTGCGCGCGCCGGCCTGTCCAAGAGGTACTTCTACGAAAGTTTCGGAGACCGCGACGCCATTCTGGTGAGCGCTCTCGACGACGTGATCGACACCGTGGGAACTGCTCTCGAAGAGATTGTGCAGGAACAGGGGTCGACCTCGGACCGCGTCGCCCAGACTGCAGCCGTTCTGGTGCGCGCGCTCACCGCCGATCCACGGTCGTCCCTGCTGTACACCTCGGCGTCGGCCAATCCCGCACTCGAGGCGCGACGCCGACAGATGGTCGACACGTTCACACCACTGCTGATGCGAGCAGTGCTCGACGCCGACCCCGCGAACCCACGGGCCGAGGCAGCGACCGTCCTGATGGTGGCAGGGACGACCGAGCTACTCGACCGGTGGCTTCGCGGCGATCTGGACTTCACCGAAGTGGAGTTCGTCGACACACTGACCGCGCTCGGCGTCGCCCTGGCGACCTCTTTCTGAGCGCACCCGTGTGTCGGGCCGTCACTCGAGCAGGCTCCGGCCCAGATAGCCGTCGTCGACCACTCCCGGCAGCACGGCGAACACCGCGGACCCGATGGGTGTCGTCCATTCGTTGAGCGCATCGAATTCGGCGAGGCGCCGCTGAATCGGGAGGAACTGGGTGAGCACATCGCGCTGATAGCTTGCGAACAGCAGCCCGGAGTTCGACACCGAGCCGGGAGCAGGTGGGTCGTCGTAGTTGTACGCCCGCCGGAAGATTCGCTCGCCGTCGTGAGTGTGCCGCGCCCGAGCGATGTGCGAGGACGGTGGGATGACCGGAATGCCGAATCGATCGGTCACGTCGAAATCGGCCTCGTCGAACTCGTCGGTTCCGGTCAACGGCGCACCGGTGTCGAGAGTTCGCCCCACCGACAACTCGCGGCCGGGTCGGTCCAATTCGTCCCAGGTATCCATCTCGATTCGAATGCGCCGCAACACCATCGACGTTCCGTGCTGCATCCAGGGCTGCTCGCTGCCGTCGTCCCAGACCAGACCGTCGAAGTCCGTACTTCCGGCCGCCGGATTGACCGTGCCGTCGACCTGGCCCATCAGATTGCGCATCGTGGTGCCCGATTCCTCGGTACCCCGCGATCGCCGGAACCCGCGCTGCATCCAGGCGATCGTCACCAACGATCGAACGTTCTTGGCGAGTACCCGCACTGCGTGCGCAACGGTCACAGGATCGTCCGAGCACACCTGCAGCAACAGATCTCCACCGGTGAATCCCGGCTCCAGACGGTCGATTCCGAACGCAGGAAGCGGCGCCAGCCACGTTGGGCGCCGATCCGGCAGACCGATCGCATCGAACACACCGGTGCCGAGTCCGACCGTCACCGTCAGACGCGCCGGCCGAAGTGCCAATTCCGCCTCGGTATCGGCCAGCGCGGGTGCACCGGCAGTGAGCCGTCCGATGTCCTCGGTCCAGACCTTCAGAATCCCGATCAGCTCGTCGCGTCCGACACGATCCTGCAGATTCAGACCGACGAACGTCGAGTGTGCCTGCGGCGGAACGGTATCGATCCCGGCTTGATGAATACCGCGCCACGGCACCGTGTCGGCTCCGGTGGTCGTCTCGGCCGCATGGTTGCCGAAGACTCCGTAACCGGTCGCTGCTCCCACGCCCGCGACGCCGAGCGCGGCGACGCCTCCACCGAGGAGGCGTCGCCGGCTCAGCGAGCGTGGAGACCGGTTCTCGTTCTCAGCCACCGTGCGTCGGCGCAGGGGTCGCCGACCCGTCCGTGTTCATGCCCATGGTGCCGGGCTCGTAGTTCTCCTGGGCCCCGGAGAAGTCCCTGACCTGGGCGGTGAACGTCGCAGTCGACGCATCCTCGAACTCGAGGGTGAACTCTGCGTCGGCTCCTGGCGTCAGCGGAAATGTGACGTCCATGAGCATCAGGTGGTCGCCGCCCGCGGCGAGCACGTGGGTGCCGCCCGCCGGAATGACGAAGCCGCCCTCCTTGGGCCGCATCACCATCGCTCCGTCGTCCCCGGTTGCCATCTCGTGCAATTCCATTCGGCTCGATGCCGGTGACGATGCACCGACCACGTGCACGTCCGCGTCGCCGGTGTTCTGCAATTCGGCGAACGCCGCGGTCATACCGGAGTCGGCGGCTTTGACCCATTGCTCGCGAACGACGACGGAATCGGACTCCTTCGCCGCGGCGGCCGGCTGGGTGCTCGAGCATCCGGTGAGCATCAGGCCGGTGACCGACAGCGCGGTCACCAGCGTCGAGGTGCGACGGGTGATATTCATGCGAGTTCGCTTTCATGTTGGGAAGCAGCGGAATTGGCGGCTCTGGTCCGAGCTCGACGAAACGAGCCGAGCACGACGTCGACAGCGAGGAAGGCCACCAGGCTCAGCCCGAGGAGTGGGACGAACCAGCCGACGGCGACGGCGACGACCGCCAAGACGGCGACGGAGATCGGCGAGATACGGCGAAGACCGCCGCGCAGGGGCGGCCGGCCCGCAGTGAGACCGGTTGCCTTGGTGGGCCGGCGCTTCCACCACATCATGTAGCCGCGCACGATGACCGATGCCAGCGCAACTGCAAGCGCGAGCAGGGCCAGCTGATTGGCCACACCGAACAGCGTTCCCATGTGCAGTTGAATACCCCAGGCAGCCAGCTTGGCCGCGAGCGGCCAGTCGGAGAAGTACAGGGTGTCGACAACCGTGCCGGTGCTGCCGTCGATCGAGATGGAGTTGTTCGACATCAGCCAGGGCCGGCGGGTTTCGGCGACGACGAACGCTGCGTCGTCCGACGCTGGGATCGACGCCTCCACGGCCCCGTCGATACCGTTGGCCTTCGCGATGTCGAGGACCGAATCGATGCGTCCGACATTGCTGTTCGTCGTCGACGCGTCGGCCGCCATGTCCATCGAATGCCCGCCGTGACCGGAATGATCGGGCGTCGCCGCGTCGGAAGAGCCGATGGTCTCGGTGATGGCAGGTGTGGTCCAGCTCAATGCCGAACGCAGCTCGGTGACGTTCTCCCCCGCGTAGGTGGACCACGTGAGTCCGGTGGCGGAGAGAAATACCAGACCGACGGCGATCCAGATGCCCGCCACACCATGCCAGTTCAAAGACCTGTTGCGGCCTTTGGACTTTCGATCGAAGGTCAGCAGCCTGGCTTTGTCGCGGTTGCGCCGGTAGCGCTCGACCCACAGGTAGAGCCCGCCGAGCGCGATCACCCACAGCCACGATGCGGCGAGTTCGCTGTAGAGCCGACCGGGCTCACCCAGGTGCAGGTGGCGGTGGAGCTCGGAAATCCAGGTGCGTAGAGGTAACGCGCCGGAGGAGCCGTACACCGTCGACTCGCCCACGGACGTCGCGGTCGAGGGATCGACGAAGACGGCCAGCCGCTTCGATTCACCGAGGGAGGGGTCGGTGAACATCACCCGGGTGGTGTCGCCGGGGTCCGTGGCCGGTCGCACTGCGGCGACGGTGAGGTCGGGTTGTTCTGCCTGCGCAGCTCGGATCTGATCCGCCACCGGTACGGCCGGGCCGGTGGGGTCGACGTGCAGGTAGTCCCGATACACGAGTTGTTCGATGGTCGGCGCGACGGCGTACAGCCCGCCGCTGATGGTGGCGATCAGGATGAACGGTGCGACCAGGATTCCCGCATAGAAGTGCAGCCGCAGGATCAGCGGACGCCAGCTACGGGGGCTGGTCGGACGGGTGGGCGGGGAAGGATCGGCGACGCGTTCCATTTCCGGTGTGGACACGAGGACTTCTTTCGTGAAGGCATGACTGGGCGCGCGGATGTGCGCGAGGTGGCATCGCACGACGGATCGAGCCGTGCGCAGACGGCGCGAATCGACGACAGTGCGAAGTACAGGATCGAATGCGGCAACAACGCACTACCCGACGCCTGACGAGCAAGGCGGGTGTGACGGTGGGTTGTGCTCAGGCAGTTCGAGCCGGTGGCCCGCGGTTTCCGCAGCCAGAAAGGTCGAGAAGTCGCGGTGATCCCGGAATCCGGTACACCGGCAGTGGCGGGGCGATGCGCTTGTCGTCGACGACGAGGGCGGCCAGTAGTGGGAGAGCCCTGCCCAGCGAGGTCACCGCGCGTCGGATGCCGAGTTCTGCACCCCTGATGGCCAGGGCACCGACCAGGACGGCGACCACGTGGGCCGCGAACATCTGCTCGGTGATCATGGGACCGTGATGGTGACTGTCGACGACGGTGAGCAGTAGATGGCCGATCGACTGGGTCGCAGCGAGAACGACCAGCAGTCGAGTGCGCGGTGCAGCCCCCGTCGGTGCCACCGCGGTTGCGTATCCGACGGCCGAGCACACCAGCGCCAGCAGCACGATCGACGCATCGGACGGGGCCATCCCGCCGCCGACGGTGTGCGCCCAGGCGGTGACCAGCGCCGAGAGTCCGCCCACGGAGGCACCGCGCAGAGGCGCGAATCCTTCCGTCGGCTCGGACATGGACGGGAGCTTACTACCGACTACACCGAGTAGTAGTCCGGGCACGGCAGCGACGCTCCCGTTACACCAAAGCCGGTCCAACGGTCTTTTTACGGTTGGTTATCCTGATCATCGGTACTCGAACGATCAACGGTCGAGCCGCGAGATCGAGAGTGGTCGCACATGGCAGAGAATTCGGACGCGGCTCAGGCGAGGGTGTTCGCCGACATGCTGAGCGCCGAGATCGCGGCTGCGTCGAGTCGCATCGAGGACTCCGAGCAACTCGCCCGCAAGGCGTTGAGAGTCGGCGATTCGCGCAGCCATGTGTGGCACAGCGACGAGGCCCAGACTCAGAAGCAGTCGCTCTACGAGCTGCACCGCCAGCTGGATGCGTTGCGCAACCGATTCCCCGCCGTGCACCGCCCGTAGGAACGGCCGCCGATCGAAACATTCGACGCCTTATCGACACTGATTACCGTATTGGATTAGGGTCGAGCTCCATGGCCGAAGATTCGTTCGATTCCACGGTTGCGCGCGTCCATGATGTGCACCGACGCCTCGTCGATCGCGGCACCGGATCGGGCCTTCCGACCGTCCCCGCAGCCGACGGGACATGTGTTCTGCCGTCGCCGCCGCCACTCCCACCGATGCAGCTCCGCACAGCACTGCGCGACCGCCGGTCGCACTACCGATTCGCGGACATGGACGCGCTGCGGCTCTCGACTCTTCTCCGGTCGGCAGCGGGGCCCGGTCGAACTACCGAGCGGCCGGACGGCAGGCCACACACCTTCCGGATGAATCCGACGGCAGGCGGTCTCGATTCGATCGACCTGCATCTCGTGGTCCTCCGCGGTACAGGTGAGATCGGTCCGGGGACCTACCTTTTCGATCCACATCGACACGTTCTGAGCAGAACCGGCACCGGACCGTGCGTCGACGCACTCGAATCATGCCTCGTGCAGCCACAATTCGCGCGGCGGGCACCCTTCGTCGTGATTCTCGTCGGACGCCTCGACCGAACCCTGATCAAATACAGCGAACGCCACTATCGCACCCTTCACATCGACGCCGGCATCGCCGCGCAGAACCTGTATTTGGTCGCGACTGCACTCGAATCGGCGTGCTGTGCAATCTCGGGCTTCTACGACGAAGAGCTTTCGCACTTGCTCCGCCTGGACCGACTGTCCGTTCCGTTACTGGCTTTCGCGCTCGGCTGACTCGGCGAGGACGGCGAGCAACGGTAGCCGCGGCACCCCGAGCCGCAGGGCTACCGCCCCCGCAAGAGCGAGCGCGCCCGCTCCGAGCACGACGGCCGCGGTCACGCCGAACATATCGGCAACGGCGCCGCCTGCCGCAGCTCCGAAGGGAGTTCCACCCATCGCGATCATCCGCGCCGTGGTGTTCACCCGGGACTGCAGGTGGTCGGGCGTGACGGACTGACGAACCACGATGCCATTGACGACGATCATGGTGTTGGCGGCCTGATAGACGATCAGGAGCAGTAGAGACACAGCGAGTGCGCCCGTGACGGACCACGCCAGCATCGACAGGAAGGCCACCACCAAGCCGAGGCACGTGATCACGCCGGTCCCGACCACCCGTTGAATTCGTGCACTGACCAGACTGATGAGGAATGCTCCGAGAGCCGTTGCTGCATAGAGTGATCCAATTCTCGCATCCTCGGCGGCGAGACCGAGCTGCCGAACGCCGACGACCACCATCAGTCCCACCACCACACCGTTGGCGATGCTCACCCCGACGCCGACCGCAGTCAGTGCCCGCACCACGCGGTGCCGCCGAATGAATGCCACACCCTCGACGATCGACCTGCCGAGATCGGAACCGCCCCGAGCCGACGCGGCGCTCACGGGTATCGCGATCGTCGAGGTGACCACCGTCGCGACGAGAAAGCACAGTGCGTCGATCGCGATGGCACCCGGCGGACCCAGCGTCGTCGCGGCGATACCACCGAGCAACGGTCCCGCGATCCCGATCACCGTCCCGACGCTGACCAGTGTGCCTGTCGCGTCCGCGATTCGACGGCGTCCCACCAAGGCCGGTACGACGCCGAAGGACGCTGCATCGAAGAAGACGAACAGCGTCGACACGGCGAACGCAACGATCATCAGGTGTGCAACGGTCACCGACGCGATCATGTGGGCCGCCGGAATACTGGCCAGAGCCAGTGCACTGCCGAGTTGAGCGGCGAGCAGGACTGCGCGCCGGTCGTACCTGTCGGCGAGCGCACCTGCGATCAGTCCGAACATCAGGTAGGGCAACGACTCCACTGCGAAGGCGACACCGGAGAGGAGCGGCGAGCCGCTCAGCTGATAGACCAGCATCGGCACGGCCACCGTGGACATCGCGTTGCCGATCCAGGCGACCGCACGCGCAAGGACGAAGCGTCGAAAGGCGGTCACAGGCTCGGAGGCGGAGCGAGCAGCAGCGTGTTCGGATCGGTCGGGTCGCAATCGGGCGCGTGCTGCCGAGCGATGTCGCGCCATCGGGGTAGCCCGAAGTAGGGAAATGCGGCCGGGGCGTTGGGAATCAAGCCAGAGGCACAGACCCGGGCCACCCTCAGTGGCGTCGACGCCACGTCCGAGGTGGTGATGTCGCAGACGACCACCTCGTGGCCCGCTACCGCGAGCGCGCTCCGTATACCGTCGGCGGTGCCGCGGGGAAGCTCGTCTATCGATACCGTCTCCGCCGGATTCGTGAAGCGGGGAAGGTACGCGGCCTGAGTACGGGGATCGAGCCACACCTGGGCTTGTGCGCCCAGGTCGCGGACGTGTTCACTGCGCGCTCCGGCGGCATCGAGGTAGCTGCGATCGACGCGGTGGTCCAGGTAGAGACCCGGCGACAGCACCCCGGCGCGCATCGACCCGAACACCCAGCCGTCTGCCTCGACCAGCCCTCGGGTGAAGACCCAACTGTGGATCGCTTCGAGAACGGCCTTGCGTGCCGTCTCGACCGGGTCCAGCTTCGCCGAGAAGCCGCCTGCGACGATTCCGAGTTCGAGATCATGAACAACGGCCGCTACCACCGGAACTCCGAAGTACGATGGCAGCTCGAGGAGATGACACCGCAGTCGTGAATCGCCGAGGTCTGCCGTGAGTCCAGGCACCGATGCCGGATCTATGCCCCGCGCAGGCAGGTTCAAGTGCCACCACAGCGACAGCGAATCTCGCTCCACGAGCTCGAGCAGTCCACGTGTGGCCGCGTCGTCGAGCCCCTGTCCGGTGGCGATGCCGGCGTAGTTCAGATGATGAATCCACGGGTCCTTCCTGCGAGATCCGCCGCGCCAGTTGAGGTACACGTACGAGGCCGGAACTGCGACACACGCCCCGTCGTCCGATGTCCCGTCGACCCAGGCGACTCGTGAGTTCTGGGTGAAACGCTCGAACGGAAAGCCTGCAGAGTTCAGCTGCCAGGGCGCGAAGAACTCGAATGTCTCGTTCCCCCAATGGCGGACGCCCTCGGCGCGCAGTTCTGCGGGAGTTGCGTAGCGCAGCGTGTTCGGTACGTAGTTTCCGCAGTACCGCTCCACTGCCTCGCCGATCGCCGCAATACGGGCCCCTGCGGGATCCGCGAAAGTGGTACCGAGCGACACCAAGTCGCACGGCCACTGTCCGAGCGCACGGGTATCGGCGATCTCCGCCGTCAGTCCGACGTACCGTTCCGGCATCCCGTCGAGCCTCTCGACCGGATGCAGCGCACGGATCAATCCGGTGAAGGGGTCGACCAGATCGTCTGCGCGGAAGGAGACATCGCTCATACAGGCATCTCCAACTCGATGCCGCGCACGGTACGTTGCATCGGCACCGCTCGGGTTCCGTACAGATGATCGTCGTCGGTGTGCAGATCGCGGGCATATCGCGGGAAGGCGTGGGCCGAGATCATCAGTGTCAGTTCCTCTCCCTCGTGAATGTGTGTGGACAGCGGCGCGAGATGCACGACGGAGTCGAGGGACATGCCGTGAGTCAGTTGCTCCACCTCGCCGCCGCGCCGGTGGGCGACGAGCATCGCGCCCCAGTGCCGGTCGCAGTCGCCGCTGTCGACGCGCACCACGGGAGTTCCGACAACGGCTCCGGCTCGCCACGGCACCGGACGGGCAAGGCAATCCGAGCGTGTCGCCAGTCCACGAAAATCGGTGCCGGGTGTACAGGAAGGGAAGGGCTGCAGAGGATCTGCGACGAAGCTGCCACCGGGCAGCTCGATCGTCGCTCGGGCAGTGGGCCAGTTCTCCAGCCGCAGCGGACCACCGGGGTGTCCGTACAGCTGCGCTCCGGTCCACGGCCGACCGTCGAGCGCCGCACCCAGCCATGCGCTCATGCGCTCGGCGCGACCCGACCCCCGCATCGAGTGATCCCACGGTCCGAGGGCGAGTGCCGACGGGCCGCCCCACGACGACCAGAGGTCGACGGTGTCCTGGCCGAACCAGTCCGCAGTCCCACCCTGCGCCAGCAGCGGACAATGTTGTGCTGCAGCGTGGTTCCTGCGTTCCGCATCCGACCTGCCGGCCTCCAGGACCGAGCGCCACGAGGGTATCGGGGGGCTCGACGAGCCTCCGATGTCGGACACCGGCAGCGTCTCCAGCAGATCGGCCGATGCCGAACTCTTGCCAGAGTGGGCGGCATCGCCGTGCTCGGACCACCAACCGAGGCGCGACTGCAGGTAGAAGGCCCGGTCTCGATTTCGCGCCGTCTCCCCCATCCCCAGAGCGGGCACGACGACCGATACGCCGGCTATTCCCTCGACTTCAGCTGCAGCGACAGCGGTTTCGGTGGCACAGTGCGCTCCGTAGGACGTGCCGTAGAGGAACAGAAAGGGGGCCTGCGACCACCACGCTTGCGCGGTGATCCACTCGACGCAGGCCAAGCCGTCGGCCCCTTCACCGTGATATGGGTGAAACGACCCGGTGGAGCCGTATCGGCCGCGCACGTCCTGGACGACCGTGGTGAATCCGCGCACGGCCCAGCCCGCAGCCTCGGCGAGGTGAGCTTCGCTGTTGTACGGAGTGCGAATCAACAGCACGGCACGCGGACTCCGCGCCTTCACGACGAAGGTACGAAGTCCCCCGATCTTGTACTCGCGCTCCGTCATCGAGGCGGTTCCGGTACAGGCAGAATCGGGTGCCGAGTCACCCGCAGCGTACGGAGGTCGATCGCCGTCACGCAATGGTCGGCCGTGGGATCGATGACCTCCGCCAGAACCTGAGCCGCCACGAATTCGGCCGCCGCGTCGGACACCGGATGGATCGACGAGATCAGACGCCGCCCGCCGGCGCGAGGGGCGTAGCCGTCCTCGATTCGTTGCCTGTTCCGACGGGATGCGGCGCGCCGCATCGTCACATCGGTCAGCCGGACCCCCTCGGGCACAACGACGTAACGATTGCCGTCACGGAAACAGCAGATCGACCCACCGGACCCCAGAGTCTCGACGCCGTTGTCACTCACGGAGATCGATCGAGTCGCCGCACGCCCTGTGGACTTACCGACGCGCCCCAGCATTCCCACCAGCGCAGCAGCGACAGAGCCGCAGCCGAGCACCGCAACCTCCTCGGTCGACGAATCGGGAACGACATGGCCTGCGGTGAGTAGCGTGGACAGCGCCGTCTTCGGTTTCGCGGACACCGGTGCCGCGGAGCCGTCCAAAGCTACCGCCAGTTGATCGAATTCCTCGCGGTCGAGCGCGAGAGCGAAGTGTTCGTCGTCGGCGGTGCGGAGCACGAATCCCGAATCGGATTCGTACAGTTCGGTTCTGGGTGCAAGTTTCATGGCGACGGCCCGGCCGGGGCCTGCACATGGTGGTGTGCAGACCCCACCGAGATCAGTCCTCGGCTTCCTCGAAGGGATTCTCGACCAGGGCGTTGCTGTGGCCCGCGGAGTGCGTCGCCAGGGATACCGGCGACTGGATCGAACGGAACAGCTCGTTGTCGTTCATGGTTCTCCTTCTTCGATGGGCAAATCGGTTGCAGTGCAACCGATCCATGGACTCGACATCGTCGAGGTGTCCGACCCTACGTCAAGTGATAATGATTTTCAATAACGGCTACGAACTTTCTAGCTCATCGGTCACAGTGGCGAGCACCATGCGCAACGAGATCGTTCCGCGCCCTGTCGCCCATACCCCGGCGTCCACCTCGATCACCCGATCGTTGCGGGCCGCCGCCACACCCGACCACAACGGATTGCTCGCCAGCCGGTCCGAGAGAGGCTCGCTGTCGGAGCCCGACGAAAATGCCTGCGCGAACACCACATCCGGATCCACCGACGCGATCTGCTCCACCGATACCGTCGCGAAGGCATCGGTTCCCGCCTGCCACGGATAGTCACTGACCTCCGCGAGAAGCGAGCCAACGGGGGTGTCGACGGAATCGACTCCGAGACTGCCCGGTTCGCCGTACATCGACAGCGTCGTGAGGCCACTCCACTTCCCTGCGGACGCGTCGACCTCGGCGGTGAACGCCTCGGCAGCGGCGTCCGCCTCCTGCTGCCGGTCCGTCACACGGCCTATGGTGCGGAGGAATTCGACCGAATCCCGCCAGGATGTCGGGTTCACCAGGTACATCGGTGCCACTTCCTCGACGGCACCGCGCAACCCGTCCTGTACTCCCCCGAGTCCGATGACGAGGTCCGGTTCCGAGAGCGCGATGTCCTCGACGTTCTCTTCACCGAATCCGCCCGTGATCTTGCGCATGTCGGCATCCGGGCCGGCGTAGCGGGGATCGGCTGCAAGTTCCTCACGGTAGGCGACTGGGGTCATGCCCACCTCCTTCAACGCGTCGACGCACATGAGCGTCAGACACGCGATTCGCTCGACGGGTGCATCGAGTTCGATCACCGTTCCGCTGTCGTCGGTGACCGTGACCGCAGATGCCGCGTCGACGTCGCCCGCATCGGCAGTACTGCAGGCTGCGAGCGCGAACACCGAGAGTGCGAGTGCGGCGAACGATCGAGAAGAGCCGGACAACTTGCGCATGGGAACTCCTTTGCAGAATGATGTGTCCGAAATGATAACCATTACCGATAGAGGGGTTCACGCCGCGGGTACCTGCGCCTGCGTCGCCGTGATCGTGCTGGCCCTGTGCCTGGGTGAGCCGACTCTCGATCCGGCGCGCGCGCTGCACGCCGTGCTCGACCCGTCGAATCCCCTCCATCGGCACGTTGCGCTCGTTCGACTGCCGCGTGTGCTGCTGGGCCTGGTGAGCGGTGCGGCCCTCGGCCTGGCAGGAGCATTGATGCAGGATGTACTGCGCAACAGGATTGCCGGTCCGGAGATTCTCGGCGTGTCCTCCGGTGCAGCTGTCGCGATGACGGCCGTTGCCGTGTTTGCCATTCCGTTGCCGCTCACAGCTCTTCCCTATCTGGCATTGTGCGGCGCAGCTGTCGCCGGCATCGCGGTGATCACCACCGTCGGACCGACCAGCGACCCGCACCGCGTGGTACTGCTCGGCGCTGCGGTCAGCGCTCTCGCGTCGGGACTGGTCATCGCGCTGGTCAGCCTGGGCACCGAAGGGAACCTGCCACTGCTCTTTCGGTATCTGCTCGGCAGTCTCGGTGAGCGAGGGTGGACCCATCTCGGTGTCGCGGCACCGTGGCTCGCCGTCTTCATCCCGCTCGCTCTGCTCATGCGGCATCGGGTCGCTGCCCTTGCACTCGGGGACGATGTGGCTGCGGGACTTGGCATCTCCGTGGTACCGACCCGGCTGATCGCACTGGTGTGTGCCGCTGCGCTCACCGCCGCAGTGTCATCGGTGTGCGGTCCGGTTGCCTACGTCGCGTTGCTGTCTCCACATCTGGCTCGGTGGGCTCTGCACACGAGCAGTTCACGGCGGGTATTTCTGCTCACGCCCGTCATCGGCGCATTCCTGCTCGCTGCCGCCGATCTGGCGTCGCGAATCATGCTGTATCCGAACGAGATTCCCGTGGGCATCACGACGACTCTTCTCGGGGTTCCGGTACTGCTGATCGCTCTGCACAGACAGGCCGCCACGCGATGAAGGCTCGTCACCTCGTGGTGATCGCGATGACGTGCGTCGCCGGCCTGGTGATACTTCACCTCGTCTCGGGGCGCAGCGAACTCGGAGCGGCCGAGGTGATCAGAGTACTGACCGGCACGTCGGAGTTACGGGCACACGAGATCATCGTCCGGAACTACCGCCTTCCACGGGTGCTCGTCGGATTGGTCGCCGGCGCACTCCTGGCACTGGCCGGCGTGTTGCTGCAAGCGGTCATGCGCAACCCCCTGGCCGAACCGTCGACGACGGGCGTGGGATCCGGTGCGGCACTGGGCGTTGTGTTGTCGATTCTGGTGCTACCTGCCTCCGGTGCCGCGCCCCTGGCGTCACTACTCGGTGCCGCAGGCGCCGGACTGGCTCTGTACCTCCTGGGCCGACGCTCCCTGGCGGTCGCGGGAATCCTGATCGGCGCTGTCCTGTCCGCGGTGACGTCACTGCTGCTCGTCGTCGATGCCCAACCGATGGGGGTGGTCCTTCGCTGGCTGATCGGCTCTCTCAATGCCAGGACTATCGACGATTGGAATCGACTGTGGCCCTGGGCAATCGTTTTGATACCGGCCGGGCTTCTATGTGCGTCACTCGCCAATGCGCTCGTGCTGGGCGACGCGACGTCCACCGGCCTCGGGATTCGCCCCCACAGGACTCGAATGTTGCTGCTCGCCATCGCGGTACTGGCCACGGCAACGGCCGTCACGGCCGCGGGTGCCGTCGCGTTCGTCGGTTTGATCGCACCTCACTCCGCGCGGGCCGCGCTCGGCGGCGACCACAGAGTATTGATTCCGGTCAGCGTGATCGGCGGTGCCGTGTTGCTGTCCTCCGCAGACCTACTCGCCTTCAGTGCGTCGATCGACATCCCAGGCAGCGGACCGGATGTATCAGGGCTTCCGGTCGGGGCCGTGACGGCACTCGTCGGCGCTCCCTATCTCATCTGGCTGATCAGAAAGGACGCCCGATGACGGGCTACGTCACCACACCGATTCTCGAGGCTGTCGACCTCGGGCTCGGGTATCGCAATCGGACGGTCTCGGAGCACCTCGACATCGCTATCGAGAAGGGAACGGTCACCGCGTTGGTCGGCCCCAACGGATCGGGCAAGTCGACGTTGCTGATGGCCTTGGCCAGGGTCTTGGCTCCTCGGCACGGACAGATACGGCTGGACGGCACCCCTCTGCGTGATCGGTCGTCGATCGAGACAGCCCGACGACTCGCGATCCTGCCCCAGACCGCAATCGCACCGCAGGGGCTGCGTGTCCGAGAGCTCGTCGAACAGGGTCGATACCCGAGGCTCGGTGCCCTGTCGATGCTCAGACGGCACGACGACGAGGCCATGCACACAGCGATGTCCTCGACCGGAATCCTCCACCTCGCCGACCGAACTGTCGATTCGCTCTCCGGCGGGGAGCGTCAACGTACCTGGATAGCAATGGCTTTGGCGCAGGAAACCGAAGTACTGCTACTGGACGAACCCACCACGTACCTCGACGTGCGTCATCAGATCGATGTGATGGAGCTGGTCGTCGATCTGGTCGCGAATCGGGGGAAGACCGTCGTGATGGTGCTACACGATCTCAATCAAGCAGCGCGGTACTGCGATCGAATCGTGGCCATGCGCGATGGTGTCATCGTCGCCGACGGTCATCCGCGCGACATCGTGACACCGACGCTGCTCGAAGACGTATTCGAGATCCGCGCCCGAGTGGTGGCCGACCCGGTTGTCGGTAGGCCGATGTTCATCGCCGAGTGAGCTGCGGGTCAGAGCTTTCCCACGACGGCGATGATCAACTCGGTCAATTCATCGGTCGCGTCCTCCGGTGCGAGAGTGCCGGATACCGCCGCCTGAGAGAGCGCCTCCGCTGCACCGAAGATCGCGGTGATCGAGGGTGCCGAGATACCCCCGGATCCGCTGTACGGCTCGAGAATCGACCGGCATCGTTCGGAGTACGCCCGTTCGGCAGTCCTCTTGACCTGTTCGAGTTCGGGCGAGCCCTCCAGTGCCGCCAGGACACCCGTCAGCTCACGCCCCTGCGCCAACGCGCAGCCCACGTACGAGTCGGCGATGGCCTGTGCGCGTCCGTTCAACGAGTCGGGCGCGGATCGGAGCGATTCCTCGAGCATGACCGTTTGTCGGTCGTCGAATTCTGTGAACAGTGCGGCCAACAGTTCTGCACGCGAGGCGAAGTGGCTGTACACCACGGGTTTTGCGACGCCTGCATGTTCGGCGAGTCGGCCGAGCGTCAGAGCGTCGGCCCCCTCCGCTCGCACGAGAGCCCAGGAGACCGCCACCAACTGGTCGTATCGGTCGGAGCGAGACAGTCGCGTCCGGGCCATCGGGCACCTCCTTGCGCTATATACGAATAGTAACCTACTGTTGGTACATAGCCGCTTCGCCGAACCGAAGGAACCAGCCATGACCGCACTCGTCGTAGTCTCCCATTCCGACCCCGACTCACTGACCCACCACGTCGCCCGATCCGTGACCGACGCAATCCGCACTGCAGGTGACGCCGTCGAGACGGCCGATCTCGCCGCGGAGAACTTCGACCCACGGTTCGCCGATGGCGACCTCGATCTGTTTCGGGGAAAGGGAAACACGCCCGCGGACGTGCGGGCCGAACAGGACAGAATCGACCGCGCCGATCACCTGGTTCTGGTCTTCCCCATGTACTGGTGGTCCATGCCTGCCCTGCTCAAAGGGTGGATCGATCGCGTCTTCGTCAGCGGATGGGCCTACGATCTCACTGCCGACTACGGCATCGTCAAGAAGCTGGATCGACTCACCATCCACCTGGTCTCCCTTGCCGGCGACGACGCCGACAGCTTCGAGCGCCACGGCGTGTACGACGCATTCCGCACGCAGATCGAACGCGGTATCGTCGAATACTGCGGTGCCACAGTGGGGTCGAGAACTTTCCTGCACGAAACCGATACCAAGACCCCCGACGCTCTCGCTGCGGAGGTCGCCGAACTCGCGACCTCCCTGGCGGCCCGGATTGCCGACCGCGAGAAGACCCTCACCCACTGAGCAGGGCCGCGCCCGGAGAGCACCACCGACGTGCGGCGCAGTGCACCGTCAGCTCCGACCGATTCGATCCCGTCGAGTGACTCGAGGTCGTTCGGCGGGATCGATGCGCCCGATTCCGTGCCAATCCCAATAGATTCGATGTCTCGAGATGAGGGGTCCGTCGAGCTCCACGATCTCGACGAGATCGAGTTTGTCGCCGTTCGCCGTCTGACGCGGGTGTTCCCAGACCAGACGGTACCCGTCGAACGTGTAGATGCCCACGCGGTCCGGCGACGGCGATTCGTTCTCGTCGGATCGCCGGCGCGTGGTCTCCTGCAGAAAGCTGTCGAGTGCGATTCGTCCTTCGACTATTCCGGATCGCAGATCGAACAGCACCGGAACCAAGGGGCTTTCGAGAACCGCACCTGCGGCGTACAACTCGGACAGAGCGGGCGCGTCTCGATCCCCGATGCGCTTGTGCCACTCACGAAAGACATAGGAGGCTTGCTCCACGGTTGCGGCCACGTCGAATCCTTCTGTGTTGCAGTATTGTCCGCGACGATTTTTCGCGGGTCGACCGAGGGGAAGCACGCCGTCTGGTGCCGGTGCCGGTCACGTTCGGCAGATGATCATGTTTCGCGAGCTGTCGACGAACGGCGCAGACGCCTGCGACACGAACCGACGAAGAGCCGCCGCTGTGGCGACACACGTGGTTCCCACGACAATGTGCATATCTCGTCCCCGTCGTCGAGCAGTGCAGTTCGACAAGCATTGTGCACCAACAGAAGCCATTCGGCCCTTCCGGTCCGATGGTCCCGAACCGATATCCGAAACCCGCGAAACCACGGTTATCGCGACAATTCCGGTGCCCCCGGGCATGTGCTGCAGCGGATCTGCTGCGCGTCGACACAGCGTCCACCGAGACCGGCACCCCGGAATCGAGCGCAACCACACCGACTGTTCACCTGTAGGTCGACAAAGATTCCACGGCCGTGAGCCTGTGCCGCGAGCGAAGTGGGTCGAACCGAGCACTTCGCGAGCGCGGCGATCGACATCAGTTCCGCGCCCGCACCGGCGTGATCGAGTCAGGCCGGCGTCAACCGAAAGATCGGGAACCGACGACCCTCCGCCGTCTCGACGTATTTCGCGAAGCCCTCGGACGCGTCCAAGAACTTCTGCCAGTTCGCGTCCCACTCGTCGTCGGGGAGTTCCGACACGGCCACCGCGATGGTTCGGACGGCACCGTCGCCGGGAACCTCGACGTCGATGGCGGGGTGTGCACGCAGGTTGTGCACCCACGCAGGATGTTTCGGTGAGCCGGCTGCCGAGCCCACGATCAGCCAACTGTCGTCCTCCGGAATCGCCATGAGTGGGTTCAACCGGATCTCACCGCTCTTGGCTCCGATGGAGTGCAGCACGACGAGCGCATCACCGAACCCCGCCGTCGACACGTGTCCGCCGTTGCTCCGGAACTCGTCGATGATCATCTGGTTGAAGTCGGCCATAGGACGAGTATGCCGCGCATCGTGTCCTTTCGGACCCGATCGAATGCCACGATTTCCATCGGCGCAAGACAAAGGTTAGCCTGTGCTCATACGCACATCGGTGTGTGCCGCCGTCGGGCAATCCCCGGCGGCTCGTTGCTGTCTGAACCCGAAGGACATTCCACGTGCTCAACGTTCGTCGCCGCGCAGGCACCCTCGCTGCCGCCGCCGCCCTGATCGGATCGCTCGTCGCCTGCGGAGCATCCGAGGAGGTCTCCGACGCCACCGCGGAGGCCACCGACGGCGGGACGTCGTATCCGCTGACGATCGAGAACTGCGGCGAGTCGGTCACCTTCGACTCCGCCCCGCAGCGAGTGGTGTCACTCGACCAGAACTCCACCGAAATCCTTCTCTCGCTCGGTGTGCAGGATCGGATGGTGGGCACCGCATCCTGGACCGATCCGGTCCGCGACAACCTCGCAGACGCCAACGCCGCGGTTCCTCGACTGGCCGACAATGCCCCCACCTACGAGGTCGTCGTCGATACCGAACCCGACCTCGTCACCGCATCGTTCGGACGCCACTTCGAGCAGGGCGGCGTCGCGCAGCGTTCGCGCTTCACCGAAACCGGTGCCGCCACGTATCTTTCCCCCACCGACTGCGACGCCGGTCGTAGCGTCAACGGGGGCAACACCCGGACGACGCCGCTCACCATGGAGTCGCTGTACCAGGAGATCACCGAACTCGCGGCGATTTTCGACGTCAACGAGCGCGGTGCCGAATTCGTCGAAGAACTGAAGACCCGCATGGCCGACGCCACCGCGCGAACCGCAAGTGCCGATGTGTCCGTGGCCTTCTGGTTCGCAGACACCAAGAGCCCGTACATCGCAGGCGGACGCGGCTCGGCCGATCTGCTCGCCAGAACGGTCGGAATGACGAACGTCTTCGCCGATACCGACGACGACTGGCCCGCCGTCGGCTGGGAGACCATGGTGGATCGGGATCCGACCGTCCTCGTACTGGGTGACCTGGCCCGCAATCGCTTCCCCGGTGACCTGCTCGCCGACAAGATCGCATTCCTCGAGTCCGACCCCGTCACCAGCACGATGGCCGCCGTCCGCGACAAGCGCTACATCTCGCTGCACGGCGCGGAGATGAACCCGTCGATCCGGGCCGTCGACGGCGTCGAGAAGGTGTCGGCCGGACTGCGCGACCTGGGACTGTCGTCCTGACCGCGACCATCACCCCGCGGCGGACCGCCCAGCGATCGCAGACCTCCCGCCACCTGTGGCGTTGGGGGTTGGCTCTGCTGGGCGGTGTCGTGCTGTGTGTGGTGTCTGTTCTCGTCGCCATCACGCTCGGGCCCGCGAACATCTCGCTGGTCAACGTTCGCGATGTGGTGCTCAACCATCTCGGCGTCACCGATGTGCCGGTGAAAGTGTCGAAGAACGCGATCGTCTGGGAGGAGCGGCTCCCCCGAGCACTCGTCGCTGCGGCCAGTGGCGTCGGGCTCGGGATCTGCGGCGTCATCATGCAGTCGCTTCTGCGCAATCCGTTGGCGGATCCGTTCGTGCTCGGGGTGTCCTCGGGTGCGTCGACGGGAGCCGTGGTGGTCGGCGTTCTCGGTGTCGGCGGTGCCGCACTCGGGCTGTCGGGCGGCGCGTTCATCGGTGCGCTCGTTGCGTTCGGGCTGGTGCTCTTCCTTGCCCGCATGTCCGGTAGCGGAAACGACCGCGTCATCCTCGCCGGTGTCGCGACCACTCAATTGTTCTCGGCGCTCACATCTTTCGTGATCTTCGCGTTCGCGGACTC
This sequence comes from Rhodococcus sp. 05-339-2, assembly GCF_002258965.1. NCBI lineage: Bacteria > Bacillati > Actinomycetota > Actinomycetes > Mycobacteriales > Nocardiaceae > Rhodococcus > Rhodococcus sp. 05-339-2. The sequence continues at coordinate 208,620 of NZ_NOYW01000004.1, forward strand.
CGACGAGACCCGCGGCGTGATGTTCTGGCTCCTCGGATCGTTCGAGGGAGTGCGATGGAACGACGTCGTGCTCTGTGTGACCGTTGCCGGTATCGGCGCAGTGGTCTGTTGCTACTACGCGTACGTGCTCGACGCATTCGCGTTCGGAAACTCGGTGGCGTCCTCGCTCGGCTTCGACGTCAAGAAGGTGCGCCTGGCACTGCTCGTGGGAACCGCCCTGATCACTGCGACACTCGTCAGCGTGGCCGGTGCCATCGGTTTCGTCGGCCTCATTCTTCCGCACGCGGCGCGACTGTTGGTGGGGCCCAACCACAGCCGCCTCGTGCCCACCACTGCCGTCATCGGCGCGATCTTCATGGTGTGGGTCGACGCCGTCTCCCGAGTCGCCTTCGCCCCGACCCCACTGCCGGTCGGCGTCGGAACAGCACTGGTCGGCGTCCCTGCCTTCATCGCAATCATGGCTCGCAAGAGAGGAATTCGATGACACTGCACGCGTCGAACGTCTCCTGGAAGCGCGGCGGCGCACTCGTGGTCGACGGAGTGACACTGCACCCGGCGCCCGGCCGAACGGTTGGCCTGTTGGGACCCAACGGTTCTGGTAAGTCCTCGCTGCTCCACCTGCTGGCCGGGGCCGCGTCGCCCACCTCAGGCGTCGTCGAGTTGGACGGTGCCGAGCTCGGTTCGCTCAAACGCAAGCACATCGCTCGCGCCGTCGCGGTCGTCGGACAGCACGCGCACACGGACGTCGACGTGACGGTCGGCGATGTCGTGCGTCTGGGACGGATCCCCCATCGCGGGGCGTTCGGCGGTAGCGACCTCGACAACGACGCAGTGGACGACGCGCTCGCGCAGACCGGACTCACCGACAAAGCGGATCGGTTGTGGCGCACGCTCTCCGGTGGTGAGCAGCAGCGGGCGCACATTGCACGCGCACTCGCCCAGCAGCCTCGCGAGATGTTGCTGGACGAGCCGACCAACCACCTCGACATCCATCACCAGCTCGAATTGCTGGCCCTCGTCGCCCGTCTGCCGATCACCAGCATCGTCGCGCTGCACGACCTGAATCTGGCCGCGATGTTCTGCGACGAGGTGCTCGTGCTGCAGGACGGCAAGGTCGTCGCAGGTGGCGCACCTGCGGACGTGCTGACCGAAGAACTCATCGCCGAGGTGTATCGAGTGCGGGCGCGGGTGTCGGTGGACGACGAGAACGGACGGGTGCACATCCGTTTCGATGCGGCGGCCGGGTACGAGACCGTCGAGGGTGAGCAGAACACCCGCGTGACGGCAGGCTCTCGCGGCTGATCGGAGTCGGACTGCAGTCCCGGGAGGTTGGGTGCCACGATTCGTGGTACCCCTGAACCATGAGCGAATCTTTCGGACCGGGCGTTTCGACCACGAGCCTGCCCCCATTCGGGTTCGAGTCGACCTTGGCCGACCAGGTCCCCGGCGTCACGTTGCCGTGGCAGGGCACCCACGCACCGGATCCTCGCGTTCTGATCCTCAACGACGGCCTGGCCCGGTCACTCGCGCTCGACCCTGCGTCGCTGCGCACTCCGGACGGGGCCGGCGTGCTGTCCGGATCCGTTTCTCCGACCGAGACCGCCACCGTGGCGATGGCGTACGCGGGTCATCAGTTCGGCAACTACCAGCCCTTGCTGGGGGACGGCCGAGCGCTGCTGCTCGGTGAGCTTCGCGACGATCAGGGCCGTCGGGTCGATCTGCATCTCAAGGGTTCCGGTGCCACGCCGTTCTCGCGCGGTGGTGACGGGCGTGCGGTGGTGGCAGCCATGCTGCGCGAGTACCTGATCAGCGAGGCGATGCATGCGCTGCACATCCCCACCACCCGCTCACTCGCCGTCGTCACGACCGGAGAACAGGTGGTGCGAGAGGGAGGTCCGCAGCCCGGCGCGGTACTGGCCAGGGTCGCGTCGAGCCATCTGCGGGTGGGCACCTTCGAGTTCGCTGCCAGACGAGAGGGACTCGCGCAGACCCTCTCGGACTACGCGATCGCCCGCCACTACCCCGAATTCGTCGAGCGAGCACCCGAGGATCGCTACCTCGCATTCTTCGAGGCCGTCGTCGATGCTCAGGCGTCCCTCGTCGCACAATGGATGTCGGTCGGATTCGTGCACGGCGTCATGAACACCGACAACACGACGATTTCCGGCGAGACCATCGACTACGGGCCGTGTGCCTTTCTGGACGCCTACGATCCCGCCACGGTGTTCAGCTCCATCGACCACGGTGGCCGCTACGCCTACGGCAACCAACCCGCCGTTCTCGGGTGGAATCTGGCGAGATTCGGCGAAACACTACTGCCACTGGTGAATTCGACTCCCGATCTCGCGATCACCGCCCTGACCGCGGTCCTGGACACCTACGGGGATCGCTACCGACAGCACTACGGCGCCGCGATGGCCGCCAAACTCGGCCTGGACGAGGGTGCAGTCGATGGCGCTCTCGTCGACGATCTGCATCGGTTGCTCACGGATCACCGCGCCGACTGGACCCTGACTTTCCGCGCCCTCGCCGAGAACCTACGCGGAAACTCGGTGCCGTTCGACTCCCTCGTCCCACCCGACGCCTCCAGGAGTTGGCTCGAGAGTTGGAGGACTGCGGTTTCGGCTCGGGGACAGGACTTTTCATCCGTCGCCGACGGTATGGACCGCGTCAACCCAGCATACATTCCCCGGAACCACCTGGTCGACGCTGCGCTCCAGGCTGCGACTACCGGCGATCTCGGGCCCTTCGAGCGTCTTCTCGAGGTCGTCACATCGCCGTTCGACCGACACGATGACCGGGCGGATTACGCCCTGCCTGCTCCCGAGAACTTCAGTGCCGGTTTTCGGACCTACTGCGGAACCTGACTTCCTGCGCGCACCTGCCTGATCGTCACCGCGGCGGCTCCATGAATTCGATGGTCTCTCCATTCGGGCCCACTGCGTACATGACTCGGGTGCCCACCTTGGTGCCGCCGGCAATCGGTTGTGGAGTTCCCTGCGCCGTCCACCCGAACTCCGCTATGCGCGTCAGGGCCGCATCGATGTCGTCGACCTCGAATGCAAGGTGGGCGAAACCCGGATCGTAGGGTCGAGACGACCCAGACTCTCCGCGAATATCGCGGTACTCCAGCAGCTCGATCGTCTGACCCGCAACGGTGACCACCGCCATCCGAACTGCCGCTCCGTGTGCTCCGGTGACCTCTCCCAGAAATTCCCCGCCCATCTCTGCCGTCCGTTCGAGGGTTGCTCCGAGACCGTCGATCCAGAATCGAAGGGCGTCATCGAGCGACCCGACAGAGAATCCGACATGGTCGGAGCGAAGAATCGTGAAGGACGTGGCGTCAGTCATGGAAACCAGTATCCCTCCGAGCATTTCCATCGAGCCGAACCGCGCTTACGAGTTACGCTTCTGTTCGGCCCGGATCAGGCCGCCACCGACGATCAGTCGCTGAATTTCGCTCGTGCCCTCGTACAGGCGCAGCAGTCGCACATCCCGATAGATGCGCTCGACCGGAACCTCACGCATGTACCCCGCACCACCGTGGATCTGGACGGCGAGATCGGCCACCTTGCCCACCATCTCGGTGCAGAAGAGTTTCACCGCGGACGGCGCGATACGCCGATCGGTCTCCTGCACCCACGCCCGCGCAGCCTCACGGACCATGGCCCGGCCCGCCATCACACCGACCTGCTGATCGGCGATCATGGCCTGCACCAGTTGGAAGTTCCCGATCGGCTCACCGCCCTGCGTGGACGCCGCGGCATACGAGACCGATTCGTCCAGCGCACGCTGCGCCTGACCGACGGCCAGCGCCGCAATATGTACACGCCCCCGCGCCAACGACGTCATCGCCGCCTTGTAGCCGATATCGCTGTTGCCGCCAACCAAGGCGTCGGCCTCGACGCGTACGTCGGTGAAGTTCACGTCGGCCGTGCCGGATCCCTGCTGCCCCATCTTCGCGTCCTTGACACCGACCTCGATTCCCGCAGCGTCGGCGGGAACCAGGAATACCGCAATACCGTTGCCGCTCAGCGGTTTCGGGTCCAGTTTCGCGAAGACGACGAACATGTTCGCGATCGGCGCATTGGTGATGTACCGCTTGCTGCCGTTGATGACCCACCCGGAGCCGTCGACCGTCGCAGTGGTCTTCAGGCCCGCCGGATTGGATCCGGCCCCGTCCTCGGTCAGCGCGAAGGACGCAACGACGTCACCGGACGCCATACCCGGCAACCATTTCGCCTTCTGTTCCTCTGTGCCGAACCCCACCAGCACCTGCCCGGCAATTCCGTTGTTGGTGCCGAACATCGATCGCAACGCCAACGAGGTGTACCCGAGCTCCATGGCGAACTCGACATCCTGAATCAGATTCAGGCCCAGCCCACCCCACTCCTGCGGAAGCGCATAGCCGAACAATCCCATCTCGGCAGCCTGCGTGCGCAGATCCTCCGGGATGGCATCGGTGTTCATGATCTCGAGTTCGCGCGGGACGACACGCGACCGCACGAACTGCGAGATCTGCTTCAACACGTCGGCGAAGACGTCGTCGGGTACATCGGGATTCAGCGTGTCCATCGGACCACTATCTGTCAGAGCAACGTGATTCGTCCACTGCCGTGCGAGGGATCGAACGACTGGAGGGCCCGACGGTCGGGACTACTCCGCCTCGTCGCGTGCGTACATCGGAGTCCTCGTGACTCTGTTGTCCATCAACGGCTTCCCAGTGCCGGGCCCTCGGTGCGTCCGACGGCCCTGCGGTGGCCGAGTGTGGGAATGTCCAGTGGCTTGGGATGCCGCGTTCCGAAGTGATCGGACCAGGATCGGTGGGGCCGATGCGGGCGAACGCCCTGAAATGCCAGGTACGCACCGATCGCCGGCGGCACGACATGCCGATGGCCTCGCGACGGCTCGGGCAATCGATGTATCGCACGCAGGTCTTCGGTGAACACCGACAGCAGAATGCCGTCGGCGAAGCGCTTCGTCCGACCGGGGAACCATCGCTCCTGCCAATCGAGGAACAATTGATCGACGATCTTGCGGGCACCGTCAGTGTGCTCGTACCGAGACTCGTAGTCGAACGTCCAGCGCAAGAAGCGCTCTCGCGTCTGCGGAACATCGAGGCCCATGTACTCCCCGACCTGACGCCAGAAGTGAAAACGCGCTTCGCGCTCGTTGTCGGTGAAGACGCTCAACCCGAGATGTTCGACGATGCGGTCCGGCTCGAAGGCCAGCGAACCCAATGTGTACAGCTTGTCGTCGTCGGTGATACCGAACCGCGAGTGGATCTGCTCCATGCGGTCGATGATCGATCGGCCGTATTCGCTGGAATGCCCGTGATGGAGCATCTCGCCGAAGAAGAGCAGCGTGTCGTCGTTGCGTCTGCGCACGTCGTGCATCATGTCGCCGGTACCGGTCCGGTACAGAATTCGCGCGATCGACGGAACCGCCACCTGTCGAGCGAATGCCACGGTGTACGCGGCATGGGCGAAAATGGCGTCGCCATAACGGACTTCGAGGCTCAGATGCGTGGCTTCCTCGTTGCCCACAACCGGGTCGAGTTCCTCGATCCGGCGACCGACCGCCCGCCCCGTCACCCACTTTCGAGACATCAGTGCCGCGTTCGTTGCCATGACTTACCTCCACGTTCCGTCATCGGCACCAAACAGGAACGGCACCGTTCTCAGTTCACCATGCAACTAGGAACGTCTTCGTGTCAATATGTGAACGGAGATCGTCGGAACGAACGAACCAAGGAGCGAACGATGACACCTCTCGACTCGGTCGACCGCCTGACGGCATTTGCTATGGCATGGGAGCCGTACGGAGGCGCGTCGGCGGCAGATGTGTTCGTGGAGTTCGGGCTTCACATGGCCGAATACCGGCGGCGGCTTGCCGAGCAGCTGAGAAGCCCGCGCGCCGAACAGCTCGAACCTGCGCTCCGCGAACGCCTCCTGAACTACTCGACAGAACCTCCCCAGCGCTCACGCCGCGTCGGAGAATGACCGGAGCTCAGGCTTCCGTCACGTGGTCCGATCCGAGCAACTGGTCCAGCGCCAGGTCCTTCCACATCGCCAGATCCGGCTCGCTACCCGGCCTCCGTCGGTCGAACGCGTACGTCAGAGCGACGCCGCGCATGCTGGTGTTGAGCAGCTCGCGGACGAGGGGGTATGCCGGTGCCTCGGTGAACGGTGCACCGAACATCGCATCGGTCGCGGTGCGGACCCGCCTGTTCAATGCGCGTTCCACCGGGACCAGCGCTCGGCGGAGTCCGTCGTTGTGCCGAGCCCCGATCCAGAGTTCGGTCGCCGCCCAGAAGTAGTCCTGCTGGTACGTCGACCACATCGCGTCCACCACGGCACAGATCCGGGCGCTGGGCGTCGCGGGCCAATCGACCTGCGCACCCGCGTCATCCACACGGCCCGACGCCAGGTGCTCGACGGCAGCGACCAACAACTCGTCCCGCGACGGGTACTGGTGCAACATGCGACCCCGGCTCACGCCCGCCAGTTCCTGAATCTTCACCGTCGATGCGCCGGCGTAGCCGAACTGGACCAGGGCCTGCACTGCGGCATCCAGAATGCGATTCTGCGTGACGAGGCTGCGTGATTGCATGCATCGAGTGTTGCCGCTGAGTGCGCCCACGGCAAACGCGCCATTCGCGAACGCGCAGCAATACTGCGGTGCGCGAGCATGTCTGGCCCGTCGACCCAAAAGCAGTCAGTATTGACTGTATGGAGAAATGGATGTTCAATCCAAAGACACGTGCACGATTCTCCGCATTCGCCGGCAGACGATCCACCCACTCGACCGCCCTCCAGTACTCGAACGAAAGCAGTCACCGATGACCGAACGAAGCTTCGAAGGCCGAACCGCAGTGATGTCGGGAGGTAGTCGTGGAATCGGATTGGCAATCGCCATCGCCATCGCCGAACGCGGCGGAAACGTGGTGCTTCTCGCCAAGACGGACACCCCCGATCCCCGCCTTCCCGGCACTGTTCACACCGCGGTCGCCGACATCGTCGCCGCAGGCGGTGACGCCGTTGCCGTCGTCGGCGACGTGCGCAAGGACGAGGACATCGCCAAGGCCGTTCGGACGGCGGTGGACCGATTCGGGGGAATCGATATCGTCGTCAACAACGCCAGTGTGCTCAATCTCGCTGGTACGAAGGATCTTCCGATCAAGCGGTTCGATCTCATGCAGCAGGTGAACGTCCGCGGCACGTTCGCCTTGACCCAGGCGTGCCTCCCCCACCTCGCCGAGTCACCGAACCCGCACATTCTCACGCTGTCGCCGCCGCTGAACATGTCGCAGAAGTGGCTGGGCGAACATCCCGGCTACATGCTCGCCAAGTACGGAATGACGCTCGCGACACTCGGATTCGCAGCAGAATTCGCACACCTTCCGATTTCGAGCAACTGCCTGTGGCCGCAGAGCACGATCGCCACAGCAGCGGTGGAAAACCTCCTCGGAGGCAAAGCCGGAGTGGCACATTCGCGTTCGCCACAGATCATGGCCGACGCCGCAGTCGCCGTACTGGGTCGCGAACAGGGCGAGATCAACGGCCGAACTCTGATCGACATCGACGTCCTTGCCGAATCCGGGATCACCGATCTCGCTCCCTACGGCGGGGAAGAACCCATTGCCCTCGACATCTTCGTCGACCCCACGCCCTGACAGCCATTGCATCACTGCCGGCGCAGATCCTGCGTGACCGGTCGACGACGGGTTGCGGCGAACACGTCGACCGGGTGCGGCACCCGAAGTCTGCCGTCGGTGCCCGGCACCGAGACCGCGTCGAGATAGGCCCGCACGGTGCCGTACAACTCGGGAGTCAGCCGGGCCTGCACTGCGAAGTCGAGTACCTCGTCGCCGGCAGAGGCGAGGTCTACCAACGCGTCCAGAGTGGCCACGTCGTCCACTGCGATCCCGCCGTCGACGAAGGCTTTCTCGACGTCGGCACTGAACCACTGCCGGTGGCCCTCCAGCGGCGGGGCGAGAACGCCCACCAGAGCGTTGAGCGCAGCCGACGGTGCAACGGCCACCCACAGCTCACCGCCGGGCCGCAGCAGGTCGAGAGCGCTTCGCAGGGTCGCCCCCACGTCGGCGACGTAGTACATCGAGTGCACGAACAACACGACGTCGAAAGCCTCGTCGACCGGGGCGTCGCCGAAGGACGCGACGTGCGCATCGACGCTGAGCTCGGCGGTCGTCAGCGCGGCCATCCTGGCGGTGAACAACTCCACACTCCCGGGCCAGGGGTCGATACCCACGTACCGCACCGGTTGCCCGGACAGCCGCTCCACCAGACCGGCGGCGAGCCGGACGTCAAGCGACCCGTCACCGCAGCCCACCGACAGCACCGAGATCGGTCCGTCCCCCATCGCTGCCAGCCGGGCGGCGAGGTGCTCGGCGATCAGACCGCGCTGGTCGGACAGTCGCTCGAAAGCGGCGTGGTCTCGGGCGTAGGAGTCGGGCGCGAGACCGGGCAGAGGTCCGGAGTCACGCCGCAGGGCGCGTAACGCGTCGAGGAACCCGGCTGCAGCGTCGCTCGACGGATACGGAGCTATGTTGGACACCACATCGAGTGAACCACGACGCACCCGGGAATGCGTTGGGGTTGGCTTCCCGAGAGGAGTGCCATGAGCAACGGAGACACGGCCGAGCGCAGTCTCGAGCACTGGAGCGAGGCCGGCCGCACGGGCATGGAGGCCTTCTACGCCCTGGCCACGGAGGACTACCACCAACTGGCACTGGCCGCCGACTGGCCCGCCCTGCTCGCCAAGCACAGCCACGACGGCTGGTCGCTGCTCGACGTGGCCTGCGGCAGCGGCAAGTTCCCCACCGCTCTACGCCGCTACACCGATCTGTCGACGGTGCCCGAGCTGGCCTACGACCTGCTCGACCCGTCTGCCTTCTCGGTGGCCGAGGCTCGCGGAGCCCTCGGCACACCGTTCGTGCCTCGAGACGACCTGGTGATGACCCTGCAGGACCTGCCCGCGGATCGGACCGGGTACGACATCGTGTGGGCCACCCACGCGCTGTACGCCCTTCCGCCCACAGAATTGGACGCCGCAGCCGAACGATTCGTGGCTGCACTGGCCCCCGGCGGCCTCGGTTTGGTCGCGCAGGCCACGGCGAGCTCCCACTACCTGGCGTTCTACGACGCCTTCCGGGCAGGCGTGCGTGACGCGACCCCGTACACGACGGCCGAGCAGGTGCGCGACGCGCTGATCCGAGCCGGCGCGGATGTGCGCGACCAGCGCGTCACGTACACCACCGGGACATCCGATCGTGTTGTCGCCGAGGGCTTTCTGCAGCGCTGTGCCTTCGACGACTCCGTGTCGCTGGAGGAGATGGAGGCTGCACCGGTGCTGGGCGACTACCTCGCCTCCTGTCGCGACAAGTCGGGTTCCTACACCTTCTCGCACGAGGCGGCCCTGCTGTGGCTCTGAACGAACCTGCGGCTCCGACGAACGAACGGCTCCCCCAGCAGAATCGCGATGGCGGTATCGACCAGGACTGGGCAGGCGACGATCAGGACTGGTGGGATTGGTACGTCACTCTGGCTGCCAACGACCAGGTGCCCGCCGAGTTGGTCGACGGGCCGGGCCTGCCGGACGTCGACGCAGCGTCCGACGAGCAGGTCGAGCGTGAGCTTGCCGAGCCGTACGACCTCGACCCGGCCGCGGTCGAGTCCTTCGCTCGGGAGGCCTTCGTCCGACTGCCCGCCGTGTTCTCCCCTGCCCTGGTACGACGCCTCGCCGAGCGCCTCGAGGAGCTACTGCGCGCCGAGCACGGCGAGAACGTCGCCGGTCGGTTCACCGCACTGGAGCAGATGTGGCTCCACGACGACCTGATGCGTGCCGTGGCACTCTCGCCCCGGATCGGCGGCCTGGCCGCGGCCTTGCTGGACGAACCGGCCGTGCGGCTCTACCACGACAACGCGCTGTCCAAGGAGCCCGGCTGTGGACGCACGCCCTGGCATCACGACGCGGAGCATTTCCCACTGCAGACCGTCCAGGCGGTCACTGCGTGGATGCCGATGTCGGCCATCCCTGGCCGAATGGGTCCGCTGTCGTTCGCGCGCGGAGCAGACGTGCTCGACGAGGTCGAAGACCTGGAGTTCGACAAGGTCGGCACGTCGTACGACGAGGCCGTCGCCCAGCGCTTCGTCGAGCGCAGCGTCGCGGTGGCATCGGAGCCATTCGAAGTGGGCGACGTGTCGTTCCACTCCGCGCTGTGCTTCCACACCGCCGGGCCGAACCGGACGACACAGCCGCGCCGAGCACTGGCCACCACTTATTTCGCCGACGGGGCTCGGGTCGTGGAATCGCCGACGCTGATCAGTGGCACGTGGCGCGAGTTCCTCCCCGGTGTCGAGCCCGGCGGCCTCGCGGCCTCCGAACTGAACCCGGTGGTCGGCCGCCGAGACTGAGCCGACGGTACTCGCGCCGAGACCCGGTCGTGCCCACCCCTGTCGGCGCGTCACAGCGCCGGTGTCCGCGAACCGATCGACGAACGATACGCACCTCGCAGAATCACCGGAAATCAACTGGGACAACCGATTTCACTCAGCGTGGACATGTTGTCGGCACACACCCGAGCGGACAACCGAAGCGGGACAACAATTCAGGACGACAGTCGGGCTCGCAGGTGAACGAAGTGTGCAGTCCAGGTCAGAGCTTCTCGGCGAGTACATCGAGGTAGCTTATTTCGGGCGGCGAGGCGAAGAGTTCGTCCGCCCGTTCGCCGAGAGCCTGGCCGACCGGTCCGTTCAGATGCGTTTCACGGGCGGCGTCGTCCGGGAAAGCATCGACGATGCCGAACGTCGATGGGCCGAACCGTACCGCCAACCAGGGTCGGGTGCCGGGCTCCTGTTCGACGAGCGGTTGGGCCGACCGGAGAAACTCCTCGACTGCATCTTCCTTGCCGGGCTTGGCTTCGAGTCGGACCAGCAGTGCCTTGGTGACCATGACGATTCTCCTGTTCGAGGTGGTGGACACGGCCAAGCATCACACCTCGGACCGGCAAAGGGAAGGGCCTGCAGTCCGCGCAAGAACGAATTTGGTTTTGCCCCTAGTAATCTCGCAGCCGAGAGAGGAGACTCGACCGGTAGAGGGAATAGACACGCCAGGTGCAGCGCCGGCCGAATTTCGGTCACGTCGCGAAACATGTTGATGTGCCAACGTTTTGGGTTACCGGTCAATTCAGTGCGCTGCTGCGAACTGCCCACACCGCGTATCGGCTCGAACATCACGATCTGTTTTCACGGATACAGAAATATCGAACGACCGACACTGGCCGACGACGAAGATCGCGACCAAAGAGTTCAGGGCGGTGACCCTCGTCGGTTCGTCGAATAGTGCTGTCTATCAACTTGATTCGTTCTCAAGAAGTCAGTTCGGCGCTGCGTCCTGCCGGCTACCTTCTCGACCTGCGTTGCCCGACAGGCGAGTCGATCTCGACTCGTACCAGCCAGTACAACCACCTCACCACCAAGTCTTCGCCGATGTCGGGGTAACGGACGACGCCGTCCACATGCTCACCGGCCGGACCGATCGAAAGGAACGAGTCATGGCGACAGCTGTGGGTATAGACCTGGGCACCACCAACTCCGTCATCGCCAGCTGGCAAGGCGGCGAGCCGGTGGTGATCTCCAATATCGAGGGAGCGCGGACGACGCCGTCGGTGGTGGCCTTCACCGAGAGCGGAGAACGGCTGGTGGGTCAGCTTGCCCGACGGCAGGCGATCTTGAATCCGAAGGGCACAATCTACTCGGCGAAACGCTTCATCGGACGCCACTACGACGAGATCTCCGATGAGGCAAGAGCGGTCAGCTTCGACATCGTGGCCGGTGACAACGGCGAGGCCCGCATCGATGTGCGGGGCAAGAAGTATGCGCCGGAGGAGATCAGTGCCCTCGTACTGCGCAAGCTCGTCGACGACGCGAGCAAGTTTCTCGGCGAGAAGGTCAAGGAAGCGGTCATCACAGTTCCGGCGTACTTCAACGACGCGCAGCGCAACGCCACCAAGGACGCCGGCCGCATCGCGGGCCTCGAAGTCCTGCGGATCATCAACGAGCCGACCGCTGCGGCGCTGGCGTACGGCATGGACAAGCAGGTCCACGAAACCGTACTGGTCTTCGACCTCGGCGGCGGCACCTTCGATGTGAGCTTGCTCGACGTCGGCGAGGGTGTCGTCGAGGTTCGGTCGACGGCCGGCGACTCTCACCTGGGCGGGGACGACTTCGATCGACGCCTGGTGGACTACCTCGCCGACGACTTCCAGCAGGTGGAGAACATCGATCTGCGCAAGGACGCACAGGCGTTGCAGCGCCTTTTCGAGGCCGCAGAGAAGGCCAAGGTCGAGTTGTCCTCGGTGACCCAGGCCCAGGTCAACCTGCCGTTCGTCACCGCCGATTCGGACGGTCCCAAGCACCTCACGACCACCGTCATGCGATCGAAGTTCGAGGATCTGACGGCGGATCTCGTGGAGCGCTGCCTCGACCCGGTGAAACAGGCAATGAGTGATGCCAAGGTCACCGCCAACGACATAGACGAAGTGATTCTGGTCGGTGGTTCGACGCGCATCCCGGCGGTGCAAGCCCTGGTTCGCCGGCTCACCGGCGGCAAGGACCCCCATATGGGCGTCAATCCGGACGAAGTCGTGGCTCTCGGCGCGGCGGTTCAAGCCGGCGTGCTCAAGGGCGAGGTCTCCGACGTGCTGCTGCTCGACGTCACCCCGCTGTCTCTCGGCGTCGAGACACAGGGCGGGGTGATGACCAAGATCATCGAGCGCAACACGACCATCCCGGCCCGCCGCAGCGAAGTGTTCTCCACCGCGGAGGACGAGCAGTCCGCCGTGGATGTCGTTGTGCTGCAGGGCGAACGCGAGCGGGCCGCCGACAACCGTTCGCTCGGACGTTTCCGTCTGGAAGACATCCGGCCCGCACCGCGCGGCGACGCCCAGGTCGAGGTCACGTTCGATATCGACGCCAACGGCATCCTCAATGTCACGGCCAGGGACAAGGACACCGGCAAGGAACAGAGCATCACGATCAGTGAGCAGAGCAATCTGGACCCGAGCGAGGTCGAACGCATGCTGGCCGAGGCCGAACGGAATCGGGGCGATGACGAGGCGCTGCGCAAAGCTGTCGACGCGCGCAACGAACTCGATTCCGTTGCGTATCAGGTGGAACGGCGACTCGCCGAACTCGGTGACAGCGCGCCACCGCACGACAGGGCACGGGCCGAGATGCTGATCGCCGATGCCAGAAAGGCCGTGAAGGACGGCGCTTCGCCTGCAGATGTACAACCACTCGCCTCCGAGCTCCAACAGCTCCTCTACGGGCTCGTGCCGGTACAGGACGGCGGTGACGGACGTCAGGTCGGTGGCGCGGACGCGGCCTCGACCGATGACGACGACGTGATCGACGCCGAATTCGATCGAAGCTGAGGCACGAGATGGAAAGGGCTGCAGATCATTCGACACCCGAACCAGCGGCCGACGTCACGGAAGGAGATCGAACCGAAACGGTACCGGATCACGCCGCCACGAGTGCCGAGGAGGCTCGACTCGACGACCGCTGGCGCAGAGCCCTTGCCGATCTGGACAACCTGCGCAAGCGGTATGCCAAGGACCTGGAGCGAGAACGGGCCGCGGAGGTGACGAAGGTGTCCGCGGCGTGGCTGCCGGTACTGGACAATCTGGAACTTGCGTTGGCACATGCGGACAGCGATTCGCAGACCGTTGTCGACGGCGTCAAGGCGATCCGCGATCAGGCGGTGCAGGTGCTGTCACGGTTCGGTTTCGAGCGTCACGACGAGGTCGGAGTTCCGTTCTCCCCGCAATTGCACGAAGTGGTCAGCGTGGTGGTCCGGCCCGACCTTCCGTCCGGGACCGTGATCGACGTCGTCCGTCCGGGTTACGGAGAGGACGGACGGCAACTGCGGCCGGCGTCGGTGGTCGTCAGCCGCCCCGAGGGGTGAGCACCGATGGCGCGTGACCACTACGAATCGCTCGGAGTCCCGCGGGGTGCGAGCACCGACGAGATCCAGCAGGCCTACCGCAAGCTGGCTCGCAAGTATCACCCCGACGTGAACAAGGACCCCACTGCGGAAGACACGTTCAAGGAGGTGAACGAGGCCTACCAGGTGTTGTCCGACCCGGACACGCGGAAACGCTACGACCGGTTCGGTGCCGACTTTCGGCGTGTCCCCGAGGATTACGACGAACGGACCCGCACCAACTCGAGTGGGTACGGCGGTGGCGGGAACAGCGGCGGAGGATACGACCGCGGGAGCAGACGCGTGCACTTCGGTTCCGGTGGCGACGGTGGCGTCGATCTCGACGACCTCTTCGGGCAGATGTTCGGCGGCGGTGGCGGGTACGGGCCGATTCCCGGTGCCGATCAGGAAGCGGAACTGGCCTTGACAGTCGAGGAGGCGTACCGGGGCGGCACACGCACGCTCGGACTGGACGGACGGCAGTACGACGTCGACATTCCGGCCGGGGTCGTGGACGGCCAGCGAATTCGGTTGGCCGGGCAAGGCGGACGGAGCAACGGCGGCGCGCCGCCAGGGGATCTGTACCTCGTGGTACGGATCGAGCCACATTCCCGGTTCCGAGTACAGGGCCGAGACATTCACGTCGACCTCCCGGTATCGCCATGGGAGGCGGTCCTCGGGGCGACCGTCGCCGTTCCCACCCCGGGTGGCGAGGCGAAAGTGAAAGTGGCTCCGGGCTCGTCGACTGGAAGGAAGCTGCGACTGCGCGGCGAAGGAATGCCGAATCCACGTGGCACCAACGGCAACCTGTACGCCGAGATCAAGGTGATGGTGCCGTCGAAACCGACAGCACGCGAACGCGCACTATTCGAGCAGTTGGCCGCAGAATCGAACTTCGATCCGAGGACAAAGACATGAGCGACCCGAACCCGGTGGTCCGGTACGTACTGGTTCGACGCACCGAATTGTCGACCGACGCCTTCGCCGAACGTACGGGGCTGCATCCGGAACTTGCACGGAAGCTCGTGGTCCTCGGTCTGCTCGACGCCGATCGCGTCGTAGGTGGCGAAATGTTCTTCGCACCAACCGAAGTGGCCCATGCAGCCCGCATTCGACGACTGCGGACCGGTCTCGGCCTGAACTACTCGGCAATCGGGCTCGTGCTCGACCTGCTGGAACGAATCGAGACACTCGAAGCATCTTCCCGCAGAAGGAGGACAACCACATGGACATCAGCAACCTGACCGAGAAGTCGCGCGAAGCACTGCAGGAGGCCCAGAGCCTTGCGACCAGAATGGGTCACACCGAGGTCGACGGAGAGCACCTACTGCTCGCCTTGGTCGGTCAGCAGGATGGCTTGGTGCCCCGATTGCTCGAGCAGGCCGGTGCCGAGGTCGATGCCCTGCAATCCGATCTGGAACGTGAACTCTCGCGAAGGCCCAAGGTCAGCGGCCCCGGTGCCGGGACCGGTCAGGTGACGATCACCCGACGCTTGTCCGTGCTCCTCGACGCCGCCGATCGAGAGGCGAAGCGGCTCAAGGATTCCTACGTGTCGGTGGAGCATCTCCTGATGGGCCTCGCCGAAGAGGGTTCGGCCACTGCGGCAGGGCGAGTACTCGCCCGTCACGGAATCACCAGGGACTCCTTCCTCACAGCGCTGACGAAGGTGCGCGGCAATCAACGCGTCACCTCGGCCAGCCCGGAAGGTGCGTACGACGCGCTGGAGAAGTACGGACGCGATCTGGTCGCCGAGGGGCGGGCGGGCAAACTCGATCCGGTGATCGGACGAGACGCCGAAATCCGCAGGGTCACGCAGATCCTGAGCCGCAAGACCAAGAACAATCCGGTTCTGATCGGCGACCCCGGCGTCGGGAAGACCGCGATCGTCGAGGGCCTTGCCCAGCGGATCGTCCGCGGCGACGTTCCGGAAGGCCTGCGCGACAGAACGATCTTCTCACTCGACATGGGTTCCCTGGTGGCCGGCGCGAAGTACCGCGGGGAATTCGAGGAGCGTCTGCAGGCGGTGCTGGCCGAGGTGAAGGCAGCCGACGGGCGGATTCTGTTGTTCGTCGACGAGTTGCATACCGTGGTCGGTGCGGGATCAGTGGGCGGTGAGGGGTCTCTCGACGCCGGCAACATGCTCAAGCCGATGCTCGCCCGAGGCGAGCTGCACATGATCGGTGCCACCACGCTCGACGAGTATCGCAAGCACATCGAATCCGATGCGGCACTGGAGCGACGGTTCCAGACCGTCCTCGTCGACGAGCCGAGCGCCGAGGATGCCATCTCGATCCTGCGCGGACTCCGCGAACGCCTCGAGGTGTTTCACGGCGTCAAGATTCAGGACGGCGCTCTCGTCGCTGCCGTCACCCTCTCGCACCGCTACATCACCGACCGCTTTCTCCCGGACAAGGCCATCGATCTGGTCGACGAGGCGTGCGCTCGGTTACGCACCGAAATCGATTCGATGCCGGCCGAACTCGACGAACTCACCCGGAAGGTGACCCGGCTCGAGATCGAAGATGCCGCGCTGTCCAAGGAGACCGACGGCGCGAGCAAGGCACGTCTCGACGAGCTGCGCAAGGAGCTGGCCGACCTGCGGGCCGAGGCCGATGCCCGGCACGCTCAGTGGGAGGCGGAGCGACAGGCGATCCGCCGGGTGCAAGAGCTACGGAGCGAGCTCGAGCGCTTGCGCCACGAGGCCGAGGAGGCGGAGCGCGCCTACGACCTCAATCGGGCCGCCGAGTTGCGCTACGGCGAGATCGTCGAGCTCGAACGCAGGCTCGAGTCGGCAGAGGAGCAGCTGGTCACCAGACAAGGCCGGAGCCCGCTGTTGCGCGAAGTGGTCACCGAGGACGAGATCGCCGAAATCGTGGCTGCGTGGACTTCGATCCCGGTCGCTCGGCTGCAGGAAGGCGAGCGACAGAAGTTGTTGCAGCTCGACGAGATTCTGCACGAGAGGGTCGTCGGCCAGGACGAGGCGGTGCAGCTGGTCGCGGACGCGGTGATCCGGGCGAGGTCCGGCATCCGTGATCCACGCCGGCCGATCGGGTCGTTCATCTTTCTTGGCCCGACGGGCGTGGGAAAGACCGAGCTCGCAAAAACATTGGCCGGCGCTCTCTTCGACAGCGAAGACAACATGGTGCGCCTGGACATGAGCGAGTACCAGGAGCGGCACACGGTGAGCCGGCTCATCGGGGCACCTCCCGGATACGTGGGGTACGACGAGGGCGGACAGCTCACCGAGGCGGTGCGCCGAAAGCCGTACTCGGTAGTGCTTTTCGACGAGATCGAGAAGGCGCACGCAGATGTGTTCAATACCCTGCTGCAGGTGCTCGACGACGGCCGGATCACCGATTCACAAGGCAGGCAGGTCGATTTCAGGAACACGGTGATCATCATGACCTCCAACATCGGTTCCCAGCATCTCCTCGAAGGAGTCACACCCGACGGCGAGATCGAGCCGAACGCCCGCGAGCGGGTACTCGCGGAACTGCGTGGGCATTTCCGTCCCGAGTTCCTCAACCGGGTCGACGACATCGTGCTGTTCACCCCACTCACCCTGTCCCAGATCGAGCACATCGTCGGGTTGCAGCTCGCCGATCTTCGAAACCGCTTGTCGGAGCGCAGGATCGATCTGGACATCACCCCGGATGCGCGCAGGCTCGTCGCCGAACGCGGATTCGACCCGGTCTACGGTGCACGGCCATTGCGTCGGTACATCGCCCACGAGGTCGAGACCAAGATCGGTCGCGCGCTACTGCGAGGGGACATCGAACCAGGCGGCACCATCACCGTCACGGTGGTCGACGGAGAACTCGTCGTCGCGTATGCGGAACCCGCCGTCGCGGCGGCCTGAGAGGAGATGTCGCCATGGAATCGGACAAGGTGAAGTGCGCGCACTGCGGCAAGGTCAACAGGGTGCCTGCCGCAGCGGACGGGACACCCCGGTGCGGGAACTGCCACGAGCCGCTGCCGTGGATCGCCGCAGCACGGGACGAGGACTTCGCGGAGATCGCCGAACACCCCTCGGTGCCCGTACTCGTCGATCTCTGGGCGACCTGGTGCGGACCGTGCCGCATGGTCAGCCCGGCGCTCGAACAGCTCGCCCGAGAACGCGCGGGCCGGATCAAGCTGGTCAAGGTCGACGTGGATGCCGCACCCCTGACGTCCGAACGATTCACCGTCAGGGCCGTGCCGACCCTGCTGGTGATGGATCGGGGTGAGGTCCTCGCTCGGCAGGCCGGTGCAGCCCCGGTACCCCAGCTACGCGCATGGCTCGATCGAGCGCTTTCGGAGAATGCAGGCAAGGAGGCGACATCATGACGTTCGTGCCAGTGGACCCGCACGTCGATGCAATCCGGTCCGTGGTGCCCAGAACCCCGCAGGGCTGCGAAGAATGCCTCCGTCTCGGCACCCCGTGGGTGCACCTGAGGCTGTGCCTGACGTGCGGGCACGTCGGGTGTTGCGACTCCTCGCCGGGCAGACACGCGAGCGCGCACGCACATGTCGTCGGCCATCCGATCGTTCGGTCGATGGAGCCCGGAGAAACTTGGAGGTGGTGTTATGTCGACCGAAATCTCGTCTGAGGACGCCGGTCCAGCCGTCGTCGACGAGACCACGGACGAGCACGGCGCGTTCCCGCGGCTGACGGACGATCAGGTCGCAGTGCTCGAGGTCGGTGGCACACGTCGATCGGTTCGTACCGGAGAAGTGCTGATACGCGAGGGTGCGCCCAGCAACGACTTCTTCGTCGTTCTGTCCGGCAAGGTCGCCGTTCTCGACGAGGGTGACCGGGACGGTGAACGTCGGATACTTCGCGTGCACGGACCCGGCCGCTTCTTGGGTGAGCTCGGACTGCTCGAAGGTCAGGTGGCGTTCTACACCGCCGAAGCGATCGAAGACGGCGAGTTGCTCGTCACTCCCGCCGAGCGGGTGCGCGAACTGGTTGCCCACGATCCAGTGCTGAGCGATCTGATCCTGCGGGCTTACCTGCTGCGTCGGCACCTGCTGATCGGGCTCGGCTCGGGGTTCCGGATCATCGGGTCCTGCTATTCACCGGACACGTTGCGGCTTCGAGAGTTCGCAATGCGAAATCGATTGCCTCACAAATGGATCGATCTGGAGCGGGACGAGCGGGCGGAGCAGCTGTTGCGCAGCCTGGACATCGCCCCCGAGGACGTTCCCGTCGTCATCTGGCACGGCGAGAAGGTACTGCGCAATCCGACGAACACAGAGCTCGCACGCATCGTCGGACTCTCCGTGCCGAACGCGGCCCAGGACGTGTTCGATCTCGTCGTCGTGGGTGCAGGACCGGCCGGACTGGCCGCATCCGTATACGGAGCGTCGGACGGGTTGAACACGGTGACACTGGAGACGATCGCCGCAGGGGGACAGGCCAGCACCTCCTCCCGAATCGAGAACTATCTGGGATTCCCGGCCGGAATCTCCGGATCCGAATTGGCCGAGCGGGCCGTGATCCAGGCCGACAAGTTCGGTGCCCGCATCCTGGTCTCGGCAGAGGTGACCGGATTGACGTCCGAGGCCGGGTACCACGTGCTCCGGCTCTCTGACGGCGGCACGGTTCGCGGCCGGTCCATCGTGCTCGCCACCGGCGCGCGGTACCGCAAGTTGACCGTTCCCGGTATCGCGGAACTGGAAGGCACGAGTGTGTACTACGCCGCCACTCATCAGGAAGCTCGCATGTGCGGGACCGACCCGGTGGCCATCGTCGGCGGCGGTAACTCCGCAGGCCAGGCGACAGTGTTTCTTGCCGAACATGTTTCGGACGTCCACTTGCTCATCCGCAATGACGATCTCGGAAAGAGCATGTCCCGTTACCTGGTCGACCAGATCGAGCACCACCCGCACGTGACCGTGCACCGCCACAC
This sequence comes from Rhodococcus sp. 05-339-2, assembly GCF_002258965.1. Classification (NCBI taxonomy): domain Bacteria; kingdom Bacillati; phylum Actinomycetota; class Actinomycetes; order Mycobacteriales; family Nocardiaceae; genus Rhodococcus; species Rhodococcus sp. 05-339-2. The sequence goes on from NZ_NOYW01000004.1 coordinate 228,518, forward strand.
CGAGGTTCGCGAGGTCCGCGGCAAGAAGTACCTCGACGAAGTCGTGGTCGAGAACAACCGCACGGGCGAACAGGCCACGATCAGAGCGCACGCCCTGTTCGTGTTCATCGGAGCGACGCCTTACACGGGGTGGCTTGCCGACGCCATCGCACTCGACGAACACGGGTTCGTCGTCACCGGTACGGACGCAGCTCTCGCTCGTGGAGACGGTGCCCTGCAGATCGGAGCAGCGCTGTGCGGGACGCTCGAAACGAGCCGACCCGGCTTGTTCGCCGCGGGCGACGTCCGCAGCGGCTCGGTGAAGAGAGTCGCATCCGCGGTCGGTGAAGGAGCGATGTCGGTACGCCAGGTCCACGAGTATTTCGAGCGACGGTGACGTGGGAAAACCGCAGCCATCGCAGCCCTGACGGATCCAGTGGACACACGTACACTGAATCGAGTGGGGAAGAGAACTCAGCGCACACAGGAGTTGGGTGAACTCGCAGAAATCGCACTTCGCGAGCTGGCGTCGGCCGCGGGTGGTGTTCGCGCAGTTCACTCGGCAATTGCACGACGCACATTTGCCGCCGTGAAACTCGGCGTCGGGCCGGCTGCCTTGCCGATACAGCTGATGCACGACGCGATCGCCGCCGGCACCTACGCGAGCATCGCCGCCGCCTGCACCGGCGCAGCCACAGCAGTCGGTGCGCTGACCGGCAGTTCCGACGTGACCGGCGACGAGGTCACCGAGGACGATGCGCGGCCGTCACCGTCGCACACCACCCGCGGCGCTCAGACCATCGCCGTCCTGCACGGTCTCATCGGCGACGACATGGAGCGCAGTTCCCGGGTCCTCGCCTACCCGATGTCGATACGTGTCGACGGACGCCCGGTAGTTCCGAAGTACCGCGCTCTGGCCACGGCGTTTCCCGACGCGGGAGCGCACCTCGTGGTGTTCCTGCACGGGCTCGTCGAGACCGAATCGGCATGGCGGCTCGGTGGGCGACCCACGTACGGGCAGCGCCTGGACTCAGAATCCGGAACGACCTCGATCTTTCTGCGCTACAACACCGGTCGTCGAATTGCCGCCAACGGTGCCGACCTGTCGGACCTGCTGGAACAGCTCGTGCCTGCCTGGCCCGTCAGGGTTCACCGCATCACCCTGGTCGGTCATTCCATGGGCGGGCTGGTCTCGCGCAGCGCCGCACACCACGCTGCGGAGAACGGCCGCCGATGGGTGGAGCTGTTGACGGACGTATTCACCCTGGGGACACCACATCTGGGTGCGCCGCTTGCGCGCGGCGTTCACGTCGCCACGGCAGCGCTGGCAACAGCGCCCGAGACCCGTCCGTTCGCGAACCTGCTGGCGCGTCGAAGCGCAGGAGTCCGCGACCTGATTCACGGAGCGATCACCGAGGACGAGGGACATGCCAGCTACGCCGACGGATTCGACGTCGGAGCGGCCGCGGACATCTCGGTTCCGGAGGGGGTGCGGCATCATCACGCGTCCGCCGTCATCACAGGAAACCCGCGACACCCGATCGGAATCCTCGTGGGCGACGGCCTGGTCCGCACCGACAGCGCCGGAGGACGGAACAAGCTGCGTGACATAGGACTTCGTCCGGACGACGGTCTGGCGATCAACAGCGCACACCACTTCACCCTCCTCAACGACGAGAGAGTGTACGAATGGATGCGACGCGCACTGGTCGGCCCATCTTCCGAATCGGCCCCCTTACTGTCGATTTCGGCCTACTCGGTCCATCGATAGTCGAGGAACTTCCCGTCGAACGTCACCACGACCCGATCTCCGTCATCGTGCGGTCGTCGTTCGATGTTCATCGTGAAGTTGATGGCGCTCATGATGCCGTCGCCGAATTCCTCGGCGATCAGTTCTTTGAGCGCAGGGCCGTACACCTGCAGCGCCTCGTGGAATCGGTAGACCGTGGGGTCCGAGGAGATGTCCAGTGACCCACGATAGGGAGCCAGGGTCAGCTCGAACAACGAACCGTCGGGCATGCCCAGTTTTTCGGCAAGGAGGTCGGCCTGGGCGAGGCTGAGGGGATGCTGTCCGTAGAGTGCCGACACCGTCCATGCCACCGGCATGTCGATGGCCTCGGCCACAGCGGCCCAACTCAATCCGGCTCGAGCTCGTGCAAGCCGAATCTCGCCGATCAATGGCTTACCTGAAAAATCGGTCAACAGCTCTCTCCTTCGTGGCCGTACTGCAGGCGCACACCGAGTGCGCCCCGAGTTCACAGTCTCAGCTCGATGATCCTGCCTCGCAACATCTGGTATCGATCACGCGAGCGCGGTCCGATCGCAGATATGGTGGTTGTTTCCGCCACGGCACAACGAAAGTACTGACGACATGACCCAACTCGGTCTCGGCCTTGCCGCCCTCGGACGCCCCGAGTACCTGACGGTCGGGCACTCCGATGCCGTCGACGGGCGATTCGATCCGGCAGCCCTCGAGCAGCTGTGCCACGCAGTACTCGACGCCGCATGGGACAGCGGAATCAGACACTTCGACGTCGCGCGCTCCTACGGCTTTGCCGAGCGATTCCTCGGCAGCTGGTTGTCGCGACACCCTTCTCGGCGAGACACGCTGGTGATCGGCTCCAAATGGGGATACGCGTACGTCGCCGATTTCCAGCGGGGTGCCGAGGTGCACGAAGTGAAAGAGCACTCGGTTGCCCGATTGGCCGAGCAGTGGCCGCAGACTCTGCGCGACCTGGGCGGTGCACCGGACCACTACCTGATCCACAGCGTCACCCCGGACAGTCCAGCCCTGAGCGACACTGCCCTGCTCGACGACCTACATGCCCTAGCCGAGAGTGGTACCCGAATCGGCATCAGTACCAGCGGGCCACATCAAGCCGACGTGGTGCATGCAGCGCTGGAGATCGGGGTGTTCAGCTCGGTGCAGTCGACGTGGAACCCCCTCGAGCCGTCCGTCGGCCCGGCGTTGGCACGAGCACACGAAGCCGGCTGGTTCGTCGTCGTCAAAGAGGCCATGGCCAACGGCCGACTGGTGGCCGAAGATTCTGCACTCGCCCGCGTCGCGGACTCCGCCGGAATCGGCCGCGACGCGCTGGCGCTGGCACGTGCACTCGCCCAACCCTGGGCCGATGTCGTGCTCTCCGGCGCGGCCACAGTGGCTCAACTCCAGCAGAATGTCGCCGCTCTGTCGATCGACCGCGAACTGATCTCGACGATCGATCCGAACCTTGCCGAGTCGCCGGAAATTTATTGGGACAACAGGTCTCGACTGGCCTGGACGTGATCGGTTCTGGCACGAGCTGATCTTCCGCTGAATACTCGGATCCACGCCGATGTTCGCGGAGGCCGTCTCTGTGACCGACCACCTCGGATCGGCTCCTCCGTTTCGGATACCCGACTCCGATCGGCGTCGGGTTCACAAGAACGGGGAGCTGATTCGTGGCGGGGTATGGGTAGCGCGGATCGAACCGTCGAACGCTCGCTCGCGGGTGCGATCACACCCGAGCTTGTCGAGCCGGTGTCGAGCAGTATTGCGGCGTTTGGGACGATTCGGGCATGACGACGAACCGGCAGACGCCCTCCGAACATGGTGACAAGGAGCAGGATCAACCCGGACTCGATGACGTTGTCAGGGGGCGGCCGCCGGCGACGGAATTGGCGGCCAACGTCGTTCGCGGCGGTCTGATCGGTCTGGCGGAAACGGTTCCCGGGGTCTCCGGCGGCACGGTCGCCCTGGTCACCGGCATCTACACCAGGGCAATCGCGTCGGCGAAGCATCTGACGGACATCCCCAAGGCCGTGCTCACACGATCCGACGTACGCGCCGAGATCCGTCAGGTCGATTGGTGGCTGCTCGTCACGGTCGGCGTCGGCATGCTGTTGATGGTGTTCTCGGTGGCGGGGATCATGGCGGATTTCGTCACGGATCAGCCCGTCTACTCCAAGGCACTGTTCATGGGCATGATCGCGATGTCTGTGGCGATCCCGTTCATGGAGATCAGTCGTGGAGCTTTCCCCACCACCCGGTCCCGACTGTCCGCCGTGGCTCTGTTCGCCGTTCTCGCTGTTGCGGTCGTCGTTCTCACGTCGCTACCCGGGGTCGAGGCGTCGAATCCGTCGTTGATTCTGGTGTTCTTCGCCGCGACGATCGCAATATGTGCGCTCGTGCTGCCAGGTGTATCTGGCTCGTTCTTTCTGCTGGTCATCGGCCTGTATGCGCCGACGCTCACGGCCGTCGACGAGCGGAACCTGACGTACCTGGCCGTGTTCGCCCTGGGTGCTCTGGTGGGGTTGGTCAGCTTCGTTCGAGTGCTCGAACGGTTGCTGGCGAACTACCACGACCTGGCGATGGTCGCCGCTGCCGGCCTGCTGCTGGGGTCGTTGCGTGCACTGTGGCCGTGGCAGGGCGAGAACAGAGAACTACTGGCCGTCGGCAACGAATGGCCCGCCGCCGTGGGCCTCTTCGCCGTCGGAGTTGCGGTCGTGGCTGTGGTCGCCATCGTTCAGCATCGACTGGCCGCCACGCGTACGCCCTGACCGAAACGGTCGGGGTACCCGGCAATCCACGCCCCTCGTCGGAATCCACACCTCCTGCAGGCGCCGTGAATTCCCACGAGGGGCGTATGTGCGCGCGAGCCGTCCGCACCGGCCCGCACAGACAAAAAACTCCGACCCCAGTAGCGGGATCGGAGCAGTGGAGCCTCCTAACGGGATTGAACCGTTGACCGCTCGCTTACAAGGCGATTAACTGGAGTTCCGTTGCATCCCATTGAGTTTCGCGTTTTGGCTCTGACCTGCAGTTCCTGGGTCAGTAGGTGTCAGTGGGTGTCGGTTCGTTTGTACCGAGTTGTGACAACCTCGTGACAAGTCGATTCCTCAACGGAGTCACTCCCGAACGCTCAGACCTGACTACGCCGGAGGGAACCAGTGTCCTTCTCCGACACTGCTATTCACATCAGTTGCGGACTCAACGGCAGCCCACTACTCACGCGACAGAGTCGTCGGCCACCGCGCTGGCCTTAACACCCCGCAGGATGTCCGCAATGACCTCGACGTCTTGGTCAGGGAAGAGAGAGTATGCCCCTTCCTTTGCATTGTCGGTGAAGGGTGACTCGAACAGCCGCGCCGGGTCCATGACACCGTTCGCGGTGAGTTCGTCAACGATCAGAGTCACAAACCGGACCTGGTTAACGTCGAAGCGCGTGCGGTCGAGATAACTCTCGAAGGCGTCGAGCGCCGATTGGCGGTCAAGCCCGATCAGGGACCGAATGAACAAACCCAGCCCCGCACCTTCCTGTTTGGCCCGCTCGACATCAACGGCACTGGCCCCGCTAGCGGCAAGCATCCCTTCAAGGGCTTCGAGGTCTTCGGTAGTGAGCTGTCTGTTGCGCCGCAGACGCTGCAGGGCAACGTGATCCTCGTGCTGTTTGAGGTAGGCGGCCGTCTTGGCTCGGAATCGTTCCCAGTTGGTTCCGGGTGTGACGCCGGGCAAAGCCACCACGGTCTGTTCGCCGATGGCGTCCTCGAAGTCGGTGTAGACCTTTGCCTTCTTGATCTTCTCCAGGAAACGCAGCAGGCCCCGTAGCCTCAACCGGGCGAGTTCGAGCATCGGCAGGGTGACATCGACCCACCACTCATCGCCGGCAAGCTCGTCGAGGAGGGCCTCTTGGGCTTTAACCGAGGGGATCGAGAGCTGACTCAGTAGACCCGTAGCGATGCTCTGGACTTGTTCACGGATGCGTTCGGCGGCGACTGCGTCGCCTTCGAGCTGAGCAAGCTGTCGGCGCAGGATCAGGAGGTCGAACCGTTTGGCGTCCTCGTCATCGTCCTTGGCCGTCGAGGGCAGCCCGGCGAGGTGCTCCGCCACCTCGGTCGCCGCTTCCGGAGTCAGAGCTTTCCAAGAATCCCATTTGGCGTAGTGCTCGACCCATTTGCGGTGCGGTCGCACGAGGAAGTTATCGAGGGTCATGGCGGCGACGATGGTGTGCAACGTCTTGGCGGTTGAGTCGCGCAGGTCGGGCTCGCTGTTGTCGAGTGCAGTGATCAGTCCCAGGCGGTTCTCGAAGAGTCTCTGGTTGAGTGACTTTTGGGTCGAGCCTTCGGAGCCGGGTAAATTTTGGCTGAAGAACTCGAGGTTCCCGCAGAAGTCGAAGACGAAGAAGTCTGTCTTGTCCTGACCGGGACCGAACAGATCTGGGCGTAGTCGGGTTCCGCGCCCGATCATTTGCCAGAACTTCGACTTCGACCGCACCATTTTGAAGAAGACCAGGTTGACGACGTCGGGGACGTCGATCCCCGTATCGAGCATGTCCACCGAGATCGCGATGTGTGGAGCTTTGTCGGTCACGGAGAAATCGTCGATCAGGGACTGCGCGTAGCTGATGCCGTGGGTGATGACACGCGCAAACTGCCCTCCGTATCCAGGGTATTGGACATCGAAGCGCTTCTGGATGAACTCTGCGTGGTCCTTGTTCTTTGCGAAGACGATGGTTTTGCCGAGTCGGTCACCGGAAGCAACCTTGTGACCCTGATCCATCAGGATGGCGAGGACTTTGTCGACGGTGTCTTCGTTGAAGAGGAACCGGTTGACCTCCTCGGCGGTGACCTCGTCCGGTCGGTCGTCCTCGCCCCAGTCGAGGGTGTCCCACTGATCCTTCTCGTCGTCGGTCAGGTCGGCATATTTGATGCCCTGCCGCAGGAATGTCGTCCCGACAGAGATTCCGACGGGTGGCACGAGGTACCCCTCGCCTACAGCTTCGTCGAGGCTGTAGGCATCGGTCGGGACACCGTCTTCGAGCTGGAACAACCTGTATGTGTTGTGGTCAACTTCGTCTTTGGGGGTGGCGGTCAGTCCAACGAGGAGCGAGTCGAACCACTCGAAGATCGCGCCGTACTTCTGGTAGACGGATCGGTGCGCTTCGTCAATGACGATCAGGTCGAAGTAACCGGGCCCAAACTTGCGCAGATCACCCTCGACGCCGTTGATGAGGTTCAACATCGTCGGGTAGGTGCACACGTACACCCGACCGTCCGCGGACTTCTCAGTGACCAGGTTGACTGTTGTCGCGGAAGGCAAGCTCGCTTTGAACGCGCTCGTCGCCTGGTTGACCAGGGCCGTTCGGTCGGCCAGGAACAGGACCCGCTTGACCCAATTCGCCTTCATCAGCTGGTCGGCCAGCGCAATCACCGTCCGAGTCTTACCCGACCCTGTAGCCATGACGAGCAACGCTTGGCGCTGTTTGCGGTCGAACGCGCCACCGACGGCTTTGATGGCTCGGACTTGGTATGGGCGGCCAGCAACAGCGGTGTTGACTTCTTCGGCGCTAAGGGGGAGTCGGGTCGTGCGGCGCTGGATCAAGAGTTCCAGTTCATCGCGGGTATAGAAGCCTTGGACTTCGCGGGGCGGGTAACCAGCAGCGTCGTCCCAGATCCAATGTTCGTAGCCGCTGGTGTAGAAAATGACAGGCCGGCGACCGAACTGCTTCTGCAGGCAGTCGGCGTAGAGCATTGCCTGCTGCTGGCCAACCTGGGGACTCTTGGTTGTGCGTTTCGCTTCGACTACCGCCAGTGGTAGGCCGTCAGCCCCCCACAGGACGTAGTCGACGAAGCCTCTACTGTCCTTGTTGGGCATTCCGGCAACTTCGTACTCACGGTCGCGGGGATCGGTGAGCGGCCATCCCGCCTCGGCGAGCAAGATGTCGATAAAGAGGTCGCGTGTCTGCGCCTCGGAATAGTCGTGATCATCGTGTGTGGAATTCGCGGCCTGTGCGGCGGCAATCTGGACGCGGAGCGCCGCGATCTCCGCATCGTGCGTCGCGAGAAGGTCATCCTTCTCGGCCAACGCCTTCGCGTGTGCTTCGTCCTGTTCTTTGAACTTCTGCGCCAGCTTGGCCAGCTCATCCCGGCTCAGCGGTGCCGCGCCCCTTGCGAGCTTGGCGTCGAAAGTGGCCTTCGTCGGGACAGCCTGCGGGTTCGGCGAATAGCGGTAGGCCGCCCACACCATCACGTGGAACAGCTCCCTTAACACCGCTTGCGAGACGTCAACCCTGATCGGTTTGTTCTCATGGACAGCGGTGTTGGCGACCTTGCGGATCAGGTTCAGCTTCTGCCCGATGCCAGCGCCTGCTTTCGCGGCAAAGGCTGCGTCGTTGATCTTCGCCGCCAAATCGTCCCTGTATGGAATCGGAAGGTTCAAAACGTCGTAGAGGTGATTCACCAGACCCTCTACCGCACGGCGGCTGTAGAAGCACGCAGAACGAGGGTCGCTCTCCAGGTACGACTCGGCTCGAGCGCAGTTCTCGAACGCGCCCGGGAGAGTGGCTTTGAGGAAGTCGAAATTGCCTATCAAAGCTCTCCCCGGAAAGCACGGGCCTGCACAGCCGCAAACAGGCTGTCAAGTTGCTTAGTTCCAGCGAGCTGGCGATCAGTCGCTTTTGTCACTTGATCAACACGACGCAAAAATTCCATCTGGAGATCGATCGGCGGCATGATGACTTGCATCCGTTTTATATCCGTTGTTGTGATGTTTTGGAAGATCGCACCTGCAGCATTTCTGGTATGCATTCGCCTCGAAAGATTGAGAACCTCAAGAAGAAAGTCTGGTAGGAAGATCTCCTCATGCAGGTCGAGGAATCCGACGAAGCCATCGTGAATGCAAGCGTCCACTGCCAAGCGCGATACCAGACCTATATTTCCACTCACTGCCATTACAATCGTGCCCCTGGGACAAGGGCGGCTGCGAAGAGCGCCCGCTTCGGTCAGAGAGTCGGTAGTCGGTGTTACCCACTTCCCATCCCGCGTGATGTCGGAGATCATAAGCCTTGGAACATCACCTCCGAAGAACCTCGGATCGCCCTGTGGTCTCGGCGACGACCCACGAACGATCCTGCAGATTTCATCTATCTGCTTGCTAGGCCACAGAGCGGCGTTCTTGATTGGATCGCCAAAGATGTCGAGAAATATCGCGCTGACCAGCGCGTCGGACTTGGTGAGGACTTGGCGGCGTTTGGCGCGGAGGGCGTCGGCCTTGTCGAGGATCGCGGCGATCCGGTACTGCTCTTTGAGCGGTGGCAACGGAATCATAATGGCCCGCAGCTTCTTCGCCGAGAGGTGCTTAACCGTCGCGAAGGGTGTCTGATCTTCAATTGCCTTGAGCGCGGCGGGCAGGAATCTCGCCACGTAGTCCTTATCAACCCCGTGCCGCGGTTCCCCCAACTTGGCGACCCGCTGGTTGAGGATTGCCTTGCCCCCTCTCCACCGTCCGACGTTGAACTCGCCGTCCATCCCAATGAGGTAGTCGCCGTTGGCTATCAAGTACCGGGAATCGACGGACCCGTCGTAGTAGGTATTGCTGAATCCACGAACCACATCGCGAATGCGCACAAGCGGTAATCCGGTGCCATCGGTGTTGAAGGTCCCTGACTTGAAGGGGAATCCAAGCTCCAGGCCAATCGCCTCCTCCAGCGGCAGCATCTCAGTCATGACAACATCGCCTTCAAGTCGGCTAAGCCCTGTGTGATCTGAAGCTCAAGCTTTTCAATGTCGGCGATGATCTCAAGTGGGGGCCGGTGCTCAGCGTCGTCGTGGACGATTTCCTTGTATCGGTTGAGCGACAAGTCGTAGTCCTGGGCGACTATGTCGGCCTTCGGCACACAAAAGGACTGGTCGGTGGACGCCCGCGTCTTCTCGGTGGTGGTGCGCTTCTGCCAGCGGGCCAGCACGTCGGGCAAGTCGTTGGCCGCGATGGGGTTGCGCTTGTCGTCGAGAGAGTAGCCGTCGGCCTGGACGTTGTAGAACCACACGTGGTCGGTGCCACCGGAATTAGTTTTGGTGAAAAGCAGGATCGCCGTCGAGACACCAGCGTAGGGACGGAACACACCCGAGGGCAGCTTGACTACCGCGTCGAGCTTCTGGTCTTCGACGAGGACTCTGCGCAGTTCCTTGTGCGCTTTCGACGACCCGAACAGGACTCCGTCGGGAACAATGACTGCTGCCCGGCCACCGGGCTTGAGCAGCTTCAAGAACAACGCCAAAAAGAGTAATTCGGTCTTCTTGGTTTTGACGACCCGTTGCAGGTCCTTGCTGGTGGCCTCGTAATCCAGTGACCCTGCGAACGGTGGATTGGCCAGGATCAGCGTGTACTTCTCGGTGTCCTCGCTCGCACCCTCGGAGAGTGAGTCGCGGTAGCGGATATCGGGAGCTTCGATGCCGTGGAGAAGCATGTTCATGCTGCCGATGCGCAGCATGACGGGGTCGAAGTCGTAGCCGTGGAACATCGACCGATGAAAGTGGTTGCGCTGGGTCGGTTCGGTCAGGGCTGACGGGTGCGTTTCCCGGACATACTCCGATGCGGCGACTAGGAACCCGGCGGTTCCGCAGGCTGGGTCGCAGATTTCGTCCGTGGGTGACGGGGCGGTCATGGCGACCATCAGGTTAATGATGTGGCGCGGCGTGCGGAACTGTCCATTGACGCCTGCACTAGCGATCTTCGACAGCAGGTACTCGTAGAGATCGCCGTTGGTGTCGCGCTCGGCCATTGGGATGTCGTCGAGCATGTCGACGACCTTCGACAACAGCGCGGGTGTCGGGATGGTGAACCGGGCGTCTTTCATGTGCTCGGAGTACGTAGAGCCACCGCCGAGTGCGCGCAGGAACGGAAACACTTGTTCCCCGACTATTTTGAACATCACTTCCGCGTCAGCGTTCTTGAAACGGCTCCAACGCAGGTTTTCCTGACCGGGCAGGAATATTGGCTCCTCGATCTTCCCGGTAATGCGGGCTTTCTTCTCGGCCAGGATCTGGAGGTCGTCGAGTCGGCGGATGAAGAGCAACGAGGTCACCTGTTCGATCACCTGTAGCGGGTTGCTGATGCCGCCCGACCAGAACGAGTCCCAGACACGGTCAATCTTGCTCTTGAGGTCACCGGTAATCACAAGGGGACCATATCGAAGGAGGAGCTTGAACTCCTGGGAACGGGACCGACACGCGGATGCGGTCACGGCCTTGCGCGTCGACCTGAAGAACGCGACTGCCAACTTGGCGTCGCCGACGTGCACGGGCGTCTCGACGGAAAATTAACTCAGGATCTGAACGCTGGAAGATGACCGGCAGCTGAGCCGGCCTGCGAGAGAACTCGCTCCCACCACCGGGTGTTGACTCGGATTGCGGTATCGAAGCGCTATGGCGAGGCCACAGCAAGCCATTCCGGAACTGGCAGGGCGTCGGTGTCGGTGCGCATCGAATTACGATACCGACGCTTTCAGGCTCAGGGAGCCGCCTCGGGGTGAACCAACGATGGTTCCGCCGGAGAGTCGCGAAGGTGGCGGTACACCGTGGCACGACTGACTCCCAGCATCTTGGCGATCTCATCAGCTGTCAGGCCTTTGCTGAGAAGGTCACGCGCTCGAACCACATCGGCCGCGGCGACTTTACTGGGCCTTCCCCCACGACGGCCCTTCGCCGCTGCGGCGACAAGTCCTGCCCGAGTTCGCTCGAGCATGATGTCTCGTTCCAATTGCGCGAAGGCCGCCATAATCGTCAACATCGCCTTGCCCATCGGTCCTTCGGTGTGGAGACCTTCAGTCACGCTCGCAAACGTCACTCCTCGGGCTGTGAGGTCTGAAATGACATCGAGGACGTGCCGGGTGTCGCGACCGAGACGGTCCAGCTTCCACACGACGAGTGTGTCGCCGGTTCTGAGGTGATCGAGACACGCGGCAAGCTGCGGGCGGTCCGCCTTGGCCCCGCTTACTCCGAGGTCCGTGAACACCCTCAACACCCCCGCAGTCGCCAGCGCGTCGAGTTGCAGCTGTGGATCCTGATCAACCGTGCTCACTCTTGCGTATCCGATGGCCGCCATAACCGTTCCTGTCTCACTACCCCATTACCCCACTGGTTTTGAGACTAGCAGATATGAGACAGGTTTTTGAGACACGACGAACTGCGACTAGGTGGGATCCTGAGCGAAGAAGCCGGGAAGCCTCGTCGTCTCATCAACCCATCGTTTATGCGACGGCAGATCGCCCGCCGCTGTGGTCGTCAACAAGCGCAGAATCGCTCAATAAAGCTCAGGCCCGGATGCGAGGGCCCTGCAGGGGCTATCTGCTGACGCGGCGTCGATCCCGCGCTGCTCGTCCCAGGGGAACCGGCCCAGATTCGAACCGTCGACGTTGTGACAGATGCAGACTTCTGCCCACGAGTCCTGGATGGTAGCGAGGCCGCTTCTGACGGTGTCATTTGATTGAGTGACGTAGTCGCTTTTGACGTGCGGTGGCTAAGCCCATCTGGTACTAAAGTGCTGGTGAACGTGAGACTGGCGGGGATCTGCACCCAGGGGCTGCTGGAGTTGGAACCGCCCCCTGGGACCGATGACGCGCTGACGTGGCAAGAAGTACTTTTTAGGCGACTGACTCTTGATTTCCGGTCCCTCCAAACAGCACGTAGGGGACGGACTGTCGCGGCTGAGCTGGGGCTCGATCTTGAACCATCTGGCTACTGGTACGTCGGTCGAGCGCACCCCGATTACTCGTCGCTAGTGACTTGCTCCGGTAAGCCGTCGGCAACCACCCCTCCATCAGGGAGCGTTAGTCCGTTCGATACAGGCGGTCTGTGGCGCAACAAGATGAGAACGAAGGTTGACACGAGCACGCCCGACGGGAAGCGGGTCTTCTATAAGAGAACGCGGCGCGGGTTCGACGATTACCTGGAGCCAATGGGTGAGTGGCTCGAAGAGGCGTTCCCCGGTGGACTCTCCGACTACGTCACCGGCAAGGACCCTACGCATCATGCGCTGCTGGAAGTCATTGTCAGACCGGGGGACGCTCAAAGCTGGAGCTGGGAGGTCGCCGTGGAAATGCAAGCTCCAAACCGAGCGTTCCCGCGTCCCTACGTCCTCTACTGGACAAGGGCGCAGCACGACGATTATCTGATCTGGGTCAGAGATTTCTTCGGCCAGAGTCGCGATGAGATGGCCGACCATACGCGATTTGTCGAGAGCATATCGGCCGAGACAGACGACCCGTATCTAGGCGCGACGAACGAGATCATGTCGGTGGAGTGATTCGCAAACCCCTAGCACACTCCCAGACAGCTCGGGGACTCAATGCACACCTTAAACGCCCTGGATAGGTAAGGTTTCCGTATGAGCGTCGCAAGATACAGGGTCGTAGGTGTTCTCGGCCTGTGGTCGGGTAACCAGGCTTCAATGTTCTTGGCGAACCCTGTGATTAATTACGAAGGGGCCCCTCGGGCTACCCGTGGTGAGCAGTGGTCGATTAGTAGTGGTCTGGCACGCACAGATGTTTCTGACGAGCCCGGTTACGTAGCCTTTGATCCGACCGCAAGCTCGCACAGACGTCTCCGAGTCGGTGAAGGGCAGGTCTTTTGGGTCGCTGGCCCTGAGTTCGTCGACCACTACCAACGATTCGTTGATGTTGGTGGTGCGGATGTGCTTCGACTGGAGACTTGGAAGGCTCTGCCGAACGCCTTCCGTTCGCTTATAGGCCTAGCCCAGCACTTTTATACAGCCGGGGCCTCGCTTGCCCATGAGGCGCAGAACTTCTACGAGAGTCGGCTGTCCCTGGCGGGAGTTTCCTCGACTAACCCTGAGGTTGCCAACGCACGGAAGGTATTTGAGGGATCTGCGGGCGTAGACCGAGTTGAACGCAGTGTGACCGACGCTACATGGTTCAAAGTAAGCGGTGACTATGACCTCTACCAGCGTGCGCTGGTCCAGGCTGCAATCCTGAAGGGCGTTGACGAGGACGACGTCACTCGTGAGGTGGAGGCGCGGCTAGCGTTTTATGAGCGGGACAAGATCCAAAATTTGGAGGGCGAGCTCAGACGTGTCCAAACATTGTTGGAGATTGAAAAGCGCCGCAGCCGCAGGCGCAGAACACGCTTCCCTAGGAGCTCGATCAGGGACGGCGCGATATCCGGAGTGCCTTCAGCCAACGACATGGTGGCGCTAGAGGTGTTGACCGGCGGGAGCGTTCGCAACACCAATTTCAGCGCGGCGAAGACGGCCAACTTCGTGGACAAGCTACTGAAGGAGCATGAGAATGAACGGCTCTGAGTTCGACGATGTGATGTCGCAAGTCCCCGAGGAAGATGCCGACCTGGCAGGCGCGTCTAGCCCAGCAGACATTTTGGAGGACATCAGAAGGTTGCGAGCGAACCAGGATGCCGCGTACTTGCAGGTTGCATCGCAACCGGGGTACGCGGACAAGCTCAGCGATGCAGCTCGCTTCTTTTTGATGGAACCTGAAGTGTTCGCGCCTGGCGACTTAGTGACGTGGAAGCCTCTGTTAAAGAATCGGCGGTATCCGGCCGCAGGGTTTCCTGCCGTTGTCGTAGAGACACACCCAGGGCGTAAGTGGCCCGTCGATCAGACGAGCAGCCCGTATTACGACGAACCCGCTGACATCGTGCTTGGGATTCTTGATGGCGATGAGGAGTTCGAGGTATACCCGTTCGACGTTCGACGGTTTGCACACTGGAAGCCGACTGACTAGTCGGTTTGACTGCCCAATCGCAAGCTTGAGCGGTACGCGGACGACAGCTGGTCGGTTGCCGACCGGGTGTGCTCTTCCGAAGCATGCAATGAGGTATTCGAGATAACAGCGGCTTCCGAGCGCTGCATCAAGTGGGCCGAAGCGCTCTGTCCGGCTTGCCAGAGTTGTGACTGTCTGTCTCACGTGGCCACCCGTGGGACCTGTCCTCGGTGCTTCACGGCCCTTTACGCCGCCGACATCGCTGCCGGTCGCGCAGAACACGACGAGTGCTTTTAGTCCTGGCCCCAGCCTCGACGGATGCTGTATGTCTTGCCCCCACTAGCCGTGTGATGCGCACCATCTTGGGAGCTCGTCAGTCCGGCCCTTCTCCGCGCCTTCTGCAACCGGACCTCGTGGGCGATCTGGTGCTTGACTGCCCGCTTGCTTGCCTTTCTGCGATTCATTCGAGCCTTCAAGGACTTCGGGTGAGGGCCACTACGTCGTGAGCCGCCAAAAATGTAGAAGAGAATCCACATGAACTGTCCTTGGTGCCGTCGGGATGGACGTCGCTCGACAGGTCAGTCCGCCGAGTGCTTAACCCTTGATCCCGGTCCGTGGCCAGGGCGTTACATCCGGGACAGGATCCCACAAAACCTGCCATCGGGGCGGCTCACTTGTGGCAGATGGTCGCCGTAGAGACACCGCTGCCGCCGTGGGCCTGTCACCAGCACGAACTGAAGCGCTTCAATCAAGTCAAAAGCCAAATGATCCGGTTGGCAAGCAAGCCGACCCGGTGCAGATCGGAGCCTCAGGCTCTGGGATTACGACTGCTGGAACCTCAAGCATGGTCGGCGAACTGTAGCCAGGCTGCCCGGCCAGAGCCGCTGTGGTTCCGTCATGAACCAATTGACCGGTTTCCGTGTCGAACATATAGCAGATCCACTCGATGGCGTATTTGCCATCAGGCACGTCGGTATCCGTGACGGATATGACGGGACGGGGCGGCTGGCTGGATCCGCTAGTGCCGTAGAGGAGCAGTTCACCGCTAACGGCGTTGTCGCTCATGACGCAGGAGAACGGCTGGTTCGCCTTCTTCGCGGAAAAAGTTCCCGTGACCGAATTGCCGCCATCAGGATTGACCGTGCTGGTGAAGACGGCTTCAATGTCGCCCGGATTTGCCGACGCCGGCGTGGAGGAGAGAAAGGCAAGCGGGACAGCTGATAGTGCTCCAATTACGGCAAGTGCGGTACGACGCATGTATGTCTCCTGAAGAGGCGGGGGTAGCTGCAAGGACGAGTGCAACGAGGGTGGGTAGACCGACCCTTGTTGAACTGCACCGGGCAAGGTGGGTGGGAACGGGCCTAGGGCTGGGCGGCATGCTGGGTCAAGACCCTGCGCGCCTTGTCCATAAGGTCGAGATAACCAGGCGAAGGCCAAGTGGAGTCGGACGAATAGGCCGAAGTAATTCGCGGCAAAACTCGGTAGACAGCGTCGTCAACAAGCATCGGGCCTTTGAGGGCTCGGGGGTGATTGTCTTCGTAAAAGCACTGCCCGATGATTATCTGGAAGCTACCGTCCGGGTGGAGCTCAAGCTCAAGTGTCAGGTCAAGGTCCGAGTCGTAGACGGCGAACTGTGCCGGTCCTAGCTTTCCTGACTCCTGCAGGACTGCAGCAGCCAACTCTGCACGATCCATCTGGGCACCCGCTGCCAGGTTTACTGATCTCGCCAGGCCGTCCTCGGAGTACAGCCTTCGAATGATCTCCAGATTGATCGACGCGTCGAGCTGCTGGTCACCGTCGTAGCGATGAACTAGCCAGAGGAAAAAATCGCTCGGAACTGCGAAATCGAGACTGTCCATCTGGACTGTTGCACTGGGGTCAATTTCGGCGAGGGAGCTCCGTATCCCTTCGTTCACGTATCGACCTATCTCCTTCTCATTTCGTGTGGTGAAGACCCCTTCGTAAACGTCCGGCTCCACCGTCTCCGCGATAATAAGGTCCACAGCGGAGAAGATATGGACACTTCTGGGGTCCGCCGATTCTTGTCGGGACGCCAAAATTCTCTTCGCTTTGACGTCGACAGCGTCCCAGTAGAAGCGGGCCTTGAGTCGGCGAGGCAACACAGCGGTTCCCTCAGATACAGCCGGAGACTGCACGTCAGGTCGGTGCTGAGACGGGTTCCGGAAGTCATCGACATCGTCCAGAACGCTTCCCCAACCCCTATCTGGAACGTCCCCCGCATACCGCTGATCTCGGAGTCCCCTAGCCAGATCCTCCAACCCCAGCCTTGATCGAACTCGGATCGGACTGCAGTGCAACTGTCCCTCTGTGAGGTTTGACATTCACGCCCTCCTGAGTTCGAACATCTCAACTGGTGAAGACACCGGAACGAGCAGCTTCGATAGCCATCCCCACAGTCCTCCGACCTGAATGGAATACCGGCACTTCACGGGAGATAACGCCCCGCAGTTGGGGTGGGCTTCTAAACTGACCTCGATCCAGCTGGTTACGACGTCAATCTGCGGTTCGCGAACTGCGAAAGTAACAGTAGTTGGCGAGGTCACGCTCGCCGTATTGTGGAGTACGCCGCTCGTTTCGAGTACGACAATCGCGACTTGATCGGGAACGAGCGACATCACCACAGTTGCTCCCCGGTGCTTGCATAGCCCTGCGAGGCCCTTGGCAAGAAGTGACGAACCTTCGTACCGCAACTGAAGATCGAAGACCCGGATCCGATGAAAGTTGGCCGCAGAATGCGTGAGCTGAACGCATGGGCCCGCGGTCTCAACTCGGTCATGAACCCAGTTGACGGTTAGTCGCGGTCGCTGCAGCAATCGGCCGGTAACCGCGTACACGACGGCGGCGCTCACGGTGATGTTCACAATCTCCGCGACTATCGACCCCACGTGCCCGTGCGGCTCCGCCCATCCAGCGAGCCTCGGGTCTAAGAAGAGGTACAACGCTAGGGCCGCGGCGAGCTTGAAGACTCCGTACAGTTCCGTCACACGATCCCGACCAGCTCAGAAGTCTCCTGGAGACTGCTCTTCACCAGCGGAGTGTTGCGGGTGTTGTGAACTGTGATCCATCCGTCGCGGCGAAGAGTGATACGCCCTCCGCCCTTGGCTACGCGCATCTCGATTGCTACAACGTGTATACCGCGGGCTCGCTGCCGGAAGTAGGAGAGAACATCCTCGGCTGTAGACACTAGGAGCAGCATGATCGCTTCTTCGCGTACGTCTTGCTCTTGAGCCGGGTCCGATAGCGGAAGCATGTTTGAGTTCACCAACTGCAGGTGCGTAGTCCGAAAGTTGTACTCCCTAAGTGCAACTGCAATCCGTAATAGTTGCTCCGTGCCCATACGGATGGGTCGACCGGGCGCTGAAGCTTCGTATTTTGGAAACGACCTCGCAGTGATGTCCTCACCAGGCTCAACCCACTCCAGTCCTCCGCTGACACGCGAAGATGCGCGTGCGAGGATCGTTGTGTTGGCCATCTGTCCATAGTGCATCAGGGCGACTCGGCAGAGGTATACGAAAGATCACAAAGACTGCACCAATTATTGGTCGGCCTCGTCTGACCGCAGTCAGCCGACGACCGCGACTCGCCATTCGCGCTGCGTGCAAGGGACTTGGGGCCAGTACAGTGATTTAGCAGTGGGATGTCTCGCTTCGCTGGCGCACGAAGATCGGTCCGCCAAGTTCCACAAGCCAGCTCAGCTCATTTGGCACGGCAACTCGGGGGTAAGAGCCTGCAATTTTCCTGCAGATAGTCCTCGCAGACGCCCTTGGCCGGTGGCGGGTTCGTTGACGACGGCTGCGAAAGGCCAACCGAATCGAGTGTCTTTCGCACGTGTCAACCTGCTTAGCAGTGTATTCGGCCGTACCCGGAGGGCCGGGGTCTTCGATCACGCGGATTAGTTCAGCGCAAAGGATCTGGCTGCTCGGATGGTCGGCGAGACAATTGTCGCTAGGTACTCGGTCGAAGCACTGCGACCCCAGTTCATGTGGCTGTTGCTCCCTTGCTGGTACGGGTGCGGGAAGTCGGCCACGAGTGTGGTGACACCTCCCAGTTCGCAGTAGTGAAGGTGGGGCAAGCTCCTATCGACCAGCTCGGCGGACTTGAGGCTGGCCATCACGGTGCGTCCGATGCCCACGCCTTGCAAGATGACGAGGGTGGGTTCGAGTATGCGAACTGTCGCTTCGAGGTGGCGCAGGCAGTTCTCGCTCATCTTCTGCGTCCCCGCTGACGTGGTGGTTCCAGTCACGACCGCAGAGCAGAGCCGCATGTTCGCAAGGGCGTAGCACTCCATCACGTGCCGAGGGGTTGGATCGTTGTCGAACGTCAGCATCTCGCCCGTGTAGTCGGTTCCGGGATTGCGTCCGAATGCCAACCTCAGGGCGCTCGTCGTTCCTTTCATGTGCGGCCTGCGGGTCTTGAACTCGACGTCTATGGCACCGCGCTGTTGCAGTCGCCTGTCAAGGAGCGTGATGTGCTCGTGAGGTCGGCCGACTTCCATCCCAACCATCATGACCCGCCAAGGGACACCAGAGGTTTCGATGTCGTAAAACTGTCCGACGTGAGACATCTGACCGGCCCAGAAGGACCGATTCGCACGCGGTGCGCCGTTCTTCAGATAGAGAGCGTCTTGGCGGCAGGATCGCTCGCTCGAGCAATGGAAGCCAGACTGATCCAAGACGTTGGCGTCCATGTACGCGGCTAAGGCCCGTGCCCGACGCTCGGTCGCCTGCGGAAATGTCGTGAGGGTCACCCCTCAGACGTTACGTCGGGGCCTAATGCGCGCCGAATGACTTCGAGGAACCTGCGAGTTCAACCCACCGAATGACGCTGTGCGTCAACACTTGGGGTCAGTGCAACGTTTCAGCTACCGGTTGTCCGGTTTTCTGTCGCGTCGAAAATCGATCCACCACGTTCCTGAAGCCAGCTCAGCTCATTCTCATGGGCGGGGAATAGCCGCTCGCCAGTCTGCGGTCTGGTTGCCTCACCCGTGAACTCTCGGACGAATGCTGCCGCGTCGTTCAGATATTTGTTGGCACCCAAATCTGCAAGTTTGTTCTCCGACTGAGTCTGAGCATCCTCCCGAGCTCGTTTCAACGTGGCCACGATCAAGTTCGACAGTTCCTCAGGCTGCAAGCGCATCGCATTTGGGGTCAGCCCCAGGTCGCGTAAGCAGCCTGACGCATCTACCTCAACTACTACCGAACGTGATGGCGACGTTGCTCGACCTCGTAGGGCCGCAACCTCAGCCTGGACATGTGCCGCTGCTGCTCGTAGGGATTCGACCTCCTGACGCACCCGATCCTGTGGGGTCAGGTCGCTTTCGGACATGTAGATGCTCCTCTTCCTCGTTCTGCAAACGCTGCAACCTCACAGAAGATCCGAAAATACCTGGCGTACTGGGCTGTCTTCGAGAATGCGCGCAACATCGAGTGCCGACCGCCCAGACTTGTTCGGTCGGTTGACGTCCGCGCCGCTCGCCCGGAGCAGCTCCAGCATCTCCGGAGTTCCCGATGGGCTCAGCAGTGCGACCCAAAGAGGCGCGTTGCCGTAGGCGTTCGCTGCATCGACCTCAGCACCACGTTCGATGAGCGCGGTTGCGGCTTGAGTTGCACCCTCCTGGGCCGCGAAGTGAAGGGGAGTGAACCCGAGTTTGTCGGTGGCGTTCACATCCACCCCCGCAGCGAGCTCGGTGTGGACTGCTTGTAGGTCGTTGTCCTTTGCGGCGTAATGAAGCGGGATCCTGCCGTCACGGTCTGTCATTGTCCTTCTCTCGGTAGTTCGAAGCGGTGACTCATGTTCGATGCCGGGTCCTCGATGTCGTAGAGGTTCGGGTTGTTGTAGTAGTCGTTGAGCTCTTGCCGCGTCCAGCCTTCTCGACGGGCCTGCTCTTGGATACGCCACCACTCGTTGCCCGGCCTGTGCCCGTAGTGGAAGGGGCCGTCTTTCGGGATGATCGCTCCAGTGTTCGGGTCGATGAAATCTCCGTCTGCTGTCCTTCTGGCGTTGTCCCTGATCTGGTCCTTGGTGCCTATGCGTAGATAGGGTCGCGATCCAGCTATGTCGATGCCGGCGATGTCGGGAATCACGCCACTGGCTTCGGTTGCGAACATGATGGCACGGGCCGAGAGCAACGGCGTCAGTTCGTCCACGGTTCTGGCGAGCGCTCCGGCGGCCGACACGGCGGGGAGCGCCGATGCCTCGGCCGCGACCGTGAAGGTTCTGATTGTCGATGCGATCCGTGCCCCGGCCACGGTCAGCCTTGCCGCAACCAAAGTCTGAGCAGGTGCCGCAGCGATACCGGCCGTGGCCAACGAGGCGATCACTGCCACCGCTTCGACTGCGACCGTGGCCACGGCGAGCTCACTCAGCTCAGCCAAAATCTCCGAATGCGCCGTGTCAATCGAGTCCGCGTAGGCGCTGCAGGCCGATGACAGCACCTCAAACTGATCCGCAACTGCGGATACTTGCCGAACGAAGACGGTGCATTGCTCGATCACCTGAGGGGCCTCAGGAGTCTGCTGCGCCTCGATCAACCGCTTCACACCCGCAACGTGCATGGCCGCAGAAGTCAACCCGAGTCCGGCGAGATGCCACGCCTCAGCGGCTACCCGCAGCTGGTCCTGATGCCCGTTCGGCCAAACCTCGCCCTGGACGTATGACGAAATTGGACCCCACCACAGCGGTGCGTCGCTCGTGCCGCCATAAGCCCCAGGGAAGCTGGGAACCCTGAATATCGGTACCGAATCGCTGGGCACAGCAATCGAGGCTGGGTTGACACCGATGACGGACTGGTCGTTGGCATTCTGATGGTTGATCCCGGTAGCCTTGAGTAGGTCTGCCATTTGGCCAGCGCCGATGACAAGTGCTGAGGCAGCATCCATGCCATCGAACGCTGCTGGGTCGTACGCAGAGCTCCACTTGGTGCCCGCGCTGTCCGTACCAGCCATTCCGCCCGACGACTTCAGGACGCTTCCCAGCTGCACTACGTGGCCGCTCATTTCCTCATGTACCTGTAGGAAGCCATCGGCGGCAGTCAGAAAGTCGTCGGGAACGCAGACCATCGGTGGGCTCACGGCCACATCCGGGTGTTGATGTCGCCGACGCCCTGGTAGTTGCCGTGTGCGGTGCGCGCAGCTTGACGAAGATCCTCAAGGGCCTCTTGCATTCGTGCGACACCGGCAACCCACCGACTGTGGGCTTCCAGTTGAGCTGCGGCGGCATCTCCGTTCCAGTGCACTTGCATCTGTTCGACGACCACGGACATACGCTCGAGGTCCGAGTCGACTGCGGAGCTGAACTTAGTTACTGCATCGATGGTCACTTGCAGTTGTTCGAGGTCAATCTTGTGCCGGGGCACTTCAGCGCCCCTTGGCAGCGATCTCGGACGCGGTCTGCGCATCCTGAGCGTCATACTCCGAGGCAGCCCACTGCAAATTCTCAGCCGCATCGCGAAGTGCCTGGACGACTTCATCGGCACCGATCCGCCAGTCCATCCAAGCTGAGTCGAAGGAAGCTGCCGCAGTACCTTCCCATCCGCCAACCATCAAGTCATCGACTGATCTAGCTAGAGCCGAGACCCCCTGCGCTATGTCGTCAGCCTTGCCGTCCATCTGACGAGACGCGTCGAACAACTCGCCGCTCATTACGAAGAGCTCGTTTGTCATCGGACCAATCACCCCCACGTTGACCTGACAACTTCTGTCATTGACAGCGTCCTCGTAGCGAAGACCGCTACTGCATCAGACGCCAGGTGGGCCGGTTCGGTTCCACGGTGTTGCGACGCACATAGGCGACACGGGCGATTCCCCTCCGACGAGACTCAGAAGTCGAACATCGACTCAGACGTTCGGTTTGAGGGCCAACAAGATTTGGGACGCCGTTGTACCGAGTGCCCGGGCGACGTGCTCGAGCTCGATCACGTCCAGCCTTCGCTCTCCGGACTCGTACTTGCTGACGAACGACTGTGGAACGCCGAGGCTTCCCGCCACAGTGACCTGCGTCAGCCCGGCTTCGACCCTCAGCGAGCGGAGCTTCAGGCAGAGCTGCCTGTACTCGGCTGAGTAGATCGATTTCTCCACGGGACAAGGGCATCGCCCTGTAACCAAATATCCCAAAATCGGATATAGCTCACGATGTAGATCGCGGAACAGTGGAGGGATCAGGCGTTGGGTAGCTCAAGTGGCAGCGGCAACAGATTTGTAGGGGTTACGCGACAAAGGGTTGGCGCAATGCTTGGCGTGGCCGTCGTATCGGCGGCGGCCGTGGCGGGTTGTGGAGCGACGAGTGACCAGGCACCGAGCCTGAGCATCCCCAGCACAGTGAACTGCACAGGAGCTCCTGGGGGAACGACAACGTCCCAGGTGGCCGAAAACATGACGCTCTCCAGGTTCGACCAGTCGGGTATCGATCTGTCCGTATCATTCGTCGACACTGTGCCGCGACCCACGTCTGGGTGGTTCAACGGACGTGAGCAACTCTCCGTTCTTCTAGTCCTGTCAGACCCCGCCAGAGTTAGTCCGACAGTCAATGTCAGCATCGGTCCGAGCAGCCAAGTCGAAGGGTCCTATTCGGCGTATGTGGAGCAAGGCGACCGCGTCGTTGCTGAAGAGCTGGACGTAGATCAGAACGCCAACGTGATCAGCATTGACCTACCCGCGACGGTGACCAACGTCCTCGAACTTCCGAACGACCTAGTATTCAGCGGCTCATCGATGGTCAGCAGCATGTACTTCGAGGGTCCCTACCCGCGCTTCCGTGACGTCCTCGCACAAGAATGTTCGGCCGGAACTCGCTCGGTGACCACGGGGTCGCCTCGGCAGCCGGTATCGCCCCTGTCTGGTCGAACGACAACAAGCGCGCAGGCGCAGGAACCTTCTTCCGAATGCGGCGTTGCCGCTGAACAGGAGGCCATCGCTGGTGGCCTGGCGAAACTCGGCCCCGAACCAATTACCGGACGATCATGGTCAGATGTTCCGCTAGCTAGCAATTTTGACCCATGCGCCGAGTTGTCGGCTGTCGTCGTGTCCATTGAGGGTGGTACTGGCAGCTCGCCATCCCACGCGCTGATGTTCAACCGGGGCGTCTTTCAGGGGACAGCTACCTACGAGGCACTGCCGTTCACCGATCTGGCCGTACGCACCGGAGAATCGGACACGGTGACCCTCACATACCGAACCGGCCAGTCGTGCAATGCGTGCTCTGACGGGGAGACCACCCCTGTCCGCTATCAATGGAATGGCTCCGCTGTCGAGATGCTCGATCTCCTTCCACCAGAGCTGAGATGAGGAGGGATCAATCTCCTCGGAGCTTCCAGATCGACACCCTATGGCCGCACAAAGAGGACTGGCGTTACAGCCGCGTACGGCCAGATCAATCATCGCAGGCAATATGCTCAAGCAATAGGCAACCCAAGCCAGCCAGAGACCAGTGCGCCATCCGACTACCTGGCAGAGCAATACCGTCCTACGAACTGGCCCCCCCCCCGCCCGGGCAAGGAAATAGACCCAGCGATTGCCTACTGATCAAACATCACACCTTCGGACATCACGCTTGTGAAACCGCTGTGTTGAGAAAAGGTGCGCAGACAGACGATCCACAGCCTGGATTGCAAAACCTCTCAGACCGCTTCTGCTTGTTCCTGCAGTAACCAGTGAAGCAAACCCGTCGCACTCATGACTATACCGCCAGGGCAGGGATCAATACTCACTTCATCTCTCTCACTTCCCTTTCGGACCGGAAGGCTCGCACCAGCGGAGTCCTGCCGCAGAAATTGCAGGGTGCCCCTCTCTGACACTTGATGGTCGTGGACTAGGTTCAGTTCATACAGTTTTGGGACGGACAAAGTCAGGTCCACTTCGCTATTTCACCTTGAAGGCGTCCAGAGATCAGCAGGTCAACGACTTGGGACACCTTTACGGTACGCGGGCCCATAGCTAAGATCGATAAGAAACAATGCCAGCTAGACACCCACAACGACGATGATCGACTTTGTACCCAAAACCGTCTCCACCGCGCACATGTTGGACAACCCGGGCTGCCTTCCACAGCTTGGCGACCTACATAACGGGGAATCAATCATGCGACCACTCCAGTGGCACCGCAACCGAACTCGGTTCCTTGAGTCAGCGTTTCGTCGACGAAGCTAAGACAACCTGGCTGAAGTTGTTTTTGATCGCCAATTCATCGCTCACCGCGGCGAGTTCCCACTTTCTCCCAGGCAACCCCTATGTCCCGGGCCTTGCAGTGCGAAGAAGCACAGCGAAGAGAAAGGACAATCTTTCGGTTGATGTGCCACTCGCCCCTGAAGGACGCTGGTCCAAGTTTGGTGGGGTCCCTAAAAGGCGTCCTAAGGTGTCCTATGGCGTCCGGCCAGCGATAAACCGGACGCCATAGGATCTCGTCGTTCATGGGCAAGACAGCTTGACGGACAACCGTCAGGTGATTCGCTACCTTCGCAGTCACTCCCAGCCTGCCCCTTGTTTAACCCGCTATGCCTCCGGAGTAAGGACCGGGATGTACCGCTCAAACGCATCCCGGAAGTCGACAATCCGGTACCCTCGTCCAGACTTGTCGGCATTATGCGAAGTACGAATTCCATAAGGTTTGAGCTGTTGCCCCAGCTTCGATGGGCTCAGCGACCTATCCGCCCAGGGTGACTCATCCAGACGCATCAGAGCCGCACAAAGATCGTCTGCCTTGAAGAAATATGTTGTCGGATTACCTTCGAACACGGCTCGGATGTCCGCCAGGATGCGTGTCTTGTTCGCCTCTACGTCGTCAACTTCGGCCTGCGCAGTCAAAGCAAGAGCTGCCTTTCGAGCCCTCGACGGCCAGTCCGAGCCCGCCTCGTCCGCGACTGCAACTAAGGGCTCCCAAACGTCCGCTGCACGATCTTCGACCGGCATGTCGGGCTGAGCGTCCATCAATCGAGTGGCGGCGTCCACAGCCCAAAGAGCGATCCGGTCCTTCATCACCTCGAGCGCCGGCCGGTCACGGCGAATCCTGAACGGAGCGACTGCTTCCGAGTCCTTTCTCCTTCGCATTCGGATGATGACGGAACGGTCCTCGATTGTGTCGGGCATCCGGCCAATTCCCGCCACGACGGCCGGCGCGAACGCGTCGAACTCCTCTGGAAGCATCTCGGTCGACATTCGACCGTAGGTGAGGCCGCGCTGAAATCCGGCATTCAAGAGGCCGCGAAGACTCTCGTGCTGGTCTGCCTTGTTGCGGGTGCCGAACAAAGCGTCGGCTTCGTCGATGAACAATGTGCGTCCGCCAGGCTCGTTCAGCGATCTGAAGATGTACGGGACGGACGCGTTCACGGTCCTCAGTGGCGAGTGAGCGAGCTCTGCGAGTATCTCCAGCAAGCGCGTTTTGCCAGAACGCTTTTCGGGGCTGCGGACTACCAATCGAGGTGCGAAGTCGAAGACGTCGCTTACGTGGGTGTGAACAACCCAGAGAGTAACCGCGTCCAGGGCTTCGGCGCTGGGCAGCTGGCAGTAGCGGCCGATTGCAGAGTGCACGTCGTCGAGAATCGCCCGCCCGCTGCAGTCTTCGTCCTGAGTCGCGCCTTCAGCAAGGACATTGTCAGATTCGCTCGTCGAGCACTCAGCGGGCATCTCGGCCCTTCCCGTCTGCCGCAAGTAGATTCATTGCCCTGATCCGGGCCATGCTCCCGTTGCAGATCCAAAGATTCGAGGGCTTGCCCCTATCCAATGGAAAGCGCGATCCGCCGTACCCCGCGTGCCGGAGCAAGCCCTTGGCCTCCATTTCCTTGACGATCAGTCCATTCATCCAATGATGGGGACGGCGCGCCTTGATTGAGGACAACACAGCACTGACAACGAAGCGTCGGCCGGACATCACTGCGGCCAAGAGGAGGCGAGTTGCGTGCTGCTCGTACTCATTCGGGCTCAGCGGACTAGAATGAATCATTGAATTGCCTTTCAAGGTGGGCGTTCTGGCCGTCCCGCTTCCCTCGGCTGCAACCGAGGATCAGGAGCGGGACGGTTCTCGTTTTGCTCAAGCGTTCGTTCGCTTGGCTTCGGCCTCAAGCTTCTCGATGAACTGATCGATGGCCGAATCGGAAACCAGTCGGCGTTTTCCGACCTTCACGGACGGCAGCTCGCCCGACTGAATTAGCCCGAAGAGCTTGCTGCGGCTGATGCCGAGTCGACTGGACGCCTGGTCCGTCTGGAGTAGATGTGCCATGACGTTCTCCCAATGTTTCCTCTAGATACGAAAACGGGGTGCGATTGCATCCCAGTGAGACTCAACCAGCCCTATCGACATAATGCAATACCTGGCGTATATTGCATCCTCATGATGCAACTGACGGAACAGCAGTGGTCCGAATGGGAGCAGCGGTCGGCAGAGAGGCTCGGCAATGATCTAAAGGACCTGAGGTCTGCCGCTGGACTCTCTCAGGCCAAGCTCGCCGAAGCAGCAGGACTTCCACGCTCTATCGTCTCCAACATCGAGTACAAGCGACTCAAGACCATGCCGTCCGTCTCGACCATCGTCAGACTTGCTCTGGCACTGGGTGTCCCGCCAATCTCGCTGGTCTACCGCGACGTTCCCGACGGCCCTGTGGAGGTAGCTCCGGGTCTCGAGTTGTCGGCCATCGACGGTGTGCGGTGGTTCGGTGGAGAGATCCCGCTCGACCCGTTAGAGGAGTATCCGTCGCCAGAGATCGCTCGGCTCAAAGCATCTCGCACTCTGGCCCGCATGCGTCAGATGCAGTTCGACGACGATCTGCCCACATCAAGTCAGCCCGTTAGAGTTGGAGACGAACCAAAAATTTCGACCGGCCCGCCTACGGTCCAGATGAATTTCATGGTCCCCGCCATCAAGTCGAATCTCACTAAGTTGGCGCGCCAGATGCGCGAAAAGGGCTGGACGGTGGACTCTGATGGCTAGGCAGCAGCTCCCGCCTCAGATCACGAAGTACATGGTCACCGACCGGACGACCCGTAAGAAGGTGGCCCGCTATCAGGTCACCGTCGACGCCGGTACGCGTGAGATCCCAGTCCAGAACGAGGACGGCACGCACTCAATCAAGGTCAAGCGTGTGCAGACGCGCAAGAGGTACGACACCGAGAAGGAAGCACGGGCAGTGCTGGCCCGCGTGCTCGATGAGGTGGCTCGAGGCACCCATGTTTCATCCTCGGAGCTGACCGTCGACACGGCATGCGAGAACTGGCTGATGGGCCGCCGGGTACGCCCGACCACACTCAGCGCGTCACGTCACGCCCTTGCTCCGTTCCGGCAGAAGTACGGGTCTCTGCCTGTCCAGAAGGTCACCAAGGCTCATATCGATGCACTGATCAACGAGCTGGTAGCCGGAACGCTGCCGAACAGCAAGGGCAAGCCGCGCCGGCCTTGGGGGCCACAGACCGTGAATCCCATGATCAACACGATCAGCGCGGTCCTTACCGGCCTGGTGAAGCAAGGCATGTTGGTCCGCGATGTGGCTGCACTGGTCGACCGGATGCCTCGGACGAAAAAGGCCATGAAGACCTTCACCGAGGCCGAGGTTCGGACCGTGTTGACCACAGCCAACGCAGACCGCAACGGGCATGCGTGGCACCTATCGCTATCTGGCCTCCGGCGAGGTGAGGTGTGTGGACTGCGATGGATCGACATCGACTTCGACGCTGGTCGGGTGCAGATTTCCAACAACCGGGTTTCAGTGAATGGCAAGGTGGTCGAGGGTGAGACCAAGACCGAGAGGTCGACCAGGAGTCTTCCGCTGACTCCAGCACTGACGAAAGCGTTGAAGCAAGCACGGACTCAGCAGCAACGGGAGCGTCTGGCGCTCGGCGAGGCCTACGGTCCCGGCACCCACGTTGTCTGCGACGAGAGCGGCCAGCCGTACCACCCGGACACCGTCTCGAACTACTGGCAAGCCGTCTGCAAGTCGGCAGGCGTGACCCCGATTCGACTGCACGATGCTCGGCACACATGCGCCACCCTGATGCACCTTCAAGGGGTCCCCATTGCCGTCATTTCGGCTTGGCTGGGGCATGCAGATTCGGCCTTCACGATGCGTACCTACGCGCACTCTCAGGATGACGCCTTGGCCCTCGCTGCAGCGAGTTTGGAACGACTTGTGACAAGTCGTGACAACTCGGCAATCTAGCCTGGAAACCAGAAAGGCCCCTGACTCGCATAATTGCTGGTCAGGGGCCTTCTTGAGTGGAGCCTCCTAACGGGATTGAACCGTTGACCGCTCGCTTACAAGGCGAGTGCTCTACCGCTGAGCTAAGGAGGCAGTGAAGCGAGGCAATCATATCCGTTCATCGGACGCTCAGTGTCAACAGGTACCTTGTCGGTGGATCACCCCAGCAACGTGTAAAGACGGTCATGACTTTCCTGCAAGACCTGACGGCTTCGCTGAGCCGTCTCACCGGTGAGCGTCGGGCCACCATCGATACACCGACCGCAGCACCGTCGCCCCTTCGTCCGATCGATCTGACCGACGATGCGTCGGTTGCGGAGGTCCTGGATCTCGCGGTTCGCGTCGGCGAAGTTCTGTTGGCCTCGGGCACGGCAGCGATGGATACCGCGACTCAGGTGCAGTTCATCGCCGCGACGTACGGCCTCGCACGGTGCGATGTGGACGTCACGTACAACTCGATCACCCTCAGTGCGCACCGCGGCCCGACGCGTCCCCCGGCGTCGACGATGCGCATCGTGCATTACCGATCGATGGACTTCACGCGGCTGGCCGAGGTCGACCGTCTCATCCGCGCCGTGCGCGTGAAGATGGTGCCGCCTAGTGCGGCGCTCGAGCGGCTCGACGAGATCACCAAGGCTCCGCACCCGTACAACCGGTGGATTGCGACTCTGGCGTGGTCTGGGATGGCCGCGGCCATCAGTGTGCTGCTCGGCGGTGGCGCGCTGGTTGCTGTGGTCAGCTTCCTGACGACGATGGTGATCGACCGCATTGGGCGCGTACTCAACCGCGCGGGCCTGCCGTTCTTCTTCCAGCAGGTCGTCGGAGGCTTCGTGGCTGCGACACCGGCGATCACCCTCTACAACTTCCAGGATCAACTCAACATCGACATCTCGCCGTCGCAGATCATCGCGGCCGGTGTGATCGTGCTGCTCTCGGGTCTCTCGCTCGTCGGCTCGGTGCAGGACGCGATCACCGGTGCACCGATCACCGCGGTGTCCAGATTCTTCGAGGTACTGATGATGACCGGCGGCATCATCGCCGGCGTCGCGACATCTCTGCGGTTGGCTGCGCTGATCGGCAGCGATCTACCGCAGATCAGCAACCTGGCCCCACCGGACATCCTGCAGGTCCCCACCAAGGTGATCGCCGGCGCGGCAGCGTCGCTGTTCTATGCATTGGCCTGCTACGCCGAACGTCGTGCGTTGACCGCTGCATTCATGGGCGGCTTCGCGGGCTCGCTGGTGTATCTGCTCTCGCAGACTCTCAATGTGGGACCGATCATCGCCTCGGCCATCGCCGCTACCGTCGTCGGATTCGCAGGTGGTCTGTTGGCACGTCGTGCGCTGATTCCGCCGCTGATCGTCGCCGTCGCGGGCATCACTCCGCTGCTCCCCGGCCTGGCGTTGTATCGCGGTCTGTACGCGATCCTCAACGACCAGCTACTGCTCGGTATCAGCTCGTTGTTCGCGGCGTTCGGCGTCGGCTGCGGTTTGGCCGCGGGTGTGACACTGGGTGAGTGGGGTGCCCGAACCCTGCGTCGACCACGCATTCTCGCGCGCACCGAGGAACTACTGCGCCCGACGCTCCGCCGCACAGAAGAACCGCGCCGACCGACAGTTCGTCGGCGGCGCGGTACGAGTCCTTCGTAGAAGGCGGAGCTCAGGCCTCGGTGCTGGGGGTTCCCTCAGCAGATGCGCGTGCAGCAGCGTCGGCCTCCATGGCCTCACGCAGGCTGCGCGGACGCATGTCGGTCCAGTTCTTCTCGACGTACTCCAGGCACGCGGCGCGGGTGTCTTCACCGAAGACGACACGCCATCCCTGAGGGACCTCGGAGAACGTCGGCCACAGCGAATGCTGGTCTTCGTCGTTGACCAGCACGAAGAAGCGTCCGTCTTCGTCATCGAACGGGTTGGTACTCATCTCGCCTCACTCGTCGCGAACGTTTGGTTGGTAAGTCTGCACCGTGAGGTGCCACACGACCCTAGCAACGCAGGTCGGGCCGTGGTGCCGTCAGGCCTTCAAGAAGCCGAGCAGTTCGGCGTTGACGGCCTCGGGGCGCTCGAGATATCCGTAATGCCCGGCGTCCGCGATCTCCACGTACCGGGCACCGGGAATGGCGTCGGCCAACTCCTTGCCCAAGTAAGGCGGGATCATCCGATCGTCGGCGAATCCGACCGACAGACACGGCACCGCCACCCCGCGATAGGCGGCAGTTCGATCGAAATCGTCCTCCATGCCCAGCTGAGCGCGCACTCCGGCAGACGGTGAGGACGCGGAAAACTCGAACAGGTCCAGCCAGTCACGCGCCCCGCGAGAATCACGCAACGTCGCGGGCGACAGGTTCATCACCGCGGTCACCGCAGCAGAGTAGGTGCCGGGAAGCTCCACGCGCTTGTCGTAGAGGGCTCGTTCACCCTGTGCAAGTGTTTTCTGGAACTCGTCGACCCGCGCGTGGCCGGCGAGGAACACCGCTTTGCGAACCAGGTCGGGCCTGCTCAGCGCAAGCTCCTGCGCGACGCGTGAGCCCATCGACGTTCCGACGACGTAGGCCTTCTCGTCACCGTTGCGGACGAGCTCGATCAGACCGGCGGTGTCGGCGACCATGTCCTTCATGGTGATGCCGTGTGTGCTCTCCGACGAGGGAGCGATGCCGCGATTGTCGAACGTGCACACCCGGTAGCCCGCTGCTGTGAGCGCCGGCACCTGATGCAGCTCCCACACACGACCGGGGCTGCCGGTGCCCATGACGAGAACGACCAGGTCTCCACTGCCCTTGACCTGGTAATTGATGTCGATGCCGTTGATCTTGGCGATTGGCATACGTCTCCTTACTGCTGATTCGTCCGTCGGGGATCGTATCGTCCGATACCGACGTGGGGTTACTCGAACAGCCAGTGGGTACCTGGTGTTACATGACTGACGAGAACGTAGCGGGCGAAGCACGCAAGGGACTGCTCGACGGAATCAAGGGCAAGGCCAAAGAGGTCGCGGGTGCGGTGACCGGCAACGACTCGTTGACAGCCGAGGGCCAGTTGCAGGCCGCGCAGGCCCGCGAGCGCAAGGAGGCCAATGCCACGGAGCGGGTCGCCGAGGCGCAGGCCACCGAGGCCGCCGAGGAGCTGGCCGATGTGCGCACCGCAGCGGAGAGCCGTCGGGAAGCCGCAGAAGAGAACGCCGCGGTCACCGAAGCCAACGCCGATCGGGTTCGCCAGACTCAGCTCGCAGCCGCCGAACAGGAGAAGCGTGAGGTAGTGGCGCAGGAGCGCGCTGCAGCCGAGCTCGACGCGACCGCCGAACAGATCGAGGCCGACGAGGACCGTCGCATCGAGCAGGCCGCGGCCGATTCCGACGAGATGGTGGCCGCACAGAAGCACCAGGAAGCCCTTCGTCAGGCCGAAGCCGATCGCAAGAAGGCCGAAGAGCTCCGCAACCAGGCCTGAACCACTACCTCGAACCAGGAGTTTCGCTTCATGAGCGTTTTAGCCATACCACTGACCATCCTTCGCATCCAGTACAAGATCGCCCGAATTCCGTTGCAGCTCATCGAGACCAACGTCGTCGAGAAGATGAACGCAGAAGCACCCGCGCGTCTGGTGTACGAGCACACGCTCGGATCGCTGGACCGCGCCGTCGGAAACCTGTTGGGAGACAAGAGCCTCGCCGACCGCGGCGAGACCCTCGTCGACAGCACCGAGAACCGCGCCGAGGCAGCACGTCTCGACGCCGAGGCTCGGGCCAAGAAGGCCGCGGCCGACGACGAACTGAAGGTCGCTCGCGAGACGGCCGAGAAGGATCGCCGCGCAGCCGACGCCGCCGCTCAGGAAGCCGCACGTGACGCCCGCCAGGAGGCCGAGCAACGCAAGCGCGAGGCCGCTCAGGACGCCGAGCGCAAGGCCGCTGCGGAAAAGAAGAAGGCCGACGAGCAGGCCGCTGCCGCCGCGAAGGCCGCCGAGGATCGCAAGAAGGCTCAGCAGGCCCAGGTCGACAAGCAGGAGAAGCTGGCCGCTGCGCCGTCCGAGGCCGAATTGGCCGAGGCCGCCGAGCGTTCCGACGAAGCCGCCGCAAAGAAGGACGAGGCGGAGCGCATCGAGAAGCTGTTCATCGCGGAGAAGAACAAGGACTGACTTCGGTCTTGTCGGCGAATGACGTCGACCGGTCCTATCTCCGACAGGACCTCACACCCTTTTTGCCGACTGCGCGCCCCTACTCACATCAGAGTATGGGCGCGCAGTCGTCGATCGGGGCGCGCGGTCCCACCATCAGTTGATCAATCGAGAACCCGAGCGAGAAACGCGGCGATGTTGTCTTCGACTGCCGCGGTTCGTGTCGGGACGTCGAAGTCCTCTTTGAACTGACGGCCCAGCGCCGGGGTCTTCTTCTTGCGCGCGTAGAGCGAGCAGGCGAGGTCCGAGCAGATGTAGGTGCCCACCGTGTTGCCGCGCCTGCCGGATTCGCCTGCTTTCGCGGCAGCCATCAACGACACTCCGCCGTTGGCGTGCGTGGTGAGGCAGATGCTGCACATCTGCGCCGTTCGCGGCCCACCGACTTTGTAGCGCAACGAGATTCCACGCAGGCGATCTCGCGAAGGAACGACGATGTAGCTCCTCCCGGCGAGCTTGGGATCGACCCAACCGAAGAAGTCGAGATCGTCCCACGGCACAGCGTCGAACATGTCGGGAAGGGAGAGCCGACCGGCGTCGCCCTTGGAAGAGTTGACGAACGACGACCTGATGTCGCGTTCGGAGATCGGTTCCATGTCACTGCCTCCAGTGCTGTAAGAGTGTGTCGATTCCGTCGAGGATGCGGACCCAGGACTGCTGCGAGTCGGGGGCACTGTGAGCGAACGAGCCGGCCGCATCGAGGCTCGCGTAGCCGTGAAAGACACTGCCGAGCAATCGAACTGCGTGCACCTGATCCTCTTCGCCGAGGTCGTACCCGCGGAGAATCGCCTTCATCATCGCCGAGTGACGCACGCCCGCACTCGCGAGAGCGGTCTCGTGATCGAGCGGAAACTGCGTCGCTGCATAGCGACCTGGATGTTCGCGCGAATAGTCGAGATACGCGTCGGCGACGGCAACCAGAGCGTCCTTGCCCGCTCGGCCTGCCAGGGCCTCGGACACCCGATCGGCCAGTTCCTCCAACGCCAGCAGCGCGATCCCGACGTTCAACTCGTGCGAGTTCTTCAGATGCGAGTACAGGCTCGCCACCTTCACGTCGAAGCGTCTGGCTATCTCGCTGGCAGTCACGCGATCGAAGCCGACCTCATCGGCCAGATCCGCTCCTGCTGCCACGATGCGCTGCGCGGTCAATCCTGCGCGTGCCATGTCGGCCTCCTCGTCGATTCGAGGACACCGTAACCAAAACTAATAGCTTTAGGCAAATCCCTATATCGATCAGCGGCCTTGCCACGCCTCCCACAACTGTGCGTATCGTCCACCGGCCGCGACCAGCTCCTCGTGCGGACCCTGCTCCAGAATCCGGCCGTGCTCCAACACCACCACGCGGTCGGCCGCAGCGGCCTGCGTCAGGCGATGCGCGACGATCAACGTGCTGCGTCCCTTCGTGGCCGCCTCGGCGGCGGCCTCGAGATCGCGAGCACCGGAACTGCCGGCTTCCGCGGTGGCCTCGTCCAGCACCGCGACGGCGGGATCGGCGAGAACCAAACGCGCCAAGGCCAATTGCTGCGATTGTGCCGCGGTCAACTGGTGCCCGCCCTCACCGACGGCGGTGTCGAGTCCGTTCTCGAGCGCCTCGACCCACCCCCACGCTCCGACGGTACGCAGCGCGGCTTCGACGTCGCCGCGACCGGCAGCCGGTGCGGCGAGCCGCACGTCGTCGATCAATCGGCCGGCGAACACGTGGACCTCCTGACTGACGATCGCCACATGTCGTCGTAACCCGTCGCTGCCCAGCGCATCCAGTGATGCTCCGCCGACACGAACCGTCCCTGCCGTCGACGCCATGGAACCGGCCGCGATCGCTGCGATCGTGGATTTGCCTGCACCGGTGGATCCGACGAGTGCGACGGTCTCGCCGTCACCGACCTTCAGGTTCACCCCGTGCAGCACCTCGTGCCCGGACTCGTACTCGTGCCGCAGATCGGTGACGTCCAAGGTGGCGTCGGCGGGCACGGAACCGTCGCCGACGGGTCGCTCATCGGGGATGTCGATGACGCCGACCAGACGCGCCAACGACGCACCGGCGGACTGGATGTCGTCGAACGTGAACAGCAGGGTGCCGATCGGATTGAACAGGCGATGGAACAGCAGCGCTGCGGCCGTCGTCTCGCCGACGGTGACGTAATCGCCTCGTACGAGCAGGAATCCGGCCAGCAGGATCACCGACAGTCCGACGCACTCGGCGCGGTTGCTCCGAGATCCGAAGCGGGTGAACAGGCGGAACACGTCGACGCCGATGTCTCGGGCCTTCGCCGACGCTCGGTCGATCTCGCTCAGGTGCGCCGACTCGAGTCCGTACGCACGAACGGTTTTCGCGCCCTGCATGCTGCTGACGAACGACTGTGCTCGCTCCCCCATCGCGACGCGTTCGGCCGCGTACTTCGGCGCCGAGCGCGGCAGATACCACCGCAGCGCGAGGACGTACATCGGCAGCGCGACGAGCCCCGCCAGGCCGAGCCGCCAATCGATGCCGAGCATCGTGATCATGCTCAGACACACGAGCAGGATCGCGCCGACGAGCTGTGGGATCACCTCACCGATCGACTTGGCCATCACAGCGACGTCGTCGCCCACTCGGGAGAGCAAGTCGCCCTTGCCCACTCGCTCCAACGTCGCAACGGGCAGATGCAGCGCGCGGCGCACGACGGCCTCGCGCAGCGACGCCAGAATGCCCTCACCGAGAGTGCTGATGAGATAGCCGCTGAAACCGGTGACGATGCCGCCGATCACCGCGGCCACCGAGATCACGACGACGACACCGATGATCGTCGAGGTGTCGGCACCGTCGCGAACACGGTCGACCAGAACACCCAGCACGTAGACAGGCACCAGCGACATGGCCGCGGCAACCGCGCCGAGCAGCAGCGTCACCGCGGTGCGAACTTTCCGCAGACGCAGCTGTTCCAGCAGCCACCGACCGGAGCGAGCACCTGTGGCGATGGGAAGAAGTTCGGGGGTGGTCATCGCAGCACCGCGTCCTTGTACTGCGCGTCCGAGGACGCGAGATGGTGGTGCGTGCCCTCGGCGACGACGCGACCGTCGTCGACGACGAGAACGCGATGGGTCACCGACAGCAACGCGGGGCTCGTGGTGATGAGGATCGTTGTCTGCGAGCCTCGTTCGGTATGTCGAAGTTCGGCGATGCCGCGGGCGATGGCGTGCTCGGTGACGGCGTCGACGGCCGTGGTGGGGTCGTGCAGCACCAGGACCGGGGCGTCGACCGACAGTGCGCGCGCCAACGCCACTCGCTGGCGTTGGCCGCCCGACAGGCTGGCTCCGCGGTCGGTGACGGCGTGATCGAGACCGGCCTCGTGCAATTCGACGACATCGGTGGCCGCGGAGGCGTGCAGCACGACGTCGAGTTCGGCGTCGGGCCGCTCCCGGCCTGCGGTGACATTGCTGCGGACGGTTCCCGCGAACAGGTCGGTGATGTGGGGTTCGACGAGCACGGTCTCTCGGGCGCGTCGAAGATCGATCTCTCCCGCCGAAATACCGCCGATACGAACCGATCCGGTGTAGTCGGCGTCGGAGATCTGACCGGACAGCAGCGTAGCGAGCGCTTCCCCGTCCTGCGGCCGGTACGTGACCACGCCGAGCATCTCGCCCGGTTCGGTGCGGAACGTGAGACCGTCGAGCGATCGGAACCGAACGTCGTCGACGGCAAGATCTGTCTCTACCGGAACCGTTGACTCGGACTGCGGTAGAACGTGTTCCGCACCGAGTACGAGGGCGAGCCGATCGGCGGATCCGCGCACCATCGCCACCACGCCGGGGATCTTCGACAATCCGGTGAGAGGTTCGATGACGAACTGAGCGAGGCCGATGACGGTGATCAACTCACCGACCGAGA
The DNA here is from genome assembly GCF_002258965.1 of Rhodococcus sp. 05-339-2. Lineage (NCBI taxonomy): Bacteria > Bacillati > Actinomycetota > Actinomycetes > Mycobacteriales > Nocardiaceae > Rhodococcus > Rhodococcus sp. 05-339-2. The sequence goes on from NZ_NOYW01000004.1 coordinate 265,214, forward strand.
TCCGGCCCTGCAGCGCGAACCACCCGGCGGTACCGGCGATCCCGACGGCCAGCAACGCGTTGACCGTTGCCGACAGGCCCTGATAGACGTTGTTCGCGCGAGCGAGCTTCAGAGTCGCAGCCAACGCTGTTCGACTCGATGTCACGAATCGCTGCGTCGCGGCATCTTCGGCACCGATTCCGCGAAGCGGCCGGACACCGCTGACCAGATCGGTTGCCATACCCGACACCCCGGCCACCTCGGCCTGCTGCGCGGTGGCAGCACGGGTCAGCAACGGAGCGAGTCGTTGCAGCGCGATGAGGATGACCGGTGTCCCGATGACGACGGCGAGACCGAGCGGAACGTCGATCACGATCAGCGCGACGGCGGACGCGACGACCGCCACCGCGGACGCGAAGACCCGTGCGATCAGATCGAGAATCCAGGACTCCTTCTCGGCGTCGGACGTCGAGACCGTCAGCAACTCGCCCGCCGACAACTCGGTACGCACACCCCGCGGATCGAGGACGCGACCGGCGACCTCCACGCGCACCAGGTGCGCCTCCCGCTCGATGGCGACCACGATGATGCGGGCACCGATCCGCCACGCGTACGACAGGGTGACGAACAAGGCCGCCAGACCGACCAACGAGAGCACCATCGCGGTCACATCACCGGTGTCGATGGCCCGCGAGACGATCAGTCCGATCGCCACCGGGACCATCGTTTCGCACAGTTGATGCACCCCGAACAGCAGCGACGAGACGATCAGGCGGGTGCGATGCCGTCGAACGGTGCGACGCAGAATTGCGGAGCCGGTGGCCGGAGAGGGCACCTCCACCACTGTCCGAGCACGGCGGAGCGGCACAGAAACGGTCATTTGCTGCAGCCTAGGGCATCGGGAACTGGCGATGGGGTGCCACATTTACATAGAGTCGGGACCAGCGAACACCATGTAAGCCCAGCAGAGAGTACGGAGAACACCATGCCTGCCAAGACCTCCACCGACAACGACATCGCCGACGAAGACATCGTCCCACTCGAATACGAGACGGCCAGCCAGGCTCAGCGCGTCGTCGCGGCCTACGCGACCGATGCCGACGAGTGCCGCATGTTGCTGTCGATGTTGGGTATAGATCCCGTAGCGAAGACCGACTGACGCTCTTCGCAGGACTGTTTACCCAAGGATCTACAAGCGGATTGGACAGTTGTGGCTGACGCCTCGCAGGGTTCGGATTTTGTCGTCGTAGCCAACCGGTTGCCGGTCGATCTGGAAAAGCTCCCGGACGGGAGCACACGATGGAAGCGAAGCCCTGGCGGGTTGGTCACCGCTCTCGAACCGATTCTGCGTGCCAACAAGGGCGCGTGGGTGGGGTGGGTCGGCGTCTCGGACGTCGACGTCGAGCCGTTCGTCGAGGACGACCTGCAGCTGCGGCCGGTGCCGATCAGCGAGAAGGAGTACACCCAGTACTACGAGGGCTTCTCCAACGCGACACTGTGGCCGCTCTACCACGACGTCATCGTCAAGCCGGAGTACGACCGCGACTGGTGGAACGCCTACGTCGAGGTGAACCGTCGCTTCGCCGAGAAGACATCCGAGGCCGCGGCACAGGGGGCGACGGTCTGGATTCAGGACTACCAGCTCCAGCTCGTCCCGAAGATGCTGCGGATGCTGCGCCCCGACCTGACCATCGGATTCTTTCTGCACATCCCGTTCCCGCCGATCGAGCTGTTCATGCAGATGCCGTGGCGCACCGAGATCGTCGAAGGACTGCTCGGTGCGGACCTCATCGGGTTCCACCTGTCCGGCGGTGCCCAGAACTTCCTCTACCTTGCCCGACGCCTCGCCGGGGGAACCACGTCCCGCGGAACCGTCGGAGTGCGGTCGAAGTTGGGCGTCGTGCAGGTCGGCTTCCGGACCGTGCGAGTCGGCGCGTTTCCGATCTCCATCGATTCCGGTGACCTCGACACCAAGTCTCGCTCCAAGGCCGTCCGTGATCGGGCCAAGCAACTGCGCAAGGACCTGGGCAACCCCAAGCGCATCATGCTCGGCGTCGATCGCCTCGACTACACCAAGGGAATCGACGTTCGGCTCAACGCGTTCCGCGAACTGCTCGAAGAGGGCCGCGTCGATCCGGCCGAGAACGTCATCGTGCAGTTGGCGACGCCCAGCCGTGAGCGCGTCGAGAGCTATGTCGCCATGCGCGGTGAGATCGAGCAGCAGGTGGGCCGCATCAACGGCGAGTACGGCCAGGTGGGCCACCCCGTGGTGCACTACCTGCACCGGCCCATCCCCCGCGACGACCTGCTGGCCTACTTCGTCGCCGCCGACGTCATGCTGGTCACGCCACTGCGCGACGGCATGAACCTGGTCGCCAAGGAGTACGTGGCCTGCCGCAGCGATCTCGGTGGCGCACTGGTACTCAGTGAATTCACCGGTGCCGCAGCCGAATTGCGACAGGCATACCTGTGCAACCCGCACGACCTCGACAGCGTGAAGGACGCGATCATCGGAGCCCTCGAGCAGGACCCGGAGTCGGGCAAGCGTCACATGCGCGCCATGCGCAGGCAGGTTCTCGCCCACGACGTCGATCGCTGGGCCCGCTCCTTCCTGACCGCGCTCGCAGCGCCGGCGGAGGGCACCAACCTCACCCGATAAATTCGCTTTCCTTCGAACCGTCGACGGCTGTAACTTTGCCGTCGACGGTTTCTTTTTGTGTATTCCAACAGTGAGGAGGTGGGCATCGTGGCCACCTGGACGAGCGCACACCCGAGCCCACGTCACTCCTCTCCGAAGGAACCCTCGCATGTCCTCTCTACTTCACTACGGCCTCGATCGGCACTGGCTCGATGAGTTCGAAAAGCATTCTCAGGACGCAGTTCTCGCCCGCGTAGTTCGCGTCGACCGCGGCGGATTCGACGCCGCCACCGAGAACGGAATCGCTCGATGTACGGGCGGTGCCGTCTGCACCGGGGATTGGGTGGCACTCGACGGAGAATCGTTCCGGCTGATCGCCATCCTGCCCCGCCGCACGGCCGTCGAACGCGCCTCCGCCGGAACCACATCCGACACACAGGTTCTCGCAGCCAACGTCGATACCGTCGTCGTCACGGTCGCGTCGGACACCGACCTCGACCTCGGTCGCGTCGAGCGCTACATCACCCTTGCCTGGGGCAGCGGCGCTGTTCCCGTCCTCGCGATAACCAAGACCGACAGCGGAAGCGTCGCCGAAGAAGTGTTGTCGTCCGCCGCGCCGGGCGTCACCGTGTGCAGCACCAGTGCAGTATCGGACGGCGGAATCGATTCGCTGGCAGCACATCTGCGCGGCACGGTCGCCCTGATCGGCCCGTCGGGATCGGGCAAGTCGACACTCGGCAACGCTCTGTTGGGCGGTGCGGTTCTCGCCACCGGGTCGACCCGCGAGGGCGACGGCAAAGGCAGGCACACGACGGTGCATCGGGAATTGGTGCCCATCCCGGAGAGAGAACTGGTGCTGCTCGACACGCCTGGACTACGTTCGGTGGGCGTCCAAGGATCGGAAGACGCTGTGGCGAGTGCCTTCTCCGACATCAACGAACTCGCCGCGTCGTGTCGATTCGCTGACTGCGCGCACGAACGCGAACCCGGGTGCGCGGTACTAGCCGCCGTCGACGCGGGCGAGCTCACCGAGAGACGGTTAAGCAACTACCGAAAGCTGTTGCGGGAGAACGCCTGGGCCACCTCCAGGCACGATGCACGAGCACGCAGCGAGAAGCTGCGTGAGTACAAGCAGATCTCGACGTCGCTGCGCCAGAAGTACGCAGTCGACGGTAGAGGGCGGTAGGTCAGCTCTCGTCGAACAGTGAGGGGCTGTCGGTCTCCGTCTCGGCCTGCCGAGCCGAACCTTCACTGTTCGACGCCTTGCGCACCACCTCGACCGTGGTGGTGCGTACCGACAACCGATGACCGTCGTGATGCTCGAGCAACGCCAGACCCTGACGGATCTCGAGCACCTTCCACGGGCCGGCATGCCCGGACGCCTGAACCAGGTCGCCTGGTGCGATCTCGGAAGCCACTGTTGTTCTCCATTCAGCGAGCAATCGGGTTCGAGCAAGTCTGTGACACACACCCTATCGGGCCTGCCTGGCCCGCATCTCACTTGCTCGTCGAACAATTTAGGAGTACTCATGTAATAGTTGTAGATATACAAGCATTATCGCGGAGGTGAACGTGGGCGAGTTGACTCGACGACACCGGTATCTCGTGCTCGGCATCTGCTGCCTGAGCCTGTTCCTCGTCAGCACCGACAACACGATCGTCAACGTCGCGCTGCCGTCGATGCGCGCGGATCTGAACGCATCGGTCTCGGGTCTGCAGTGGATCATCGACGCATACACGCTGGTCGTGGCATCGCTGTTGATGCTCGGCGGCTCGATGGCCGACAAGTACGGCCGCAAGCGCTTCTTCCTGATCGGCACCGGAACGTTCGTCCTCGGCTCCCTGCTGTGCAGCATCGCACCGTCGCTCGGCTGGCTCGTCGCCTTCCGCATGCTCCAGGCAATCGGCGGCTCGATGATGAACCCTGTCGCGATGTCGATCATCACCAACACCTTCACCGATCCGAAAGAACGCGCAGGAGCGATCGGCATGTGGGGTGCCGTCGTCGGCATCTCGATGTCGGCCGGCCCCGCCCTCGGCGGAGTCCTCGTCACCGGTGCCGGTTGGCAGTCGATCTTCTGGATCAACGTTCCGATCGGAATCTTCGCGCTGGCGATGACACTGAAGTTCGTCCCGGAATCCAAAGCCGAACACTCACGCAAATTCGACCCTGCAGGCCAGTTCCTCATCTTCGCGTTCCTCGCGTCCCTCGTGTTCACCATCATCGAAGGTCCCGCGAAGGGTTGGGGATCCCCGCTGATCGTGTTCACCGGTGCCGTCGCCGTCGGCTCTCTCGTCGGACTGCTGGTGGTCGAGTCGCGGATCGAGGAACCGCTCATCCAACTGAAGTTCTTCAGGAGCGCACCCTTCAGCGGAGCGACGGTGATCGCCGTGTGCGCGTTCGCATCCCTCGGCGGATTCCTGTTCCTCAACACCCTCTACCTGCAGGACGTGCGCGGATACTCACCACTGCACGCCGGTCTCTACACCCTGCCGATGGCGTTGATGACCTTGATCTTCGCGCCGATCTCCGGTCGCATCGTCGGCACCCTCGGAGCGCGCATTCCGCTGCTCGTCGCCGGAGTCGGCTTCGTGGCCTCGGCACTGATGCTCACCCGACTGACTCCGACGACGTCGTTCGCATGGCTGGCCGTCGCATACGTGATCTTCGGAATATCCTTCGGCATGGTCAACGCCCCGATCACCAACACCGCGGTGTCCGGAATGCCACGCAGCCAGGCCGGAGTGGCATCGGCCATCGCATCGACGAGCAGGCAGGTGGGCCAGTCGCTCGGCGTGGCCGTCGTTGGATCCATCGTCACGGCGAGCATCGTCGGCGAGATCTCCGATGGCTTCACCGCCGCCGCGGTTCCTGCCTGGTTCGTCATCGCAGGCGCAGGCGTGATCGTCACCGCGCTCGCAGTGGTCACCACTGGCCGATGGGCACGCGCAACCGCCGATCGAATCGACCAACCGGTGCTCGTATGACCGGCGATGCAGCACACGTCTGGCGCGAGATGCGCGCACTGATGCTCGAGAAGCACGACACCCGAAGAGCCGTCGCCGACGCCACCGGGATGAGTTTCCTGCGAGCAAAGCTGCTGACCAAGTTGCTCACCGGCGATCGGACGATCACCGAGCTGGCCGAGATCCTCGCCTCCGACGCGCCGTACGTCTCGCTCAACGTCCGCGAACTCGAGAAGCGCGAGCTGGTTCTGCGTACCGAAGATCCCGAGGATCGCCGACGCCGCATCATCGGGCTCACCGTTACCGGACGTCTCCTCGCCGAGAAAGCCCGAGCGATCGCCGACGCCCCGCCACCGGAATTCACGACAGTCTCTGCCGAAGATCTGGCGCACCTACGTCGGATTCTGCAACTGCCCTGATGTTCAGAGGACAGTGCTCGAGCGGCGGATGGTGTCGAGTGGGGTGCCGATTTCGACGAGCGCGCGCATGGTCGCTGCTTCCATACCCGGTGAGCCGCAGACCAGGATCTGGCGATCCGGGAACGGCCCCTGCGTTGCGACGACGTCGGCCACACTGCCCTCCCAGCAATGCTCCGGCTCGAAAAATGATGCGCTGGAACCGATCTCGGCATGAATGCGGTCGTTCCATCGATCCGACGCCCACGGCTCGTGCAACTGATCGACCACGGGTACCACTGTCAACCACCGGAACTCCGCTGCCATCAGCCACAGCATGTCGCCCGCATACAGATCACGAGGCGACTTACCGCCGACGAAGAGCGTCACGTTCGGCGGCTGCTCGCGACGTGTGAGGTCCAGCAGAATCGCCCGCAACGGAGCGAGACCGGTCCCACCCGCGATCATGACCACATCGCGCCCCGAATCGTCGACATGGAGACCACCCTGCGGATCGCTGATCTGCCACACATGACCGGGCCGCGTCTCGTTGACGATCGATCCGCTCACCCAACCGGCAGGCACGGCTCGAACATGGAATTCCAGCTTGCCGTCTCGAGAAGGCGGCAACGCAGGTGAGTACCGCCGCGTCAGAGCAGTGTTCTGAGGAACCGTGACCGACACCGACTGGCCCGCCCGAAACGGCACCGCGTCGCCCTCGAGTCTGATCACGGCGAGATCGTTCCGAAGACGGTGATACTGAACGACCGTCGAACTCCACGCCTGCATGCCGACCAGAATAGGGGTCGGTGCCGGGTGTCTCGCAAACGCGCGCGCATTCGCTGAACGCGCGCGAAATGGCGACCACATCACCGGCAAAACTGCGCGCACCCGACAAGAGCGCGCGCGTTTGCGAGGAGGTGCGCCCGAGACACCCAACGCAGCCCCCGTGAACCGATCCCGACCCGCACAGCCCAGCCCAAGCTCGCTCCCTCAGCACCACTCGCCACCGCAAACGCGCGCGCATTCGCTGAACGCGCGCGAAATGGCGACCGAATCACCGGCAAAACTGCGTGCACCCGACAAAAGCGCGCGCGTTTGCGAGGAGATGCGCCCGAGACACCCACAACGCAGCCCCCGTGAACCGAGCCCGACCCGCACAGCCCAGCCCCGCCCAGGTTCGCTCCCTCAGCACCACTCGCCACCGCAAACGCGCGCGCATTCGCTGAACGCGCGCGAAATGGCGACCGAATTACCGGCAAAACTGCGCGCACCCGACAAAAGCGCGCGCGTTTGCGAACAGACGGGGCCGAAACTGCGCGCACCTGACAAGGGCGCGCGCGTTTGCGAAGAAATGAGCGGGAGAAACGTGAAGCGAATCTAACGCTGGTGGCGTGGCTTCCAGACCACGAGGGCGTTGCGCTGGATCGGCACCAGGTCGCGTCGATAACTGGCGTGCACGTTGGCCAAATCCTGAGCCAACTCGGAAACCCGAGCCTGTAATGCCTCGACCTGATTGGTCAGCTCGATGATGCGCTTGATACCGGCGAGGTTGACGCCTTCGTCCTGCGAGAGTCGCTGTACTTCACGAAGCAGCGCGACATCACGCGGCGAGTAGCGGCGCCCACCGCCGGTGGTGCGGTGGGGGGTGACCAAACCGAGTCGATCGTAGGTGCGCAGCGTCTGCGCGTGCATGCCGGCCAGCTGTGCCGCCACCGAGATCACGAAGACCTGGGCGTCGGGATCAGCTTGACCGCCACCGGCTTTCGCGGATCCACCCTCGGGAGGGACCGACATCACACACCTGCCCACCCGGCCCGCGGGTCGAATCCGCTGGCCTTCTCGGCTTCCAGATAAGTCTTCAGAGCGTCGGTGGCAGCATCGTCCAGTTTTTGCGGGACGGCAACTTTGACGGTCACCATCAGATCGCCGGTACCGGATTTCTTCGGGACGCCGCGACCGCGCACGCGCAGCACTCGGCCGTCGACGGTTCCCGGTGGAACCTTCACGCCGACGCGACCCTCGAGGGTGGGCACCGACAGCGTGGTACCGAGCACCAGTTCGCCGTAGCTCACCGGAACGGTCACCGTCAGGTCGTCGCCGCTGCGGCCGAATACCTTGTCGGGCTTGACCCGAACCGTCACGAACAGGTCGCCCGACGGTGCACCGCGCAGTCCCGCTTCGCCCTGACCGGCGAGTCGCACCTTCTGGCCGTCGCTGATGCCGGCCGGGACTCGCACGGTGATGGTGCGGGTGCGGTTCTGCACTCCGGTTCCGCGGCAGTCGGCGCACGGGTCGTCGATGATGGATCCGCTTCCGCGGCAGTCGTCGCACGGCTCACTGAAGCCGAACGCGCCTTGGTTTCTGTTGACGACGCCTTGGCCGTTGCATCGGGGGCACACCCGCGGGCTGGTTCCGGGCTTCGCGCCGCTGCCGTGGCAGGTGGTGCACGAGGACGGGCTGGTCAGCTTCAAGGGGACCGTAACGCCCTGTGCCGCTTCACGGAACTGCAGCGAGGTCTCGGTCTCGACGTCGCTGCCGCGTCGGGGCCGGTTGCTCTGGGTGCGCTGCTGCGCGCCGCCGCGATTGAACAGGCCGCCGAACAGGTCGCCGATTCCGCCGTCGCCGCCGCCCTGACCGAAGATGTCGCCGACGTCGAAGGTCTGGCCTCCACCGCCGAATCCGCCTGCACCGGGCGAGAATCCACCGCCACCGCGGCTACCGAATCCGCCCGAGGCGAACAGTCGTCGTGCTTCGTCGTATTCCTTGCGCTTGGCCGGGTCGGCAAGGACGGCATGCGCCTCACTGACCGCCTTGAACTTGTTCTCGGCCGAGGCGTTGCCGGGATTGGCGTCGGGGTGGTTGTCCCGAGCCAACTTTCGGTACGCCTTCTTGATTTCTTCTGCAGTCGCGCTGGAGGAAACGCCCAGCTCCTTGTAGAAGTCCTTCTCGATCCACTCCCGCTGGCTCACCGGGCGTTTCCTCCTCTCGCGCTATTTCTGTTTACTGCTCGTCGGACGCAGGTGCATCCGATTCTTGTGCTGCGCTGTCCACCACGCCGACCATCGCGGTCCGCAGAACGCGTTCGCCGAGCTTGTAGCCCGGACGCATCAGCGTCCCGACGACGGGACTGCTGCCGTCGCCCTCGTGAGAGACGGCCTCGTGGATGGCCGGGTCGAAGGCGTCGCCCTCGGCCCCGAAGGTGGTCAGGCCGATGTTCGAGAACACCCCTGCCAACTTGTCTGCCACTGCCTTGAGCGGTCCGGTTTCGAGATCGCCGTGCTGGCGGGCTCGCTCGAGGTCGTCGAGAACCGGAAGAAGCTGCGAGACGACGGACGCCTTCGCGTTCTCCGCTCCGGTCTGCTTCTCTCGGTCGGTGCGACGCCGGTAGTTGGCGTACTCCGCCGAGACGCGCTGCAGATCGGCGGTGAGTTCGGCAACCTGCGTGTCACGCGGGTCTTCGACTACGTCACCGTCGACGGTCCCTTCGTCCACCGAGTCGGGCTGGGGCGCAGCCCCGGTGCCCACGAGGGGCTCCGGAACTGCGTCACCTTCCCGTACTTCACCGGTCTCGGGATCGATCTTTCGCTTGTCCACGAAAGTGACCGGTTCTTGCTCGGTGTTCTCCGACGTCACTTCTTGTCCGTGTCGTCGGCGGGCTCGTCGACAACCTCTGCGTCGACAACACCGTCGTCAGCGGCCTGCGCGCCACCCTCTGCGCCGCCCTGCTCCTTGGCCTGAGCCTCGTAGATGGCGGTGCCGAGAGCCTGCGACTCGGTCGAGAGCTTCTCCACGGCGGTCTTGACTGCCGAGATGTCGCTGCCCGCGAGAGCCGTCTTGGCGTCGGCGATGGCGGTTTCGACGCGTCCCTTGAGCTCGGCGTCGACCTTGTCCTCGTTGTCCTTGACGAACTTCTCCGTCTGGTGGACGAGGGACTCGGCCTGGTTGCGAACCTCGGCCTCTTCGCGACGAGCCTTGTCCTCGTCTGCGTGAGCTTCCGCGTCGGCGACCATGCGGTCGATCTCTTCCTTGGACAGGCCGGAGCCGTCCTGGATCTTGATCGTGTTCTCCTTGCCGGTGCCCTTGTCCTTGGCCGTGACGTGCACGATGCCGTTGGCGTCGATGTCGAAGGTGACCTCGATCTGCGGGACGCCGCGAGGAGCCGGCGGCAGCTCGGTCAGCTCGAAGGAGCCGAGGAGCTTGTTGTGCGAGGCGATCTCGCGCTCACCCTGGAAGACCTGGATCTGCACCGAGGGCTGATTGTCGTCAGCGGTGGTGAAGGTCTCGGAACGCTTCGTCGGGATGGTGGTGTTGCGCTCGATGAGCTTGGTCATCACGCCACCCTTGGTCTCGATGCCGAGGGACAGCGGCGTGACGTCGAGGAGCAGAACGTCCTTGACCTCACCCTTGAGCACACCGGCCTGCAGTGCAGCACCGACGGCCACGACCTCGTCCGGGTTGACGCCCTTGTTGGGCTCGCGTCCACCGGAGAGTTCCTTGACCAGCTCGGAGACGGCGGGCATACGCGTCGAACCACCGACGAGCACGACGTGGTCGATGTCCTTGACGGCGATGCCGGAGTCCTTGACCACTGCCTGGAACGGCGCGCGGGTGCGGTCGAGCAGGTCGGAGGTGATCTTCTGGAACTCCGAGCGGCTGAGCTGCTCGTCGAGGAACAGCGGGTTCTTGTCGCCGTCGACCGTGATGTACGGGAGGTTGATCGAGGTGCTCTGCCCGGAGGACAGTTCGATCTTCGCCTTCTCGGCGGCCTCACGCAGACGCTGCAGCGCCATCTTGTCCTTGGTCAGATCGATGCCGTTCTGAGCCTTGAACTTGTCGACGAGCCAGGTCACGATGCGCTCGTCCCAGTCGTCGCCACCGAGGTGGTTGTCGCCGGACGTCGCACGGACCTCGACGACGCCGTCGCCGATTTCCAGGAGCGAGACGTCGAACGTGCCGCCACCGAGGTCGAACACGAGAATGGTCTGCTCGCTGTCGCCCTTGTCCAGGCCGTATGCGAGAGCTGCCGCGGTGGGCTCGTTGACGATGCGCAGGACGTTGAGACCGGCGATCTGGCCGGCTTCCTTCGTGGCCTGACGCTGTGCGTCCTCGAAGTACGCGGGAACGGTGATGACCGCGTCGGTGATTTCCTCACCCAGGTATGCCTCGGCGTCGCGCTTGAGCTTCTGCAGCGTGCGCGCGGAGATCTCCTGAGGGGTGTACTTCTTACCGTCGATCTCCACGGTCCAGTCCGTGCCGACGTGGCGCTTCACGGAACGAATCGTGCGATCGACGTTGGTGACCGCCTGGTTCTTCGCGGGCTGGCCGACCAGCACTTCACCGTTCTTGGCGAAAGCGACGATCGACGGGGTGGTGCGTGATCCCTCGGAGTTGGCGACGACAACCGGTTCGCCGCCCTCGAGGACGGACACGACCGAGTTGGTGGTCCCGAGGTCGATACCGACCGCACGAGCCATAATGTTTCCTCCTGTTATTGCGTGGATTCAGTCCCTGGGTGAGCGAACTCCACTCAAGTTTGCATAACGCGATCTGTTGCGTCAACTTCCAACTTGAGCCTCATCCACTCAAGGCTGCTGACCTGCACAACGGAGGGTGTGGCGAATTTGTTCCCGAGGGAGCGGCTGCGCCGCACGTGCATGGAAATTCGGTGCCTGCTACGAACTTCTACTCACATGGGGCGAAGCCCCTCCACAGCAGTACGCCGCGACGATCAGCAAGGATCGTCGCGGCGCAGCGGGGAGAAAGCTGTTGCGGAAGGAATTACTCGGCAGGCTCCTCGGCCGGTGCGGGAATGCAGCTGTGGCTGAGCAGGCCACCGGTGATGTTGTCGAGGAAGTTCGCATCGAGTGCACTGGCGAATGCCGCGGCACCGGCGGGACGAGCGATCCATTCACGATCGACCGAGGGCACGGTGTACGTGGCCGCTTCGCCTGCCTCGATGGTCGCCTCGGTGTTCTGACCCTGCACGCCCGGCAGTGCGCCGTAGTTGACGTTGATGTTCGAGGCGTCGTCCGCGCCGACGTTGTCGACCTTGACCTGCAGTGCGACGACACCACCCTCGGGTGCGTCCTCGACCGTGGTGTCGCAGACGGCGGCCATGGTCACCACCAGGTCCGGGCTTTCGAGCACCACCGAGCCGAGCGGGCCGACGGGTTCGGGTGCCGGTTCGGCCGATGCTGCCGGTGCGAGGGCGACCGCACCGATGGCGGCGGCCAGAGCGGCCGTCGAGGCCAGGATCGATGTGCGGGCAAGACGTCGCATGAACAACTCCTGTAGCTGAGGGGGATGTGACTCATGAGTCTGATGTGACAGATGGGTCAGTTGGTACCTGACTCACTATGGCCTATCCGAATCAGACATTCCACACCAGGCGGTCTCGATTCGATGACATTCGCATATCGAAGCAAAGGGCCCCTGACGAATCACACCCGTGTAGTTCGGCGTAGGTTTCACCGGTCGGCGAGCCAGGTTTCACCGCTCACCGATCAGGGGAACCACAACCCTGCGGATCGGCCGCGCCCTACGTAGGGTTGAGGAAAAGCGAGGCTACGGAGGCACATGGATCCCGAAGTGCAGCACGAACCGAGCGAGATCACCTACGACGAGAAGTTCTATCCGGCTCGGCCGAAACCACTTCGACCCTCGGTGCGTCGCGCCAACCGAAGCAACAGCCCCACTCCCGACAGCGAACCGGTGGCGTCGAACCCCGAGTACGTGGACTGGCTCACCGAACAGTCGATGCTGCGCGATGCCAAGTTGATCGCCGAGCAACTCTCGGGCAAGGGCAGCATGTGGCAGAACCCGTATGCCGACCCCGATCCGCGCGCCGCCGTCGAGCGCGCACCGGTGTGGTTCACCGCGTACCCCATCTCGGTGATCAACGCCCCACAGACGAGTTTCCTGAGCACTCTCGGCGACGAGAAGCTGTGGCAGGCGTTCTCCGAAATCGGTGTCACCGCAGTGCATACCGGCCCGGTGAAGGTGGCAGGCGGTATCCACGGTTGGCGTCCGACCCCCTCGGTCGACGGACACTTCGACCGGATCGGCATGCAGATCGACCCCGCATTCGGATCGGAAGAAGAGTTCCGACGCCTGTGCGTGGTGGCCTCGGCGTACGACGGCATCGTGATCGACGACATCGTTCCCGGCCACACCGGCAAGGGCGCGGACTTCAGACTCGCCGAGATGGCCGTGGCCGACTACCCCGGCATCTACCACATGGTCGAGATCGAACCGCAGGACTGGCATCTGCTGCCGCGAGTGCGGGCCGGTGCCGATTCTCAGAACATCGACGCCGAGGCCGAGGCCAATCTCGCCCGCGCCGGATACATCATCGGTCAGCTGCAGCGTGTCATCTTCTACGAGCTCGGCGTGAAGGAAACCAACTGGAGCGCAACACCTCCCGTCGTCGGTATCGACGGCGTCGAACGTCGCTGGGTGTACCTGCACTACTTCAAGGCCGGTCAGCCGTCGATCAACTGGCTCGATCCCTCCTTCGCCGGAATGCGACTGGTGATCGGCGACGCATGCCATTCCATCGCCGATCTGGGTGCAGGCGCACTGCGGTTGGACGCCAACGGTTTTCTCGGTGTGGAGCGTCGAGCCGAGGGACCGGGCTGGTCCGAGGGCCATCCACTGTCCGAGGCAGCGAACCACCTGATCGCCAGCGTGGTGCGCAAGATGGGCGGGTTCACCTTCCAGGAGCTGAACCTGACCATCGACGACATCAAGGCCATGGGTGCCAACGGAGCCGATCTGTCGTACGACTTCATCAACCGCCCGGCATATCAGCATGCCCTCGTCATGGGGAACACCGAATTCCTCAGGCTCACCATGACTTTGGCCCGCGATCACGGCGTCGACACGGCGTCTCTGGTGCACGCGTTGCAGAACCACGACGAGATGACGTTCGAGCTCATCCACTTCGCCACCCTGCACGCCGAGGACGAGTTCACCTACGGCGGCGAGGCGGTCAAGGGCAGCGATCTGGGCGACCGTATTCGCGGTGAGCTGACCGATCGACTCACCGGACGGTGGGCACCGTACAACCGAACGTTCACCACCAACGGAATCGCCTGCACCACAGCGAGCGTGATCACCGCATCGCTGGGCATCCGCGATCTGGACCGCATGGACGAGCGAGACATCGACACCGTCAAGCGGGCCCACCTGCTGTTGGCGATGTACAACGCGTTGCAGCCGGGCGTGTTCGCCCTGTCGGGCTGGGATCTGCTCGGCATTCTGCCCATCGACGCCGAGGAGGTCGACGACCTCATCCGCGAAGGTGACACTCGGTGGCTCAACCGTGGTGCACACGATCTGATGGGGTACTTCCCCGAAGCCGTGCGCTCGGAGTCGGGGATTCCCCGCGGGCGCAGCCTGTACGGCTCGCTCCCCGAGCAGCTGGCCGACCCACAGTCGTTCGCCCGCCAGTTGGCGCGAATCATCGAGTTGCGCAAGCGGTTCGGAATCGCAACCGCTCAGCAGATCGACATTCCGACGGTCTCGCACAAGGGCCTGCTGGTCATGGTGCACGAGCTCAGCCAGGGAACCATCCAAGCGACGGTACTCAACTTCTCGTCAGAGGAGATCAGTGCCACCATCCAGTCCAAGCACCTGGTGCCCGGTACCTGCGCGGTCGATGTCTTCGACGACAACGAGATCGCCACCGTTGACGAGCTGAACAGCTTCCCGATGACCCTGCGTCCGTACGAGGGTGTGCCGGTGGTGCTGCGCTGAGACAGCGGCCCGTCACCGCCGACGGATAGACTCCTGCGCGTGGCCGATGAACAGAACGACCCGACATCGCGGAGGCCCCGCCCTCCCCGTCCGCAACCACCGCGGCCCGATGTCGCCGTCGAACCGCTGCGGCCACGGCAGGAGCCCACTTCCTCGGTACTGCCGAAGGTCGCGAATGCGCTGTGGGCACTGACAGCGGCACTGATTCTCGCGTTGGCCGCCGCGGTCGCCCTGAACTGGGAGCCTGTGCTCTCCGGCGTCGAAACTGCAGTAGCGCAACAAGATTCGACAGCAAGTGCGGCCGACGTCCGCAACACTGCCTCGGCCACGCTGCTGTCCAGTGGGGCCGCCGCGGCTGTGCTCGTGCTGCTCGGTTTCGTCGCACTGAATCTACTGCGCAATGCAGCGACGTCGTCGAAGGTCCTGATGGGCGCGGTCGGAATCCTGACCGTCGGTGCATCGATCACGTTCTCGACGTTCGTCTCCGACGCTCCCGCGTTGCTCGGTGGCGTCCTGCACTGGGGGCCGTTCGTCGTCGCGGGTACCTCCGCGGCCACCACCCTCGTCGCGCTCGCACCCCGGCGCTGACGAGTCGCGTCCGCGCGTCCGAAGAACACACGGTACCGGTCATCGTGTGGTTGAGTGAGTGCCCACGTCCAGGAAGGTGCCTGCCGATGGTTGACGGAAACGATGGCCATCCCAGATTGCGGGTGGTCGGAGTCGGCAGTTCGGCCGGTGGACTGGACGCGGTCGCCAAGTTCCTCTCCGGAGCTCCGGCCGCCGCTTCCTGGTGTTTCGTCGTAGCTCAGCACCGAGCTCCGAATCAGGACAGTGCCCTGGTGGAACTTCTCTCGCACCACACGACGATGGCAGTGGTGGCCGCCGTGGAGGGAGCGAAGCTCGAACCGGGGGTCGTCTACGTGGGGCCTCCCGGCTCGGACATCGTGGTCGCGAAGGACTCGATACGACTTCCGCAACCCAGTCCACACAAGCGACCATGGCCGAACATCGATCGGTTGCTGCAGTCGTTGGCCTCGGAATTCGGCCCCGACGCCGTGGGCGTGGTCCTGTCCGGCAGCGGCGGTGACGGTGCCGCCGGGGCGACCGCGATCCGCGACGGCGGCGGGGTCGTTGCAGTCCAGGACCCGACGACCGCGGCCTTCGAGCAGATGCCCACCTCCACCCTCGACACCGGGTCGGTGAATCTGACCGCTCCTGCCGAGTCCATCGGCACCGAACTACACGACCTGTTGTTCGGACGATCGGCGCGCCCTGCGGACGAGAAGACCGGTCCCACAACGGACGGGACAGCGGACGACCGACCCCGGTCGGAGGTCTCGACCGACACCCCGGATCCGGACGCGGCAGATCTGGCGACGATCGTCGAGTGCCTGCGCCTGGCCACCGGTATCGACTACTCGGGCTATAAGCGTTCGACGTTGAGTCGACAGATCGAGCGTCGTCGACACGGTAAAGGGATCTCGGTGGCCGAGTATGCCGCCTCGCTGGCGGACGACACCGCCGAAGCCGGTGCACTCGCACGAGCGATTCTCGTCAGTGTCACCTCGTTCTTCCGCGACGGAGCAGTGTGGGAGAGCGTCGGACTGCGGTTGAAGACCGTGGTCCGTTCGCTGGCGGCTCACGAACCCCTCCGCCTGTGGATACCCGGATGTGCAACGGGAGAAGAGGCTTACACGATTGCGATGTTGGCTGCCGATGCTCTCGATGGTGTCGAGAACAGGAGTGGGCTGAGCAGCAGATTGAAGGTGTTCGCGACCGACCTCGACGACGCTGCGCTGACCGTCGCGCGGCGAGGCCAGTACCGCGCCACCGAGGTCGAGGCCGTTCCACAACGGCTTCGTGACCGATGGATGTATCAGTCCACCGCCGGATGGGCCGTCGTCCCGGAACTGCGCGAGTGCATGATCATCGCTCGCCACAATGTGGCGTACGACCCGCCGTTTCCTCGGGTGCACCTGATCTCGCTCCGCAACACACTCATCTATTTCGAGCCGCGCCTGCAGGCACGGGTGATGGATCTGTGCCACTACGCCCTGGTGCCGGACGGGCTCGTCGTCCTCGGCTTGTCGGAGCGAATCTCCAATGTCGATGCCGTGTTCACCGCGGTCGACTACACACACCGAATCTACCGGCGGGGCGACTCGAGCCGCCTGCCGTCCATCGCCATGACTCGACGCCTTCAAGCTCCACCGGCCGGCGGGGCCAATTTCCCGAGCGGCACAGGCCCGACTCGCGCCGACACCGAACTCCCATACCGCCGCATACTCCAGATCACCTCGGCTCCGATGCTGATCGTCGACGACCGCGATGTACTGATCGAGGTGATCGGCGACGTCTCACGATGGTGCACGGTCGGCGAGGGTAGACAGACCGGGGCGGTGGCCGAGATCATCCGGGAACCCTATCGCCTCACGGTGCGGACGCTACTCAGTCGACTGCGTCAAACCGATTCCACAACTGTGGAATTGGTGGCCGGCGAGGCCCATCGCGTGCGCATCACGGGCGCTCGGGTATCGACGAAGTTCACGACCCGGACTGTCGTGTCGTTCCGCGCCGAGGAGTCTGCGCCCACGCACGGAACGGTGGATTCGTCCACACCCGTCCTGGACATGAATGCACAGCTCGACTCCACGCAGCGGGCGCTGGAGGCCATCGTCGCCGACCTCGGATCTTCGAACGAAGAACTGCAGGCGATGAACGAAGAGCTGCAGGCATCCTCGGAGGAATTACAGGCCACCACCGAAGAAGCCCAGGCCGCCAACGAGGAACTCGAAGCGACCAACGAGGAGCTGACGACCCTCAACCAAGAACTCCAAGCGCGCACCAACGAGGCGCAACAGGCCAACTCCGATCTCACCAACATTCAGTCGTCGCTCACCAGCGGACTGATCATCATCGACCGCGAACTGCGCGTCACCCGCTTCACTCCCCTCGCCGTTCGCTTGTTCTCGTTGATCGACGCGGACCGAGGCCGACCGCTCACAGCCATTCCCTCCACGGTCGAGATCCCCGGCCTCGAAGAGGACCTCAACGCGACACTCGACCATCGCCAGTCGCGCATACGCGAAATCAGCAGCGCCAACGCCGATTACCTTCTGCAGACCCAGCCCTACCTGGGTTCCGACGGCGACGTGCGGGGTGTCATCGTGGTGGTGACCGATGTCGGCGAGATCAGCGCCACGAGGCGGGCTCGCGATGCCGCACTGAGCAATTTTCACCTCGTTGCCGACTCCATCCGCGAGATAGTCTGGCAGCGCGACGCCACCGGCACGCTGACGTTCGTCAACTCACGCGTCGAGGACATCTACGGTCTCGACCGCGACAGGGTCATGGCGGAGCCGCGGCTACTTCTGTCGACCGTGCACCCGGAGGACCGAGACCGAGTCGCCACTGTTTCTGCTGCTGCCGAACAAGATTGGACATGCGAGTATCGCATCGTCCGTCCGGACGGATCGATTCGCTGGATCGAAGAAGTTGCCCACACGGTCCGTACGACCGACCCCGCCGACCGACTGGTCATCGGCAGCGCCGTCGATGTCACCGACCGCCGCGTCTTCGAGGACCAGGCAGCGGAGCGGAGCGCCGTACTCGACGCACTCTTCGGCACGGTCACCGCCGGAATCGTCGTGCTCGATCGCGAGAACCGGATACTGTCCATCAGCACCGGTTTCACGGCCATCACCCGATTCGAGCCACACGAATTGATCGGAACGAGCCTGTCGATGCTCATCGATCGAAGGGCCGGAGCCGTGGCCCCTTCACCCGAGATCGAACCGGGTCCGGCGAACAACGGTGCGTTCGACAGCTGGACGGTCGTCGACGCACATGGATCTTCGCATCCGATCAGTATCGAATTCCGTGCCGTACCGGTGAAATCCGATTCGCCCGCCGGACCGCATTCGGTTGCAATCGTTCACGACACCTCACGGATACGCGAAATCAGCGCCGACCTGGCCGCTCGGGAACAGTTCGACCGACACACCGGTCTGCTCACCAGGCAGTTCTTTCGATCACGCCTCGCCGAACTCCTGGATTCCGGGACCACGAGAGTCGCTGCACTGTGGATCGACCTGGACGACTTCAAGGAGATCAACGATCGCTTCGGGCATCGTGCGGGTGATGTCGTACTGCGCACGGTTGCTGCACGACTGCAGCAGGCTGCACGTCGACACGACATCGTCGGTCGTCTCGGCGGCGACGAATTCGCCGTTCTCGTGACCCGAAGCGAGGACCTGGACAGCCTCGAGATTCTGACGCACAGAATTCTTCTGGACTTACGGAACCCGATCACCCTCGTCGACGCGACGGTGTACGTCTCGGCATCGATCGGTATCGCCCTGAGTCCGGACGACGGCACAACTGCGGACGCACTGCTGCACAACGCCGACACGGCCATGTACGAAGCGAAGAAGTGCGGCCGTGACCGTCACATGTACTTCGCTGCAAGCATGAACGCAATCGCAGACGACCGGGCATCGATCCGCCAAGAGCTGGGAGAAGCGTTCCGCAACAAGGATTTCGAGTTGCACTACCAGCCGATCGTCGATGTGAGCACCGGCCGGGTGACGATGCTGGAGGCACTGGTCCGATGGCGACGGAACGGGGTCGTCGTTCCCGCTCAGGAGTTCATCGACCACGCCACTCAGACAGGCCATCTCCGGGCGTTGGGAAAGATCGTTCTCACGTTGCTCGATGCGGATCTGAACCTACTCGAAGACGAGCTCGGTGAGACCCGCCCACAGGTGGCCGCGAATTTCTCCGGAATCGAACTCGACGAACGCGACGTCATCGACCGTCTCATCACCTGGGCACCACCAGGAGGGTTCGACAAGCTCGTCATCGAAGTCACCGAATCGGCATTGCTCGACGAGCACGGTCGAGCCCGAGACACCCTGGGCATACTGAAACGATTCGGCGCAAAGATCAGCATCGACGACTTCGGCACCGGATACTCGAACCTCGAGCTGCTCGACAGACTCGAACCGGACGTCATCAAGATCGACCGATCTCTGCTTCAGCGAGCATCGAGTCACCCGCGCGGCCGAGCCATCCTCGATGCCGCTGTGCGACTGGCGAAAGCGCTCGATGCACGAACCGTCGTCGAAGGCGTGGAGAGCCAACAGATGTGGGACTACGTGTGCACACTGGGCGTGGACATGGCGCAGGGATATCACATTGCCCGACCGATGCCGCTACGCCAGGCGATCGACCGGATCGCCGCGACCGATTCGGCCCGATAGATCAGGCCAGAGACGCGAGTATTCCTTCGGCGCTGCGGGCCGCCGTGGCGCACGAGGTCGAGGTGAACCGGTCCAGCAGTGGATGCTCGGACAATGCGCGCCACTTGTGCACGGCCGCCAGCGCGGTGTCGCGCTGCTGAGCTCGTCCGGCATCGGGAGGCAGATCGAGTCGCTCGGTGGCAGCGATACCGAAGCCACCGATGATGCGCTGCAGCTCGAGCAGTCCGCCGTCGGGCAGTTTCGGTGTGGTGGAACGCAATCGACCGAGCAGACGCAGTTCGGCGAATCCGTGCACGTCGGCGAGCATTCGGCCGGCCTCGGTGCGAAGCGCGTGAGACTCCGGCCTGAACTCCAGGATCCGTTGCAGCGCAACCAGAGCCGAATGCAACTTCAGCTGGTCGGCACGTTGACCGAACTGCACGTCGATCACCGACCGAAGTTCGGTGAGCCCACTGCGCTCGACCAGATCGGCAGCCAGCGTCGGCGAATCGCGCACCCCGAGCCGAATCAACGTCACAGCCATCCGAATACCGAACAGCCCGAACCGGTCGACGATGCTGGCCCGCAGCGCTGCATCGACCGGGAGCGTGCTCTCCGCGCGCACGAAACGGTCGGCCGAGAGCATCGCCAACTGCAGATCCTCGGTGGGCACCGTCGCCAGCATCTCGAAGGCCGCGAACTCGTTCTGCCGCAGGGTTTCCGCGCCGAGCGCGAGCAGTCCTGCAACCGGAACCACCGCCTGGCACAGGCCGGTGGCCTCGAGTTCGGACGCGAATCGCGCAGCGACCTCCTTGGCCGACATCATCGCGTCCATCCGCCCCGAACCCACCTCGTCGGCTCGCGAGACGACGCCGATCACACCGAGCGGTCCCGAATCGCCGCCCACGTGCGCGCCGATCTGACCGAGAAACGACACGTCGGTCGCATTGAGAGTGCGCAGCAGATACACGACGGCGTCCGCACCCGACGACGAGTTCTCGGGCGTGAGCATCGCCAACGTGCGTGCCGACACATCTCGCGACAGAGACGAGGTACCGGGGGTGTCGATGATCGTCGTCTGTGCCAAAGCGCTTGCAGGCCATTCGACGTCGAGTCGGTCGACCTGTGCGGCCGTCAACGACCCGAGGTCGAAGGTCAATCGCCCGTCGCGCCGTTGCACCGGCACGTTCGCGGCTCGGTCGCCGTCGTACCAGGCCGTGACGGCGGGAGTGACGCCGTTGCGGTACCACGTGACGACCTTCGTGCACTCGGTGGCGTCGGTCGGGGCGATATCCTGGCCGACGAGAGAATTCAGCAGCGTGGACTTACCTGCCTTGAGTGATCCCGCGAGGGCCACCCGCAGCGGCTCGTCCAGGCGGTACAGGCATTCGTCGAGCATCCAGGACGCTTCGGCATCACCGGAGTACGTCGATCGTGCCGCAGAGATGAGGTCGCGGGCCCGGGCGAGAGCCGCCACGCTCATACGGCAGCGTCCTCGACCAGAGACACTGCCCGAGAATTCAGTTCGGCCACCACCCGCATGTCCTTCTCCAGCGCGGCGATGCGAGCGGCACGGTCGGTGTTGTCGGCAGCGGCGGCCTCCTGCGCCGAGCGCAACGACTCGTTGAGCGAGCGCAGCGTCTGCTCGGCGATCGAGGTGAAGTGATCACGCAGGACTCGCTGAATCTGCCGCAGCCGGTCCTTGGACTCCTTGCCCACCTGGAAGCTGACGTCGTCGGTGAATCGCCTGATCGCGATCTTGGCCTCGGACCGCCGCGCTTTGACGCGGTTCTCCTTGTCCTCCTTGTACGCCTTGGTGCCCAGCAGTACGCCCGCACCGATCGAAATCGGGTTGAGCAGACTCAATCCGACGAACGTGGTGATCAGGCCGAACATCAGCACACCGCCGTAAGACCCGCGCATTCCCACCAGGACCTTCTGGGTGATTCCGATACGACCGGATTCCAGATCGGCCAGGGACGAGACGGGATCGAGGACGTTGTCGAGATCACCGAGATCCAGATCGGGCAACGCTGCCGCTCCGGACGAGGCGAAGTGTTCGGCCACCAACTCCGAAAGCCACAGTGCCCGTTCGTGAGCCCAGACGAAGTTGTCGCCCACCGACGCGGCGATCTGCTCCTCGAGCCACTCGCCGAGCTGCGGCCAATCCTTGCCCGGATCCCCCTCGTCGACGGTCTCTTCCGCTTCCCGGGTGACGCGCCGCAACCGGTCGCGCAGATCGTGATCGATGTCGGAGGCGAGATCGGCGATACCGTCACCGAGGGTCTGCTGCCATTGCGACGACCGCTTGTGCAGCTCCTCGGCGGCGGCCTTGGCGCGCTGCAGCCCGGCGACGGCCGCGGCGGCCCGCTCCGGATCCTTCAGTGCCGCAAGCTCACTACCGAACGAGAGCGTCAGATGTTCGGTGACGGAACGGACATCGAGCGAGACCGAGGAGCGCGCCAGCACATCCGCCCGGGCCACCACGTCGTCCCGCAGAAACGCGTAGAGCTGCTGGAAACCGGACTCGGCGTTGAGTTCCTCGTCGTTCAAACGCAGTGCGTGCGAACGCAACAGAGACGAGACCGGCAACATCTGCACGTCGATGCCTGCGCGATCCAGGTGTCCACGATTGGCCTCGACGATCTGCCGCCAGTGCGGATACAGGTCGATCTTGGTGATCAGCACCGCCACGGCCGGGCACAGTCCCTGCACCTGCCGGAGAAAGGACAGTTCCGGCTCGGTGAATTCGCGCGAGGCATCGGACACGACGAGCACCGCGTCGGCCGACGGAATGAGACCCAATGTGCCTGCAGCGTGAGGATTCGTGTGCCCACCGACTCCGGGAGTGTCGACCAGTACCAACCCGTCGGCGAGCAACGGGCTCGCCACCCCGATGTCCAGGCGCAACACCTCACGGCCCTGGGCCAGCGGACTCGACGGGGTGACCGTCGTGATCTGCTCGGGCGGAACATCGACTCGAATCGGTTCGTTGCCCGGATCGGCGAGTACGAGCTGCGCGGACAGGCTCTCGGCATTGGACACCACGGTCGGGATGGCGGTGGTCTCGTCGTCTCCGACCGAGCACACCGTCAGATTGAGCAGCGAATTCACGAACTGACTCTTGCCCTGCTTGAGCGGTCCGACCACGATGATGCGTCGACGTGGATCCAGCACTCGCGAGCGCGCCGCCTCGACTCGATCCACCAGGTCGGATCTTCCCGCCGATGTCGCCACCGCCGCGGTTCGGCTCAGCAGCTCTGCCAGCTCCGTAGATTGCCCGTCCATACGCTCGTGCTCACAACCGTTCTCGTCGACTTCCGCGGTACCCGGGCTCCACTGACGCCCAGGAACGAACTCTAGCCACGACTCGGCCCCGAGTGCCGGGGAACACTCGGGGCCGAGTCATGTCATTGCCTACCCGCAGGCGAGGGGATCAGGGCTGCGTCGGGTCGAAGTCGTGATCGACGGTCACATGTCCCAGGGAGTCCGCTGCCGAGTCCACCGAACCGTGCAGGCTCGAGTCGCTGAACAGGCTCGAATCGGTCTCGCCCTGACCGAAGACGTCCGAGTCGACGCTCGACCAGCCGGAGCCGTTCGCAGAAGCCGAGGAATCGAACGAGCTGGAGTGATCGAACGATCCCGATGCCGCGGAGGAAAGGCTGCCGCCTGCGTCTGCCAGTCCCTCGACACCCGACTGCAGGCCACCGGTGAGGCCGCCCGCGGCCTGGCCACCGAGGTCGGCAGCGGAATCAAACCCGCCGCCCGCGGAAGCCGCAGCGTCCGCACCAGCATCCAAACCCGCACCCACGGTGGACGCGAAGTCGCCTCCGATCGAGGCACCGGTGTCCAGTCCTGCGCCTACGTTGGACGCGATCTCGCCGCCCACCGAGGTTCCGGCGTCGACTACTCCGCCCGCGGCACCTTCGAGGCCACCGGCAACCGAGCCTGCAGCTCCCGCGGCACCTTCGAGGCCCGCACCTGCGGACGCCGCTGCATCGATTCCGCCGCTCACCGCACCGGTGACGGCTCCTTCGAGTCCGGCACCGGCCGAGGCCGCAGCATCCACGCCGCCTGCGACTCCGCCTGCCACTCCGCCCGCGATACCGCCGCCGAGGCTGCCGAGTCCGGCCAGGCCGCCGGTCAGACCCGCACCTGCATCACCCACTCCGGCCAGACCACCGGCCACACCTGCACCGACGTTCCCGACGCCGGCCAAGCCACCGGCCAGATCGCCACCGACGTTCCCGACGCCTGCCAGGCCACCGGCCAGATCGCCACCGACGTTCCCGACGCCGGCCAAGCCACCGGCCAGATCGGCACCGACGTTTCCGACGCCGGCCAAGCCACCGGCCAGATCGCCACCGACGTTCCCGACGCCGGCCAGACCACCGGCCAGATCGCCACCGACGTTCCCGACGCCGGCCAGACCACCGGTCAGATCGGCACCGACGTTTCCGAGGCCTGCGAGTCCTCCCGTGAGGCCCGCGCCCAGTCCGCCGAGTCCGGCCAGGCCGCCCGACAGGTCTGCGCCGAGTCCGCCGACTCCGGCGAGTGCTCCTTCGACGGTTCCCGAGAGGTCTGCTCCGGCGGCAACTGCTGCGTCGATCGCTCCGACGAGTCCTGCGCTGACGTCGGCTCCGGCTCCGAGTGCGGCTCCGAGGTCGAGTGCTGCGCTGGTGTCGAGTACCGATTCGAGGGCGGTGCCGAGCTGGGCTCCGGCTGCTCCGCCGACGCCGAATGCCGTTCCGAGGATTCCTTCGAGGCCGCCGGCAACTCCGCCTTCGAGGCCGCCGACAAGTCCGCCGCCGATGTTTGCGCCTGCTCCGATCGTGCCGTCGAGTGCAGCGTCGAGTGCGGCGGTGAGGCTGCCGACTGCGCTGGTGTCGAGATCGAGTGCGGTTCCCAGTGCGCCGCCGACAACTGCGCCGAGGTTGCCGCCCGCGGCCAGCAGGGCGTCGACATCGAGGTCTGCGAGGGCACCTGCGTCGAGGACTGCTCCGAGCGCGGATCCGATGGATCCTGCGATGGCACCGTCTGCGGCGAAGAGACCGCCCAGGCTCGCGCCGACTCCGCCTGCGAGGTCGCCGACCAGTGCGCCGCCTGCGCCGAGCGCTCCGTCCAATGCGGCACCGATGTCGGTGGTCAGATCTGCTCCGATGGTTCCCAGCCCACCGAGTGCGCCGCCGATTCCCGCGGTCAGAGCGGCACCGAGGTCGCCGGCGATGTCCAGTCCGGCTCCGGCACCGAGTGCGGCGTCGAAGACTCCTCCGAGGGCAGCGCCGAGCTCTGCGCCGATGGTTCCGCCGACTCCGAAGACCGCACCGAGTGCGCCGGCCAGGCCGCCCTGGATGTCGGCCAGTGCGCCGAGATCGACGGCACCGGTCGCGCCGATGGCGGCGTCGAGTGCTGCCTGCAGCTGTGCGGCGATGTCTCCGCCGATCTCACCGCCGATGCCTGCGCCTGCTCCGATCAGTCCGGTCAGTGCCGCGCCGAGTCCGACGGTTCCGCCGAGCAGACCGTCGAGGTCCAGATCCACGCCGCCGCCGAGCCCGCCGCCGATACCTGCGCCTGCACCGATCAGAGCGTCGAGTGCGCCGCCGAAGGCAGTGCCGAGCTCGAGACCGATCTGGCCTCCGACTGCCAACGCTGCAGCGAGTGCTGCCTGCAGGGAAGCAGCGATCTCACCGATGACGTCGATTCCGCCGGTCAGGCTGCCGCCCGCTGCGAGTCCGCCGCCTGCGACTGCGCCTGCTGCCAATCCGAGTCCGGCGGACAGTCCGCCACCGAGGCTCGCGCCTCCGGCGAGTGCGCCATCGAGTCCCGCCGACCCGCCTGCACCCAGGATGGCCGAGAGCTGGCTGCCCGCACCGGCGAACAGTCCCGACTCCGCGACCAGAGGTGCGACCGCGACGATGTCGGCGTGAGTGACGTCGCCGAGTCCCGCGGCGGCCAGCGTTGTCTCGGGATTGGCGCAGTAGGCGGCTGCGGCCTGGTCGTCGCGCAGCAGGCTGAGGATGAAATCGAGTACGGCGTTGGTAGCCATCGTGGGTCTCCTTGACGAGGGGTGCTTCGTGGTTGATCACAAAGCTATGCACCGCAGAGCCCCCGCCCAACGGGGCCGATCCCCCTACTCCCCCGGGGGTTGCCAGGGGACTTCGATTAGGGGATCTCGGCGCTTTAGGGGATTTCACTCGTTTCACGCTCTAACCTGCTGTGAGACGTAACGAATAGGTAGCTTCTGCCGACAGTGCGAGTAACGGCAGTACTACCGACGGCAGGGCGAGACGAAGGCGGCGACACGACGATGAACGCAGGGCTCGGCATACGTATCGGTTCGGTGACGGCGGCGGCCGCACTGGACACCGATCCCGTCACCTCGGTGGTCAAGCGTTCGGCACTCGACCTCCGCCCGGGCGAAGCCCCGCGTCTGGCAGAGCTGTGGGACCGGTCCACTCGGAATCTGATCAGCGGCTTCGCCGACCGGGTCGGCGATCCGGTGGAACTGATCGACGACGACGGCCGCAGCCATCACGCCGAGGACCTGTACGCCACCGCTGCTCGCGCGCTCGTCGCCGAGGCCTCCGCCGGAACCGAGTCCGCTCCTACCGTCGTCGTCACTCACCCCACTCGCTGGACCGCGTACACCGCGGAGGTTCTCGGTGACGCGCTGGACCGCGCGGGGCTCACCGACGTCACGCTGGTCCCGGAGTCCGTCGCAACGATGCGCTGGCTCGAAGTCACCCGAGGAACGCAGTCCGATGGCCTGGCCGTGGTCTACGACCTCGGTGCGACCGCACTCGACGTCACTCTGATGCGCACCGGCTCCGAGGCAGGCACCGTCGGCTCCGGGGTTCACTCGCAGGAGTACGGCGGAGCGCAGTTCGATCACGCGATCATGCAGTACGTGCTCGACACCGTCTCGGGCAGCCAGTCCTTCGAATTCGATCCCTTCGATCCCGATACCGTCGGCGCGCTGGTGGAACTGCGGGCACGCTGCGGTGAAGCGAAGGAACAACTCTCCTACGACACCTCGACGTCCCTGACGGTCGACCTGCCGGGCCTGCACACCGAGGTTCGCCTGGTGCGCTCCGAGCTCGAAGAACTGGTGCGCGCATCTCTGCTCGGGTCGATCGGGGTGGTACGCGACGCCGTCACGGCCGCCGGCCTCGACGTCACCGACATCGACCAGGTGGTCCTCGTCGGTGGCAGCTCGGCCATACCACTGGTCGCCGAGCTGATGTCGTCCGAACTGCGTGCACCCGTGGTCGCCGGACCGCGTCCCGAACTGACCGTCGCAATCGGTGCCGCGATTCTCGGCAGCGACATCGCCGACGCCACCTCCTCCGACGACGCCGCAGCCTTGGCCGCGGCGCCCACCACGGCAGTGGCGTCCGCTGCGGCGGCCGCGCCGATGCCTCGCCCCACCCCCCGGCCGGCACCGACGCCAACCGCCGTCGAATCCGACGCAGGGATGTCCGGTCGCAAGAAGGCCGGCGTCGTGGCCGGATCCGTTCTCGTCCTCGCCCTTCTGGCCGGCGGAGGCCTGTCGGTGGGAACGGCGTTGACCTCCGACAACACCACTCCGGCCGAATCGAACGCGGAAACGTCGATCTCGAGCACCGAGACGCCGGGCACCACCGCAGCGGTGGCGGATGCCGCCACGACGACGGCGGCCACCGGCGAGAACGGTGTCGCCGCAACCGGATCCGAGAGCGCACCGACCACGGTGGTCAACGCCGACGGCACGGTCACGCAGATCGACCCCGCCACCGGCGCTCCGGTCGCGGGGGCGCCTGCTGCAGCCCCCGCCGACAACGGCGCGGCCACGGTTCCGACTGTCCCGTCCGTCGCTGCTCCGACCGTTCCCAGCTACCAGCCGCCTGCCGTGCAGGTTCCGCAGGCACCGAGCGTGCAGGTTCCCAGTTATCAGGGCCCCACCCTCGGCGATGTCGGACAGGGCGTCGGTAACGGGCTCGGCGGAGTGGTCGGCGGTGTCGGCGACGGGCTCGGCGGTGTCGTCGGCGGCGTCGGTGACGGGCTCGGCGGAGCCCTCGGCGGCTTGACCGGCCGATAGGTCGATCGTGACCAGTACGCGTTCCGGACTCGTCGGCGTCGAGCGTGCCGATCGTTTCGTCCGTGATGCTCTCGCCGCCAACGGATTTCATGTCGTCGTCGGAGTGAACGGCTCCGGCCGATCCGCGGTTCTCGAGTCCGTTGCGGCGTCGACGGACGTGTACGCGGGCACCATCGCCGACGCTCCGTCCGGCTCGACGATTCTCGTCGATGATGCGCACCTGCTGTCCGAACAGCGTCTCGACGAGATCGCAGCGGCTGCAACGCGATCCGATATCACTCTGATCGTCGCCACCGCGCCGCGCAGTTTCGATTCACGCATCGAGAAGCTGATCGCGTCCGCCGGTTCCAATCGATTGACACTGGTTCCGCTGGACAAGGTGGCCATTGCGGCCAGGGCAGCAGCAACCGTCCGGCCGATCTCGGCGTCGCTCGCCGCTGCCGTCGCGAAGGCGACCGGCGGAGTTCTCGCCGCTGTCGACGCGGCCCTCGGTGCGCTCGGCGGGGACCGTTCCGATCCGGCTCCGCTTCGCGTGGTCGCCGAATCGATTGCCGAACAACACCGTCGGATGCTGATCGAGACCACCGACGACACACGGGCACTGCTGCTCGCAGCTCGGTTCGGCGTCACACCGGACCCGGCATCGGCCGCGCAGATCGTGCCGCGTGCGACCGATGTCGAGTCGATCGTCGATCTGGCCTGCAGCTCCGGCATGCTCGACACCACGGGCACGTTGATTCCGTCCGCCGAGGCCCCACTGATCGAGATGATCGGAGACGGGCGCTGCCGCGTCCTGCTCTCGTCGATCACCGAGGTCGCCACCCGATCCCGCCTGCTCGACGCCACCGCGGCCCGTGCGTTGGCGGAGCGCGGCGTCGTTCATGCCGGGCTCGCCGATTACCTTGTTCAGCAGGCGGATTCGGCTCCCGTCGATGCCGCCGGTGCCCTGTACAGCGCGGCAGTCGAGGCAGGGTTCGATTCGATGATGCTGGCTGCGAGACGGTCCGAGGTCGCGGCGGCCACCGGGAATCTGGACGAGGCGGCGAAATTCGCCGATGCGATTCTCGACGGCGCCGCGGGGTGCGATGCGGCGGATCTGCGGACCGCGGTGCGAGTGTCGGCGTCGATTGCGGCACAACGCGGAATGTCCTCGCGCAGTGCGCAGTTGTTCGCGTGGCTCGGCGAGGACCGACTCGGACCCGACGCCGTGTGGGCTGCCCTGTCCGCCGCGGCAGCCGGTGATCGCAGCGCCGCCGACCGTTCCATGGCTGCCGTGTCCGCTCTCGCGCCGACGTCGAGTACCGCGTCGGGCAGCCTGCTCGTCACCGGAGTGATCGGGTCGATCGATTCGCGAAACGCAGCGGCGTCGAGTGCGAGTGCGAATGCACTGATGCGGGCAATGACATTGACGGGCAATGCATCCGATCGCTCGTGCACACCGGATACCGCCGCCGCCGTGTCGGCCTTGCACGCGGTGCACTGCGGCGATCTGCCCCGGGTGGATTCCATCGTGACGCGGGCACTCGGCGAACATCGTCCTGGTTCCGAGGCGCACACCAGGCTGAGCCTCGTCGGGGCCTGGGCGTCGATGCTGCGGGGAGAGACCGCCGATGCCGGTGCCGCGATCGAGGCACTGCGGATTCCGGTGTCGCACGTGCGCAATCAGTTGTTCCTGCACGCGATTCGGGTGGGTCTGGCTCGTAGGTCCGGTGACTCGGGGTCACTCATCACGGCATGGACCCAGGCGCAGAGCGTGATCGCCGAGTACTCCACAGACCTGTTCGCGCTGCTGCCCCTGGGCGAGTTGCTACTGGCCGCAACACGACTCGGCCAGGTGGACCGCGTCGACCATCTGGTGTCGCAGGCAACCGATCTGCTCGCAGCGCTCGGCGATCCGCCCGTCTGGGCGTCGGCGCTGCACTGGTACCAGGTTCAGGCGGCCATCGTGGCCCAGACTCCCGACGCGTTGGTGCCGCACGCCAAGGCCCTGGCCGCTGCCGCTCCGACTCACCCGTACAGCGCCGCTCTCGCCGCTGCCGGTCGCGCATGGCTCGGGGTGTTGCAGGGCAGACCCGACGCAACCGAGGTGGAGACCTCCGCGCGCACCCTCACCGCCTTCGGGCTGCCATGGGACGGAGCCCGACTGGCGAGCGAGGCCGCCCTGACCGTCACCGATACTGCGACGGCGACGTCGCTGCTGCACATCGCCAGGTCGTTGCGCCAACCCAGCTCGACCGGGCGCGACAACCCGCGGTCGACGCCGCAGCCGACGGGCTCGCTGAGCGAACGCGAGGCCGAGGTCGCCGAACTGCTCGTCCTCGGAGTCACATATCGCGAGGTCGGCAGCCGGCTCTACATCTCCCCGAAGACCGTCGAGCATCATGTGGCCCGCATCCGGCGCAGGCTCGGTGCCCAGTCGCGATCGGAGCTGATCTCGATGCTGCGCGCCATGGGCTACGGGGCCTCGACCAGCGTGGGCGTCGACCCTGTAACTGTGCGGGGACCGGGAGCGACATAACGACCGAGCACCACTCCCCGAGTCGAGAACAGGTAGCAGCACCATGACCGAGCAGCCCGGCAGTGCGAGTGTCGGCGCACCGGATGTCGGCCTCTACCTGGACGACGAGCGCGCCGTCGCCGCCGTGTCCCATCCGATCGCGCCCGGACCCTCGCTGCACCTGGCGTCACTGCACGAGACCGTGCTCAACACTCATCCCGACGGCACCGTCTCGCTCGGAGATGCGACCGACGACGAGTCCGAGGCCTACACACATTTTCTCGACACCCTCGCCGACGGCGTGGGTGTCAGCGGCAGCAAGGGCACTGTTCTGCCTGCCGAGCAGCTGACGTCGATGGCCCTGCTGTGCCTTCTCACCGAGGTCGCGTCGTCGATCGATCTGCAGCCGCGTGATCTGGCGGCGGCCGCGACCTACCCTGCCCGCTGGACGGCCGAGCAGGTGTTCGCTCTGCGTTCGGCGATGAACGCACACGGCCTCGCCCACGTCTCGCTGGTGCCCGAGGCCGAGGCGCTCGCCGCGTGGAACGCGTCGGTCCTGCAGACCCTGCAGAAGAAGGACTCCGCCGTCGCCGCCGCCCGCGGTGCTGCGATTCTGGCTGCTCGATTCCCCGTCGATGCCGTCACCGAGCGGTTCGCGGTGATCTCCCCGACCGGATCCGACCGTCGCCCACTCTTCGCTGCGGCGGCGTTCGCTGCTGCGTTGACCGTCGGTGCCGCACTCGTCGCGCTGCAACTCGGTACGTCCACCGATACCGCGGTCCCCACCATCGACAATGCCCAGGTGGTGCCGCCGACATCCTCGATCGGCTCCGGGTCGGGTGGCCCGACCGACTTCCCCACCGTCGTTCTCGAGCCTGCCGCCGAAATCGCTCCCGTCGTTCCGCTGCCCGCGACCACCACGTTCGCGGAGGAGACGACTCCGACCGAAACCTCCGACCTCCCGCGGAGCGAGCCGACCGAGACCGAGATCTCGACACGCCCGGCGAACGAGGCACCCGAGGACACCACCCCCGAAAAGCCTCCGATCTTCGTCGAACCGGTCGAGCCGGAACTGCCGGTCGAGGAGCCGACCGACCCGCCCACCGAGACTCCCGAATCCGGCCAGGACACCGAGCAGACTGCATCCGAGCAGGTTCCGGCGGCCCGCGGCGGCACACCCTCCGACCGGGAGCCGAACAACCGATCGACAGGGGACACTCGATGAGCGGTACCGGTCACCTCGGAATCACCGTGGGCAACACCAGGTCCGTCGCGGCCTACCGCGCATCGGTGGAGGACGAACCGACGATCGTCGTCCTGCCGACGACCCTGCGCTTCGACGAGGACGGCCGCGCCCACCTCGGTGAATCGGCCGACACGGCCCCGTTCACCCGGTTCGTCGATCTGGTCGGTCAGCAGGAGGATCTCGAGCCCGACGCCGACGCCTACCGCGCCGAGGACCTGATGGCCAACGCCGCCAACTGCCTCGTGACGATGGTGTCGGCGAAGGACGGCGTGGTCGGCGACATGCCCGTCACGACCATGACGTACCCGATGCGGTGGACCCGGGCCGCCGTCGCCCTGCTGCGCGACGCCCTCGATCACACCGGCCTCGCCGACGTTGCCCTGGTGCCCGACGCCAAAGCCTCGAGCGCGTTCGCGCAGCCGAGCTCTTCGGCTGCGGTCACGGTGGTCGACATCGGAGCCACCGGCACCGACATCTCCACCTATCCCGGGGGTGGGACCGTCCGTGTCTCCGGCGTCGGCGGAGACGCCTTCACCGACGCACTCTTCGATCACGTGGTGACCGATCGCGAGCACATCGACCTGTCCGACGCGGCAGTCCTGGCTGCCCTTGCCGGCGTCGTCGCCTCGTGCGAGGCGGCCAAGCAGACCCTGAGCACGGCCGAGACCGCCACGATCTGCGTCGAACTTCCCGGTGTCTCGCAGTCCACGACGGTGACACGAGCCGAGTTCGCGGACCTCGTCGCGCCGTTGCTCCACCGGCTCGACGTACCGGGGACCGGCACCGTGATACTCACCGGCGCCAGCGCCGCACTCCCGTCGGTCGCGACGCACCTCGGTGAACGCTCGTCGGGCCGAGTCCTCGTCGAGCCGCTCGCTGCGACCCGCGGCGCACTGGTACTCGCCGAGGTCGAGGACGTCGACGGCAACTCCCTGGTGACCGGTGCCGCGCCGATCGTCACCCGCAACGACGGCACGGAGTCCCTCGACACCGACGCCATCCCGGTCGTCGCGCCGGAACCGTCGCTCGCCTTCTCCGAGGCCATTCCCGCGGTCGCTCCGGTGTTCGACCATTCGGAATTTCGATCCGAGCCGATCGTTCCGGTCGACGAGAAAGCCGCGACAACCGGTTACGTTCCCGCCACCCCGGTTGTCGACGCATCGGCAGGGGCGAAGAAGGAACGCAGCGAGCGCTCCCGAACGATCGCCACCATCGTGGCCGGCGCAGCGGCAGGCGTGATCATCGTGCTCGCGATCGCGGCAGTGAGCGGAGTGTTCGGCTCCGGCCCCGCCGCGACGCCTCCGACCGTCACCGATGCCGGCTCGCCGATCGTCACCTCGACTCGCACGCCGTCGACCACCACCTCGAGCCCCGTCGAGCCCGTCGTCGTTCCGGAAGTGATCGACGAGCCGACGTACGAGCCGTACGTCCCGCCCGCGCCTGCTCCCCAGCCTGCCCCGCCGCCTGCGCCGGTACCCGCGCCGACGACGGTGGTCCCCACCACGACACCGGTGGTCACCACGACACCGGTGACGACAACCCCGGTCACCACCACGACCACGACCACCACCACGACCTCGGCTCCGGTGACGACCACGACCGACCCGGTCCCCAACCCCTGACCTGCACGAACACTGATTTTGCGCCCGATGCCCTAGGGTGGGTCGCTGATGCCAAGCACCCGATGAAGGGATTTCATGCGTAACACCGGGGCGCTGCGTGCCGCAGTGCTGTGTTCGACGGCTTTCGTTCTTCTCGCTTCGTTCTCCGGGACGGCAGCAGCGGACCCCGTCGTCCAGTCACCCGCCGATCAGCTTCCCCGCGAGCTCGTCGAGGCCGTGCAGCGAGATCTGAAGATCTCCCCGCAGGAGTACCTCGATCGTGCCGCCCGTGCGCAGGAACTGTCCGCATACGCATCGGACTTCCGGGCCAGCCGTCCCGCCGACTTCGCCGGTGCCTGGATCGGGCCCGACGGCAATGCCGTCGTCGCCGTCACCTCGCCTGCTGCGGCACAGGCCGTCGCCAAGGACGGATACGCCACCGCGCAGTCGCCCGTGTCGGCAGACGGACTCGAGAAGTCGCTGGCCGATCTCAACAGTTGGATCGCGGGCCTCCCCCGCGAGATCTCGGAGCAGATCAACGGCACCGCCATCGACTTCATCGACAATCAGATCGTCATCGACCTCGTGAACAGCCCGATCGGCAGCGCACTGAATCTGCCGACGCTGCTGGCGAACATCAAGGTCATTCTCTCTCCCGGCGGAAACAAGCCGGTCGACCCGACTCCGATGGGCGGCGACACCTACGTCACCACCTCCGGACCCATCGCCGACGCTCCGGCCACCGACATCAGCATCTGCTCGTTCGGCTTCAACGCCGTCGACCCCTCCGGTGCCGCCGTCAATCTCAGCGCAGGCCACTGCAATCCCGACAAGGCCACCGGATCCGGCGGCGCACCGGTCTATCTTCCCGATCCGGCCGATATTGCACGCAGCACGCAGATCGGGTCGTTCGATCGGTCGAGTCTGGGCGCGGAGGACGGCCTCGACTGGTCGGTCATCGCGTTGAACGACACCGGCATCGCGTCGGGACTCGACCGCCCCACTGTCCGTGGCGCGAACGGCAGCACCGTCACCGTCACCGGAACGGCATCACCGGTCATCGGCGCACCGGTCTGCAAGTCCGGGCAGTCGTCCTCGTTCACCTGTGGAGTGGTTGCGGCCGATCGCGTCGAGACGCAGCTCTACATGGAGGACGGCACGTCCCGCACCGTGCGCGGATTCGCCAGCACCGCATGCACTCTCGCAGGAGACAGCGGTGGAGCCATCGTGACCGGGACACTCGCCCTCGGCATCACCAGCGGATCCAACAGCGGCGGCGCACCCGACTGCAACGAGGCGAACCTCGCGCTCGCGCAGTACGGCGGCACCGCCAGCCTGGGCATTCCCATCGATCAGGTCACGCGCGCAACCGGAGCCACGCTGCGAACCGACTGAGTCGGGTACTTCGGGAGCCCTCCACCGCCTATAGTCGTACTCCAGGGTGAACGGCATCACATCACGAGATGCCCGGGGGAGAGGTTTCTATGCGTCGCCGAGCTTTCCGGCTGTCGTTCGTCGCGGTTCCGATTCTGGCGACGATGGCGGTGTTCGCACCGACCGCGAGCGCAGAACCACCATTGCCTCCCGCGCTGGCCGACGCCGTGGCCCGTGACCTCGGCCTGACTCCGCAACAATTCCTCGATCGGGCCGACGCGGCACGTCGACTGGCCGACTTCACCGATACGGTCGGTTCCGACGGGGTCGCGAGCGCGTGGCTGGACGCCGACGGACGCCCCGTCGTCGCGGTGGCGGACGGACCTACCCGCGCCGACGTGGCAGATGCCGCGTCCGCCAACGGCTTCGAGATCGATGCCTCGCCCCTCGTGATCCCGCAGGCCATGTTCGATGCCGTCCGGCCGTTGTGGGACCTACTCCCCTTCGATCCGTCACCGACGGCAGGCCCGATCCGTGCGAGTTCGTATCTCGGCGGCGACAGCTTTCTCGCGGGCACACCGGCCGGCCTCGGACAACGTTGCTCGCTCGGGTTCAATGCCGTCGACCCGACGCGCGGATCGGTGAACATCACTGCAGGCCACTGCAATCCGAGCACCACCGATACCGGCTCCGCAGCACTGACGGGCGCGTACCCGATGTACGGCAGTCTCGTGGGCTCGAAATTCGGAACGTTCTACCGAACGAGCCAGTCGCGCAACGACTACGCCTTGATCGACATCGACGACGCAAACGTCGCCGAATTCGAGAGCAACGCAGTGCGAGTCCCCGGAGCGGACCCGCTGCATGTCACCGGCACGGTCGACCCGATCGTGGGCGCGCCGGTCTGCAAGTCCGGATCCAGAACCGGATTCAGTTGCGGCACAATTCTTTCCACCGGTCTGCAGGTGGCACTGGGAGACAACGTCCTGGACCGCAGTTTCTCCACCTCGATCTGCGCGCTACGCGGCGACAGCGGCGGCCCCGTCGTCAGCGGCACCCTCGCCGTCGGCATCGCCAATGCGTCGAACGTGGGAGACCAGCCCTCCTGCGAGATCGCGACCGTCGTCAGCATGCTGCAGGGTCAGCGACCCGAGCTGTTCGCCACCCCCATCAACGACGTACTCGCAGAGAACCCCGGTCTGACCATCCGCACCTCGTAGGCGTCCACTCGGACAAACACACCCGCGCTCCGTATGATCCGACGAGTCCATCGCTGCGAGGCGCATTGTCGCGCTCGAACAGTGCACCCGTTCGACTGCTGAGGCGGAACCTTCCATGACCGAACTGCTGTCCGTCGGATTCACACTCTTCGGCTACGCCTACACCATCGTCGTCGAGGCCATTTCGCTCGCCACCATCCACGGAGCCTGACGGATTCGAAAGAAACAGGGCCCGCACTCTCGGTGAGAGTGCGGGCCCTGCTCGGCGTATGAGCTGAAGGCTACTTGGCCCAGACCGTGGTGCCCGGTGCCGCGTTCAGCGTGTTGATCAAGTCGATACCGGCAACGACGAGAGTGGGTCCGCCGGCGATGATCGTGCCCGCGATGCCGCCCACCGTTGCACCGAGCGGTACCGACGCCAAGCCAACGGGTCCGCCCAGGAAACCGAGTCCACCGACAACAGCACCGATGGCTGTACCCGTGAAGCCACCGATCGCGGTCGCGATACCGAGCTGCGACGAGAAGTTCTGCTGCGCCTTGAGGTTCTCCTCGGGCGAGGCGACGGTCGTCGCGCCGATGCTGCGCGAGTTGGCCGATGCCTTCGTGAAGTCGAGGTTCGGAACCAGACGCAGGGTCTTGCCGTTGTCGTCGACGTTCTGCTCGTACGGGAAGTTGAGTCCGCCGAGGTTGAACGAGAGCGGAAGCGTCACGAGGGTGTTGTCGGCGGCGTCGAGGACGTCGACCGTCTTGCCGTCGTCGGCGACCTTGAAGACGCCTGCATCGATGGTGGTGACGATCGTGCGATCTTCGAGGTCGACGGTGTAGTTGGTGTCACCGGGGGCTGTTTCCTCGGCGGGCTGCGCGTACGCGGTTCCGCTGGCCAGGCCCATCGCGACTGCGACGAGGGCCGATGTGACGGCCAGTTTGCGAAGTTTCATGTGGAGTTCAGTTCCGTTTCTGTGCAGTGGGTGCTTGGCAGTTCCGCTAAGCAACCGTCAAACGCAAAGTCACCCCGATGACGCGTCTGAGACTTGTGGTGCGCTCGAAATTGTAGCGTACAAATCGGACCGATCGTTGTCCTTCTGAAACCGCCCCGACCTCCACCACTTGTTCACTGTCACAGTCGGATTCGCCGCCCGCGCGGTATCGGCATACGTCGACTCCATCGAAGTCGCTGCAATCTGTCGTAGCCCCCGAGACTGGAGCGCAACCAGTACTCGGCGTCGGTTTCCGCCGGATACCGATACGGCGACTCCCCGCCAAGTAAGGACTGCCTTTGCGAGAACACCTCGACGGCCTACGCATACGGTGATCTGCGAGACAACCTACTGACGAGTTCAGCCCACCCGTCGGACGGCCTCATTTCAGCACCCACCAGCATCGCTTCACCCGGCGATGCTAAGTTACCCATCAGTACAGCGGAATTACTACTGGCGAGTAACATAGACCGGAATCCAGCTCGACGGGCTGAACCCGCGGTAGCCCTCCAGCTGCCACCTTTAGCGAAAGGCCGCGACATGAACGCCCTGACGATCACGTTGGGCACAGTCGGTGCTCTGCTCAGCCTCGTGTGTTGGTACGTCTTCATTCGCGGGGGCCTGCGGATGTTCAACATCGTGCGACTGGGCCAGCCGGCACCCGACCGCTGGCGACCGATAGTCCCTCGCTTCAAGCAGATGGTCGTCGAGTTCCTGGCTCACACCAAGATGGTCAAGTTCCGCACCGTCGGCTGGGCGCACTGGCTGGTCATGATCGGCTTCATGCTCGGTGCCATCGTCTGGTTCGAGGCCTACGGCCAGACGTTCAACCCCGAGTTCCACTGGCCCATCGTCGGTGACACCGCGGCCTACCACCTCATCGACGAGCTGCTCGGACTCGGCACCGTCATCGGCATCACCACGCTGATCATCATTCGCCAGCTCAACCACCCGCGTAAGCCCGAGCGCCAGTCGCGCTTCGCCGGCTCCGGGTTCAAGGCCGCCTACTTCGTCGAGGCCGTCGTGCTCATCGAGGGCCTGGGCATGGTGTTCGTCAAGGCGGGCAAGATCGCCACCTACGGACACTCGAACCCCTACACCGACTTCTTCACGATGCGCCTGGCCGAGCTCCTGCCGGCCAACTCGAACATGGTCTCGGTGTTCGCCTTCATCAAGCTGATGTCCGGCATGATCTGGCTCTACATCGTCGGCTCGCGCATCAACTGGGGTATCGCGTGGCACCGCTTCACCGCGTTCCCCAACATCTACTTCAAGCGCATGGACGACGGCACCGTCGCACTCGGCCCGGCCAAGCCGATGATGTCCGGCGGCAAGGTCCTCGAGATGGAAGAGGCCGACCCCGACGTCGACGCGTTCGGCGCAGGCAAGATCGAGGACTTCAGCTGGAAGGGCTGGCTCGACTTCACCACGTGCACCGAGTGCGGCCGCTGCCAGTCGCAGTGCCCCGCCTGGAACACCGGCAAGCCCCTCTCCCCCAAGCTGCTGATCATGTCGCTGCGCGACCACAGCCACGCCAAGGCCCCGTACCTGCTGGCCGGCGGCAAGAAGGACATGGCGGGCGACGAGGTCGGACTCGTCGACGCCGAGGGCAACGTCGACCAGAAGGCGCTCGACGCCATCCCGCAGAACGCTCGTGACGAAGCCGATCGCAAGCTCGTCGCCGACGCCATCGAGGGCGGCATCATCGATCCCGAGGTGCTGTGGAGCTGCACCACCTGCGGTGCGTGCGTCGAGCAGTGCCCGGTGGACATCGAGCACGTCGACCACATCATCGACATGCGCCGCTACCAGGTGCTGATCGAATCGGAGTTCCCGTCCGAGCTCGCAGGTCTGTTCAAGAACCTCGAGAACAAGGGCAACCCGTGGGGCCAGAACTCCAAGGACCGGCTCAACTGGATCAACGAGATGGACTTCGACATCCCGGTCTTCGGCCAGGACGCCGATTCGTTCCAGGACTACGAGTACCTCTTCTGGGTCGGCTGCGCCGGTGCCTACGAGGACCGCGCGAAGAAGACCACCAAGGCCGTCGCCGAACTGCTCGCCACTGCAGGCGTGAAGTTCCTGGTGCTCGGTGCCGACGAGACCTGCACCGGTGACTCCGCTCGCCGCGCGGGCAACGAATTCCTGTTCCAGCAGCTCGCCATGCAGAACATCGAGACGCTGAACAACGTCTTCGAGGGTGTCGAGCAGAACAAGCGCAAGATCGTCGTCACCTGCGCCCACTGCTTCAACGCACTCGGCAACGAGTACCCGCAGGTCGGCGGCGACTACGAGGTGGTCCACCACACCCAGCTGCTCAACCGACTCGTGCGGCAGAAGAAGCTGATCCCGGTGGCCTCGGTCAGCCAGGACATCACCTACCACGACCCGTGCTACCTGGGCCGTCACAACAAGGTGTACGACGCCCCGCGTGAGCTCATGGCCGCATCGGGCTCCAACCTCAAGGAAATGCCGCGTCACGGTGAGCGGTCCATGTGCTGTGGTGCCGGTGGCGCACGCATGTGGATGGAAGAGAACATCGGCAAGCGCATCAACATCGACCGGGTCGACGAGGCACTGGCGACCAACCCCAAGAAGATCGCCACGGGTTGCCCGTTCTGCCGCGTCATGCTCACCGACGGTGTCACCGCACGTCAGGAAGGCGGCGCACACGAGGGCGTCGAGGTCGTCGACGTCGCACAGTTGATGCTCGAGTCGATCACCCGCGTCGAGTCCTCCGTGCTGGCCGAGAACATCAAGGTCATCCCCCGCGAGCGCACTCCTCAGGAGGAGCTGGCAACGGAGAATGCCGCCGAGGTCGAAGAGGCCGAGCGGATCGCACCCGTCGAGGAACCGGCCGAGGCGAAGTCCGCTCCGGCAGCTCCGGCTCCCAAGGCCGGCGGACTGAAGATGAAGGGTCTGGCCAAGGCTCCGGGAGCCAAGGCACCCGGTTCCGCTGCACCGGCCGACAGTGCCGACGCAGAACCCGCCGCCAAGCCCAAGGGTCTCGGCATGGCCGGCGGCAAGGCACCCGGCGGTAAGGGCCTGCAGATGAAGGGCAAAGCACCCGGCGCGAAGGCCGCTGCACCTGCACCTGCCGAGACTCCCGCGGCGGCCGAAGCACCTGCCACCGCAGAGACCTCGGAGTCGACTCCGTCGGTCAAGCCCAAGGGTCTGGCCGTGAAGTCGGGCTTCAAGAAGCCGGGTGCCAAGGCACCGGGTAAGCCCGCCGAAGCCCCTACTGCCGAGTCCACGGCGTCGGAGGCACCCGCCACCGAGGCTGCAACCGAATCCAAGCCGACCGTCCAGCCCAAGGGTCTGGCCGTGAAGTCCGGATTCAAGAAGCCGGGCGCCAAGGCACCGGG
The DNA here is from genome assembly GCF_002258965.1 of Rhodococcus sp. 05-339-2. Classification (NCBI taxonomy): domain Bacteria; kingdom Bacillati; phylum Actinomycetota; class Actinomycetes; order Mycobacteriales; family Nocardiaceae; genus Rhodococcus; species Rhodococcus sp. 05-339-2. The sequence continues at coordinate 305,550 of NZ_NOYW01000004.1, forward strand.
TAAGCCTGCTGCCGAAGCTCCTGCTGCTGAGGCTCCCGAGGCCGAGGCTCCTGCTGCAGCGGCTCCTGCTGCCCAGGCTCCTACCGCCGAGGCGACGGCGTCGGAGGCACCCGCCACCGAGGCCGCAACCGAATCCAAGCCGACCGTCCAGCCCAAGGGCCTGGCCGTGAAGTCCGGATTCAAGAAGCCGGGCGCACGCACGCCCGGTGCGGCCGCCGCGACACCCGCTGAGCCGAAGACTGCAGAGCCCGAGAAGGCCGAGCCGACCGAGGAAGCCGCTGCACCCGAGGCCCCGAAGTCCGAGGCACCGGCAGCCGAGGCACCGAAGGCCGAGGCGTCGGACGCAGCAGGTGAATCCGACGATCGCACTCCGCCCAAGCCGAAGGCCGGTGGACTCGGATTCGCTCCGGGGGCAAAGGTTCCGGGGCGCCGGAAGTAACCTCACACCCTTTTCACCGACTGCGCGCCCTTGCTCACCTCAGAGCAGGGGCGCGCAGTCGTCAGTAGGGGTGTGAGGTCCACTCCTACGAGTTATCCACAGGCACACCGGTTATCCACAATCTGCCGAGTGGGGGGTTGTCGAAAGCGATTGCGCCCGAGAGCATTCGTTCATGACCCGCATCGTCTCGCGATCCGACGCACTCTCCCGCGGCATTTCCGACGCAGAGTTGCAGCGCTACTGCCGAACGCGAGCGTGGCGTCGACTCCGTCCAGGACGGTTCGTCAGCAGAGACGAATTCGACGCACTGCCCAGGGAAGACAAGCATCGGGTCATCGCCGAGGCGGTGTTCGACGCGACCATTGCTCCCGATGCCGTGGTCAGCCATGTGAGCGCAGCGATATTCCATGGTCTCGACGTGTGGAATGCCGACCTGAGCCGGGTGCACATCACCCGCAATCGTGCCCGGGGCGGCGGTCGTAGCAGTGCCGTTCGAGCAGTGCACACCTCGCCGTACACCGACGAAGAGATCGTCGACCTCGGCGGTGTGCGTGTCACCGGTCCGGCGCGCACGGTTGCCGATTGCGCTCGTACGCTTCCGTTCGAGACGGCCGTCTGCATCGCGGACTTCGCTGCGAGAACCCGCGGGCTCACCTCCGAAGATGTTGTCGCAGCGCTGGATTCATGTCCGAACCATCCAGGCAACCGGATGGCGCGTCGAGTCGCGGAATTCATGGACGGCCGGTCCGAGAGTGTCGGGGAGTCACGTGCCCGAGTAGTGCTGCATCAGCTGGGCTACACACCGCAGCTGCAGGTGCAGATCACGGACTCCCGCGGTTTCGTCGGGCGCGCGGATTTCGATCTGCCCGACCTCGAGACCGTTGTCGAATTCGACGGCAAGGTGAAGTACGGACGCTACGTGCCCGAAGGGAAGTCTGCGGCCGATGTGTTGTGGGACGAGAAGCGTCGCGAGGATCGCATTCGCGCAACCGGCCGCCAGGTGGTGCGCATCGCCTGGTCGGATCTCGATCACCCCGAGCTCGTCGATCGGATGATCCGCGACGCTGCCGACAGAGCCGCACGAGGCAACGTAGGCGACCGAGCGACCCCTCTATCGACCGCGCGCCCCTCGTCGCGTCGAAACACGGGCGCGCACCCTGCACAAGCGGTGTGAGGTCGCCGAGCACCCCCCTCAAAAGTGCCCGAATCGGACACCGTGAGTATGGTCGGACCCGAAGGCGTACCGACAAGTAGGGAGCAGGCATGACCGACGACGCGGACAAGCTCTTTCGCCGCTACGACGAGTGGTGGACGGCGTTGACCCCCGACGACCGAGCGCACGTCGAGCAGTGTTGCGAGTCCGGCCGCACCGATGAGCGCCTCTGTGCCCTCATCCTCGAGAACGACGGCCCGTCGAAGGCAGCGTTCGAGGTGGGCAGCAGGTTGTCCGAGGGCAACAGCAAGTACTGCGCCATCCCCAGCGCGCTCCTCGAATTTCTGGAAGCGAAGCGCGCGCACCCACCACTCAGCTAGAGGGGCGCCACAACTGCAGCTCCGGGATTCCGGGCGGCGTGAAGCCCATCACCTGGCCGTAGAAGGACAGTTCTGATTCCCGCGCGTTCACCTGCGTTTCCAGTTTGCGGAATCCGTGCGACTCGCCCACATAGGCCAGGTAGGCGTGCGGAATTCCCTTGTTCACCATGGCATCTCGGAACCGCTCGGCCTGCGACGGCGGCACGATCGGATCGTCGAGCCCCTGCAACAACAGCACCGGGCAAGACAATCCGTCGACGTTGTTGACCGGCGCGCGGGTGCGGTACAGGTCGATGGCCTCGGGCAGAGGTCCGATGAGCCCGTCGATGTAGCGGGACTCGAAGTCGTGGGTCTCGGCGACGAAAAGCTCCAGCTCGGCGACGCCGAAGTACGATGCACCGCAGGCGAACACGTCGGAAGATGTCAGCGCGGCCAACACCGTCCAACCCCCTGCGGACCCGCCTTCGATGGCCAACCGGCGTGGGTCGGCGAGCCCGCTGTCGGCCAGACCCTGCACCGCGGCGATGGTGTCTTCGACGTCGACCACTCCCCACTGCCCGCGCAGCCGGTTGCGGTATTCGCGGCCGTATCCACTCGACCCGCCGTAGTTCACATCGACGACGCCGATGCCGCGGCTGGTGAAGTACGCGAACAACGGGTTCAGAGCGGGGGCGACGTGCGCTGTCGGGCCGCCGTGAACGAACGCGACGTACGGCGGCAGTTCACCGTCCAAGCCCTCGTACGACGGGTTGCGCGGCGCGTAGGTGATGGCGTGCACCTCACGGTTGGGCCCCTGGAATGTCACCTGACGTCCCTCGGGCAGGTATGCGCTGTCGGGTACGGATTCGAAACCCGAACGTACCGAGGTCAATTCGCCGGATTCCAGGTCGAGGGCGAACAACCCCGCTGCCACCCTGGCTCCACCGCACTTGAGGAGCACCGTCGACCCGGCGCGCCCACCGAGCCCCACCGAGGTCACACCGTCGAGCGTGATGTCCTCCAGTGCCCCGGACGCAGGATCGAACACCGCCAACGTGTCGGTGCCGACGGTGCGCACGGTGAGCAGCTTCCCGTCGTCCAGCACCGAATACCAGCTCGACCCCAACCGCCACAGCGGAGCACCGAAGTCGCCGTCGAGCGTCACCAGCGGAGTCACCGAACCGTCGAGCGTGACCGAATACAGGTTCCACCAACCACTTCGATCGCTGATGACGTACAGCGATTCGTCGTCGATCCATTCCGGCTGCATCACCGATTCCTCGGTGGAACCGAGCAGCACCGTCCAGGACGACGGATCGGCCAGCGAAGCCACGCGCAATTCTGTTCCGTCCCAGGGCATCTGCGGGTGGTTCCAGGCGATCCAGGCAATGCGGGTGCCGTCGGGCGAGAGTCTCGGGAACGCAAGGAAGTCCGAGCCCGCCACCAGCGAACGCACCCCACCGCCGCCGAGATCGATGGCCACGATGTCTCGTGACACCGCGCCTGCGTCGTGCATCTCACGAACTGCGATCACGTCGGTGCCGACCACCGAGAGATCGCCGTACCGGATGGCCGACGCCACAGCAGGTTTCGGAGTCAGCGGTACCGGTGCCCCGCCGGGGGTGAGTCGGTAGACGCGTTGATCGGAGAACTCGGCGAACACCATGTCTCCGTCTGCCGTCGCGGTCCAGGCTCCCCCGCCGTATTCGTGGACGCGGGTGCGGGCGTTGAACGGTGCGGGCAGAATGGGCTGCACTTCGCCGTCGACATAGCGGCAGATGGCCGTCCTGCCCTGCTCGGCGGGCCGCAGTTCCGACCACCAGATCTCGCTGCCGACGAAGCAACCACCCTCGACGGGGTGGCCCGCCGAGGACAGATCTGCTGCGGTGATGGGCGAGGGCCAGGATCCGAAGGCGAGTGCGGTCACCCCGACCACCCTAGTGAACTGACGCGCACGTAACGCAGTGTTCACCGGCTCTTCAACCGTGACCCGGATGATGGGAGGCAAGTAATACGAGGGGGAACACCATGCGCCGGACCACTACCCATTCGGTGGACCACGAGATTCTGACATTCGGCCGAACCTGGCGTGGATACGGCGGTGGCAGCGACGAGGACATCTACGTGGCATTCGGCGTCGACGCGCGTACCTACTTCCAGCGACTGCGTCGCATACTGGATTCGCCGGTCGCCGAGGAGCTGACGCCGGACGAGCGGGCCGCGATCGCCGACATCTGCCGGTTGCGACTCGCCTGAGCCACCCCTACACCGGCGTCAAGAGCTCCGGGCTGTTGTTCTTCACGCTGTTCACCGCGGTACTCACCTCGTAGGGCTCGAGCCGTGGTTCCGGGATCGCGGCCAACAGGTCTCGCACGTCACCGAGGTCCGTCACCGCAGGGTCGAGCCAACTCGCGCGCAGATCCGGCGGGAGCACGACGGGCGAGCGATCGTGGATGTGGCCGAGCGCATCGGCGGCAGGCGAGGTGAGCACGGTGACCGACCAGACCCAACGTGCTTCGTCGTCCTCGGCCTTGGTGGGGTCTCGCCACAGCTCGTACAACCCGGCCATCGCGAGCACGCCGTCCTGGTGCAAGAAGTACGGCACCTTCGCTCCGTCGCGCTTCTCCCACTCGTAGTACCCGTCGGCAGGGACGATGCATCGCCGACGGCTTGCCGCCTTCTTGAACGACGGCTTCTCGGTGATGGTCTCGGATCTGGCGTTGATCAGTCGGGAACCGATTTTCGCGTCCTTGGCCCACGACGGAATCAGGCCCCACCGCACCGACCGCAGTTGCCGCACGGCGTCGGCCTCGGGTTCGTCCTTCGGCGACCGTTCGAGCACTGTCCGCACCGTCTGTGTGGGGGCCACGTTGTACGACGGTGGCACCTCCGCACCGACGGTCTCGGCGATGTCGAACACCGCCTGCAGGTCGCTGTCACTCCGGGTACTGGCATACCGTCCGCACATGGAACGAGATTGTTCCACCCGGCACCGACAACGCGCTCGAACAACCCCGCGCGAAACAACCTCGTGGAAACCGATACCGCCCACCTGGCACGATGTGACGGGTGACCACTCCGCAGATCCACTCCCAGCCGCGTTATCGCACGTTGCAGCAATCGACGAAGCTGCAGAACGTGCTGTACGAGATCCGCGGACCGGTACACGCCCATGCCGCCCGGCTCGAGGCCGAGGGGCATCGCATCCTCAAGCTCAACATCGGCAATCCGGCACCGTTCGGATTCGAGGCCCCCGACGTGATCGTTCGGGACATGATCGCGGCGCTGCCGGTGGCCCAGGGGTACTCGGAGTCCAAGGGCATCCTGTCGGCGCGACGGGCCATCGTGACGCGCTACGAGCTCGAACCGGGTTTCCCCGAGCTCGACGTCGACGACATCTATCTGGGCAACGGAGTCTCCGAGCTCATCACGATGACGATGCAGGCGTTGCTCGACGACGGTGACGAGGTCTTGATCCCGGCCCCGGACTACCCGCTGTGGACGGCGATGACGACGCTGTCCGGTGGCAAGGCCGTGCACTACATGTGCGACGAGGAGAACGGGTGGAATCCCGATCTGGCGGACATCGAGTCCAAGATCACACCGAAGACCGTCGCACTGCTGGTGATCAACCCGAACAATCCGACCGGCGCGGTGTACTCGAAAGAGGTGCTGCAAGGCATCGTCGATCTGGCGCGCAAGCACCAGCTGCTGTTGCTCGCCGACGAGATCTACGACCGGATCCTCTACGACGACGCAGAGCACACCTCGCTGGCGAGCCTGGCTCCCGACCTGCTGTGCCTGACGTACAACGGCCTGTCCAAGGCGTATCGGGTGGCCGGGTACCGCGCCGGATGGCTGGCGATCACCGGACCGAAGGCTCACGCCGCAGGTTTCATCGAGGGCATCGACCTTCTCGCGTCGACGCGGCTGTGCCCCAATGTGCCTGCGCAACATGCCATTCAGGTCGCACTCGGCGGATATCAGAGTATCGAGGATCTGATCCTGCCCGGCGGCCGACTGCTCGAGCAGCGCGACGTCGCGTGGGAGAAGCTCAACGCGATCCACGGCGTCTCGTGCGTCAAACCGCGGGGTGCACTCTATGCGTTCCCGCGACTCGATCCCGAAGTCCACGAGATCTACGACGACGAGAAGCTCGTCCAGGATCTGCTGCTGCAGGAGAAGATCCTGGTGGTTCAGGGCACCGGATTCAATTGGCCCGGCCACGATCACGTGCGCATCGTCACGCTGCCGTGGGCACGAGATCTGGCCGTGGCAATCGAGAGGTTCGGCAATTTCCTCGCGTCGTACAAGCAGTGAGACACGAAGTTACCGAAAAGTAGTTGAAAGTGATGCACAAAACATCGGGGCGATCCCGCCTGAACGACGAATGATCTGTACATTGGCGGACGGCACTTCGGTGCCCGCGAGCCCTGGTCGTACCCCTCCCCCCCCGGGTCGGTCAGGTGGTGGCGGGGGACGCCCCCCCTGCTCCCCGCCACCGAGCTCCTCGCATCGGCCACTAGCCTGACACCGTGGAATCACACGGCAGTCCTTCCGACGGCAGTAAATCGAGCCTCGGATCTCATGTGGGTCATGGTCATGGTCACGGTCACAGCGACTCACCGGTGCCGTTGGGACCGGTGGCGGCCAAGGTCGTCGTCGGACTGCTGGTCGCCATAGCCATCGCCGTGATCGGCGGGGCCATCGCTCTGTGGCCCAGCCAGCAGAGCATCGACATCCCGCTGCCGTTCCAGACCGCAGGCGGTGGAGCGGTGTCCACCGAGGCAGGCACCATCACCTCGCAGAGCATCGGGCCGTGCGGAAGTCCCGACGCAGGCCGGGCGTTCACCGGCGACCCGACGCCTGCGGTCAACGACTCGTACGAATGTCAGCGCAGCATCGTCGACATCACCACCGGTGCCGACGCAGGCAAGCGCACGGTTCTCGAGATCGCGCCCGGGCCCGGCCAACCAACCCTGAGCGCCGGTGAGGACATCCGGCTGGTCGTGCAGACCGACCCCGCCGGTGGAGTCCGCTACTCCTTCAACGACTACTCCCGCGGACTGCCGCTGGCACTGATCGTCGGCGTGTTCGCCGTGGTCATCTGCGTCGTCGCGCGCTGGCGGGGATTCCGAGCACTGGTCGGGCTGCTTATCGCGTTCGCCGTGCTGGTGGTGTTCATGCTGCCCGCCCTGCTCGACGGTGCACCCGCCATTCCGGTCGCCCTCGTCGCCGGGGCGGTGATCCTCTACGCCGTGTTGTATCTGGCGCACGGGGTGAATCTGCGCACCAGCTCGGCGCTGCTGGGCACTCTGACCTCCATGGCGGTGGCGGCGGTGCTGTCCTACGTCGCCATCCGTATGACCCACCTGACCGGGTTGTCCGAGGAACAGAACACCGCCGTACAGACGTACATCGGCAACGTCAGCGTCACCGGCCTGCTGTTGGCCGGCTTCATCATCGGCTCGCTCGGAGTGCTCAACGACGTGACGATCACGCAGGCCTCGGCCGCCTTCGAGCTCGCCTCGGTGGACGAGACGGCGTCGCGGCGCGAGATCTTCACCGCCACGATGCGGGTGGGGCGTGACCACATCGCCAGCACGGTCTACACGCTCGTGCTCGCCTATGCCGGTGGTGCGCTGCCGCTGCTGCTGCTCTTCAGCGTCGCCGACCGGTCCATCCAGGACGTACTCACCGGCGATTCGGTGGCCATCGAGATCGTTCGGTCCGCGGTGGGCGGTGTGGCGCTGGCGTTGTCGGTGCCGCTGACCACGGCGATCGCTGTGCTGTTGGCGCGGCCGATCACCGTCGTAGGAACCTCGAACCGAGCAGAGCGCCGGGCCGCGGGACCAACCCGCAAGACCCGGCGCTCCGGCCGCCACAGTGCGTAGAGCGGCTTCGCCCCATGTGAGCAGAAGTTCGTAGTGGGCTACGAATTTCCGTGCACGTGCGGCGCAGCCGCTCCTCAGGCGAAAGCGGCCGCGACGGTTTCCGAGAGCAGGGCGCCGTTGTGCGTGCTCAGTCCCGCCTTCAGACCCGGGTCCGCCTCGCATGCAGCTTCCCAACCCTTGTCGGCGAGGGCGACGACGTACGGCAGGGTGGCGTTGGTGAGCGCGTAGGTGGAGGTGCGCGGCACGGCACCGGGCATGTTGGCGACGCAGTAGAACACCGACTCGTGCACCTTGTACGTGGGATCGGCGTGGGTGGTTGCGTGCGAATCCTCGAAGCAGCCGCCCTGATCGATGGCGATGTCGACCAGAACCGAACCCGGCTTCATGCGCTGAACCAGGCTGTTGGACACGAGCTTCGGTGCTTTCGCGCCGGGCACCAGTACGGCACCGATGACGAGATCTGCTGCCAGAACGGCCTGTTCGAGTTCGTAGGCGTTCGACACCAGCGTCTTGACGGCCCCGCGGTACTGATCGTCGATGGCGCGCAGCGCCTTCACATCGAGATCGAGCACGGTGACGTCGGCGTGCATGCCGAAAGCGATTGCAGTGGCGTTCTTTCCGGAAACGCCGGCTCCGATGACGACGACGTTGGCGGGCCGCACTCCGGGAACTCCGCCCATGAGAACTCCACGTCCGCCTTCGCTCGACATCAGGTGGTAGGCACCGGCCTGGGGCGCGAGGCGTCCGGCAACCTCACTCATCGGTGCGAGCAACGGCAGGGAACCGTCTGCCGCAGTGACGGTTTCGTAGGCGATGGCTGTGGTACCCGACTCCAGGAGCGCGTCGGTGCATTCCTTGGATGCGGCGAGATGCAGGTAGGTGAACAGCACCTGCCCCTTGCGCAAGCGTGAATACTCCTCGGCGATGGGCTCTTTGACCTTGAGCAGCAGGTCGGCCGTCTCCCAGACCTCGTCGACATCGGTGAGGATCTGCGCACCGGCGGCCTTGTAGTCGGTGTCGGTGAACGACGATCCGGCCCCTGCCTCGGTTTCGACGATCACTTCGTGTCCTCGCGAGACCAGTTCGTGCACGCCCGCCGGGGTGATGGCCACCCGGTATTCGTGGTTCTTGATCTCGCGTGGAATTCCGATCTTCATGGCGGCCTCCTCGGTGGTGGGTGACGTGAAGCCGAGGCTCCATCCGTGTAGGCCAACTATGAATTATCTACGAAATCGACGCAACGGAAGTGAACATAATTCTGTACAGTCGAGAAATGGCACGCAATAGTTCATTCGAGGGGGTCGAACAGGGTGCGCAGCCGAACGATGTTCGGCCGGTCCCCCTGGACCGAATCGACCACATCCTGCTCGACGAGCTCCGCCGCGACGCCCGCACACCCAACAACGCGCTCGCCGCGGCGGCCGGTATCGCTCCGTCCACCGCACTGGCCCGGGTTCGCGCCCTCGTCGAACGCGGTGTCATCCGCGGCTTTCACGCCGACATCGACCCCGAGGCTCTCGGCCAGGGCATCCAGGCCATGATCTCGGTGCGGCTGCAAGCAGATGCTCGACGCCGCATCAGCGAATTCGGATCGAAGATCGCCTCGCGGAAGGAGACGCTGAACATCTACTTCATTGCCGGTGCGGACGACTTCCTGGTGCATGTGGCGACCGTCGACACCGCCACTCTGCGCGACTTCGTCGTCGAGAATCTCAGTGCCGACCCGGCCGTGGCCGCCACCGAGACCATCCTGATCTTCGAGCACATCCGACCGCGAAACAAGCACGCGGACAAGTGAGTTCGATCAGGGAGCGGGAGGAGCGACCGGCGGGAACACCGGCAACGTGAAGTCCGGGAAACCCGGGATCAGCGGCGGCGGCTGCTGCGTCGTCGTCGGAGGAACGGACTCGACGGGCGGCGGCGGTGCGGGCTCGGCCGTGGTCGTCGTCGGCTCCGGCGTCCACGGCTCCTGGTAGACCTCGGTCTCCGGCGGCACCGTGGTCGGTGCAACGGTGGTCTCCGGTGCGGGCGGCGGCAACACAGGAGCCGGCGCCACGGACGTGGGCACCGTCGTGGTGACCGCCGGCACCTCCGCCTGGGTGCGACTGACCGAGGTGTCGACCACCTGCGGTGTGTTCTGTTGAGTGAGCATGAACGCGGAGACGCCCACCACCGACGCAAGACCCAGTGCGAGAACACCTCCGGTGCGAAGCCTGCGCCGAGCCCGGGTGCGATCGTCCTCGCCATCGTCGTCGTCGTAATCGGCGTCGAGCCAGTAGACGTTCTTCAGCTGGAACGGAACCGGCTTGCCGTCGTCGGTTGCCTCGGACTGGGCAACAGAGCCCTCGGCAGACGAATCCCCCGTGTTCGTACTCAACGCAACGACCTCCCCGTCGACCCGCGCCCCCTGCACGTGGTCGTCGAGAACATCTTCCACTACCGGTGTCGTGTCCGAAACCGTTTCGACTGCACCGGACTCCGACGAGTCGGTGAATCTCGAGGACGCGAAACCCTCCACCGTTTCGATCGGCTCGGCCGGGACGTCGGACACCGCAACATCGGACACCGGGACATCGGACACCGTGTCCTGAGACTTCGAGCCCTCGCCGATCGGTGCCGCCGCGATCCAGGGACGGGCGGGGACGGGACGCGCTGCAGTGGGCCCTGGCGCTGGTGCGGCCGGCGCGGCGTGCTGCGAATCGGCGCGAGCCGGGACCGGCCGGACCGGAGCGGGCAGCGGAGGTGGCACCGGAGCAGGTTCCGCGCGTACCTGCGACGTGGGTGCGATCGGTGCGGCGGACTCCACCGGCCGACGAGCGTCTGGCGATCGTCGGGTTCCGGTTCGCGTGCGCGAATGCGGCCGTGCCGTCAGTGCAGCCCCACGTGCCGCGACGGTCTCGGGCTCGGTCGGCACGATCGACGGCAGTTCGAGCAGCGGTCCGACGCGTTGCTGCACGATCGGCATGCGTGCGCCGCCGCCGATCAGCACGACGGCGTCGATGGGAACGTTGGCCCCGATCATCACCTCGCGAGCGAACTCGATGGCCTCGTCGAGCAGGTCGGTGATGAGCAGCTCGAAGTTCTCACGGGAGAGCAGGATCATCCCGCTCGCATCGGGCAGGCACACCGCGTCCTGGGTGGACAGGCGTTCCTTGGCGATTCGGCAGCGCTTCTCGAACAGCGCCATGTCCGGGTCGGTCGACTGCTTGCCGAGGCGTTGGAGCTGATTGTTGCGGACGTAGGCGTCGATCAGATCTCCGCTGTACTCACCGGATCGCTGCGAGGCGACGACGGTGCGCTGAACCAGGTCCACGACGCTGACGGTCAGTCCGGAACTTCCGAGGTCGAACAGGGCCACGGAACTGCAGTTGCGGGCTTCACCGGTCGCCGCCAGGTACTCGACGACGGCTTCCACCTCGTGGACCAGGTGATAGTTGTGCAGGTGCGCACCGCTGAGGGCAGCATGCAGGGCGTCGGCCTGACGGGGGTCGCGGTAGGCCACGCCGGTGGCGAGTTCGGGCTCGGTTTCGGCTGCCGCACCGATCGATTCGGCGGCCAGATGCGGAAGGTCCCCGCCGACGCTGTCGATGAGTTCGTTGCGGAAGAACAGCGGCCGGTCGATGTCGCTGACCAGGCCGGAAGGATCGGCGACCGGTGCCCCGAACTGCTCGGCTCGGGGCTGCGCCGTGCGCACGGCTCGGGTCCCCATGGACACCCCAAGCAGCACAGTCACGCGTCAGGCCTCACTTCGATCGACAATGTTTCTCGGACGCGGTACACCCCGTCCAGAGCGCCAGGCTACCGCTTCGGCCGAATCGGCGGGGCGCGCGCCCCGGTGGGCTGCGCACCCGCGCGTGACGGAACCGGTCGCGTTCCCCGAGCGGCCCGCGCGAACGAGACCCCCGGTCTATTCCGGCAGCTCCGGATCGACGACCGGTTGGTACATCTCGCCGTCGTAGCTGAAGGCACGCTCGTACAGGTCCGCGTCGGACAGTCGAGCGGGCCCGAGGACAGGCAATTCGACGGGACCCGGCGCAGCCTCGTCGGCGGGACCCGCGGCGGCGGAAAGGGCCGCGGCGAACGTGGAATCGAAGGGAATCTGCTGGTCGATCAGCGGGGTGGGTGGCGGCGTGTTTCCTCGGGTGAACACCAGTCCCACCACCGCGACGATCAGCACACTCACAGCGGCGAGTACGGACGCGTCACGAATCGACCAGGTGCGGCGGCCGCGGCGTACCGGCTCGGCAACGACGCCGGGCTCGGGTACAGCCGGTTCCGACACCTCGGGCTGGAGGGGTACGGGTACGAGAAGGTCGGTCTCGAAGGTGGTCGACGGGATCGTCAGGTCCTCGGTCGCGAGTTGGTCGACGGTCAGGCCGTCGACCATCCACTCCTCGACGGGGTCGAGGACGAAGGTGTCCGGTGCATCGAGGGTGTCGGGAGCGGCGAGCGCCTCGGGTGCGTCGAGCAGTTCCGACGCGTCGTCCGGAACAGTGATTGTTCCCACATCGGCGTCGAGCGAGGCTCGGGCGGGTCGTTCGTCGAGTGCCGCGCCTTTGGCGACGGCCATCGCAGGGGCGTCGGGCACGTGGACCGGGACGTTCCACTTGTCTTCGATGATGCTGCGCACTGCGGGAATGGCTGCACCGCCGCCGATCAGCAGTACCGCGTCGGGTGCCTGCTTGGAGGCCCAGTCCAAGGCGTCGGAGACCAGCGGAGTGATCTCTCGCTCGAACTCCTTTCGGCTGAGCAACATCGGGCCGCGGTTGGGAGCCCTGACGCCCACCGACGAGCTCACCAGTTCCTTCAGTTCCCGGAAGAAGGCCTGGTACTCCTGGTCGCCCTCGGGTCCGACGGGAGCCGGCAGAATTCCCTTCGCCATCACGATGCCTCGGACCACTTCGTCGAAGCGGTCGCCGCTGATGTCGACGGTGCGTGCGGTCCACTCGACGTACTCGCCTGCGACGTCGAGTGCGGTGGCCGAGAGTCCCTTCTTGCCCAGGTCGACGACCAGGACGTAGTCCTTGTCGGCCAGTTCCGGAACGGTGCGGGCGTAGGCGAGAAGGGCGCGGGACTCGTCGACCATGCGGGCTTTCGGCACGGTGCCGTCGCCGAGGGTCTCCAGCAGAGCCGTCACGGCTGCGGTGTCCCACCCGGCGAGCACGATGTCCTCGAACGGTCCGAGGTCGACGAGCTTGCCCGGCAGCAGGTCGTGTGCGCCCTCTGCGTCGATGGAGTCCTCGACGCGGCGGCCGTCGGCGATGTACGCGATGCGCACGGCACCGGTACCCACTGACACCCCGCAGACGCCACCCATAGACCAGACAGTCCTTCGCAGATTGTGTTTCGACGCCCGATCGGGCGTCCGTACGAGCCCCCGCTCCACTCGAAGTGTACGGCGGTCCTCGAACCCGATGCGGGCATCCCGGTAACGCTACTAAACAATCTACGATATTGTTTGGAGGGGTCTGGGGAGACTTTGGGTCGAAAAGGCGCACAGCCAGCCGACCCTGAGTCGACGACGAGGCCGTCCGGTCTCGTGGTTAACGCGATCGGTGGAGGTTTCGATGCAGACGCTCAATGCTCACGACGTGGTTCGAGTGCGAACCGTTCTGGAGAAATTCGGAAAACTGCCGGTCCCCGTGGAGGGCATCGACGAGGCTGCCGATCTCTACGACAGCGGCCTCACCTCGCATGCCAGCGTCAACGTGATGATCGCGCTCGAGGACGAATTCGACGTCGAGTTCCCCGACACGATGCTGCAGAAGTCGACGTTCGGCAGCATCAACGCGATCGCCGCGGCCATCGCCCAGCTGACGGACTGAGGCCATGACCACCGTCTACGAGAGCTCGATCGACCAGTCGATCACCGACGTGCTGGCCGTACTGCGGACCTATGCCGACGAGGTCGACCGCGATGCCCGTTTCCCCACCGAATCGGTGGATGCGCTGCGCGACGCCGGCTTGCTCGGGGTCGGAATTCCGCGGGAGTTCGGCGGAGGCGGGGCAACACTGACCGACATAGCGCGGATCTCGCGTGCTCTCGGTGCCGAGTGCGCATCGACGGCGATGATCTTCGTGATGCACCAGTCGCAGGTGCTCAGCATCGTCCGCCACGGCAAGTCCGACGCGATGGCAGACCTGCAGCGTCGCATCGTGACCGATCGCATACTGGTGGCGTCTGCCACCACCGAGATCAACATCGGCGGCGACGTTCGCTCGAGCAGCTGTGCGGTGGAGTACGACGGCGAGCAGATCACGCTCAGCAAGAACGCACCGGTCATCTCCTACGGCGAGTACGCACAGATCGTGTTGGCGACGGCGCGGCGCAGCGTGGACAGCCCGCCGAGCGATCAGGTGCTCGTGGTGTGCGAGAAGCCCGACGTGACGCTGGTCAAGACCGGCACCTGGGACACCCTCGGCTTCCGTGGCACCTGCAGTCCCGGCTTCATGCTGGAGGCACGCACGACGACGTCGAACATCCTCGGCGACAACTACGGCGACATCTCCGCTCAGACCATGCTCCCGGTGGCGCACGTGCTGTGGGGATCCGCGTGGCTCGGTATCGCCGATGCCGCGGTCACCAAGGCCCGCAAGTCGGTCCAGAAGGCCGCACGCAAAACTCCGGGAACGCCGCCGCCGAGCGCGCTGCGTCTCGCGGAGCTGATGGTGGTGCACGAGCAGTTGGTGGACACGGTGTTCGGTGCCGCAGCCAAGTTCGAGGCGATCGCCGACAGCCCCGCGGAGCTCGGAGCCATCGGTTTCGCGCTCAAGATCAACAACGTCAAGGTCACCGCGTCCTCGCTCGTCATCGACATCGTCGGCAAGGCTCTGCAGATCTGTGGCATCTCCGGCTACCGACAGGGCGGCGAGATGAGCATCGGCCGTCATCTTCGTGATGCACACGGGTCCGCGATCATGGTCAGCAACGAACGCATTCTGGGTCACAACGCTCAGCTCTCCCTCGTCTACAAGGGCAAGTGATGACTACCACGCATTCCGCACCGGAGACAGAGATCAGCGAACTCGACTCCGCCCGAGCAGCTTTCCGCGCCGAGCTCATTGACGCCGGTTTGTTGGTACCCAGTTCGATTCCCGGATTGTACGGGCGCAGTGGCGAATTCGAGGACATCATCGAGTTCGTCGACGCCAGAGTCACCGCGGCCGGGGTCGCCGAACACGGCCGTCAGGCCACCAGGTTTCGATTCGCTCCGGTCTTTCCGCGAGAAGCGTTCGAGCGCACCGACTACATCGCGTCGTTCCCCAACCTCACCGGTGCGATCAACACGTTCGAGGGCGACAACAAGGCCCACGCGGAATTGTTGGCCGAACGGTCCGACGGCAAGGACTGGGATCACTTCCTCCAGTCCGCGGGCACCATGCTGGTCTCGGCTGCGTGCCACCCGTCGTACTCGATGCTCACCGGCACGCTGCCCGAAGAGGGCACGCTGATGGACATCTACGGCTACTGCTTCCGGCACGAGCCCGCCGTGGATCCGGCTCGGATGCAGGCATTTCGGATGCACGAGTTCGTCCGAGTCGGCACCCCCGACGAAGCAGTGGCACACCGCGAACGCTGGGTACCGCGCGGGCTCCAGGTGCTGGCGGATCTGGGACTGGAAGCCGAGGCGGTCATCGCCAACGATCCTTTCTTCGGTCGCGCCGGACGCATGCTCGCGGCGAACCAGCGCAACGAGAACCTCAAGACCGAACTGGTCGTCAAGCTCTACGGAGATCTCGACGAGGGCACCGCGGTCGTCTCGTGCAACTGCCACCGTGATCACTTCGGGCACACCTTCGGCATCGAGACCGTCGACGGTGAACCCGCCCACAGCGCGTGCGTCGGTTTCGGCATGGAACGCATCGCACTGGCGATGCTCCGCACCCACGGACTCGATCGATCGGGCTGGCCTGCCGCACTGCGCAACTGATCGTTCCCGCTTCACCCGTGTACGTACACGAAGGACCAAATCTGTGAACAGCTCCCGCACCGCTCCTCGGCGCATCGGCTCAGTTCCCGCCGAGTCCTCTCCACGTACGGCGGGCGGCAAGTACCCGACGTGGTTCGGCCCGTCCGATTCGCCGCTGTTCGGCGCCGTCCACGTGCCGTCCGGCGGTCGGGCACGCGGCGGCGTCGTCCTGTGCCCGCCGCTCGGCAAGGAGCAGGTCGATTCGTATCGCGGTATGACCCTGCTTGCGCAGAAGCTCTGTGAGCAGGGACTTCTGGTGCTGCGGTTCGACTACCGCGGCACCGGCGATTCGTGGGGTGATCAGGATCAGCCGGGCGCGGTCGAGCACTGGCGGCGGAGCATCGTCGAGGCCGTCGACTACGTTCGAGGTTGCGGGGTGAGCGAGGTCGGCCTCGTCGGTCTGCGCGTCGGTGCCTTGTTGGCGTGTTCGGTCGCCGCGGAGTGCGGGCCACTGACCGCGTTGACGCTGTGGGATCCGGTCGTCAAAGGGCGGTCGTATCTGCACGAGCAGCGCGCGCTGTATTCGGTGAGCGTCACCACCGACTCCGAGACCGATCCCAGGGTGTCGATCATCGGCGCTGTGCTGCATCCCGATTCGGCCGCGGACTTCTCCGCACTGGACGCCGCGAAGACGAGTACCGACGCGCCGGTGCTCGTCGCCACCCGCGCCGAGCGAGGCGATACGAAGCCGGTACGCAAGCTGGTCGAGACTCTCGCGGCTCAGGAACACACGTTGACCGCTCACGACGACTTTCTCGAGCCGAGCGATTTCGAGGTCATCATCCCGACGGCCGACATCGCCTACCTCGCGACGTGGACGGCATCGAGATTTCCGGTCGAGCGCGCACGAGGGATCGAGCTGCAGCATCGCTCGACGTCCGTGGTCGACGGAATCCGCGAGAACATCGAATACCTGGGCGCACAGCAGCTTTTCGCGATTCGGTCCACCTCGGATCGATGCCGCGCAGGCGGACCGACCGTGGTGCTGTACCCCACTGCCAACGAGCACCGCGTCGGTCCGGTCCGCATGTGGGTGGAGCTGGCGCGGCTGCTGCCCCGCTTCGGAGTCTCCACGGTGCGTTTCGATCGACGCGGCACCGGCGAGAGCGGAATCGTGTCCGATGGGGAGTTGACCCGGCTCTACAGCGACGAAGGCAACGAGGACGCGCTCACCGCTGTCCGGCAGTCGGGGACCACTCCGGACAACGTCATGGTTGCCGGAATGTGCTCGGGCTCATGGTATTCCAGCTTCGCCGCCAGGGAACTGGGGGTTCGGGCCGCAGTACTGCTCAACACCCTGGACTGGACCACTCGTCGTCTCGAATTCGTCAAGCGTTCCTCGATGCACATCGAGGAAACGGGGCTGAAGGCGCGCGCACTCGACCGTCTCCACCACTGGGGTGTGCGGACCAAGAATGCACTGCAGCCGCGGATTCCGTACGCACTGTGGATCTGGCTCGGACGGCGCGGATTGATCCAGGTTCCCGAGATCTCGTTGCGCATTCTCAGCGACCGTCAGGTGCAGACGCAGGTTCTGCTCTCCCCCAGCGACACCACCTGGTTCGAGACCAATCGGGGCCCGGAGGGAATGCGCCGACTCCAGCGTCGATCGTCGGTACCCACTGTCACCTCCTTCGACTCCGGTGACCACTCGCTCTACGGTCGCGATCTGCGCGAGAACGTACGAGCCGAACTGGTGACGGCCGCCTCTGCTGCCTTCGACGTCGAGATCGCCGCCCCGTCGCCGCCCGTGCCGGTGGGGAAGGTTCGATTGTGAAGCACCGCGCTCCCAGGATCCTGCCGCCCAAGCACGAACAGCTCGAACAACTTCGGTGGTATCCGATCGAACCGGCTCGGTTCGACCTGGGTCTGATGAACAGCCCGACGATGCCGGTGCCGACCGTACCTCGGCACGATGCCGTGCACTCGGTCGACGTTTCCCCGGTCGCCGACGCCGTCGAACGACCGCAACCCGACAGCGGACCGGGCTCGAAGGCCTCCGATCGCAATCTCGCGCTCAACTCGATGGCCCTGATGCTCTCGACGGCCATCACCGGCGCTCTCGGCCTGCTGTTCTGGGCCGCAGCCGGTCGGCTGTATCCCGTTGCCGAAGTGGGCAGCGCGTCGGCCGTCATCACCTCGGCGGTGATGCTCTCGACGCTGTCCAATCTGAGCCTCGGTTCGATGTACGAGCGATTCCTGCCGATCTCCGGTCGGTTGGCCAAGTCGTTCATCGTGCGCGGCTACCTCACTGTCACGGCATTCGCGTTCGTGCTCGGCGGCGGCTTCCTGCTGGTCGCGCCGGTGGACGAGATGTTCACCAGCACTGCCGAGATCGTGTCGTTCCCGTTCTTCGTCGCGGTGCTCGCGGTGTTCGCGCTGCAGGATCAGACCTCATCCGGCCTGGGCGTCGCACGTTGGGCGGCCGCCAAGAACGTCTTCCACGCGGTCGCCAAGTTCGTGCTGCTGTTGGCCCTCTTCGCGACCGAGCGCAGTACCTCGATCATTTCCGCCTGGGCGGTCCCCGCCGTCGTGGCGTCGATCTTCGTCCTGCGCGCGATCATGAAGAACGTCCGGACCGAACAGCGGTACGCCGGCAAGCCGGACCTTCCGCCCAGGCGCGAGATGTGGGCCTACTTCGGTTCGGCATACGGCATCACCGCTCTCGGCTCGCTCGCTCCGCTGCTCGTGCCGATGATCGTCGTTGCCACCCTCGGTGCCGAGGAGAACGCGTACTTCTCCCTCACCTGGTCGATCGTCAGCGCCCTCTACATCCTGATCAGCGTTCTGATCGGACCGTACGTGGCCGAGGTGGCGGCACACCCCGCGCAGTTCCACCGCCTGACCAAGCGGTTCATGACGCTCGTGTGCATCGTCGCACTGGGCGGGTCGATCTTTCTCGCGTTCATCGCGCCGTTCGGCCTCGGATTGATCGGCCAGGGCTACCGCGATCAGGGCACCATCATCGTGCAGCTGGCCGCGCTCACCATCCCACTGTCCGTCGTCGGTTCGCTGTACGACGGTCTGGCCCGCGTCCGTCGACGCATGCGACTGGCCGTGATCGTGCAGGTGGTGGCCACCTCGATCATCATCGGCGGCTCGGTGGCACTGTCGTCGTCCATGGGCATCGCTGCCGTCGGCTGGGCGTACCTCGCCGCCGAGGCGTTCGGTGCCGTCGTCCTGATCGTGCCGCTCGTTCGCTGGATTCGTGAACTGTCCGCAGGCAGCAACGGCGAGTCCGGTGAGAACCCGGGTCCGTCGGACTCCCCCGGACCTCGCGGGCCGATCGACGATCACGACGCCGGATCGCCTCGATCGCGTCACCGACAACCCCGAGACGGTGGACCTCGGCACCGTGAACCGCATCCACGTGAGCGCCAGGACGGTCCACCGCCGCTCGACGATCCGTCACCGCGCCGTATTCCGGTCCATGCTCAACACAGGACGGCACCATGACTCAGACCTATCGCGCCAGCTCGTTGGACATGCTGCGGTCCGATTCGCGCATCGTGACCGTCCTGGGACCGGCTGACTTCGGCGATCTCGCCCGGGTGCAGAGCCGCGTACTCGCACTGGCCTCGATCGGTCCTGCCACACGGCTGGGCCTGCGCGCCGACCAGTCCTCGGCGGGCTGGGTCTACGAACCGGAACGGGTGCTCGAGCACATCGCCGATGGACCGGCCGTGGGTCGCGAGCAACTGGCCAAGGAACTCACCGAGTTCTCGCACGCGTCCGCGCCCGGGATTCCTCTTCGGATGCGTCTGGCCGGTCGCTACCTGTTCCTCGATCTCAATCACGGTCTCGGCGACGCTCTGTTGCCGGTCGACCTGTTCGCGTACCTGGCCGACGCGCGTCCGGATGCACCGCTTCCGGCGTGGGCCGACCGTGCCGTCGACGGCCATCCTCTTCGAAAGGCCCTGCTGCGCTGGGTCGTTCGCAATCCCAGGAAAGTCGTCGACACGATCTACGACCGCGTACGCCCCGGCTCGAACCACGAGTCCACCACCTCGGCCGCCGCACCCGACACCCCGTCGCCGTCGGCATTTCGGCCGTGGGCACCCTCGGCCGCGGTGGCCACCGCGGTGACCCGGCTCGGTACCACCGACGCGATCCGGCGGTGGCGGGAATCCCATCTGCCCGGCGCGAGCGTCAGCGCGGTGATGTGCGCTGCGGTGGCCTCGGCGTTCGCCCGCACGTCGTTCCCCCTCGATCGTTCTGCTGCCTTCCTGTTCGACTGCAGGCGATACCTTCCGCCGTCGTCCGTGGTGCTCGGCAACTTCGCGGCCGGGATCGGCTTCACCGACATCGATCCCACCTCGGCCGGGGACGTGAACGACGCACTGGCCGGTGCCATCGCCAAGGGCCGTCCCATCGCGTCGGCGACGATCAGCACCATCAAGTACAAGCGAGAGCACCGGGCCGTGTCCGGTGTGTTCGACGACCGCGTACCGGTCCGGCCCAAGGTCAAGCTCATGTACTCCGATGTCGGTAGAGTCAGGCAGCTGGAGCCGGTCTCCTGGTTGGCCGAGCCCGCCGACCGCGCCTTCTTCGTGATCGCCGATCCGGGTCGACCGGAGTCGGTGATGATCACGATGGAGACCATCGGTTCGGTCGTCTTCGTCTCGGCGTCGTTCCACGACAATGTTTTCGACAGCCACACCGTGCAGGCCGCACTCGATCTCGTAGCGGCAGACCCCCTCGCATTGCTCGCCCCTCAGGAGAAGACCGCATGACCACCGAAGCGAAACGCCCCACGAAACCCGATGCGAACCGGCCGACGTCGAACACCGTCGCGCCCGCGCGCTCGAGTTTCGTCGCCCATGTCGCTCGGTGGGCCGGCCTGTCGGTGGTGCAGTTCGTCCTCGTCGAGTACATCGTCTCGGCCACGTGGCGCGGGCTCTACAGCTACCGGAACAACTACATCAGCGAGCTCGGCATCCCGTTCTGCGGGCCCACCGGCAACTGGCCGTGCAGCGAGCTCTACGTTCTGCTCAACGCGTCGATGGTGCTGTTCGGCGTGGCGATCGCGGCCGTGGGCGGATCCTGGTACATCGTCCGCCGAATCGACGGCAGAGCCGCCTCGTTCTTCGTCGTCGCAGGTGCCGGTGCCATCACCGCAGGTGTCGTCAACCAGGGCGTGAACTACCCGATCCACTCGTTCGGGGCCACCGTGTTCTTCGTGTTCGGAAACTTCGGCCTCGTCATCGCGGGCGGCCACGGAAGCCTGCGACGCCCCATCCGCGTCGTGGTCACCGCGCTCGGAGCCGTCGGGCTGGCCGGCTACTTCGCCTACATGAGCGGACACGAATTCGGACTCGGTATCGGCTCCATGGAACGCATCGCCACCTATGCGCTCCTCGTAGGCATAGTCGTACTGTCGGTGTCGCAGTTCAAGGCGACGCGGGTACCGAAGACCGGCGACGAGACCGCGTGAGTCGTCACGCCGCATCCAGCCGAGAGTCCGGCGCGGGGACCGTCGAGGTTTCGCGGCTTCCCGGAACCGGACTCATCGTCGAGCCTCCCCGACGGCGGTGGCCGTCCGTGCTGGCGTTCCTGATCGTGCTCGGTCTGGTCGTGGCAGGCACGGTGTACGGGCTTTCTCACCGCTCGGACGGAGCCGACATCGATCCCGACTCCACCGCTGGAGGCACCATCGACGCGAGTTCCACGACGTCGGCGTCCAACACTGCCGCCGCCAAGCCCGGATTCACCGTCTACGACGACTTCTCGGGGACGGCGGGCGACGCCGTGTCGGACGACCGCTGGAGTCACGACGTGGGCCAGACCGGTTGGGGCAACAACGAAAAGCAGAATTACACCGATTCGACCGAGAACTCGTCTCTCGACGGTGACGGCCACATGGTCGTCAACGCGATGCGCAACGGTGACGGGTACACCTCGGCCCGCGTGACCACCAAGGACAAGTTCGAGTTCACCTACGGCCGCGTCGAGGCTCGGATCAAGATGCCGGCCGGAGCCGGACTGCATCCGGCTTTCTGGATGCTCGGTACCGACCTGGACTCCGTCGGCTGGCCGCTGTCCGGCGAGATCGACATCATGGAGACGCTGAACCAGGCCGACCAGTACCACACCGGAATCCATGCCCCCCAACCCGATTCGATGACGAGCCAGAAAGTGGACGCGGGCGGCATTCCGCCGGAGCCGCTGTCCGAGAACTTCCACACCTACTGGGTCGAGCGGTCGCCGGGCCGCGTGACCACCGGTATCGACGGCACCACCTTGGCCACCGTCACTCCGGACGACCTGATCGGCGGCGACGATTACTGGGTCTTCGACAAGCCGTTCTTCCTGCTGTTCAACGTCGCGGTCGCCGGCGACTGGCCAGGTCCCACCGACAACTCCACGCCGTTTCCGGCGACGATGTCGGTCGACTGGGTGCGGTATCGCGCCGACTGAGACCGAGCTGCACTTGCCCGTACGTGTCACCCCGAAAGGACCATCCCCGTGTTACCTCCCGCGCTCCCCAGACACCAGGCTCCCGAATGGGACGGTGCCGTGTGGATCGGTGACATCGACCTGGAGCAGGATCTTCCGGAGTTTCTCGCCCTCGACGATTCCGACGGTTACCGCCGTGCCCGCCTGTTGATCCGACGCGGACTCGACCCGCTCGGCTTCGTCGAACTCGATGTCGTCGACGGCGCGGTCGCGGCACACGACGTGCGACGGGCTGCGATGTCGCTCGCGCAGGTTCCGATGCCCGACGCGCTGCCCGACCCCGATGGGACGCTGCCGCCGATCACCGTGGTGATCTGCACCCGCGACCGAGTCGAGCACTTGAAGGGCGCGCTCGCGTCGGTGTCCGCTCTGGACTACCCCGACTTCGAGGTGGTCGTCGTCGACAACGCGTCCCCGACCGATGCCACGCAGCAGTACGTTCGCGGGCTGGGCGACCCCCGCGTTCGCGTCGTGTCCGAGCCGACGGCGGGTCTGTCGAGGGCAAGGAACACGGGGTTGCGGGCGGCCCGACACGACATCGTCGCCTTCACCGACGACGACGTCGCCGTGGATGCGAGGTGGTTGCGGAGCATCGCGCGCGGCTTCGGGCGGGCCGATCGGGTGACGTGCGTGTCCGGCATCGTCCCCAGTGGCGAGATCAGAACTCAGGCGCAGGCGTACTTCGATCGCCGCGTCGGGTGGGCGAGTTCGGTGACTCCTCGGGTCTACGACCTGAAGAATCCGCCGGCCGACGTGCCGCTGTTTCCGTTCCAGGTCGGGATGTACGGGACCGGAGCCAATTTCGCCGTCGACCGCGGGCGGATGTTCGACCTGGGAGGATTCGACGAGGCGTTGGGAGTGGGATCTCCGACCAACGGCGGTGAGGACCTCGACATGTTCTTCCGAGTGCTGATGGCCGGCGACAAGCTGGTCTACGAGCCCGCCGCCATCGTGTGGCACCGTCATCGCGCCGATTCGGAGGCGTTGGCGGTACAGGCCCGCGGATACGGGCTCGGACTCGGCGCGTGGCTGTACACGGTCGCCACCGACCGCAGATCGGCAATGTTGGCCGCCACGGTGGCCGTCCGCCGACTCGGCAGCGCGATTCGGTTGTCCGCCAAGATGAGCAAGGTCGCCTCCCCTCCCGACGATCTCGCTGCCGACCTTCCCGACGGCATCGGCCGGATGGAACTGCTGTCCATCGCCAAGGGCCCCGCGGCCATCCGGCGCAGCAGGCGCGAAGGTCGCGAACGTACTCCTCTGGCGGGGGTGAACCGTGACCCAGTCCTCGACTGATTCCGGATACCGGTCCATCGCGGATCTGCGGCACAAGCTGTTCGTTCCGTCCGATTGGACCGTCGACTGGCCCGTCGGCACCACCGACTCCGCTGCAGGAACACGGCGGCGCGCAGGTAGCCGACTGCGCTACGCCGACATCAGCGTTCTCGCCGCGCTGTCCGGTCTGACCTCCATGATCGCGCTGCCGACACTGGTTCGCGTCGTGCTTCTGACGGTCCTGCTGTTCTTCGGACCCGGGGCCGCGATCCTGTCCTGGGTCCGTATTCCTCGCACCGCGGTTCCTGCTGCCCTGCCGATTCTGAGCATCTCGGTGGTGACCCTGATGGTGTCGGCGGCGATGTGGGGCTACCGCTGGTCGCCCCGGATGTGGACGTTGTGGCTGTGTCTGGCCCTGATCGGGTCGTCGCTGCTCTGGTACCGCAAGCACGGCCGTCCCGACCTGCCGGTGTGGATCTCGCGGGCACGTGAGGTCGTCGCTCCGTCGTCGCGAGCGTCCGCCCTCGCCCACGTGCGGTTCGTGCTGACCGATCGCGAGACGTTGCGACGCAACGTCGCCGGCCTGATTCTGGCGTTGGCGTTCTTCCTGTGGCTGCCGCTGTTGCCGGGTCTCGAGCGCGCGACGTACTCGCAGTTCGGGCTGTTGACCGCCGGAACCGGCCCCGGACTGGTGCTGTGCATGGTCCTGGTCATGGCGGCGTTCCTGATCGCGTTGCGGCGTCATCAGCTTCGCACCATGGTGGTCGCCATCGGCCTGGCCATCGTGGTGCAGCGATTCACCGTCACGCTCGTCACGTCCGCTCCGATCTACGACTGGACGTACAAGCACGTCGCCGTCACGGAGTTCGTTCTGGATCTGAACCGACTGGCACCGAGCGGCGTCGACATCTACAGCGAGTGGCCCAGCTTCTTCCTCGTCTCGGCCTGGTTCCAGCACGTCACCGGATACGACACGCTGTCCTTGGCGCACGTGTTCGCGCCGATGATCCACGTGGTGCTCGCGGCGGCCGTCTACGGCCTCGCACGGGTCATGAAGTTCGACAAGCGCGCAGCGATCACGGCGGCGATGCTCGCCGAGGTCATCAACTGGGTTGGCCAGGACTACTACTCACCGCAGGCGTGGGCGCTACTGCTCGCCGTGGGCTTCCTGGCGCTGTTGATGTCCTCGACACTCACCAGGTCCGCGGCGTACGTGTCCATCGTTCCGTTCGCGGCACTGGTCCCCACGCACCAACTGACCCCGTACTGGCTGATGGCCGTCACCGGCGTGCTGCTGGTGACGCGACGAGCCAAGCCGTGGTGGTTGATGATTCCGCTCGGCATCATCCTGCTGGGATACCTGTATCCGCGACTGCCGATCGTGGCACCGTACGGACTCTTCCAGGGGTTCGATCCCGTGCAGAACGCCGCGAGCAACGTCGAGGCGGAGGGTGTGCTCGGCAAACAGATCACGTCTCTGGTCTGCCGCGCACTCTCCGGTGGGGTGTTCGTGCTGGCGTTCGCCTCGGCCGTCTACGCCTGGCGCACCAAGAAGACGTTCTGGGCTCCGATGGTGATGGCGTTCGGCTCGATCATGCTCCTCGCCGGCCAGAGCTACGGCGGTGAGGCGATCTTCCGGGTGTACCTCTATGCGATTCCCGGTTGCGTGCTCCTGATCGTTCCCCTGTTCCTGGCGCTGTTCGATCGGACGCCGTCCCAGGATCGCCCGTCCCGGGCCCGCAGGCTCACGGCCAGGACCTCGGTTGCGGTCGCCACTGCCGGGGCCATCGGCTCCGCTGTACTGGGCTTGCAGAGCTACTTCGGCCTGTGGCCGATCGTCCTCGAGAATCGCGAACAGATCGACGACGCCCGAGCGGTGGCCGCGCAGTCGCCGAACGGAACCGCGATCACGATGCTGTACTCCTCGGGCTACCCGGCCCGGTCGACGTCGGACTACGGACGACTGACCGCGGCCAACGAATACTGGGACGTCCCGCTCTACGCGCTCGGCCCCGAGTACATGGAGGGCTTCCCGACGCCCGAGAAGCTCGGCCAGATCGACTACAACGCGTCGATCAGCGACACACCTACCTACATGGTGCTGACTCGTCAGTCGCTCGAGGCGATGCAGTACTACGGTTTCGTCGCCGACGATGCGGTCGCCCGTTTCCGGCAGTGGCTCGCCACCAATTCGGCGTGGTCGGTGCGGTATCAGGACGCCGACACGATCGTCTATCAGTACCGATCTCGTTGATTCGGTTCACAAACTATGACGTGAATCTCCAAACAATCTTCCAGTTGGTTTGTTTGCAGCTTGACAAACCAGCAGCTTCTTTTAAGCTTGCTTTCAGTCAAAGGAAACAGGTTCTTACGCTTCAGAACGAACGTCAAGGCACTGTCTGTGGATGCGGCGGGGGTCGATTCACGGAGCTCGGAGACATCTGCCCATCGCACTCGACCCATGTGGAATGGATATGTTGAATCGTCAGAATCCCCGCGTCAGTGTCGTCATCCCGACGCTCAACGAGGCCGCGAACCTTCGTCACGTCCTCCCCCTGCTCTCTCACGACTACGAGCTCGTGCTGGTCGACGGTGGATCCGTCGACGGCACCATCGACGCGGCACGCGAGATTCGCGGTGACATTCGCATCATCAAGCAGACCCGCAAGGGCAAGGGCAACGCGCTCGCATGCGGCTTCGAGGCCGCTACCGGCGACATCATCGTCATGTTCGACGCCGACGGCTCCGCCGATGCCGCAGAGATCCCGCGCTTCGTCGACGCCCTGATCGCCGGTGCCGACTTCGCCAAGGGCAGCCGGTTCTGCGAGGGTGGCGGGAGCCACGACATCACGCCGCTGCGCCGCGCAGGAAACGGTGGCCTGCACCTCGTGGCCAACACGCTCTTCGGAACTCGCTTCTCGGATCTCTGCTACGGCTACAACGCCTTCTGGCGCGATCTGGTGCCGGTCCTCGACCTGCCCGTCGTCGATCAGCCGGGTGCCGAGGGCATGATGCTCTGGGGCGACGGTTTCGAGATCGAGACCATCATCAACTGCCGCTTCGCCGAGGCGTCCGTGCGCATCGAGGAAGTGCCGAGCGTCGAACTGGCCCGCATCTACGGCCAGAGCAATCTGCGCACGTTCTCGGACGGCTTCCGGGTGTTGCGCACCCTGATGACCGAACGCATGCGTGCCCGCAGGATCAAGCGCAGGTCCATCGTGCGCCCGTTGCGCGAGTCGATCGACGCCCGTACCGACATGGACCTCGAGTTCGAGGCTCTGGAGTCCTACAACGAGGTTCTCGAACTCCGCGAGAAGACGGCGTGAGTCTGCCGACTTCCTCGGTAGTCATCTGCGCGTACACGTTGGCTCGATGGTCCGAACTCCGGGCCGCCGTGACGGCCGTCCTCGACCAGGACGTGCCTGCCGACGAACTGATCGTCGTCATCGATCACAATGCGCAACTGGCCGAACGCGCACGCGACGAGTTCTCGCCGCTGCACCGGAGCGTGAACGTGGTGGAGAACAACCACCCTCGCGGCCTCTCCGGAGCGCGCAACACCTCGCTCGATATCGCGACCGGTGAGATCGTCGTCTTTCTGGACGACGACGCCTCACCGCGCACCACAGAGTGGCTCGGAGCCATTCTGTCCCATTACTCGGACGATGCCGTGTACGCCGTTGGGGGCTCTGCATACCCGGTATGGCCGGACAAGCGTCCGGCCTTCTTACCGGCCGAGGTAGTGGGTGAACCCGGCGAACTCGATTGGGTCGTCGGGTGCACCTACCGCGGGCAGCCGACGGAAACCGCTCAGGTCCGCAATCTCATGGGCGCGAACATGTCGTTCCGCCGTGAGCCCGTCGTTGCACTCGGCGGATTCGTCTCCGGCATCGGCCGGATCGGACGTGTCCCCCTCGGCTGCGAGGAGACGGAGTTGTGCATCCGTCTGCGCCAGACGCATCCGGACGCCCAGATCGTGTTCGATCCTTCGATCGTCGTCGATCACACGGTCAGTGCCGACCGCACTCGTCCGCGCTACCTCATCACGCGCAGCTACGCCGAGGGCGTGTCCAAGGCCGCCATCGCCCGGTTGATCGGGGCCGAGGACGCACTGTCCTCGGAGCGGGCGTACACCGCCAAGATTCTGCCTCGTGCGGTCGGCCGGGAGACCAGCGCCGCTGCGCGCGGCAACCCGGCACGCGCATGGGGCGCGATGGCCGTGGTGGCAAGCGTCGGTGCAGCCGGAATCGGCTATGCCCGAGGCAGACTCAGCACGAGCCGCTAGCAGCACGTGCACAGAACTTCGTAGCCCACTACGAATTTCTGCTCACGGCCTCGGTGCCACCGAGGCCCGCTCCACCGAGTTGAGCGCGCGCACATGTCCGCGCGGTGCACTCGCGCCACGACCGACGAGAGTCAGGGTACGAGGTTCGTTCGGTGCCAGGTGGAACCACGAGTCCGACACCTCGAAGCCGTCGATGTCGACGCAGACGTACTGCGCCGGCCAGTCGGCTCGGACGGTCAGTTCCCAGTTCCCCGAGATCGTTTCGACGACACTGGCGACCAATCCCACCGTGTTCTGCCGACTCTGCGCGCCGACGAGCGCGGTGGTTCGCGCCACCTCCACACCATTGTCGTCCGAGAACACGACCGTGACGGCGGAGTAGGTTCGACTGCCGAAGCGGTAGGCATGGTTGGCGTCGGTGAAGGTACCGACGATCGAATCCACCGTCAGTGCGACGGATCCGTTCGCCGGGGCGTGCACCGCGCGTTCGTACTCGTGGCTGCCGCGGGAGGCGTGCAACACCACTCGGATACTGCCCGAGCGTGCCGGCCCGTCGTTGACCAGCTCCACCGAATAGCCGTCGAGTCCATTGTCGGACAACAGCAATGCCACCGGGGCGCTTGCCCGCGCCAATGCGTAGAAGGGAGCCTTGGGCACACCGGCGGTGTCGACGATGCCCCAGCCTGCGCCGGGGACGGTGTCTCGTAGCGTCAGCACGAGGGCTCCGGCGCACCCCGAGGATGCTCGACGCCAACGCCCGAACGCTTCGGTGAAGGCTTCGACGATCGCAGCTCTGCCGTAATCGAGGTACAGCTCTGCGTCGTCTCGCCGGATCAGGTGCGGGTCGACGCCGAAGATCGTGCGTACGTAGTGATCTCGCACGTCCTCGAAATCCCAGGACGAGCCGCGGTCACGGGGGACGGCGGCCTTCCAATCCGGGTGGTGACCGGCGACGGCAGCGGACCCGAAGAATTTCTCCACCTGCGCCCGCTCCGGCGGGACTGCGAAGGCCAGGCATTCTGCCGCGAAACGCACGCCGGCAGTGCGGATATCGGACAGTGGCCGGAGGTATCCGCCCACGCCGAAGTAGTGCGCGATGCCGTCGCCCACGTGTGTGTGCAGTTCTCCGCTCACGCTGGACGGGCTCGATGTCACGTACGCGACTCCGGGTAGGCGATCGGCGAGAAAATCGGGAACGACGCTGTCCAGCATCATCATTCGCTGATCATCGGCCGCGAGTCCCACCATCGTGGGTTGCTGCTGGGTCTCGCTTCCACCACTGACGACCATCAGGGCAGGGTTGGCCGATACGGTGTCGGCGAACGCGTCGAGCTCGCGGGTGACCGCTGCGGTGTAAGCGTCGTCGGTGGGCGGGTCGATGGTGCCGAACATGACGTCCTGCCACACCATGATGCCCAGTTCCGCACACAGCGACCAGAATTCGGGCTGCTCGTACACCAGGGTGCCGACGATGCGCACCATGTTCAGGCCCGCCGACCGGAGCTGCTCGAGTGCCGCCCGCAGTTCGGGCTCCGGCGACCACAACCGCACCGGGTCAAGCGGGGTCCACGTTCCTCCGCGACAGAAGACGTTCTCACCGTTGACCGTCAGGATTGCGCCGCCGGCCGTGCGGTCCAGGTCGACCGTACGAAACCCGACGACGCCCATGGGATGCACGACGCCGTCCACCTCGAGCGCGACGCGATAGGTCCGCGGTCGGCCGTGAGTGTGGGGCCACCAGAGTTCGACGTCGGGTAGCGTCACCGACCGGTCGATGTGCTCGACGGTTCCGAGTTCGACCGTGTGAACTCCGGACACGGTGTCGTCGATCATGATTCGAGCCGCCGCTGGCGCATCGAGCTCGGCGCGCAGTGTGACGATGCCGTCCGTACCCGATACCGCCGTCGACAGGGCGACACGACGAACGTCGGGGATCACCGACATCGACACCGGGCGCCACGGTCCGACCGGTACCGGAAGGGGCCCGTACACGGGTGCGCGTCCGAGCATCGTCGTCCGCTCGTGCCTCAGCCCTTGCGCGGCGATCATCGACGATCGCCAGCGACCGCGTGCGCGTCGAGACTTCAGATGCGCACTCAGCGATTCGATGTGGACGGCGATGGCGACGGTGTCACCGCAGTCCGTCAGATCGAGAGTCTCGGGAACGAACATCGACGTCACGGTTCGGCGATGGACGCCGTCGATCCAGATCTGGGCACGGGTTGCGATGCCACCGAAACTCGTTCGCACCCGGCGATGGTCACCGGTGGGGACATCGGCGACGAACCACCAGTCGTGATCGTCCGGATTCACTGCCAGTGAGCTTCCGAGCGCGGTGGCAACCGTGCCCGGCACCACCGCGTCGATCCAGTCGAGATCGTCTCGTAGGTCGCGGGGGTCGAGAACGGAACCGGCGTCGGTTCGGGCCAGACGCCACCGAACGCCGTCGAGCAGATCGATCACGTGCCCAATGCACCCGCAACGATGTCCATGGCCGCCATCCAGTTCTTGCTCATCTCGATCAGCGGCTCGTCGAGCACCACGTCCCGGCCACGTGCTGCGCGTGCCATCCGGAACTGAACGGCCTTGGCACCGGAGGCGGCGGCGAGAAAGTGCGGAGCGGCAACGGCGGCGCCCGCCACGCCTCGGCCTTCGAGGTAGTGCACATAGTTCGCGGCGAGTTCTGCCGTTGCGCCGAACTGCCGGAGCAGGCCGAACGACCACAGATGGAAGGCGTCGGGGCCGGCGGTCTGCACGAGCGGGATGTCGGCGATGATACGACGGGCGAGCGCATCGACCGGGTTACCCGGAGCGCGGCGCGCCAGGTGTGCGCGAGCGACATCGAGGTCACGGTCACCGAAACCGGCGTCGAGAACCGCGGCGTCCACTTTGATCTGCTCGACGTACGGCAGCAGCACCTCGGCGTGCGGTTCCGGAGCGAGATTGAAGATGCCGTCGAAATCGGCCCCGGTGAGCTCGAAGTAGCCCCGATTGTGGAAGTACCCCATCACCTTGGCGTCGCGATCGACGAGGTTCGGCACGATGGTGGTCTTGGTGTGCTGATTGCGGTAGCTGGTCCCTGCGGTGTCGGGCAGCCAGAAGCCGTCGACCTCGACGGTGACGTGGATGCCGTCTTCCAGGCCTTCGACGACGTGCTCGAGCACCGGGCGCCACACGTTCATCTCGGCGACACCGATGCCGTACAGGGTGCGTAGGTCCTCGGGCGCGATCTTCACGAAGTCCCACTGTCGCCCGTCGCATCCGGCGCTCAGCACGAAAGCGAGAGCGGGGGTCGGATCGGCACCGAACGAATGCAGAACTTCGATCCACAGGTCGACGTAACAGTTGGTTTCGGTCCAGATGCGGTCGTGATTGTGTATCGGGTGCGGTCGGTAACTGATGGGGTCGAGTTCCAGGACTCGAAGGCTGGTCCCGAGCCTGTCCAGCACTGCATCGTTCGACATGAAGCCTCTCCTACCGGATCGAATGTCGGACGGTCCCCGAGCCGCATTTGTCCGTATTGCCTGTATCCAGGCCCCTAATCCTAACGAATCGGTTTGTTCTTCGCACTCGATCGGACGGTAGGATTGTTTTTGCCCGGACGAACTACCTGCGCGGCCACCACCTCGACAGCAGTGATTCCTGACCCCGATACCGGGGGCAATCACAGAGCGAGCAGTCGGTTCCGCGCCGGTAATGCTGGTGCGCAGCTTGTTCGTGATGGCACTTACACAATGGCTCTGAGCTGGGCACATGCCGAGTGTAGACAACACCTGACACATCCACGCCCAACTCGGGTTCGCATGAGGAGGCACACGCGCGATGCGCCGTTTTGCAACCAGCGCCGCGCTGGTCATCGGCTGGGCTCTGCTCGCAGCCGTAGTCGGAATGTTCCTCGTTCGCCAGATAGGTGTGACAGAGATCACTTTTGTTGCCTTCGTCGTCGGCGCTCCGTATCTCGGTATCGCCTCGATCGTCGCCGTGCTGTTGTTCGCCGCGGCGCGCTCGCGTAGCGGATCGGCCGTCGCAGTACTGGTGACCATCGCGGTGGTCGGGGTTCAGGTGCCGATGTTCCTCGCGGACGGCCCGGACAACACCGGACCGGAACTGTCGGTCCTGACGATCAACGTGGCGCACGGTGACGCCGACGCCGCGTCCATCGTCGACGCGGTGCGCAGCAACGATGTCGACATTCTCGCTGTCCAGGAACTGACCCCGGAAGAGGTCACCGATCTACAGGCCGCGGGCATCGACGACCTTCTGCCGTTCTCCTTCACCGCTGCGCTCCCGGTCGCCGATGGCACCGGACTGTGGAGCCGCACCCCGCTGACCGACGGCACCCGCCTCGACAACTTCGGATTCGTACCGGTGCAGGCGAGAACCACCGTCGACGGGCAGGAGCTGACCGTCGTGTCCTTCCACGCCATGTCTCCTGCCACACCGCGCCACACCACCGAGTGGGATGCCGACCTGGCCCGGATGCGGTCGATCATGGACACCTACCAGGGCACTGTGCTGGTCGCCGGCGATTTCAACGCCACCAACGACCACCGGCAGTTCCGCACACTGGCATCGTCCCCGTTCTCCGACGCGGCCGACGGGGCGGGTGCCGGCCTGTTCCGCACGTTCCCGTCGGAGCGTCCGCTCGCGCGCCTGGACCATGTGGTGACGAGTGAGAACGTCCGCGCCCGGTCGGTCGAGCCGTTGGCGATCCCGGACAGCGATCACCTGGCCGTTCTCGCGGAGTTGCAGCTGCCCTGAACTGGGCGGCCGCCGGCACCGGCTAGAAGCGGGGCAACTCGATCACCGGTGCGGGCGGAAGCTGGATCTGCGGCAACTGGATCTGCGGCAGGCCGGGGATCAGCGGAGCCGGGGCCGGCGCAGGAGCAGGCGCGGCGGGCGGCACATATTCCGGCTCGGAGTACGTCCGGGCCGGAGCCTGAGCTGCCTCTGTGGTCGGCGGCACGGTGGTGGTGGGTGCTGCGGTGGTGGGCGGCACGGTGGTCCTCGGCGTCGTGGGCTCCGCGGTGGCGGGTGCGGTCGTCTCGGTCGGTGCACTCGTCGGCTCCGTGGAGCTGCCGCCGTACCCCAGGGACAACCCGAGTGCAGCGACTGCGACGAGACCGCCTGCGACCAGTACTGCGCCGCGCACCTTGCGCTTGGAGTCGGCGGGCTTGTCGGCAGCGGGCTCCGGGCTCAACCAGTCCGGAGCTCCGGTCAACGATGCGGGATCGGACGGAGACTGCCGAACGCCCGGCTGCGGGCCCGGTCGGCGCTGTGCGTCGGCCACCGGAGTCGCGAGCAGCGCCGCGCCGCGTGCGGCCACCGATTCCGGGTTCGCCGGGGTTACGACGGGGAGGCCGATCCACGCCGTGAGAATCGATTCCACCAGCGGAATGCGTGCTCCACCGCCGATGAGGAACAGCGCATCGACGTGCTTGGGCGACCGACTGATCACGTCACGGACCAACCGTGCCGAGTACTCGATCGGAACGGTCACCAGAGACTCGAACGACTCGCGCGAGATCAGGATCACGCCGCCGTCACCGGGCAGGCAGACCGCGCCGCTGGTCGAGAGCTGTTCCTTGGCCACTCGGCATCGCGCGGTGAACTCGCTCAGTTCCTGGTTGTCGGCGATGTCGACGCCCTGCTTGGCGAGCTGGTTGTCCGAGATGAGCCGATCGAAATCGTCGCCGCTGATGTCGATGGTGCGCTCGGCGAGCAGGACCTGCCCGGTGCCGCGGTCGATGACACTGATCGTCAGTCCGGAGCTGCCGAGATCGTAGAGAGCGATGGTTCCGAAGTGTCCCAGTTCGCCCGACGCCTCGAGGTACTGCAACGCTGCTCGCGCCTCGGGAACCAGTCGGTAGTTGTAGAGCCGCTGACTCGCCATCGCCTGCTGGATCTCGCCGAACTGCTGCTGGTCTCGATACGCGACGCCCGTCGCTTGCACCGGTCCGCCGTCGCCCGGCTGCGAGAGCACGACGCCGATCGATTCGGCGGCCAATTCCTCCGCGCGGTCCCAGTAGGCGTCGACGGTGTCGTGGTGGAAGTCGAGCCGACCCGAATCCTGAGGGCGCGCGTCGGGGCGAGCCATGCGCACGGCACTGGCTCCCACCGACACGCCGAGAACTTCGGTCATTACCCGCCTTCGGTCGACTTCCCCGTGAACACACGCCGAGACTCGATGTCACGAACGAGTCTCGATCCCCCTGCCAATGGCTCACTGTAGCGCGTCCCGCAGTGCACAGTGCAGCACCCGACCACAGCACTACAGTTGCGGGCATGCGCGTTCTGTTCGTCTGCACCGGGAACATCTGCCGATCGCCCACAGCCGAGCGACTTGCGGCTGCTTTCGCGCGCGAGGGCGGGTTCGAGCTGACCGCGAGCAGCGCCGGAACGCAGGGGTTGACCGGACATGCCATGGACCCGACGGCTGCGACGGTGCTGACGCAGCTCGGCGGCGACCCGGAGGGTTTCGTCGCCCGACGCCTCACGCCTGCGATCGCTGCCGATGCCGACCTCGTTCTGACGATGACGGCGGCACATCGAGACGCCGTTCTCGCCCTTGCACCGCGACAGATGCGTCGCACCTTCACGCTGCTCGAGGCGGCCGGTCTCGCTGCCGCGTCGGGCGCGAGCACCGTTGCCACCCTGGCCGACGCACGGGCGGTGCACCGTGTCGACACACTCGACATCGGCGACCCGTATCGGCGTGATCACTCGGTGTACGAGCAGGCCGGGGAGTTGATCGCGGAGACGCTGCCTCATGTTCTGCGGTTGGCGACCCAGTGACCGTCCACCTCTCACCACTCCGCTCGCTGAGGTAACGTTCTCGCATCATTGCCGACCATCCGGGTCCGGCCACGGCGTTAGGGTCTGTGCATGCGCGACAAGGTCATCGCGTCGGCAGCAGTGGCGAGCGCCGGCGTGGCCGTCGCAGTGGGTTTGACCATCGGCGCTCTCGGTGGTGCGTTCGACGACTCGAGCGAGACCGTTCGTCCGCCCGCTCTGAAGTCGGACAGCCTGAGTTCGGTCGAGACGACACCGACCTCGACGATCGTCATCGTCCCGCCGTCGCCCACATGGCAGGTCGCGGTACCCACCACCGCTCGCCCCACGACGACGACTCCGGATCGGCCCGAGACCACGACGCGTAGTCCGCGCCGAACCCCGTCCTCGGACCGCACGACGACCACCACCTCGACGGAGGATTCGGACGACGAGAGCAGCACCACGGAGCCCGAGTCCGACGCCGGCCCCTAGACACCGGCAGAACGCGCTCAGCCGGGCTTGGTCAACGCCGTGTTGTCACCGATTCGCAACGCGGCCACAAGTTCTCGGTAGAGCGAGTCGGTGTTCATGAGCTCGGAGTGCGTGCCCCTGGCGCGGACAACTCCGTCCTCCATCACGAGGATCGTGTCGGCGTCGAGCACGGTGGACAACCTGTGCGCGATGGTCACGACGGCCGAGTCGGTCGCGATCGATCGGATCACCTCGTGGATCGCCGCCTCGGTGCGGCCGTCGACCTGAGCGGTTGCCTCGTCGAGCAGAAGAATTTCCGGACGCCGAACGATAGCCCTGGCCAACGCAATTCGTTGACGCTGTCCACCGGAGACGGTCGATCCGATCAGGTCGGTGTCCAGCCCTTCGTCCAACGCACGGATCGCCGAGTCCAGATGCACCGATTCGAGCGCCGCCCAGATGTCGGCCTCGCTGGCCTCGGGATGGCTGAACAGCAGGTTCTCTCGGATCGAGCCGGGAAGAACCGGCGTCTCCTGCTCCACGTAGGACAACCGGGCTCGTACCTCGTCGATGGTCAGCTCGTCGTACGGGGTTCCGCCGAGCCTGATCTCGCCGGCCTCGGGCGTCAGGAAGCGCAGGATCAACGAGAAGACGCTGGTCTTGCCCGCCCCCGACGGTCCGACGATCGCGGTGTGTCCACACGCGGGCACCTCGAGGTCCATCCCGCGCACGGCCGGCTCCCTACCCGGTGCGTATCGTGCTGTGACGCTGCGGAATTCGAGGGCCGGAGCGGGCGCACGGGTCTTCTCAGACCGGTTCGAACCCGTCTCCCCTTTCTCGGTGACCAGGTCGTCGATCTGGCGAATTCGGGCCGCCGCGGCCATACCGGCCTGCAGTGCGGTGATGTTCGTGGCCAGTGTGGACACCGGGCCCATCACCTGGAATGCGTACAGCAGAAACGCGATCAGGCTGGACACGGCCAGTGCTCCGGTGCTGACGCGATAGCCGCCGAGGCCGAGGATTCCGATGATCGCCAACTGCACTCCGCCTCCGGCGAACGTCCATGCCAACGCGGAGATCTTGACCGCCCTGACGCTGTGCTGCGCGGAGATTCGCGCCTCGGAGATGACTCGCTCCGATTCGCGGGCCTCGGCCCTGCTGGACTTGACGGTCCGAATCGCCCGCAGCGTGCCGTCGAGAATTCCGCCGAGGCGGCCCACTGCCTCCTGGGATTGCCGCTGTGCGACGGCGATCGGAGGCATCAGGCGAGCGAACAGCACCGCGATCGCAATGATGGCCACGGCGATCGCGCCGAGCAGCACCAGATCCAGCACGGCCATGAGAATCAGTGCGCCGACGAGGCCGACCACACTGTTGACTATGGCCACCAACGCATTCGAGGTGGCCTCGCGTAGCAGAACGGTGTCGGAGGTGACCCGGGTGACGAGTTCTCCGGTGGGCCGGGTGCCCAGACTTCCGACGGTGGCACCGAAGTACTTGCGCACGATGGATTTACGGGCGTCCAGGACCACGCGTTCGGCCAGGACCCCCAGCACGATCCACTGCAGATACAGAACCAGTGAGCCCACCACCAGCAGACCGACCAGGATCAGCACCGGCATCATCAGGGACGAGTCGGTGCCGAGACCGTCGAGCACTCCTTTGGCGACCATCGGCGTCGCCAGGGCTGCTCCGGTGCCGATCAGACCGAGTGTCAGGCCGAGCGAGAGAGTCCGGCGGTGCGGGCGCACGAACTGCCACAGCACACGCAGATTCGGGACTGTGATCTTCTTCTTCTCTGCCGTAGCGATCTGCACGTCGACCATGGCACCAGTGTGCCGGATCGGGCGGTGGGGTCTAGGTCGCGTTCCAGATCATGTGCACGGTCGTACCGTCCTGGTCCGAGGTGACGGCGGCGCTGTCGGCCAGCGCCCGCATCAGCGGGACACCACGCCCGCGGTTGGGATCGGAGTTGTGCGATGCCCAGTCCCCGCGATCGGTCACCCGCACTTCTATCCGACCCTCCGCGGCACATGTGACCCGAATGTCGAGTGTCCCGCGATCGGTGTGGTCTCGATACGCGTGCTCGACGCTGTTCGCTATTGCCTCGTACGTGGCCAGCACCACGTCGTACGCACGATCGGGGTCGACGCCCACATTGCCCAACCAGTCACCGAGCTCACGACGAAGCTCCGACGCTCGATCCGCATCGGCAGGTTCACCGGTGAACAGCAGTTCTTCCATTCGCGCACCTGCCGTCGAGATCGAGCTGTCGGTACGTGAGTCGTCACCTCCGAAGAGAGTCGCCATCATGAATCCCGTCTACCCAAAAGTTCAGGATCTACCCGCATGAATTGCAACGAATGCTTCGTCGACCGTTGCATAGATTCCGAACACCTCGTCCAAACCGACGAGAGTGAGAGGCCGTCCGGTCGCCGGACCGTCCGCGACCACTGCAAACCCGGCCTCGCCGCCGAGCTGCTGATGCGTCGACGCCAGCAGAGACATGCCCGCAGAGGCGAGAAATCCCACATCACTGAGATCGATCACCACAGCCGTCGGCGATTTCTCGAGCACGAGAGCGACCGACTCGGACAGATCGGGGGCAGTCACCAGATCCAGTTCACCGGACACCGCCAGAACGACGTCCTGGTCACGCCATTCCACGATCACATCGAAGTGCTGGGGCCCGAGGCCCATGTCGTCCGCAGTCACACGAAGACTTTACCTCGCCTCCCCCTGGCGGACTTTCTCCCGATCGGCCGACCGACCCGACTCCCGTTAGGCTCGCTTCGGTGATCGAGGGACTGCACAGCGCGAACCGTCGCGAATCTCGCCGTCGTTCGGCCGGCGAATACGTCGCGGTCACGGTCGGCGGCGCGGTCGGTGCGGCGTTGCGGTACGAGGTCTGGACGTGGCGGGCATCGCCGAGGTGGCTGCTGGTGAGCACGTTCGGAGTGAACGTGTTCGGATGCCTCGTCGTCGGTGCGGCGTTGGGGTATCTGTGGGGCCGACCGGCTCCGGTTGCCCGTGCAACAGTGTTCGGGCTGGCGTGCGGGTTCACCACGTTCGGTCTGTACGCATTCCACGCCGTGACGCATCGTGGTGCATGGAATTCGGTGGTCTATCTGCTGGCCACACCGGTGGTGGCGCTCCTCGCGATGGCATTCGGCGCGGCGATCACGAGGCCGAGGACGGGCAGCGCTCGATGACGACGATGCTCCTGGTGGCCGCCGGAGGCGGACTCGCTGCGCTCGGGCAGTTCGTGTTCTCGCACGCGATCAGGTCTCGGCGACGGTTGTCCGCACTGAATCTGGTGGCGTGCGCGGCCTTGGGACTGGTGTTCGCGCTCGATCCACCGGACCGGTTTCGTTCGCTCGTGGGCGTCGGATTTCTGGCCTCGGTGGCCCCGATGGCCACCGTGGTGCTGGCCACGCTTCGGCTCACTCGGGATCAGCAGTATCGCAGCGCTGCAACGTTCTTCGCGGCCAATGTGGTGGGCGGTATCGCCGCGGTGATGTTCGGGTTCCTGGCGTGGAAGTCCGGGATCACGCTCTATCACAAGATCGCCTGACTCGGATCCGTCAGTCGCTCGTCGAGTCCTCGCACGACCCCTGCAGTCCGGCCTTGACGAATCCGGCGATCTGATAGAGGTAGGTGAATTCCCATTCGACGAGGGAGAAGTCGTAGGAGCGTGGCGTCGGACGCATGGTGACGGTGCCGTCGAAGCATCGATCGAAGATGTAGCGGGCGCGCGGCAGGTGATATCGCCAGGTGACGACGATGACGTGGTTCCACCCGCGTTCGCGGGCGAGTTCCTGGGTGAAGATGGCCTCTCCGCGCGTGGTCGACGGAACCGGCGGGATACACAGCACCTCGAACTTCTGTGACGATGTGGCACACGCCTTCTTCATCGTCGAGTCACCGGATCCGTAGGGGTCGGAGAGCACAACCGTCTTCGCCAGACCCTGTTCGGCGAGCGAGATTCCGTAGGCCTCGCGGCCGTCGTGTTCACCGCCCAGTACGACGATCGCGTCGGCCGTGGTCAGCGGATCGACGCGAGCCTTGGTGAACGTGACGTATCCGCCGACACCGATCGCGGACACCAGGACAACAGGGATCGCGAAGGCGAGAAACAGCAGCAGGCGTCCGCGGAACACCTCCCCAGGTTAGGGAAGGCGCTCCGCGGGCGCGCGGTCAGCGACTCACATCACTCACTCGGCTGCGGAACCGTGACGTTGCAGTCGGTCACCTCGGGGTTGATACCGAAGTAGTTGAGCGGGCCTGCGACGACGGTCAGCGCAATGGTGCCTGCGCCTGCGCAGTTCTCCGGTGCGCTCTCGAAATCTCCGCGCTGGTACGACGCGAATGCGCCGATGATCAACCAGACGAGAACGATCAGTGTTACGAACCTCATGGTGCCCCCTTAGGCGGTCAGCCGCCGTTCGGCTGTCGGGAGCCAGGTATGTCCGATTGTCGCAGTCTTCAAACTGTGTCTAGTCGTTCTGTCTGGCCAACGTCTGCGACAGGTAGTCGCTCAGTGCCTGTTCCTGGACGCGATCGAGGGCGCGGGCGAGTTCTGCCTGTGCCGATTTCATCGCCAGTGCGCGCATCTTCTCGAACATCTCGGTCGTCTCGGCCACCTCCCCCGATTTGGGGAGCCAGCCGGGACCGTGTTGCGCGATCAGGTGGTCGGTCACGCTGCCCACCATCGACTCGGCGATGGCGTTCATCTTCGAGGCGGTTCGTTCGTGTTGGTCGAGCAGTTGTTCCAGGGTGAAGCCGTACTGGCTCAGATCGACGAACACCTCGAGGAGGGTGGGGTCGAGAATCTCGCATTGGTCCCCGTCGATTCTGATCAGTTTCGCTTCGATCAGTCGGGCAACGATGTCGTCGTTGTCCTCGCCGAGAAATTGCGCGATCAGTTCGACGGGAATGATCGTGGTCTCGGCCGACGACCACTTGCGAGTCACGATTTCCTGCAGGCCAAGTATCTCTTCCAGGTCCTTGCCCTGCTCCCAGCCCGAGAGGAAATCCGCGATGTGCGCCGAGGTGAAACCCCGCTGGAGCAGCGAGTCGATCACTTTCAGTCGCGTCAGGTGGTCGTCGTTGTAGATGCCGACTCGTCCTCGGAGCGTGGGCGGCGGCAGCAGACCGCGTTCCTGGTACGCCCGCACGTTGCGAGTGGTCGTCTTGGCCTCTCGGGCCAAGTCGTCGATTCGATACTCCACCGAGCTCCCTACCTCCGCCGCGCGTCGACCCACAGGATATACGTCGACAACGCGGCGGAAGGAGGATCGCAGTCCGAACGTCAGCACGGCGACGGGCTTGCTCCGGAG
The DNA here is from genome assembly GCF_002258965.1 of Rhodococcus sp. 05-339-2. Classification (NCBI taxonomy): domain Bacteria; kingdom Bacillati; phylum Actinomycetota; class Actinomycetes; order Mycobacteriales; family Nocardiaceae; genus Rhodococcus; species Rhodococcus sp. 05-339-2. Next base: position 345,965 of record NZ_NOYW01000004.1, read on the forward strand.
CAATTCACGACCGGGCGACGGCCCGTGCCGGTTCGAGCGGCACGTCGACGCGGCGCGGAACGATGGTGAAGTCGTCCTGCTCGACGTGGCGGAGTTGATCGACGTACTGGGTGGCGAAGCCGGGGAACATGGTGGCGTTGAAGCCGTCCTCGGTGAGATACCAACTGCTGCAACCGGAATTCCAGGTCGTCTTGGCGAGTTTGCGATGCATGTCCTCGTTGTACGCATCCTGGACGTCCTGGCGTACATCGGCGCTGTGCAGATTTCCCTCGAGCACGAGAGAGATCGCCTCGACGAGGTAATCGATCTGCGCCTCCATGTACACCAGCGCCGAACTGTGCCCCGGGCCGGAGTTGGGACCGAACGTGAAGTACATGTTCGGATAGCCCGATACCGCAATACTCTTGTACGCCTTGGCCCCTGCGCTCCACTCGTCGGCCAGCACCCGACCGTCGCGTCCGGTGATCGGTATGGGAGTCCCGGTATTCGAGACGTCGAATCCGGTGGCGAACACGATCGCGTCGAATTGGTGCTCGATTCCTTCCACGGTCCGAATTCCCTTGGGCGAGAGCGTCGCGATCGGCCAGGTCACCAGCGTGCAGTTCGGCTTCTGCAGCGCCGGGTAGTAGTCGCTGGTCATCAGCAGTCGCTTGCAGCCGGCCCGGAAGCGAGGTGTCAGCTGCCGCCTCAGCCAGGGATCGCGAACCTGACGGCGCAGATGGGCTCGCCCGACCGTTTCGACGATGCGTGTCAACGGGGTCTTCCACACGACACCGAGTGCGACGGATTCGTGACCCCAGAACCACAGCGACCGGGCCAGGGTCTGGGCCTGCGGGAACCGCGCGTACAGACGCTGCGTGCTGTTCCGCGTTCTCCGATTGACTCGGGGCAGCGTCCACCCGGGGGTGCGCTGGAACACCTTGACCGTATCGGCGATCTTCACCAGTTCGGGAACGATCTGCACGGCGCTCGCTCCGGTTCCGACGACGGCGACCTTCTTACCCGCGAAGTCGTAGTCGTGATCCCACCGAGCACTGTGAATCTTGCGCCCCTCGTAGGTGTCGATTCCGCGGATGTTCGGCAGGCTGGCGTTGGCGAGCGGCCCCGACGCCATGACCACGGTGCGTGCCCGAACATCGGCATGCCCGTCGATGCTCAGGTGCCAGTGCCCGGACGCCTCGTTCCAGATGATGTCGACGACGTTGTGCCCGAATCGAATACGCGACTCGATGTCGAACTCGTCGACCATCGTGTGGATGTAGTCGAGAATCTCGCTACTACCGGAGTAGGTGTGCGACCAGTTCGGATTGGGCGCAAAACTGTACGAGTACAACCGGGACGGGATGTCGCACGCCGCGCCCGGATAGGTGTTGTCGCGCCAGGTTCCGCCGACGGCGCTGCCGCGTTCGAGGATGACGAAGCTCTCGATACCCCTGTTGCGCAGTCGGATGGCGGAGCCGATTCCGGCGAAACCTGCACCGACGATCACCGCGTCGAGTACGGCTTCGCGCACGTCGAACTTGCTCATGCGACGGGCTCGTAGGTCAGTTCCTTGGCCCAGGTCGGCTCGGAATTGAGTGTCCTGCTCGGGTATCGGCGAGTGAGCTTCACCAGCCCGTCCGCCAGGACGTGGTACGGGTGCTTGCGGTTGATCACGATGCTGCCGTGCCACTGCACGATGCGATACATCGGTACCCGCAAGGCCACCGGGCTGCGTTCCCCGACACTCTTGAATCGCTTCATCGCGGTGTACAGCCGCTCCTCGTCGACGCCCATCTCGACGATGTTGTCGCGCATCTTGTTCAGCAGCGGGATGTACCGCAGTGTGCCGACGATGAGGGCGGGGTTCATCCACGCCCCGACGGTGTCGACCAAGATCTTGCGCATCCGCGAATGACCGAGCAGTTCGATGACCGCGAAATCGACTGCCAGGTGGCGTGATTCGTCGGAGTTGATCTTCTTGAAGACCGCCTGACAGACCGGATCCTCGATCTCGTCCATGATGAATTTCACCAGCGCGCCGTCCAGTGCCACCTCGAGCATCGGTATGACGGTGCCCAGCACGGCCAGCGACAATCCGTCGGAATGCTTGTCGAGCCAGTCGATCACGAGCTTGACGTTGATGTTGGGCTCGGGCATCTCGTCGCCGTCGAGCATGCCCCAACGACGCATGAGAGCGAGCTCGGCGTTGGCGTGCTTCTGCTCCTCGGCGTGGAAGTAGCGATAGATCTCCGCCAGCGTCTCGTTCGGAGCCTTGAGCGCCATCGCCGCGAAACCACGAGCGCCCACGTTCTCGATCCACATCAGATCCGACATGAAGGGCTTGAGTTTGGCGTGCAGCTCGGGACCGATGGTCTCGGCGCCGGGGCCGTCCCAGTCGATGTCCGCCAAGGCCCACTGACGGTCCTTGATCTTGGTCAACATGTCTTCGAAATCCATTGCCATGTCAGGCTCCTGTGGTCGTCGAGGTGAAAGATTCGTTCTTCGCCTGCTGCTGCTCGGCGGGCATCACACGATTGAGCAACCCGAGAAAACGCACGTAGACCGCGGGCAGCAGTCTCTTGAATCGCCAGACTGCCTTGGCGTCGAACTGGGGCACGACGTAGAGCCGACCCCGGTCGAAGGCGTCGAGGGTTCGGGCAGCGATCTTGTCGGGAGACCGTCCGGTCCAGCGCATCGCGAACTCGGCCAGCCGCGACGAGCCGGCGGTGATCCGGCCGTCGACGGCCACGTTGGTCTTGACGAACGTCGGGCACAGAACCGACACCCGTACACCGGTACCCGACAGCTCCGCCGCCATCGTTTCCGACAGGCTCATCACTGCGGCCTTGCCGACGTTGTACGGACCCATCAGCGGCGCAGCGGCAAAGCCTGCCGCGGACGCGACGTTGATGATCCCGCCCTCACCGGCGGCACGCAGTCCAGGGGTGAACACCTCGCAGCCGTGGATCACACCCCAGAGGTTGATTCCCAGAGCCCAGTTCCAGTCCTCGAAACCGATGCTGCCGACCGGCTTTCCGCCGATTCCAACGCCTGCGTTGTTGATGACCACCGTGGTGGGCCCGTCGAATTCGATGCCGGCCCGCAGCGCCAGCTCCTCGACGTTCTCGCGAATCGACACATCGCATTCGACGACGTATCCGGTGCCGCCGAGAGCGTTCACCATCGCGACGGTCTCCTGCGCTCGCGGCAACGAGATGTCGGCGCACATGACGGCTCCTCCGCGACGAGCCAGTTCCAGCGCGAACGCACGGCCGATGCCGCTGCCCGCGCCGGTCACCACCGCTCTCGATCCGTACGAGGGTTTCCCGGTCTTGGTCCTCATCTGCTCACCTGTTCCTTCGAATCATGTTGTTCGACTTGACTGTCGAGTGCCCTGGTGACGAACTGGGCTGCACGCTCGAGCGCATGTTCGGCCTCGGGTATCAACCGTGGGAGGGCCTGGAACACGTGCATCTGATCGGGCCAGATTTCGAGTTCGCTGCTGCCTCCTGCCTGGTCGATCATCGAGTGCAGATGCCGCGCATCGCCCCGCAGCATCTCGGCTCCGCCCACCTGGATCAGCGTCGGTGGCAGCTCTCGCACACGGCCGAGATCGAGCCGTAGTCGCGGGAGGCTCGCGTCGTGGCCGTCCGTGTAGAGCGAGACCAGTCCTCGCGCCGCCTTCGCCGAGATCATCGGGTCCGTCCGTATGCGCTCCATCCGGGCCGAGAGCTCGAAATCGAGATCGATCAGCGGCGAGAACAGCACCATCGCTCCCGGTTGCGGCGTGCCGGTCCGGTCGTTCTCGATCAGCAGGTCTGCGGCCAGGTGGCCACCGGCCGAGTCCCCGGCGATGACGATGTTCGCAGCGTCGTACCCCTGACTCAGCAGCCAGCGGTACGCGGCTTCGAGATCGTCGGCCGCCGCGGGAAACGGGTGTTCCGGGGCGAGCCGATAGTCCACCGTGAACACCGGCAGGCCGGTGGACCTGGACAGCCTCGCGGTCAGACCACGATGCGTCCGCGCCGAGCAGATGACGTAGGCACTGCCGTGGATGTAGAGGATCACTCGCTGCCCCGGCGTTCGGCCGGGCGCTCGTACCCATTCGCCGCGCACCGAGCCGTCGGCCACCAGGTCCACCGTCGTTCCCTTCGGCACAGGGCCGAACAGGTTCATCGAGGTGGCGACGAGGCGTCGAGAGAACTCGATGCCGCCGCGGGAGGTCGGAAGCAGGTTCGTCACCGGACGCAGAAGCAGCCGAGTCGTCACGGCAGCGAGACGTGTTCGCCTGCAGCCTGATCGCGATACGCCGTGCGGCAGATGATCGTCGTCGATGGTCGAGGTCACGTGATCACTGTCACCCCCTATTCGCCATTTGTCAATGGCCTATTAATTGGTGGTGAAGTGTGGAACAGTGACGGCCGACACCATGTACGCAAGGAGAGCGAGCACACGTGACGATTTTCGAGAGCTCACCATCGGCGGATCTCGATACCTCTGCCATCGGTCCCGAGGACAGGATCTTCGAGGTGGAGATCGCCGAGGTGACCTACGAAATCGACGATGCGATCTCTCTCGGTTTCAGGGTCCCCGAGGACCACGAATACCGGTTTCGCTACGAGCCGGGTCAATTTCTCACCCTCGAGATTCCGTGCACCGTCGGCGGTTCGGTGGCCCGCTGCTACTCCTTCTCGAGCTCCCCCGTCCGTGACCTGCTCCCCACCGTGACAGTGAAGCGCATCCAGGGCGGAGTGGCGTCACACTGGTTGCACGACAACGCCGTTCGCGGGATGCGACTGAGGGCGCTTAAACCGTCGGGCATGTTCGGACCCGAGAGCTGGGACGTGGATTTCGTCCTCATGGCCGCAGGCAGCGGGATCACCCCGATCATGTCGATCGTCAAGACCGCCCTGTTCGAGCACGACAATCGGATCACCCTCGTCTACGCCAACCAGAACCGTGACTCGGTGATCTTCGGGGAGCAGCTGACCGAACTACGGTCTCGCTTTCCCGATCGTCTCGACATTCACCATTGGTACACCTCGGATTCGGGGCTGCCCACCGCTGTCGGACTGGCGTCGATGGACGCGACAGTTCCCGACGAATGCGAGGCGTTCCTGTGCGGGCCTGCGCAGTACATGAACGTCGCCGAGGAATGGCTCACCCGCACCGGCACGACCGCGAACAGAACCCATCGAGAGGTGTTCTCCTCCTTCGAGTCCAATCCGTTTCGGACCGCCGACACCGAGTTGCCCCACCGAACCGATGCGAACTCCGTCACCGCTCGGGTCGAGATCGACGGAATGGACACCGAGTTCACCTGGAATGCGGACACGAAGCTGCTCGACCGCCTGCTCGAACTAGGTCTCGATCCGCCGTACGTGTGCCGCGAAGGAACCTGCGGCGGGTGTGCCTACACGCTCACCGAGGGCACCGTGACCATGCTCGCGAACGAGACTCTCGACGAGTACGAACTCCAGCACGGCGTCCGATTGGCGTGCCAGTCCGTGCCCGATTCGACGACGGTTCGCGCGGTGTTCGACCGCTGATGCCGGAGTGGGGCGCTCAGCCCTCGAGCGTCAGCGAGTGAGGCTCCGACGTGAAGGTCGCAGCCGATCCCGCAGCGCGCGCTATGCCCGCGATTCCGCCCCAGACCATCATGGTGAGGTAGTCGACGAGTTCGTCGGCCGTCATGGTTCGATCGAAGATCCACCAGTGCGATGCCAGCCGGACCGCACCGATCATGGCGAATGCGATGGGCATCGAGCCGGCCGTCGAGAACTCGCGCTCTCCGAATCTGTCGATGATGACCGTGGCCAGCAAGTCTGCGATCAGCCCCTCCGCTGCGGTGATGATCTCATGATTGCCGCTGACTGCATTGTTGGCGTGGACGTAGATGTAGATGTCGGGATCGGTGGCGACCGTCGTGACGTAGGCACCGATCACTGCGCGGGTGAGCCGGTACTCGTCGAGGTCCTCGGACATCGCGTCCTGGATCCGAGGCATCAGTGCAGTCTCGACGTATCGAGCCATCGCGGCGTCGGCGAGACCCTTCTTGTCGGTGAAATGTTTGTACAGAACGGTTTTCGAGACACCGTTCGCGGAGGCGATGGCATCCATGCCCACGTCGTGTCCGTGCTCGCGAATTGCTGCCAGTGTGCGATCGAGCAGTTCACGTCGCCGGGTGATTCTGTGCTCGCGCCACCGGTCGCTACGACCGTCCACCTTCACCGCCACGCTCATGCCGATTGCGATACCGCTCGTGATCCCCTCAGCAGAATCGACGCCACCAACTCCGGATCGTCCGACATCGGCACGTGTCCGAGCCCCGGGTACGTCGTCACGTCGGCCTGCGGAAAGATTCGACGCACCAGCGGTGCCTGGTACACCGGCAGAACCCAGTCGCGACGCCCCCACGCGACGGTGACGGGAACGGTCTCGTCGACCGGAACGCTGAAGCGCGGCACCGCGTTACCCGCTGCGTCGATCGCACGGTTGGTGGTGATGCTCAGCGCGTCGATCGTGGCCGTCGCCGCCGGAACTCGCCACGGCCTGGCGTAGAACACGCCGTTGGCGATCGTACGACCGACGACGTTCCTCATGACGGCCGGTGCGATCGGACCGATGACCCGGGACGCGGCCCTGAGAAAGCGAAAGACGAGCAGTGCTCGTGTCTGATCCCAGTGGCCGCGGAAGAAGCCCGCCGGTGAGAGTGCGGTGGCCGAAGCGACCGACCCACGGGCCGCGAGCTCGAGTGCGAAGTACCCACCCAGCGAATTTCCGGCCACGTGCGGCTTCTCACCGTCCACGGCCACGTGCTCGAGGAAGCGCTCGAGCTCTGCCACGATCCACGGACCGAGGTCGAATTCCTCGGTGGGTAATTCCGGTGACGCTCCGTGGCCGGGCAGATCCACCGTCACCACTCGCCGGTGCCGTGCCAGAGTCTCGACGACGCTGTCCCACGCGTGTTGCCGGTGCACGATGCCGTGAATGAGCACCAAGGTAGGGCCCTCGCCCCGGATCGTGTGAGCCAGGGTGAGTCCATCGATGTCCGACGTCACTGCATACCGATCTTTCTCGGCTGGATGCGATACACGTTCGTCGTTCCCGACGAGTCCGTTCCAGCCGCGCTCGACTTCGCCGCACGGCCGAACGTCATCGATTCCGTCAGATCGTCGAACCGTGCGTCGATTCTGTCCAGAATGTAGTTCTGGCGCACCGACCACGGGCGTTCGGTCCCCGATTTCGGTAGCTCGTTCAGAGACCGCGTGACGTAACCGGCGGCCAGATCGACGACCGGACGAGAGTCGACAGCCTTGCCCTGCCGGTCCGGGATCGCATGGGTGTATCCGTGAGATCGCATGTACACCAGGAGTTTGGCCACAGCCTGCGCTGTCATGTCCGCCTTGAGCGTCCACGATGCGTTCGTGTACCCGATGGACCATGCGACGTTGGGTACGTCCTCGAGCATGTGGCCCTTGTAGACGAACTTGTCGTGCGCTTCGAGCCGCTCACCGTCCAGCGACAACTCGATACCGCCGAACGCCTGCAGCTTCAATCCCGTTGCGGTGACGATGATGTCGGCCGGGATTTCGTCGCCCGATTCCAGCAGGATGCCGTCGGCGGTGATCTCGGCGATTCGGTCGGTCACCACGCTCGCTCGACCGGAGCGGATGGCCTCGAACAGATCGCCGTCGGGTACGACGCACAGCCGCTGGTCCCATGGGGCGTACGTCGGCTTGAAGTGCTTGTCGACGTCGTACCCTCGCGGCAGTTGGGCTTTCGTCATCGCGCGAAAGACCTTGCGGGCCGTCTTCGGTGCACGGCGGCAGAGCTGGTAGGAACCGACCATCAACAGGGCGTTGCGCCAGCGAAGTGCGCTGTGCGCGAGCGTGTCCGGAAGCAGGCGTTTGGTGATCGTGGTGAACGGATCGGTCATCGGCAGCGACGCTATGTAGGTCGGTGAGCGCTGCAGCATCGTCACCGACGCGGCGTCGGCCGCAAGCGTGGGCACCAATGTGATTGCGGTTGCTCCACTTCCGATCACGACGACCTTCTTGCCGGAGTGATCGAGGTCCTCGGGCCACTGCTGCGGATGCACCACCTGACCGGTGAACTCGTCCAGCCCGGGAAGGTCGGGGGTGTACCCGCCCGAATAGTCGAAGTAGCCGGTGCACAGGAACAGGAATCGACTGCGGTAGGTCGTGGGAACACCGTTCGTCAGGGCGTCGACCGTCCACATGTCCGTCGACGAGTCCCAGTTCGCTGCGGTGACCATGGTCGAGAAACGCGTGCGCTCGTCGATTCCGTTGGCGTAGGCGGTATCGACGATGTAGTTGCGGATGTCTTCTCCGTGAGCGAGCAGTGTGTCGCCCTGCCACGGCGTGTGCGGGAACGAGAACGTGAAGATGTCACTGTCGGAGCGAATACCGGGGTATCGGAACAGATCCCAGGTACCGCCTGCTCGCTCGCGACCTTCGAGGATTGCGTAGCTGAGTTCCGGCGCCATCTGCTGCAAGCGATATGCGGCTCCGATGCCCGATATACCGGCACCGATGATGAGAACGTCCTCGACGTTGTCGTCGGAACCGTCGAACTCGGGCCACCGACCTTGGCTTTTCGTCACGCCGCGCCTCACTGTTTGCCGAACACCACCGCGATTTCGACCGATCGAGCAGGCAATCGCGACCTACATCACACAATGTGCCATTGACGAGTGGCGATGTCAATGGCAGCCTCGACGCATACCGATGAGAGGAATCCATCATGAACCTCACCCCCTCCGTTGGGAGTGGAGCCCACGGAACGACCCGTGAGCTCACCGGATACACCCCCATCTCGACCGGGACCAGTACCCGATGACTCCCGTGGTGGTCGGGGCCGCAGGAGTCATCGCTCTCCTTCTGTTCACCTCGCGCGGCGCAGGCATGGACTTCGACCGACGCGCCCTCGCCGGCGCGTACAAGCCGACGCGGTCGACCTGGCCGAAGCGACTGCGGAGCCGTCTACGCCAACGATGAACTCACTCGGAAGCCCCGACCGTCGATAGTGACCCATCACACTCCTGTAGGACGTATGTTTCGGAGCAGCCGGATCGACTCATACTTATCGGCGTCGTCCGCGACGCCCCCCAGCTCCGGATGTCCGGAGACGACCTACACGAAAGAGGTACGCACCGATGGCCGACTTCATCGACAAGGCTCAGCACAAGGCAGAGGAACTGGCCGGGACTGCGAAGGAGAAGGTCGGCGAGGCCACCGGTGACGACAGCCTCCGCGCCGAGGGTGCAACGGATCAGGCCAAGGCCAACACCCACCAGGCTGCAGACTCCGTGTCCGACGCGGCCGAGAACGTGGCCGACACCGCAACCGATGCCGCCAAGGAAGCCAAGCACGCAGCCTCCGACGTTGCCGACAAGGCCGCCGACGTGGCAGAGGATGTCAAGGACACGGTCAAGGACAAGGTCCAGAACGTCGACGTCGACGATGTGAAGGAGAAGGCCTCCCAGGTCGCCGACAAGGCAGCCGACAAAGCCTCCGCCGTCGCCGACGACGTCAAGAACACGGTTCGCAACATCGACAGCGACGATGTCGCCCAGGCCGCGAAGGTCGGCACTCCGGTCATCGCCGCCATCGCAGCCGCAGCCGGTGCCGTCGCGTTCGTGCTGATCCGTCGACGCAACCGTCGCCGCAGCGCCGCTCACCTGTTCGTTCCGTCGAAGCGCACCACCCGCAAGCTCGCCAAGAAGGCACGCAAGCACAGCTTCTGAAGGTAAGTGCACAGAAAAGCCCCGCCTCCCGTTCGAGGCGGGGCTTTTCTCGTTCCGACAGCTTTCTCGTCCCTACAGCTCTTGTCGTCCCTACAGGGGCTTGAGTGCCCGGCTCGGCACCCAGTGCGTGACGGTTTCGCTTCGGTCTCGCGACATCAACTCGTACGTGACGCGACCGAGCCAATCCCCGTCCACGGTGATGGACCATTCGACCAGATCTCCCGGTACGACGCGTCGCACGTCGAATCCCTCGGGGTTGAACTTCGACGCGTGGTGTGGCGGTAGTGGATAGAGGATGTTCAGGTCGATCCAGACCTTCAGCGGCGGGCGGAGCAACTTGAAGGGGCGCACGGCGGACGCCGGTCGAGGTTGTGCGCGCCGTGCCATCGTTCGATCATACGTTCGATTTCTGCACCGATCCACCGCCTCGGGAAACGAAGAACGGCCACCTGCACGCGGGGTGCAGGTGGCCGTTGTTCGGTGTTCCGAGGATCAGATGCCGAGCGATCCCGCCAGGAAGGGCCAGGACTTGTGCAGGTCGTCCTGCCAGTAGCCCCACGAGTGGTTTCCGATCGGGCGGAAGTCCACGGTGGCCGGGATGCCGAGCTGGTCGAGGCGCTTGGCCAGGTTCGAGGTGCAGAAGTTGGTGGCAACTTCGATGCCGCCGCCGACGATGACCTGGTTGGCGAGCGTCGCCGGATCGTTCTTCAGGCGCGGGTTGGCGAAGGTGTCGTTCGGTGCACCCGGCAGGCCGCTACCGGTGCTCATGTAGATCTGCGTTCCGCGGAGCTTCTCGGCGTTGAGCAGCGGATCGTTCTCGCGCCACACGGGGCCGTCGAGCGGTCCCCACATGTTCTCGACGTTGCCGCCGCCGTAGGTCTCGACGACGAGCTTCACGAACTGCTGACCGATGGGGTCGGAGGTCTGAGCGCATCCACTGTAAGCAGCGACGCCGGTGAACTTGCCCGGGTACTTGATCGCGATGTTGAGAACCGAGGTGCCCGTCATCGACAGCGCTGCGAGCGACTGGCGGCCGTTGGTGTCGAACTGGGCGTCGATCAGCGGGGGCAGTTCTTCGCCGAGGAAGGTGCTCCACTTGTTGCTACCGAGCTTCGGATCGTCCTGCAGCCAGTCGGTGTAGTACGACCACTTGCCCTTCTGCGGGGTCACGATGTACGCGTTCTTGTCCGAGAAGAAGGCCTCGGCGTCGGTCTGCGACTGCCACGATGCTGCATCCTCGCCGCCGCCTGCGCCGTTGAGCAGGTACAGCACCGGGCGGGACACGCTCTCGTCGGCGGGCCGCTGCACCGTCACGGGAATGGTGCGGTTCATCGACGCCGAGAACACCTGGAGCTGAACCTGGCGGTTGTCGAGGGTGTTCACCGACTCGATTCGCGATCCGTTGCTCGACTGCGTCGTGGCCGCAGGCAATTCGTCTGCGGACGCGACGGGCGTCATCAGCGCGGTCGGAAGAATCGCCACTGCGAGGGCGACGGCCGTAGCCGAACCGATTCGCCGGAAGCCGTGTCGTCGAGATCGTGGCACGCTGTTTCACCTTTTCGTCGAGTTACACCGGTCGAGTCTCTACATCGGCCGAAGATGAGGTGACGTTACCTCGAGCAACCGTCCGAAGCGTCACGGACCGGACGATTCCGAGACTCGATCGTGATGGTCCGGGCGGTCGCCGCGGGTGGCGAAAATGCAGGCCGCGACGACGATCACCGCAGTCACCACACCCACGGGCAGCGGCGAATACAGCGAGACGATGGGCCGCTCGTAGTCGTCGGATGTGCCGTCCGTCCAGAAGAATTCTCGCGGCGGCACCGGAGCCGACACCCAGAACAGCGTCAGCGCGAACGGAATCAGGGGCGTGATGCTCGACGCCATCGCGCGCACCGGTTGCATCGATCCGACGGCCAGGCCGAGGGCGACCGGATACAGAGTGCAATACGCAACGGTTCCAACGACATTGACCGTACCGTCGTCGATCGCGAGCAGACCGGTGGCCGTGACCACGGCGAGCAGCACGAGCGCGAGGGTCGACAGGTCTCGGTGCAGACCCACCCGTACTGCGCCGACGAACAGCACAGCGGCGGCAGCGAATACCCACCACGACGCGTTGGACCATCCCAGCGAGTTCACCCCGGACACCGCGATCGCCAACCCCAGCATGAGGTATCTCCCGTCGCGACCGTCGAGCTTCAGCGCGACGGCGTACGTCGATACGACGGCGATCACCACGGCGAACATCCACAGCCTCGTCGTCGACGCCGTGTTGCCGAGGTAGGTGTAGACGATCAGGTACACGAATGCGAGTACACCGATGACTGCAGCATCGGCCGCCTCGAATCCGATCACGAGTGCTCGCCTGGCCATCGTGACAAGAAGCCCTGCGGTCACGAGGAGAACGAGCAGTGGGACGGTCGACTCGACGTAATACGGTGCCAGACCATCCATCCACCGCCCCTCACGCGGTCCTCGTAGAGCAGAGATCGCGTCGTAGAACAGCATCGAGCCCAGCAGCCCTGTTGCGATACCGGCAGACGGAACTCTGCGTCCGCCGGCGATCACACCGCATACGCCCACCAGAGCGCCCGCACCGAGGGCGTTGGTGGTCACCGCTTGATTGGCGGCGATCGGCACGAACGACGGCAGTGCGATCACCACCGCCCCGAGCACTGCGGCCACTGCGGCCGGTGCCGAGGAGCGCCGAGAATGCGCGACGGCCAGCACGAGCACGGCCGTCGACACGGCCAGGAAGCCTGCCCATTGCGCGGAAACGAATGCCCCGTACCACTTGCCCGACGACTCGATGTGGAACATGTCCCAGCCGAGCGATTCCCGAATCGAGTATCCGGCAACGAATCCACCGCATACCGTTGCCAGAACGGACCCGTACCGATCTGCGATCATGTCTCGAACTTAGAGGTGCTGCCTCGGAGCGGGTGTCTATGGTCTATCGGTCACCAGCCCCAGCGAAGGAGTCGATCGAGATGTTTCGTCGCACAGCCGTCATCGCGTGTGTCATTGCAGGTGCCGCCGCCCTCGGCAGGGGAACCGCCGCGGCCGACGAATGGCCCACTCCTCCGCCGTACCCGAGTCCGACGGCCCCACAGGACGTCACCGGCTTCCTCACTCCTCAGGACCCGGACTACTGGAACCCCTTCGTCAGCAAGAACAGACTGACCTCGCCCTACGGCAACAGCACCCGCATCGTGTGCACCGGATTTCACGGCGTGCTCGGCTCCTGCTGGCAGGCCGATTCGAATGGCAACCCGCACAAGCTGATTCTGCTGAACATGAACTATCCGGGTTCGACGGGCCAGCTGCTGCCCGGCGGCGGTCCCGGGCACTTCGTCTACCCCGGCTTCATCCCCGGCATCGGCTGATTCGCAGCCGACTGAACCAATCAACCGGTGTGGGCCCGAACATGATTGCGGTCGGGCCAACACCGGAATTACTACAACACACTTACACCAGTTCTCGATCGAGTTTGCGCAGTCGAGCCTGTACCACGAACAGCAGTCCCACCGCCATGGCCATGAAAGCGCCCACTACCCACAGGCCCGCTTTCGAGGTTCCGGTGGTGTCGAGCAGCCAGCCCGTCATGTAGGGCGCCGCCAGTCCGGCCGATGCACCTATGGTGTTCACCAGCGCGATGCCCGCTGCGGCTCCAGCCCCGGTGAGGAAGGTTGTCGGCAAGTACCAGAAGATCGGCAGTGCGGAGAAGATTCCCACTGCGGTGAGCGTGATGAACACCATGGTGAGGAACGGCGAGCTCATGTACATCGCGATCGGAACACTCACTGCAGCAAGGGCAGTCGGGGCAATGAGGTGCCACATCCGCTCTTTGCGGCGGTCGGATCGTCTGGACCACAGGATCATCGCAACCGAGGCGATGAAGAACGGCACCGCTACGATCATTCCGTTCTCGGCGATCGAGAAGGTGGTGTTGAACTGCTCGGCAAATCCGGCGACGATTGTCGGCAGGAAGAAGCTGATCGCGAACAACCCGTAGCCGATGCCGAAGTACGTCACGCCGAGTAGCCACACCGTCGGGTTACGCAGTGAATCACGAACGGACCCGTGGCCGGACTCGGCCTTTTCGGAGTGCTCGGAGTTCATACGCTTGTCGAGCCAGCTACGTTCATCCGCGTTCAGCCACTTGGCTTCACGCGGCCGGTCGGTGAGGTAGAACCATGCCGCGATGCCGAGCAACACCGTCGGGATTCCTTCGACGAGGAACATCACTCGCCATCCTTCCAGGCCGAACAGACCGTCCCAGTACTGGATGATCGCCGCCGAGATCGGTGCACCGAACGCACTCGACAGTGGTAGCGCAACCATGAACACGCCGACGAGTCGGACTCGCACTGCCCTGGGGAACCAGAACGTCAGATAAAGCATGATGCCGGGGAAGAAGCCGGCCTCGGCGATACCGAGCGCAACACGGGCGATGTTCAGCCAGGTCGCGTTGGGTACAAATGCCATCAGGGCCGCAATAAGTCCCCAGGACACCAGGATTCGAGCAATCCAACGACGCGCACCGAACTTGTGGAGAGCAAGGTTGCTCGGCACTTCCAACAGGATGTACCCGACGAAGAACAAGCCGCTGGCGAGTCCGTACATTGTCTCGGTCAGGCCGAGATCCTCACTCATCGTCAACTTGGCGAACGAGATGTTCGTCCGGTCGATGTAGTTCAGGAAATAGGCGAGCCCGAGAAACGGAATCAGGCGCAGTGCGACTTTGCGCATCACGCGGGTGGCCATCTCGTTGTCCGGCGTCGCAGCGCCGGGCAGGTGGGTGCGTGACGTCATCTATCACTCCAGTCTTCGATCCGAGACCCACCACATGAGGCGGGCTTACACACTGTGCTCCCGCAGTGACCTGAGTCACGACCGTTTACTGACGAACCTCGAGCTCCTAGTTTCCTCTCTTTGTCGAACGCACCGTATAGGGCCCCTTCGGGCCGAACTCACCACGCGTACGCTCGGCCCATGTCGAGAGACAGCGTCCAAGCTGTGGTCGACCGCTTCGCCGATGAGCTCGGCAGATCGGTCGTCGTCAACGACCCCGAAGTACGAATGCTGTTCGCAAGCCGCCACTTCGGCGACGAGGACCCCGTTCGGATCAGAGCTATTCTGAACCGCGATGCAGGCAGCGAGGCTATCGGTTTTCTGCTGTCCAGCGGCATCGGTCAATGGACCAAGCCCGGCAGGATCGACGGGTCCGAAGCGCTCGGTCTTCACGCCCGTGCAGGCGTGCCCATTCGCTGGCGCGGCGAGACATTGGGCATGATCCTTGTGATCGATGCCGAGAAAACTGTCACCGATGCCGATCTGGCTCGAATCGGTGAAGTGGCGAACGAGGTCGCCCCGTTGATGGTGGCAGACCGAATGCCACTCGATTCGGGTCGATCCGAGGCCCTGGTGACTGCGGCACTCGGGGCCGAGGAGTCTGCGCGCGAGGGTGCCCTCGCCGAGCTGGCTGTCATACCCGGAGGTGTCCGCGTAGTCACCCTGGCCTTGCGGCAGGGAAAGGACAGCGACCTGACTGCGATCGCGCTGCGGCATGCGCTGGTCGCCGCTCGTTCCCGCAGTCGCGGCGATGCGCTGCACAGTGTGGACGGCGCCGCCGGGCATCTCGTGTACCTGGCGACTGCCGCACGCGACCTGGACACTGTCGTCGCCGAGGCCCGAACGATGGTGCGCGACGCAGCAGACGTGGCAGGCCGCGGCACGAGTGTCGAAGCCGGAATCGGAGCGCTCGTACCTGCGATGAACGAGGCGTGGTTGTCCGCACGGCAGGCCGGCCTCGCCGCCACCATCGCGCGCCGATTCGGTGAGGACTCGGTCGTCAGCTGGGAACGTGCCGGGGTCCTCGGCGTACTGGCCAGGATCCCGACACAGGAATTCGACATCACCGCGGTTCCACAGGAGCTACGCCGCCTCGCCGAGGTGGACCCGTCCGGCCGATTGCTTGATACGTTGCGGGCTTTCCTCGACCACGCTGGATCCGGCCCGGGAGCCGCGGAGGCCCTCTTCATTCACCGAACCACGTTGTACTACCGACTCGACCGCATCCGCGACGCGGTCGACATCGACCTCGACGACGGCACCGTCCGTCTGCACCTGCACCTCGGATTACGCGTCGCCGATGCCATGAGAGCCGAGGGATTCGATCCGTTCCCGCCCTTCAAAGGGCGTTGAGCGACACGGCCGAATCTCGAAGCTCCGCCGGCACTCCCTGCGGATAGAGGACCACTTTGCATGCGTCACCGGACAGCATCCCGATCGCCGTTTCCACATCTTCGAGTTCCATGCGGTGCGAGACCAGACGAGAAAGATCAACGCTTCCCGATGCCACGAGGCCGGCAAGTTCCGTCCACGAATCCCAGATCCGACGACCGAAACTGCCGCGCAGGGTCAGTCCCCGGCTGATCAACTGCCGTGTCGCGTTCAGTTCGAGAGGTCGGTTGGTCAACCCGACGCTCACGATGGTGCCCTCACGGCGGACGACGTCGAATCCAGCCGCAAGCGCAGGGAGGGCTCCGGAACATTCGAGAACCAAGTCGACGCCTTGCGCCGCGCCGGTCCTTTCCCACACCCGCTCCACAAGGTGTTCACCCGACGCCACCAGCGATCCACCAAGTTCGACTGCCATTGCGGCGCGGTGCGAGTTCGGTTCGACCACAAGCACTTCGGCTCCCTTCGCGCGAGCAATCTGCAGCGCGGCCAGACCGACGGGCCCGGCACCACTGACCAGGACGTGCGCGCCGTCCAGGTTCAGCCCGCTCCGTTGCACAGCGTGCATCGCGCTCCCCGCAGGTTCGAGGAGGGCAGCCGTTTCGAGTGTCAGCTCGTCCGGTAGTCGGAAGCACGTCGACGCCGGGAGTACCACTCGCTCGGCGAATGCGCCGTCCATCGTCAGACCGAGCAGGTCCATCCGCAGGCAATTGTGGGCATTACCGAGTGCGCACTGGTAGCAGTCCGAGCACGCGACGTGAGTCTCGACAGCAACGCGATCTCCGACGCGCAATGTGGATACGTCGGGGGCAACCTCGATCACGGTGCCTGCGCATTCGTGCCCCGTCACCACCGGCAACCGCAAGCCGAGGTCGCGGACTGCCGGGCCGTACTCGTACGTCTCGCGGTCGGTTCCGCACACCGATACTGCACCGACTTCGATGCGAACGTGTCCACGCTCCAGGTCCTGCTCGCGGTAGTCGTTCACCAGGTCGAAGCCCGGAGCAGGTTCGGTCTTGAGCACTGCGCGCACGTCAGCCCCTCATTCTGTGTCGATGTGCACTCAGTCTGTTGCGACAGCCGTTCCCGATCATCGAGCCGAGAGAGGGGAAACGAGTCCAGCTTTCCTCCCGCTGTCGCAACAGCGGCATTCGACAACGAGAGGAATTCGCTGCAAGTCCTCTCGTCCTGCGACGGTGCACCGCAACGTGGCATACGACGACCATGACAGGGCGTGGGGACGTGATCCGCCTCACGCGACATGACGAGAGGACAGACGTGAGCGCACCGCACATCATCGGCTGGGCACATACCCAATTCGGGAAAAGTGAGAGCCCGGACGTCGAGTCGCTGATCGCCGAGGTGTCGGTCAGCGCTCTCGCCGACGCGGGACTCGACGCCGCGGACGTCGACATCATCACTGTCGGCGTGTTCAACAACGGCTTCTCCCGGCAGGGTTTCGAGGGCGCACTCGTCGGTGCCGGTCAGCCCGATCTGGCTCTCGTTCCTGCTGTGCACGTGGAGAATGCGTGCTCCACCGGCAGCGCCGCCCTCTACACGGGACTCGACTATCTGCAGGCAGGGCGAGGCCGAGTCGCGTTGATCGTGGGTGCCGAGAAGATGACGGCCACCTCGAACGACGCCATCAACGACATTCTCCTTTCTGGTTCTCATCGGGCAACCGAGGAGCACATGGGCAGCTTTGCTGGTGTATTCGCCTCTCTCGCCGATGAATACGCCGACCGCTACGGTGATCCGCGGGAGGCGATGTCCCGCATCGCAGCCAAGAACCACCGCAACGGTGTAGACAACCCCTACGCGCATCTACGACGCGATCTCGGGTTCGATTTCTGCGCGACGCCGTCGGACAAGAACCCTGCTGTCGTGGGCAGGCTACTGCGTACCGACTGTTCCCTGGTGTCCGACGGTGCCGCCGCCATGGTCGTCGCGTTGCCGGAAGTTGCTAGCACTTCGCGCCGTTCGGTCCGCATTCTCAGTCGTCATCAAGCCAACGATCACCTCGCGTTGGCCCGACGCAATGACGTGCTTGCGTTCGACGGTGGTGCCCGCGCATTCCGCGGAGCCCTCGCCGCCGCTGGGGTCACCCTCGCGGAGCTGGACCTGATCGAGACGCACGACTGCTTCACTATCGCGGAGCTTCTGCAATATGAGGCATTCGGACTTGCCGAGCCCGGTAAGGGCGGCGAGGTGTTGACCGAGGGCCGCACCGAGGCCGACGGGCTGCTGCCGGTCAATCGATCCGGCGGCCTGAAGGCGAAGGGGCATCCACTCGGGGCTACGGGCGTGTCCCAACACGTCATGGCGGCAATGCAATTGACCGGCGAGGCCGGAGACATGCAGTTGCCAAACGCGCATCGGGCCGCGGTCTTCAATATGGGCGGAGCAGCAGTCGCGAACTACGCCACCGTTCTGGAGGGAGTCCGATGAGCATGCCGAGACGTGCTGCGAATCTGGCAGAGATATTGAAGCAAACCGCTCGGCGCCTCCCCGGCAGTACCGCCGTCGTGCACGGCACCACGAGGTGGACCTGGCAGGATCTGGATCGACGTGTCGACGCATTGGCCGCAGATCTGCAGCGCCGTGACGTCCAGAAGGGCGATGTCGTCATGCTCGACAGCCCCAACCATCCCGAGTTCATCCAAGCTATGTTCGCAACGTGGCGCGTGGGTGCTGTTCTCGCACCGGTCAATTCGCGGCTGCATGATGACGACGTCGTGGTCATTGCGGAGGTGTGCAGGCCCAGTGTGATGATCGGACATGCGTCGACCGCCTCGCACGTCGATGCAGTCCAGGCCGCGCACGGTCTGCCCGCGGGAGTCCTGTGGATCGAGAGCGAGAATGCCGACTCCGTCGCCGACATCACGTCGTCGACGACGGTGCCCGAAACCCTGGCCACCTGGGAGGGAGATCCGGCCTGGTACTTCTTCACATCCGGCACCAGTGGCACCCCGAAGGCCGCAATTCTGACGCACGATCAGCTCGGTTTCGTCATCAACAATCACCTCGCAGATCTGATGCCGACCACCGACCGCCACGACGTATCACTCGTTGTCGCGCCGCTGTCCCACGGAGCAGGTGTGCACATGTTGCCACAGGTTGCACGCGGTGCCGCGACGGTTCTGCCTTCGTCGGCAAGCCTGGTTCCCGAAGACGTGTGGAGCCTGGTCGAATCGGAGCGGGTGACCAACATGTTCACCGTGCCGACGATTCTGAAGGTTCTCGTCGACGACGCTGCAGTGGACCGGCACGACCATTCTTCGCTCAAGCATGTGATCTACGCCGGCGCTCCGATGTACGCCCCGGATCAGCAGCGAGCGCGCGCGGTACTCGGCGAGGTCCTGGTTCAGTATTACGGCCTCGCCGAGGTGACCGGCAACATCACCGTCCTCCCCAGTGCCGAGCACGGACGGCCGATACCCGCAGGGCTCGCCGCGTCCACGTGCGGTTATCCGCGTACCGGCATGCTGGTCAGCGTCCAGGACGAAACCGGTCACGAGGTTCCGCCCGGCGACATCGGTGAACTGTGCGTCGCCGGACCCGCCGTCTTCGCCGGTTACCTCGACAACGACGAGGCGAACGCAAAGGCATTCAGGGACGGTTGGTTTCGTACCGGCGACCTCGGCGTCGTGGATACGGACGGGTTCGTCTACGTCACCGGCCGGTCGTCGGACATGTTCATCTCGGGTGGTTCCAACATTCACCCGCGCGACATCGAGGAGAAGATCCTCACCCATGACGCGATCGACGAGGTCGCGGTGCTCGGTGTACCGGACCCGAAGTGGGGTGAAGTCGGTGTTGCAGTGTGTGTTCGGAGCACCGACCGAACAGTGACGGCCGAGGAACTCACAGCCTGGCTCGGTGAGCGAATGGCTCGCTACAAGGTTCCGCGCTACATCCTGTTCCGCGACTCGCTGCCGAAGTCCGGTTACGGCAAAATCGTCAAGCGAACGATTCGTGACGAACTTGCCGAGCAGAAGTGGGGCCCGTACGCGAAGAACCTGGAGACGGCATCATGACCGCCTCCACGGTCCTGAAACCGCTTGTGCACCCGGGTGAACAAGCGGCGCAACGACTCGAGTCCGTTACGACGGGGACCACGGTCGAACGGTTGTCGCTGACTCCCGGCCGCCGCCTTGTCGACGCGATCGACGAGGCACTGACGCGCCTGGGTGCCGATTCGGCGCAGGTGGAACTGCTCGGTGGACCATTGTCCCGCGTCTCCTATTGCATCCCGGCACTGTGCACCGACGGTTCTCGCGCAGCCTGGTACAGCGAGACGTTCGAGACCGCAGCGCCTGCCACCATCGTTGCGGGGAGTGCAACGGTAGGTCGCCGGGACGGCGAACGCTTCATGCATTGCCATGCAGCTTGGTTCGACGCGGACGGTGTCCTCCGCGGCGGTCATCTCTGGCCGGACACTATCGTCGGCGCCACTCCGGTGGAGGCAATTGTGCATGCTTTCGATTCGGTTGCTCTCACCAGCGGCGCGGACGACGAGACCGCAATGCCGGTGTTCACTCCGTCGCCGACAGCTGTGTCGCTCAGCAGTTCTCACCGTGCTGTCATGACGCGCGTGCGGCCAGGCGTCGAAATACACGACGCCATCCGACGCGTCATGATCGACGCGGGAATGCAGACCGCATCGGTCCGCGGCAGCCTGGGCAGCCTTGTCGGGGCCACGCTGATTCGCGGCGACGGCACCGCTGTCGCCGACGGGCCGGCAACGGAAGTGACTATCTCCGGCCACGCGAGCGTCGACGGTGACCGGCTCTCCGAGGCGCACGTGTCGGTCTGCGCCATCGATCGCCACGGGACTGTGCACACCGGCGAACTCGCCGAGCGCGGCAATCTCGTCGCGGTGACATTCGAGCTTCTGGTTGAGGAGATCTCGGGATGACCGGCCGACTCGAAGGCAAGGTTGCGCTGGTGTTCGGTGCCGGTTCGAGCGGCGCGGCGTTGAGCAACGGCCGCGCTGCTGCGCTTGCGTTCGCCCGCGAAGGTGCAACCGTTGCCGCTATCGACCGCAACCACGCCGAAGCCCAGTTGACCGCCGCGGAGATCACCGCCGCAGGAGGCAGCGCGGTGGCTTTGGTTGCCGATGTGACCGACGAGCAGCAAGTTCGATCGGTAGTGGCAGAGGCCATCGAGGCGCTGGGCCCACCGACCGTGTTGCACAACAACGTCGGCGCAGCGGGCGTCGGAGACATCACCGAACTCGATCTTGCACAGTGGAACAGATCGGTAGCCGTCAACATGACCGGAGTCTTTTTGACCTGCAAGCACGTCCTGCCTGCGATGCTCGCGCACGGCGGCGGCTCGATCGTCAATGTCTCCTCCACCGCCAGCATTCGCTACACCGGCTTCAACTACCCGAGTTACAGCGCAACGAAGGGGGCCGTCAATCAGCTGACCGTCGCCCTGGCCCTGCAATATGCGGCCCAGGGCGTCAGGGTCAACGCGGTTCTCCCCGGTCTGATCGATACTCCCTTGGTGACAGGCCAATTGGTGGACCCGAACGCTGCAGCCGAGGCAATGGCGGCTCGACATGCCAGCAGTCCGACCGGCCGGATGGGCTCACCGTGGGACGTCGCGAACGCCGCAGTGTTTCTCGCTTCGGACGAATCGGCCTACATCAATGGTGTCTGCTTGCCTGTCGACGGCGGATTGGCGGTGCGGGCACTGTGACCACCCCGAAGACAGGTGTTGTTGTGCCCCTCGGATCGAAGCGACCTGTTGTCCCACAGTCGTCCTGGATTGCCCCGAACGCATCCGTCGTCGGCGCGGTGACACTCGAGGAGAACACGAGTGTTTGGTATGGAGCCTCGCTGCGCGCCGACGCCGAACCCATCACCATCGGCGCAGGAACCAATATTCAGGACAACTGTGTCATCCACGCGGACCCTGGAATGCCGGTTCTTGTCGGCAACAGCGTGTCCGTCGGTCACGGTGCGATCCTGCACGGTTGCACCGTCGAGGACGGCGTCCTCGTCGGAATGGGTGCAGTGATCATGAACGGAGCCGTCATCGGTGCCGGGTCGTTGATCGCCGCAGGGGCTGTGGTCACCGAGCACACCGTGATTCCAGCGGGGTCGTTGGTTGCGGGTGTTCCCGGCAAGATCCGGCGCACGCTCGATGCAGAGACTGTTGAGGCGAACGGCACCAATGCCCACCACTACGTCGAACTTGCTCGAGAACATCGGGCAGCTGTCGAGGATCTCCGATGAATGCTCCTGCAACCACCGACATCGCAGCCCTCGTCGATGCTCTGCCCGCCGACATCGTCGTCGTGGACCCGGATATCTTGGCCGGGTATGCCCGCGATCAGTCCCAGTTCACCCACAGCGAGGTTCCGGCAGCGGTGCTCATGCCTCGCACCACCGCTGATGTCGTGGCCTGCATGGCGGCAGCAAGCAAGCATTCGATCGCAGTGATACCACGCGGTGCAGGGAGTGGACTGAGCGGCGGAGCCAACGCCTCTGCCCACTCGGTTGTGCTGAGTCTGCATAGGATGACCCGAATACGTGAACTGGATAGGGTCAACCGCCTCGCCGTCGTCGAACCGGGGGTCATCACTTCCGATCTGCGCACCACGGCATCGGAGGCCGGTCTGTTCTATCCGCCGGATCCAGGCAGCGTCACCTTCAGCACCATCGGCGGTAACGTCGCGACCAATGCGGGCGGAATGTGCTGCGTGAAGTACGGCGTCACCGGCGATTTTGTCCTCGGTCTCGAAGTGGTGCTGGCCGATGGGCGGGTCCTACGAACTGGCCGGCGCACCGTGAAAGGTGTTGCGGGATATGACCTGACGCATCTACTCATCGGCTCGGAAGGCACCCTCGGCATCATCACCGAGATCACCGTTCGGTTATTGCCTGCACCGCGTGACCCGCACACCCTTGTCGCCGCCTTTCCCACTCTCGAAGGGGCAGGTTCGGCAGTATCGAAGATTGCCTCCGCAGGAATCACCCCATCGATGCTCGAAATCCTCGATCGCACCACGGTGAAGGCAGTCGACGAGATGACGAAGATGGGAATCGGCGACACCACCGCAGCGCTACTGCTGATTCAGAGCGACGACGCCGATGCCGAATCCGTTATGACCGTGCTGGAGTCCATCTGTACCGAGTTCGGGGCCGAGGATGTGGTCGTCGGCTCCGATCCCGTGGAGGCGGCGATGCTGCTCGAAGCCCGTCGACTCGCGCTCCCTGCGCTCGAACGTCTCGGCGACTGGTTACTGGACGATGTCGCTGTTCCCTGCTCTGCCATCACCGATCTGATCACCTCAGTGGAAGAGATTGCTGCCGAACACGATCTGACCATCGGCGTCTTCGGGCACGCGGGCGACGGCAACCTGCATCCGACCATCATCTACGACGCCGCCGATCCGGCCAGTAGCGCCGCAGCGGTGTCCGCGTTCGATGCGATCACCCGTCGCGCCCTCGCACTCGGGGGAACCATCACCGGTGAGCACGGTGTGGGCAGGCTGAAGAGCAGGTGGCTAACTGTCGAGCACGATGAAGTGTCGATTTCGGTGCAGCGGGCGTTGAAAGAGTCTCTCGACCCGGCCGGAATCCTGAACCCAGGTGCCGTACTCCTGTCGAGGCCACAGGTCGACACCTACAGCGACTGACGTCGGTCTCAGTTGTACGGCTTCCGCGCCGTTTCGGGGTCGCCGTAGGTGATGGCTCGTTCGCGTCGGGTGCCGGTGGCCAGGGTTGCGGCCCAGTTGATCAGTGTCCCGACGCGATTGCGGTTGCCGGCGAGGAACGCGATGTGGATGACGCCCCACGAGACCCAGCCGAGGAACCCGGACATGCGCAGCGGCCCGGCCTGCACCAGTGCGTGTCCGCGGGCAATGTAGGCCGCAGTGCCGAGGTCTCGGTACTTGAAATCCTTTCGCGCAGAAGCGGATAGGTCCGCTGCGATTGCCGCGCCCGCCGCTCGGCCGCCCTGCATGGCCACCTCGGCGACTCCCGCAAGCTTGTTCAGCGACATGATGTCTCCGACGACGAAGACGTTGGGGTGTCCGGGGATCGAGAGATCCGGTTGCACGGCGATGCGTCCCGATCGGTCCTGCTCCACTCCCATGGCGTCGGCGAGTTGCTTCACGAACGGGACAGCTTCCACGCCTGCGGTCCACAGCACGGTGTGGGTGTCGTAGCGTGTGACGGTCTTGGGTTCGGCCTTGGCTGTGACCTCGACGTCGGTGGCCGTGACGTCGGTGACGTGCACACCGAGATGCGTTTCCACGCCGACGGCATCGAGGGTGCGTTGCGCTTTCTTCGTCAGCGAGTCGGGGAAGGATTCGAGTACGCGGTCGCCGCCGTGGAACAGCAGAACTCGCGCTTCCGACGGGTGAATCGAATCGAACTCCTTTGCCAACGCTCTGGTGGCGAGTTCTCTTATCTGACCGGCCAATTCGACTCCGGTCGGGCCTCCACCGGCCACCGCGAAGGTGAGCCACGGCCTGCGCTCCTCGGGGGTGGGGAGAGACTCGGCCATCTCGAAGGCGGAGATCAACTTTCGCCTGATCGCGAGGGCGTCGTCGAGGGTCTTCATGCCCGGTGCCCACTGCACGTATTCGTCGTGGCCGTGGTACGCCTGCTGCATTCCGACGGCGACGACGAGGTAGTCGTAGGGCAGCTCGAAGGTCGAGCCGTCGAATCGGCTCGCCGTCACCACTCCGCCGTCACCCGCTGAGCCGTCGACACTGGGGGTCACCGAGGTCGCTTCACCCAGTGCCACATACACGTTCTTCTGTTTGCGCAGCAGGTGTCGCAGCGGACTGGCGATCGAGCCCTCCGACACCAGACCGGTGGCGCATTGGTAGAGCAGCGGCTGGAAGACGTGCGAGGTACCGCGCTCGAGCACGGTGACATCGACGTCTTCGTTGCGCAGACGCCGTGCCGCGTGGAGTCCGCCGAATCCTCCACCGATGACCACAACCCGTCGACGTGCCATTGCGAACTGTCTCCCTCGGACCGATGTACGGAGAAGGATTCTCCGATTTTTCAGCCTACTCGAGGGCCGCACCCCCGATACGGGGATGCGGCCCTCGCTTCGGTGCAGCTCAGCCGAGCAACGTCCGCATGGTGTCGATTTCCTGCTGCTGTGAGGCCACGATCATGCGAGCCATCTCCTGCGCTTGCGGGAATGTCCCGTCTTCGATCTCCACGTTCGCCATCTCGATCGCACCTTCGTGGTGCTCGATCATCATCGTCAGCCACTGACTGTCGAACTCGCCACCGGTGGCCGCACTCAATGCGTCCATGTCCTGCTGAGTCATCATGCCCATGCCCGAGCTGTGGTCCATTCCGCCCATGTCCATGTTCATGTCGGGCATGGGCTGGCCCCACTCGGTGAGCCAGGCGGTCATCCGGTCCATCTCGGGTTGCTGAGCGGCTTCGATCGCCGACGCCAAGGCCACTACGTCCGGACTCTCGGTGCGGCCCTCGACCATTGCCGCCATCTCGACCGCCTGCGCATGATGCGGGTACATCATCTGCGCGAACATCACGTCCGCATCGTTGAATTCTGCCGACGCGTCGGCCTGGTCAGACGACGCCGAGGATTCCGACGAAGAGTTCGGCGAGCCCATCGAATGGCCGTCCATCGACGAGTCGTCGCTACTGCAGCCGGCGAGAAGGAATGCGCTCACGGTGGCAGCGGCCAGCGAAGAGACGAGTGTTGTACGCATGTGAATCTCCTTGAACAAGTGCGAAATACAGGGATCTGGGTATGCCGATCCGCCGGTGGTGTGCCTCCACCGGACTGCATGTCACACTCGTAAGGTCACCGATCTGTCCAGCTCCCAGAGGGTCCACGGCGGCGCACGCTCCGAGATGGAGTCGGTGCGCCCACCGATACCGTCGTCCGACATCGGGGCGTGGACGACATCGACGCTCGTCGCCGGGACCGACAACGCAGCCCACGCCACCGTGGTTCCCGCGCACGGATGCATCATCTGATGCGTCGGCGGGCAGTCGTGCTCACCGACTGCCACCTGTACCGGATCCTCGTGGTGGGTCGTCGACGCCATGGCAGCGTGTTCGCTGCTCACCGACATGGTCGGTGTCACCGAGTGCATCAGCAGCACCCCGAAGATCGTCAGCGCGATCAGCAATCCGGTCGCCGAGGCGAAGCCCGGGCGACTGCGTCGGATCACTGAATGCATGACATCGACGATAGCAAGACATACCCCCCAGGGGTAACTGGTAGGGACTTCCGCCCCGCACCGAAGGACTTCCGCCTCTGTCCGCATCGGCCCCACTCGGTAATGCTCGAGGTGTTCCACACGCGAAGGTCAATGGACGGGACAAGGTCATGACTGCATCGAACCGGATAGTCGTCGGAGTCGACGGATCCGCCACATCCCTCGGCGCGGTCCGCTGGGCGACGCGCGAGGCTGTTCGACGCCACGCCCCGCTCGAGCTGGTCACGTCGTCGCTGTTTGCACCGGGAACCTACGGTGACGCCATCAGCCTTCGGATGGGCGCGTTCACGGACCCCGATATAGAGGCCAAGCGTGTGCTGACCGCAGCGGTCGATGCTGCGCACAAGACGGCGGCCGGAAATTCGCTGATTCTCGACACTCGACTCGAGCACGGCTCCGCTGCAAGAAACCTGACGCATTTCGACGTCGCACCCGCCATGATCGTCGTCGGGTCGAGGGGTCTCGGCGAGTTCACCGGTGGACTGATCGGGTCGGTCAGCACCGCGGTGGTATCGCACGCCAAATGCCCTGTGGCAGTGATCAAGTCGACCATCGTCGGCGACGGGCCGGTCGTCGTCGGTGTGGATTGCACGTCCAACAGCCAACCGGCCATCGGGTTCGCCCTCCAGGAAGCATCGCTGCGGGGGGTCGACCTCATTGCGGTGCACGCCTGGAGCGACCTCGAACTGGGCAGCGTGTTGACGCGCGACGACGAGGGACCGTGGGTCGACTCCGAACTCGCCGAGAAGACGTCGTTGGCGGAGAGCCTGGCCGGATGGTCGGAGGACTATCCGGACGTCACCATCCACCGGGTGGTGGTTCGGGACAGGCCGGTTCGTGAACTGGTCCGTGCGTCCGATACTGCGCAGTTGATCGTCGTGGGGAGCCGTGGTCGGGGCGGATTCGCGTCGATGCTTCTCGGTTCCACCTCACGTGCGGTGCTGCATTCGGTGGACGTTCCCGTCGTCGTCGTTCCCACGAACCGATGACCACGCCGACCGTCGACACCACATACGATTCCGAGAAACTGGACGCAGACCTGCGTTATTGGGCTGCGGCGAACTATCTGACGGTGGCTCAGATCTACCTGCAGGACAACGTATTGCTGCGTCGGCCACTGGAAACGGAGCACATCAAGCCGAGACTGCTCGGGCATTGGGGCACCAGTCCCGGTCTGTCGATGATCTACACCCTCCTCAACCGCGTGATTCGCCGAACCCATTCGGACTGGCTGTACGTCACCGGGCCGGGACACGGCGGCCCGGCGATGGTGGCGAACACCTACCTCGAAGGCACGTACAGCGAGATCTACCCGGACGTCTCGCTCGACAACGACGGAGTCCGACGGCTGTGCCGTCAATTCTCTACTCCCGGAGGCATTCCGAGCCACGTGAGCGTCCAGACCCCGGGCAGCATTCACGAGGGCGGCGAGCTGGGCTACGCCCTCGTCCACGCCGCCGGCGCAGCGTTCGACAATCCCGATCTGATCGTCGCCTGTGTAGTCGGGGACGGTGAGGCCGAAACCGGTCCCCTGTCCGGTTCGTGGAAGATCCCCGCCTTTCTCAACCCGGTCCGTGACGGAGCAGTGTTGCCGATCCTGCATCTCAACGATGGAAAGATCTCCGGCCCGACGGTTCTCGGTCGTAGCGCCGACCTTGCAGTCGAACGCTTCCTACGAAGCCAGGGGTGGACACCGATCTTCGTCGAGGGCACCGACCCGCGAGAGGTGTTCCCGGCCCTCGAATCTGCCCTCACCCGCGCCCACGATGCGATCGGGAGAGTTCGGCACGCCGCGCGAGGCGGCAACCCACGAGGCGACATCGCCTGGCCCGCCATCGTTCTGCGTACGCCCAAGGGCTGGACCGGTCCGCACGAGGTGGACGGCAAGCGCATCGAGGGCACCCATTGGGCGCACCAGGTGCCGTTGTCGGGTGTCCGGGAGAATCCTGCACACCTGGAACTGCTCGAGAAGTGGCTGCTGTCCTACGATCCCCGATCGTTGTTCGACGACAACGGTGCCCCGGTGGCGTCGATTCGGGAGCTCGCACCGTCGGGCACCGAACGTCTCGGTGCCACCCCGTACGCAAACGGCGGTGTGCTGCTGCAGCCCTTGGTCATTCGAGACCTCGAGAACTACGCGCTCACCGTCGAGTCCCCTGGTCGCACGTCGCACGAGACGACCACCGTACTCGGGGAGATGATGCGCGATATCTACCTCGACAACGCACAGCCGAACGGCGGCGGCAACTTTCGCCTGTTCTGTCCCGACGAGACCGCGAGCAACCGCCTGCAGGCCGTGTTCGAGGCCACCGACCGGTGCTGGCAGCTGCCGACCACCGAGTTCGACGACGATCTCGGTCCCGACGGCCGCGTGATGGAGGTGCTCAGCGAGCATCTGTGCGAGGGCTGGCTCGAGGCGTACTTGCTGTCGGGTCGACACGGCCTGTTCGCGAGCTACGAGGCCTTTGCCATGGTGAGCGTGTCGATGCTGATCCAGCACACCAAGTGGCTCCAGCACGCGGCAACGCTCCCCTGGCGCGCACCCGTTGCGTCGCTCAACGTGCTGCTCACCAGCACGTGTTGGCGCAACGACCACAACGGATTCAGCCATCAGGGTCCCGGGCTGATCGACGCGGTGATTCCCCTGGCGCCGGACGTGGTGCGCGTATGGCTGCCACCGGACTCCAATACCCTGCTCGCCGTTGCCGATCATTGCTTCCGCAGTCGAGGTCACGTCAACGTTCTGGTGGTGGACAAGCAGAGTCACCCGCAGTATCTGACGCTTCCCGAGGCACGCGCGCACGCAGCGGCCGGTGCGTCCCGCTGGGACTGGGCCGGCACCGAAGTGGCCGATGCCGGCGAGGACCCCGCGATAGTTCTGGCCTGTGCCGGCGACGTGCCGACCGAGGAAACCCTCGCTGCCGCAGACTTGTTGCGCACGTGGACTCCCGAACTCAGGGTTCGCGTGGTCAACGTCATCGATCTGATGGCGCTGCTCCCCGTCGTCGATCATCCGCACGGATTCTCCGACGAGCAGTTCGTGGATCTGTTCACCGCGTCGGTCGATGTGGTCTTCGCGTTCCACGGTTATCCCCGTGCGGTGCATCAACTGGTGCACGGCAGACCCGAACCCCAACGGTTCCACGTTCGCGGATTCATCGAACAAGGCACCACGACAACACCGTTCGACATGGTGGTGCTGAACAAGATCAGTCGGTATCACCTCGCGCTCGCAGCACTGGACCGAGCGCGCACTGCGCCGGCCGGTGCCGAGGAACTGCGACAGCACTGCCAGGACCGACTCGCACGACACGACGCCTACATCCGAGAGCACTTCGAGGATCTCCCGGAGATTCGGCAGTGGCGGTGGTCGTGACTGCCGAACCGATGGAGAGCGAAATGGCACGGTGCACAGTGGTTCATCGAACCTCACGGCAATTCGACCGAAACCGAACCGACGACGGGGACACACCATGCGAGTACTGATCGCGACCGCCAGCCGCCACGGATCCACCCGAGAGATCGGATACTGGCTCGGTTCGGATCTCTCCCGCGAGCTGTCCCGCCACGACAACAGGTCGACGGTCGAGGTTCGTGACGCGTCCGACGTCGACAGCATCGCCGAGTACGACGCCGCGATCATCGGTAGCGGCGTGTACATGGGCAGGTGGCTCCGAGACGCGCGCGCGTTGGTCGCCAGGGAACAGGCCGAACTGAGAACGATTCCGGTGTGGCTCTTCTCGAGTGGTCCGGTGGACGGAAGCACTGCTGCCGAAGCTCGACCGAAAGGAACGAAGGCCGACTGGGCTGTCGAGCATCGAACATTCGGAGGCAAGCTGGACCGATCACGTCTGTCGCGTTTCGAGCGGGTGATCGTCGGGTTGATCAACGCCCCCGATGGCGACAGCCGATCTCCCGCCGATATCTCCCGTTGGGCAGAAGACATCTGTGGGGTACTCGTCGAACGGCTGCCGCACTCCGGCTCTCTGTCCGAGCAGACGAGGTCGACGGATCAGGGCCCTACTTCTCCGTGAGCAGGTACCGCCAGTCCACCCGGCGGACCGCGACGGCAGTCGGGACATCGATTCTCCTGGCCGACAGAAGCTCCTGGCCGACAGTGGATTCGGCCATGCTGGAGTCGGTCACGCGCCCGTCTCCGCGACCGTGAGACAGGCGACTATCTCCCGCGCCCAGTTGCACACCGCTACCCAGTCTCGAAAGTCTCCGGCGCTCGCACCGGAACCGAAGAACACCTGCCGTTCCCCTGCCGACAGCACGTCCACATCGAGCCGTCCGGGAAACGTTCGATGCGCACGGGCATCCAACACCGACACTGCGTGTGCGGCATCGGCGGTGTCGTTGACCGGTCGCTCACTCGAATGCAACGGTCCGCAGGAGAACAGCCACACGGGCGGATGCGCCGACCGGGACACCCGGTCTACCAGGCCCTTGACCGACGGGACCCAACGATCGGAATAGACGGCACTGCCGATGACCACAGCGTCGTACCGGTCGACGTCGTCGACGGAATCGGGAGCACACAGATCCACCTGGACACCGTCGTGCCGAAACACCCGCGCCATCTCCTGCCCGAGCGACTCCGTTGCCCCGTGACGCCCCGCCGTCGCGACCAGTATTTCCATGCGTTCTGCCCTTTCGTCTCTGGAGTCATGCACGGCGAGCCGTCAGACGGTCGGTGAGCGCTGCTATTCGCCACCCACGAACCGCGACGATGACGCCCAACGCACCGAAACATCCTTGTAGCCAGCTGGTTTCACCGATCACCATCGGCTGAACCACGATCCAGGCAGCAAGCAGCACCCCGGCCGTGTGAGCGATGG
Source organism: Rhodococcus sp. 05-339-2 (assembly GCF_002258965.1). Taxonomy (NCBI): domain Bacteria; kingdom Bacillati; phylum Actinomycetota; class Actinomycetes; order Mycobacteriales; family Nocardiaceae; genus Rhodococcus; species Rhodococcus sp. 05-339-2. The sequence goes on from NZ_NOYW01000004.1 coordinate 377,037, forward strand.
GTCCGGTCTTGCCGCCGCCTGCGAGCGCCGACGCGGCCGCCACTCCCATCGGGACACCGACCACCAGGACCAATGCGATGGCGGCCAGAGATGTGCTCGACATCGGCAACCGCGCCTGCGCCTCGGCACCGAGGTCGATCGCACCGGAGGCCAATCCGATCGCACCGGCGAACGCGTTGACGGAGATTCCGGCGCACACCGCACCCAGCCACGGCCATCGTCGGTTCCGGGGGGCGAGCGCCCGCGTAGTGGGCATCATGGGTTCATCGTGGCCTCAGGGCATGTCTTAAACCAGAGCATAAGGTCCACCGTCGCGGGGACTTCTCGCCCGCAGCGGCTCACCGGTCGAAGGACGACCCAACAGTTCGAGGCCGGTGTCGAGCCTTCACGGCGGGGGTGCGGCATCTTCGAGATCTGGTGCTGCCGTCGGTCGGGCACTCGGCGCTGAACTCCGCCTGACGTCTGCGCCGTCCTACCCGGTCGACTCCGGCGGGCCCAGGGGCGGCGCAAGGTATTTGGGTGTTTCGAGTTTCTCGCAACGGGGAACAGAGGTCGTGGAACGATCGGCACGACGCGAAACGGATCACGACGATGACGGATGACCAGGTCTGGCGCCTCAAAGGTGCGTGCATCGACGACATGGATGCATACGACTCGCAGCAACTTCCCCGCCATGGACGTAAGCGAGCAGAGCGGGCGTGGCGTTTGTGCGCCGACTGCCCGGTGCTGCGTGAGTGCGCCGAGCAGACGGCTCGCGACATCGAGTCGGGTCGCATTCCGGTGGGAGTGGTCGTCGCCGGTGCCGCGTATCACGACAACGCGAGCAACGGTCGTCGTACCGACGCGTACCGGACGCTCGAATTCCTCATCGGGCGGCCACTTTCCAACCCTGCGGCCTGATCACGGCGCGGTAACGGAACGCTACGAACAAGGTCACGGCGACAACTCTCTTCGACGCGTTTTCGGCGCGTCATCTAGTGTCTGACCTGCGGCGTTCCAACTCGGGTGACAATAGTGCGCATGGATGCAGGGGAGTCTTCTCACGTCGGCGAGCCGAGTGATGTGCAGAAGGCTCTCGACAAGCGCGCACCCATCGAACAGGCCAAGGGCATCCTGATGGCCATGCATCGCATCGGCCCGGAGGCTGCGTTCGACATGCTCACCGAGCAGTCTCAGCGCTCCAATCGCAAGCTGCGCGAAGTGGCACTCGACCATATTCGGCGGGCCACAGCCCCGTGAAGAAAGAAGATGGCCTCGCACGCTGTGTTTTCAACGTGCGAGGCCTAGGCGATGGAGTAGTCCGGACTACACAATCGCTTGTGTGCCGTATGCCCTGACGCGGCCACCCGAAACATAGCCGGTCGGGAGCTCGGCAGAAGGGCTCAGAAGCGCGCCAGAATTGCTCGGGCACAACGAACTACGGTCGCGCGGTCGTAGGACATCACGTAATCGAACTCACGGTCGGCGTCCACCTCACCGCGATGTAGGTCGATTGCTGCCAGCACACCGCAGAAGTGCGGGCCGAGAACCACGACGTTCCACTCCTCGACGAGCGGATCCATCGGGTCGAGGGGCGCATGCACGATGCCGCCCTCTTGCACGTATCCCATGCCTACGCCGTAGACGCCGGCGTAGGAGATCTGCTCGGTCATCGACACCCAGCGGCTGCGGGTTGTCGGGGTGAAGTGTTCGGCGCGCTGAAAAGTGCCGAGTACCAATGTCTCCGGCCCAGCAGCCGCGGCCTGCATCTCGAGCGAGGTGCTCATCGCCACCAGCAGTCGCTTGGTGCTGCGCGTTGCCGTCTTGCCTGCGGAGGCAATGCCGTACGGCGATTCGGCGGCGACGGTCGGCGTGCTCCAGGTCGGGAACGGAGGCATCACCTCGGCCGCGTCGGAAGGTAGCTCTTCCGTCGATTGCGCGGCCGGATACAGCTCTCCCACCCCGTAGGTGGCACCGAGTCCGAGTGCGCGGGTCCGATGCAGCGCACTGTCGACCCCGCTCGCCACGACCACGGCTCCGGTTCGTTCGACCTGAGCCGAAACGGCGTGAGCGGTACGCGCAGTCGACAGATCCGGGCGGCGGGAGACCATCGATTCGGCGAGGATGATCACGTCCGGCTCGATGAGAGGGAGAAGGGTCATCGACTGCGGCCGGCGACCGACGTCGTCGACGGCCACCACTTTGCCTTCGCGTCGAGCTTTGTCGATTGCGGCGAGAGTGCGCGCCGGGCTGTCGACGAGAGCAGCCTCGGTGACGACCACGATGTCGCGGCGCAACTGTTCTTCGGTGGCTGCATCCAGGGCAGCGAGCGAGTCGACGTCCATGGACACGAGCATCGGCAGTCGCACCGATTGGTTGAGCCGGGCCACACCCCACGCGAGCGCGTCGAGCTCGCGCTTGGCGTCCATGGCCCTGGCTGCGCGCTTGAGCGCATCTGCCGATGCGAGAGGACCGTTCTCCGGGCCGCGCAGCTGCACTTCGATGGCTGCGAGCGCACCGTTGTCCAGCCGACAGACCGGGGCGAAATACGGCTGCACCGTCAACTCTCCCGTGTCCGTGTCGACTGCAGATCCTGCTTCGGCCAGCGCGAACGTCACACCTCAGTTTGACACGAAAAAACGACCCCCGTCACGCGGGGGTGAACTGTAATTCCAAACCTGGTCGAGGTGTTTTCTTTCGCTCCGACCATGCTCGACGACGGAGATGTCACCGAGACGGTCACGACTGTCTCGTTTTGATAACTTTGTATAACGGAAAGATAACGACGCACGGGGTGAAGGTCGAAGGAACGCCAGGCCCGACCGAGGCGCGAAAATGGGACGAATGCCGGTGTTGCGCTTAACTTTCCGGGTAGCAGCCGGATTCAGTTACTACTGCGTACAACAAACATACCGACCGGATTGTGACTTCTCACAGAGTTGAAACAAACCATTTCCGACATATGTTTCGTCAACCTAACGTCCCTCCCGGCTGCCGAATCAACGGTGCCACCGGATGCCACGACCGGGTCCGGATCCGTCTTGGACTGGAGGATCGATCGATGACGCTCAACCCGCCGACCCGCTCTCGCACACTCGTCACCGCAGTCGCCGCTCTTGCCATCACCGGTGCGACAGTCGGTGCCGCCAGCGCCGGCGCCGCCACCATTTCCCCCGCTGGTACCGCCTTCACGGCACCCGGCACGATCGTCGTGAGCACTCCGGCGTCGTTCGGTCTGCCGGTGAGCTGCTCCATCAACCTGAGCGGCACCACCAGCGCAGACGGCTCGTCGGCGACGATCACCGATGCCCAGATCAGCGGCTCCAACCGACTGTGTGGCCTGCCCCAGCTGAAGAACCTGCCCTGGACCCTCACTCCCACCAGCGCCACCACCGGGGAGGTGTCCAACGTGGCCTTCTCGCTGGTCGGATACAACTGCGGGCCCGCCACGTTGGCCGGGTCTTTCGACAACATGACGAACACGCTCACCGCGACGAACCAGCCGATGTCCGGCAACTGCACCGTCAACAGCCTGTCGGTCCAGCCCGACCCGGCCTTCACCCTGTCCTGATTCCCGTCCTACCTCGTTCCACATCGACCGTTCCCGAGAAGGAGAACACGTGAAGATCCGCAACAAGACTGTCGTCACCATGACGGCATTGGCATCGAGCATCGCCCTGGGCACGCTCGTCGCCGCCCCGGCCAATGCCGCCGACACCCTTCCCATCACGTTTCAGGCAGATACGACGACGGTCATCGCCAAGACCGGCCAACCGGTGGTGTTTCCCACCACCGATCTCGCCACGGACGTCGATCTGGTCGGTGGCACGGTGACCGGGTCGCTCGAATTGCCGCAGGCATCGGCCGATCTGAAACTCGGTCCCGCGACGCTGGCGAACTTCACGATCTCGATCGTCGACGCGACCCCGGTGTCCGGCACCATCGTCCGCGGCGGACCGGACGAGGCACCGACGTTGGATCTCGACGTCGCGCAGAGCTTCAAGATTCGCATCGATTCGGTGAAGCCGTTGGGCATCGACACCGGGTCGGCCGGATCGGCTGCGGTCGACCTGATCCCGGCGGGTAGCAACTGCGTCACCGCCGAGACCACCGCCAACCTGTCCGGTTCGCTCGATGCTATCGATCTGATCCAGAACAACCAGGCCGATGCACACGTCAAGGGGACGTACACGATTCCGCAGTTCCAGAACTGTGGCGCGTTCACGTCGGTGCTGAATGCGATCATCGCCGGTCCCGGCAACACTCTCGACGTGCATCTGACCGATCCGGTCTTCGATGTCGGCACCCGGTCCGCGATTGCGGCAGAGGTGGCGTAGCGGTTCACACCTCGATCGGCGGCGTCGACCGGTTCCGTCGCGGAACGCGGTCGACGCCGTCGTTCAGTGCCGTTCGTCGACCGGATGGACGGACGGCTCCCCGTCGTCGTACACCGCGACGCGGTTGCCGCCGATCCGTTTGGCCCGGTACATGGCTCGATCGGCCCGGCTGAGCAACACATCGACGTCCTCCGCGACACCCCGCGCGTCGACAACCGCATGCGCGACGCCTATCGACGCCGTGAGCGGGGAACGGTCGGTCGACTCGCTCAAACGGCTGCGCAATTCCTCGGATCTGTCGATCACCGTGTCGACTTCGGCGAGGCACACGATCGCGAATTCTTCGCCGCCGAGTCGCACCGTCACTGCCGGTGTCGGGAAGAGTTCGAGGATTCGGCTCGCGGCCAGACGAATGACGGTGTCTCCGTGCTCGTGACCGAATCGATCGTTCACTGCTTTGAAGTTGTCGATGTCGATCACCACGGCGGCCAGTTCCGCATCCGCACCGGAACGAAGGTCGAGGTTGCCGATCGCCGCGTCGAAGCCCCGTCGGTTCTGCATTCCGGTGAGCGGGTCGTAGAACGCGCCGGTGGCGTCGCGGCGCAGCAGCATCAGGAAGGAATGGCAGATCAGCGGTGCCGAGAACATCACCAGGATCAGCATCACGAGATAGAGATTGGTCTGCAAGCGCCGTTCGGGGTCGTTCACCATGGCCGAGGTGTAGAGCGCGGCGACGGTGACGAACGCGAAGAGGTGGTGAGCGGTGAACAGCTTGGGGCCGTGAAAGCCAACGACGTAGCTGCCCATCACGGTGAACAGCGCAGCCATCGGCAACATCTCGGACGGCTTGTCGACGGTCAGAAGAACTGCGGCGAGCACGATGTCGGCGTAGAGCACGAAGGCGACCGACATCGGCCAGGACGGCCAGCCTCCGATCAGCCAGGCCAACCCGAGGGGCAGCGTCGTCGCGACGGTGAACCACAGTGCCCATCGCGCAGCACCGCTGTCTCCGAGTCCCGGGATGGTCAGGGCGATCGCCGCAGCGGCCGCGTAGAACCAGCAGAAGATTCCGATGAGAATTCTGGTGACGTGCAGTGCTTGTTGGGACCGTGCGTACGCAACGTTCCACCCGTAGTCGACCGGAAGCGACCACCATTGGCGAAGACTGTTCACAGATCGAGCAGCTTTCCTAGTGTCCCGACGAGGATGAACAAGTCAACCACAGACGAAACCACCCGGTCCGAGAAGTCGGGAACTTGCTCACACGGCCTTATCCGCGCATGCCATCGGCCAATTCGAACACGCGACCTGCGTAGGTCACCACGAACGCATCGAGGGCCTGCTGAGACAGTTCGGGGCATCCGGCTCGGCGAAAGAAGTGCTCCAGATCCACCAGTCGATCCCCCAGCCCGACGCGTTGTCGATCCAGAGCCTCGAGCTCGACGACCAACGCCTTCAGTTCCTCGACCTTGCGCAGTACGTCGTCCATCGGATCACCGTCCACTTCACTGGGCCTTCTACGGACCGTCCACATTCGGGCGGCGGAGCCGGGCTTCCCTCCCGGCTCCGCCGATCTCGACTCTACTCTTTGTCGAACACATGTGCGAACCAATTGCGACGGGACCTCGCTTTGTACCACTCATCCTGTGCACAATCCGAGAATGTGACCTACAGTCTGTGACATGCTCCAGAAAAGGGGTCCGAACGAGGTTCGACCGCCGGGTTCGACCGATCCAATTCATATGGCGCTCTTAGCAATCCTCACGATTGCGATGATCGCTCTCGTCGTCGTTGCGATCCAACAGGGCCGCCTCTGATCACGCACCTCGGCGTTCATCTTCGACTGGATTCCGCGTCGGTCGCCGCTTCACGAACGGTCAGGTCCGCACTTCGGGCACCATCGTCACGTGCGCGCCCGGATCCGCATCGAGTACCGCGGTCCGTATCGCGCGCAGATACGCGAGATAGGTCGGGTACCCCCGCAGTTGTCGCGGGCCGATGGGCACGAATGTGCCCGATGCCGGGTTGCAGACGAACTGCTCGATCTGCGAACGGGCTTGTGCGCCATCGAAATCGGCGTCGACGGTGACGATGAACCGCATCACCGTTTCGCGTTTTCTCCCCAATCCGAGACGGTGCACTCCGAACCAGAGGCGGGTGCCGTCCGGTCCCAGATACTCGATACCCCATCGACCGAAGCCACGTTCGGCGGTGTCGACGACCGTTCGGGCGAGATCCGCAACGGCCATCGTCGACGAGATTTCGATGCACGCGTCTTGACGACGTGTGATCATCCACTGCCAGCTTTCTACGATTCCACCGAATACCTCCCCGACATTCGGTGCATATCGGGCGAATTTAGCAGCTCATCCGACATCCGGCACGACGACTGTTACGTCGCCCGAACTCCGACCACCGCGGCTACCTCCGCTGCCATCCGGGCAGCCGTCCTCGCAGTGGGATGAACGCCGTCGAACGTGGCTCCGGGTCGGTCGAGCAGTGGCGCGAATTCTGCGACGGGTATGCCGCGCTCGGCGGCCAGTGCGCGAATGTCGTCGTTCAGGTCGTCTGCGCTGACCTTCCGCGACGACGGCACCGTGGCGATCACAACCGTGTCGATGTCGTGTGCCCGGTCCAGGGTGGCGCGTAGGTTCTCGATGATCCGGGGCAGCGGTACCGATCGGGCGAGGTCGTTGGTGCCGCCGTTGACGACGAGGATGTCCGGGTTCGCGGCCAGCGCTTCGTCGGTTCGGGCGAGGATCTGCGTCGTGGTCGCGCCGTTGATTCCCAAGTTGGCACCATCGGCGGCGGGAGCATCGTCTCCGCACACGAGGTACGAATACCACGACGTGTTGCCGTGAATTCCCCAGTCGACACGTGAATTGCCCTGGGCCATCGAGTCTCCCAGCGTCACCAACCGTGGTCCGGTGTCGTTGACGCTCCACCCGAAGCAGTGCGCGTTGTGGATCGTCAGCGCCGGCTTCCTCAGTGGTCCCGCCACGAGCGCGGCGGCGAGCGCCAACCCGAGTGCGCCGGCGATCCACAGTCGAGTTCTTCGCACGCCGGGGATTCTGCCCTAGGGGTGACGCGGGGAATCAGTTGCAGTCGGGGAAGTCCACTTCGGTGGGTGCCGGGACCGATTGCGGCTGAACCGGTGCCTGCGCCTCGCCGGCGACGGTCGGTTCGACGAGGTTGTACTCGATGGTCTTGGTCTGCCCCGGCTCGATGACGACCGGCACGTAGAACACCGGGTGGCCGCGCTCGGCAGCGGTCAGCAGAAACAGAGGAGTTCCGTTGATGGTGGCGTTCGTCAAGGTCGCGCCCTGAGTTGCGTACAGCGCCACCACCGATCGGTTGGTTCCCGGGGGTCCGTCGTATCGGGTGGAGTCGTTCTGTCTGCCGGCGATGTAGGTGGTGTAGTCCTGCAGCGCAGCGTTGTTGGTGATCTCGGCGACCACGCGGGTGGTCCGCGTCGGGCCGTCGCAGGACTGTGCGGAGTAGGTGACCTTGCGCTGCAGGTAGTAGTCGAGCTTGCCGCCTGCACCGTTGTTCACCACCACCGCGGCGTACGGGTCGGGGCTGTCGGGAACTTCGTGACCGATCCTGGTCGGTCCCAGGATCGCTTGCAGTGCCGGGTCCGCGCTCCACACTGCGATGTGGCCTTCACTGGTGGCCTTGCCGAGTGCCTCGAGCAGCGCGCTGGGAGATCCGATGTTGCCCTGCATCTTCGCGACCACTCGGGCGGCGAGGTCCTGGAGATAGGCCTTGCGCGCGGTGTTGTCGTCCTCGAACCGGAAGTATGCGTCGGACTGCGTGATCCGAACGACGTTCGATCCGTCGATCACCTCACCGTCACCCATCGTGATGGGGCCGACGACATCGAGGATGTAGCCCAGAGCAACAGGGTCGGTGGCCAGAGCGCCGTCGACACGTTCGCCGGTTTCCTGCTCCCACATCGACTGCCAGATCTGACCGGCGTACGGGAAGTGCGGGCTGACGTTGCTGTTCTGCCAATTCTGCGTGGGCTGGAAGCGACTCTCGTAGGTGTTGAAGAAGTCCGGACCGAGATCGATGGGGTCGTACGGAATTCGGAGCTCGCGGTTGCTGCCGAGCGAGTCGACCGCGACTTTGCCGTCGACAGCACGCACGATGCCCAATCCGCCTATCAGTCCACCGGTTCCACGAGATTCCGAGAGAGTCTGAAAGGCCATGAAGTAGTTGCGTGGACCGTCGGCACCGAGCATCGCGGGGAGCACCTTGGCGGCGATGTCGGTGTTGGTCAACAGAGTCGTCAGTTCGTGCGTCTGATCCTGCAGCTGAGTTCGAGCGTCGCCGACCTGAGCGACGAACTCCGGTTCCGCGATGGCCTGGGACTGCGTGTTCAGTACGTCCGCTGCGGCCGCGGCCTGTGACAGCGCAGGCGAGGCGGCGCGCAGAGCAGCGATGTCGATGGCACCGTCGGGCCCGCGCAGCTGACTCGGGTCGAGCGTGGCCCCCACCTCGACCGACGGCGTCAGCACATCCACGGTCAGCCCGTTGACGACGTCGGTGATCTGCGAGACGACGTCCAGCGGTTGGCCCACGTACGGAATCGCGGCAGCCGCCTGCCAGATCAGCGAATCGGTGGCGTCCTTCGCCTGGGTCGAGGTGCGCACCGCGTCGTCCACGGAGGTCTCGGCCTTCTGCGTATCCCCTGCCAGCAGAGCAGTTTTCGCTGCCTGAGCGTAGCCCCGAGCCTGATCGAGGTACGTATATGCGGTATTGGCCGTGTAGGCGAGCCAGGCACCGAGTCCGAGCGCAACCACGACGAAGACCCCGAAACCGAGCAGGATGCGTCGACCGGTCCTCTTCTTGGAACGACGACGCCTGCGGCGACTACGAGAGCTGCGATGGTCTCCGTACGGGTAGTCGTTGTCGTAGCTCATGGCTGGATGGGTGCCCTTTCGTCGCGGCTAAGACTACAAACGACGTCCTCCCACCGCGACACGACGCTCGGGTCGGCTGCGCCGATATCGCACCGGCGCAGCCGTTCGAGGTCAGGAACCCAGAATTGCGCTCACTGCGGTGCTGCCGCTCTCGGCGCTTCCGCTGCCGATGAGCCCGAGGATGACGTCGACGATGATCTTGGCGATGAATGCGTCCATAGCTACTCCTGTTGTGAAGTACCCCCGACGGGATACAGACGGACCTGCGTGCGCTGCGACCGTTTGTTACCGGCCACAACGAATCGGAAGGTAGCAGCTGAATCTGTCCGAACGGTGGCTCTGTGGTCGCGGCCACAGCGCCGGGCCGTTTGTACAAATCTGGAAATTTGTCTACCGGAATGACAAATTCGGTGTATTGTCCAATCCATAGTGATCGGCCTTACACGAGGAGTGACGATGACCGCATCGAATGTCGACAACCAGGCGCAGACGCCGGTTGCCGAATGGCACGACCGAAAGCGTTACCTCTGGCTGATGGGGTTGATCCCGCCCACAGCGGTGTTCGTGGCCACCGGCCTGGTCTGGGCCTTCAACCAGCTCGGCTGGAACGCCGTGTCCCCGGTCTGGTGGTGGATCGGCGCGCTGCTCGTCTACGGGTTGCTCCCGATCCTCGACCGGTTCTTCGGTACCGACGGCGACAACCCACCCGACGAGGTGATGAAGGCGCTCGAAGAAGACAAGTACTACCGCTACTGCACGTACGCCTACATTCCGTTCCAGTTGGCGAGCTTGGTGTTCGCCTGCTACCTCTGGTCGGCCGACAACCTGTCCTGGCTCGGAATCGACGGTGGACTGGGACTGGCCTCGAAGATCGGTCTGGCCATCAGCATCGGTGTGATGGGCGGCGTCGGTATCAACACTGCGCACGAGCTCGGCCACAAGAAGGACAGTCTGGAGCGCTGGCTGTCGAAAATCACGCTGGCACAGACGTTCTACGGCCACTTCTACATCGAACACAACCGCGGCCACCATGTTCGCGTCGCCACTCCCGAGGATCCGGCGAGCTCGAAGTTCGGCGAGAGCTTCTGGGCCTTCCTCCCTCGCAGCGTCTGGGGCAGCCTGAAGTCGTCCTGGGAGCTCGAGAAGACGCGCATGGAGCGATTGGGCAAGAGCACGTGGAGCATTCGGAACGACGTACTGAACGCGTGGCTGATGTCCGTTGTTCTCTACGCGGTGCTCGTCGCGGTGTTCGGTCCGATCGTGCTGCCGTTCCTGGTGATTCAGGCGATCTACGGCTTTTCGTTGCTGGAAACGGTCAACTACCTCGAGCACTACGGCCTGCAGCGGCAGAAGAAGGAGAACGGCCGCTACGAGCGATGCACCCCCGAGCACAGCTGGAACTCCGATCACATCGTGACCAACATCTTCCTGTATCACCTTCAGCGACACAGTGATCACCATGCCAACCCCACCCGCCGCTACCAGACTCTGCGCAGCATGGACGGGGCACCGAACCTGCCGAGCGGATACGCGAGCATGATCTCGCTGGCGTACTTCCCACCCGTGTGGCGCAAGGTGATGGACCACCGCGTTCTCGACCACTACGACGGCGACATCACGAAGGTCAACATCCAGCCGTCCAAGCGGGAGAAGATCCTCGCCGCGCACGGAGCCAAGTGATGGCCGCCTTCGAGTGCCCGGTGTGCGAGTTCGTCTACGACGAGACCAACGGCGCTCCGCGCGAGGGCTTTCCGGCCGGCACAGCATGGTCCGACGTACCCGACGACTGGCCCTGCCCCGATTGCGGTGTCCGCGAGAAAATCGACTTCAGGAGTAAGGCATGAAGCTCTACCGCTGCGTTCAGTGTGGATTCGAGTACGACGAGGAACTGGGGTGGCCCGAGGACGGGATCGAACCCGGCACTCGCTGGGACGACATTCCCGACGACTGGTCGTGCCCCGATTGTGGCGCTGCCAAGGTCGATTTCGAGATGGTCGAGGTCGAGCGCGGGTGAGTGCGTCCGTTCCGCACGCGATCGCGATCATCGGTTCGGGTGCAACCGGGTACACCGCGGCCAAAGCCCTACGCGCCGAGGGTTTCACCGGATCCATCACGATGGTCGGGAGTGAACGGGCTGCGCCGTACCGCCGACCGACGGTGTCCAAGGAGTTGCTGACCGGAAGCAAGTCGATCGAGCAAGTGCAGCTCGGCTCGGCGATCGACGGTGTCGACGTGCGCTCGGGTGTCACGGCTGTCGGCCTCACCGATTCGACTGTGCTGCTCGACGACGGCGACCCGGTTCCATACGACGCGCTGCTCCTGGCAACCGGCTCTCGGGCCCGGCAACTCGACCTTCCGGGCCACGTGTTCACCCTCCGAGGTGTCGCCGATGTCGAGCCCTTGCACGCCGACATTCTGCGCACCCGATCACTGTTGGTGATCGGCGGCGGACTGATCGGATGCGAGGCGGCCGCGGCTGCTCGGTCCCTGGGAGCCGAGGTGACGGTGCTCGAGGCCGCAGCGGCACCGCTCAACCGGATCGCTCCGGCCACGATCTCGCAGATGTACGTCGACCTGCACGCAGACAACGGCATCGCGTTCCACACCGACGTCGCCGTCACCGACCTCGCCGAGCAACGTGACGGAACACTTCTCGTGACCGCTGCGGACGGTCGTTCGTGGTCCGCCGGCACCGTGCTGGTCTCCGTCGGCTCGGTGCCCAACGTCGAACTCGGAGCAGACATGGGCCTCGAGATCGGATCGGGGATTCTGGTCGACGCGGGGATGCAGACCTCGATACCGAACATCTATGCCGCGGGCGACGTGGCAGAGGTACCCAACACGATCCTCGGCGGGACGTATCGGAGTGAGCACTGGAACGGCGCACTGGATCAGGCCACCCGGGCTGCCCGCTCGATGATCGGCGTGGATCCGGGCAGCCTCGACGTCCCGTGGGGCTGGTCCACCCAACACGGCGTCAACCTTCAGTTCGCGGGGTGGACCGGTGCGACCGACGAGTACGTGGTGGCTCGCGGCTCTGTTGCCGACCGCCGCTTCACCGCATGCGCGCTGCGTGACGGCCGGCTCGTCGGGGCCATCGGCGTGGGGTTCCCGAAGGACATCAGGCAGATCAGATCCTTCATCGCCAGCGGTGATCCCATCGATCGGGATCTCCTCGGAGAGGATTGGCTGGATCGACCACATGCGGTCGTTCGATAGAGTCGTGTTCATGCCCGCAGCCGAACAGACGTCGACCCCCGGTCGATACCGTGAAGCCGCGTCCAGTCTTGCGCGCGATACCGCGCTCGATGCGTTGCGTGAGTTGTTGAACGAGCGCAACTGGCGCAACGTCACGATGAGCCACATCGCCAAGGCAGCAGGGCTGAGCAGACAGAGCCTGTACAACGAGTTCGGTTCACGACGCGGCGTCGCGCAGGGGTACGCCATCAGATTGACCGACCTCTTCGTCGCGATGTGCGAAACGGCGCTGTATCAACACGAGAACGACGCATCGGCTGCTCTGCGCCAAGGCTTCTCGTCGTTCTTCCAGTTGAGTGCGCTCGATCCCCTGGTGCGATCGCTGCACGGTGGCGACGCACCCGAGGATCTGCTCCGGCTGATCACCACCGACAGTGCCGTACTCATCGAGCGCGCGGGAGACCGTCTGGCCGAGACGTTCCAGCGCGGGTGGGTGGGCGCGAGCCCGCGTCAGGCAGACGTCATCAGTCGGGCAATCGTGCGTCTGGCATTGAGCTACATCCCCGAGCCGCCACCCGATATCGCCTCCGCAGCAGATGATTTTGCACTACTGCTGACTCCGTACGTCGATTCCATCACCGCCGGGCGCTCGGTCGGCCACTGACCGATCGTCCGGGCCGGCGGTCTCACATGTCGGCCGGTGCGAGCACGATGTCGAAGTCGGCTCTGGCCCAGGTCCTGTCGCCGAGGTCGCGACCGTCCGGAGTCGGTGTTCCCGACGGCTGCTCGACGAAATCCTTGATCAAGGATTCCTTCACTCCGAACACGGTGTCGCTGTCCAACAGTTCGTCACCGCTGACGAAGATGTGCGTCACCAACGTGCGCATCCCCGGTGCCGTCACCATGAAGTGCAGGTGCGAGGCACGCATCGGCGAGCGACCGGTCGCAGCGAGCATTCGTCCGACGGGGCCGTCGTGGGGAATCGGATACGGAGTCGGAGTCAACGCCCAGAATCGATAGCGCCCGTCGTCGTCGGTGTAAAGATGTGCTCGACCGCCGACTCGCGCGTCGTCGTACTGAACGTCGTAGAACCCGTCCTCGTCCGCTTCCCAGATTTCGAGGCGTGCTCCGGGGATCGGCGTGCCGGCGGTGTCGCGCACGGTCCCTTCCACCCAGCACGGCTGTCCTGCAGCACCTCCCGATGCATCACCACCGTTCTCGATACGCGGTGCGTCGTCGACGAAGAACGGGCCGAACACTGTCGCCTCGGTCGCGTCCTCGTAGGCGGGGTTGTTCACGTTGATCGTCTGCATCGACGCCCCGAGGACGTCGGAGAGCAGGATGAACTCCTGACGGCGGTCGTCGGTGATGTGACCGACCTCGGTCAGGAATCCGATGGCGCTGTTCCACTCCTGTTCGGTCAGTCTCACATCACGGATGAACCCGTGCAGGTGGTGCACCAGCGAGGTCATCACCTGCTTCAATCGAGGGTCGGTGCAGTCGTCGAACGATCGAAGTACGTTCTCCACCAACTGTTCTTCGACGGCATCCTGTGCTTGTCCGGTCATGGTCTGCTCGGTCATGGTCTCTCTCACTGTCCGATGTCGGTCGGCGGGCCGCCGGCCCACGCTGCGTGCAGAACGGCGGTGGCGGCCTCATGGGTGACGGGCCGCGGGTTTCCGTACGATCTGCTCGTCACGTCGTCGGCGATTCGGTCGATGTCCTTCTCCTTCATACCCAATTCGGCCAGGGACCGTGGCGCGCCGAGTGCGCGACAGAGCTCCCACAACCGGGTGGCCGGGTCACCGGAGCCGGGGAGCGCACGCGAGAGCGCCGCCACTGCGCCCGGTGCCGCCGACTGATTGAAGGCCAACACGTGCGGCAACACCACGGTGTGGGTCGGAGCGTGCGGCAGGTTCAAGGTACCGCCGAGCGAGTGACACAGTTTGTGGTGCAACGACATCGTCGTGGCACCGAGAGTGGCACCGCACAACCAAGCACCGTGGAGGGCATCGCTGCGCGCCTGCGGATCGAGGTGATCGGCCACGATCGCCGGTAGCGCCGATGCGAGTGCGCGCACACCGTCCTCGGCCATCAGCGCGACGATAGGGCTGATGTCGGGTGCGTACAACGCTTCGACGGCGTGCGCCACGGCGTTGATTCCACTCGTCACGGAGATGTCGACCGGAAGACCGGTCGTCAGCTCGGGGTCGTAGACGACGCTGCGTGGCAGCACTCTGATGTCGCGACCGGTTTCCTTGCGCCCGTCGGTCGTCAGACCCCACACCGGAGTCATCTCCGATCCGGCGTACGTGGTGGGAACGGCCACGATCGGCAATCCGTGCACCAGGGCGATGGCCTTGCCGAGGCCGATCGAGGATCCGCCCCCGACGGTGATGCAGCCGTCGGCACCGAGCGAAAGAGCCTCGGCGCTGGATCTTTTCGCCACCTCCGACGGCACATGCATCACGGCGTCGGCCCGCACGCCCACGCATCGGTCTCCGAGCGTCGAGGCAATGCGTTCGGCTGTGCCCTTCTGGCTCGGCGAGCAGAGAACGAGGACGCGCCGCAGCCCGAGGTGGTCGAGCTCGTCGGCCACAGTCGACAGCGAACCCGCGCCGAATCGCACCCGCATCGGGTTCGCCTCGTAGACGAAGGCGTAGGTCATCTCGACAGGACCGCCGTCAATGCCTGCCGCAGGGCACCCTCGGGGTCTGCCACGAGTTCGTTTGCACGCCAACAGATGTGCTTGTCCGGGCGGACCAGCAACGCACCGCTCTCGGTCACTTCACGGAGCCGAGACCAATCGAAGTACAGGTCGGTGACGTCGCGTCCGGGTCCGATGACGACGGCCTCGACGGATACGCCCAACTCGTGGCCGATCTTGTCCGCCGCCGACTCCCAATCCGATCCGGCCACTCCGGTGATCAGCGTGAAGCGGTCGTAGGGCGCAAGATCCATCATCGCGTGCTTGTGCATGTGGTCGCCCACCCAGGCGTGCGGCAGGTGCGATCCGGGCACGGTGGACACCTGGTAGTACAGGTCCGAGTCTCGTTCCGGTTCCGGCAGTACCCCGTCCGAAACGATAGCCGTGGACGTGTAGAACTGGCCCAGTTCCACTCCGTGGGCGTTGAATTCGTAGTTCTTGATCTCCATTGCCTGCACCAGCGCGGCCCGCTTCGCCGCGCCCGCAGGCGTGTTGGCCTTACGCTCTTCGATGCGTTCGACCATCTCTTCCTCGGTCTTGGCGTCGGTGACTCCGAGGGCATGAAACAGGTCTGCGAACTCACGACCGGATCGGTTGGCGCGTTTGACGATTCGCTCGGCCACCGGGGCGCGCTCGGCGGAGTAGGTATCGAGCAACTCGTCACCCGCCTGGCCCTTGATTACCGCAGCGATCTTCCACGCGAGATTGTAGGAGTCCTGGATCGAGGTGTTCGAGCCGAGTCCGTTGCTCGGCGGATGCCGGTGGATGGCGTCGCCCGCGCAGAACACCCGCCCCTTCTGCAGGTGCGTGGCGTACATTTCGTTGTTGCCCCACAACGATGTTCCGGTGATCTCGACGTCGAGCTCCGGCATGCCCAGCAGGCTCCGAACGATCTCGACGGCGGCGGCCTCGTCGACCACCGGTGGCGGCTGTGCGATGTCGAATCCCCAGACCACGAGCCACTCGTTCCACGGCCGGACCATGCGAACCAAACCGGCACCGATGCCACCGACATTGGATCCGGGCTGAATCACCCAGTACAGCACCGACGGTCGGTGTCCGACGTACTCGGCGATATCGGCCTTGAAGGTGATGTTCATCGACCCGGCGATGTCCATTGCGCCTTCGAGCGGAAGGTCGATGTCCGCGGCCACCTTGGACCGCGCTCCGTCCGCACCGATCAGGTACTTGGCACGGATCGTGTAGCGGTGTCCGGTGAGTCGATCGATCACCGAGACACTGACCCCGTCGGCGTCCTGCACGTGCGAAAGGTATTCGGTGGAGAACTGGGCCTGGGTTCCCCGCATCGTCGCGTTCCTCACCAGAATGGGCTCGAGGTACGTCTGGGGAATGTCGACGGTCAGGCACGGCGACGCGAGCTGGTAGTCCGCTTCTCGGTCGGCTCCGGTACCCCACGTGCGGATGCGGCCGATCTCCTCGCCCGCGATCGAGGTGCAGAAGACGGTGTCGCCGACGAGCCCGTGCTCGGTCGCGTCGGCCAATACCTGGTCTGCGATACCGACGTCGCGGAAGACCTCCATGGTTCGTTGGTTGGTGATGTGGGCGCGCGGAGTGTTGGCCGTCCAGCGGTACTTGGTGATCATGATGTTGGCAATCCCGAGAGTGGACAGCAGCAACGCTGCTGATCCACCGGCGGGCCCCGAGCCGACGATGAGAACGTCGGTCTCGACCACCGAGGAATCGGGCAACTCTGTGGCCTTCTGGCCGTCGTCGAACACCGGCATGGAACACACCCTTCGTTGCGCCCGACGTTGATCTCGGGTCTTGCAAACCAGTGTCCTGCATCACACCGGGGGTGGCCATCGATCCCGTCATGTCGGCGTAAATCGACAACGGTGGCGCAATCGCGAAACTAACGCACCGAGCGCAGCACCACGGCATCGCGTCGAACGTCCGATGCTCTGGCTCCGAATCTTGCCGAGAATGCGCTGGAAAAATAAGCGGCAGAGGCGAATCCGCAGGAGGCGGCGATCTCGGCAATCGACGCCGAACGTCCCGACGGTGAAGTCAGCACCGTGTGTGCGCGAGCGAGGCGCCGCTCGAGGATGTACTTGGGCACGCTGGTGCCGTCCGCGGCGAACACCCGGGACAGGTGCCGGGCGCTGATTCCGATGGCGTCGGCCACGTCGGTGGCGGACAACGACGCGTCCATCAGACGGCGTTCGATATAGGAGCGGGCAGATGCGCGATGCGCCGCACCGCCGTCACTGCGCGTTCCACCGGTCAGGACGGAGACCAGCTCGAGGATCGTCCGCTCGTCCGGTGCGGTGGGCTCGTCGGCGCGAGTCGCACGGCTCACCCGGGCGGCGAGGGCGGCGGCGTGCACGTTGCCGTTCGCCGAGAAGTCGAAGACCTTCGGGGCCGCGAGAGAGTGCTCGCCGGTGACGTCGGAGTAGATGCCGCGCGGGATCTTGACGACGAGTTCCTCGAGGCCGTGCGAGAAACCACGCATGAAGGCTCTGTCTGCATCGCACAGCAGAACCTCGCCGGGGCCGACGGTGCGAACTCCGTCCTCGGAGTAGAAGAACGCGTCGCCGACCAGGCTGAAGTACAGGACCACCGAGTCCGACGGCCGGAGCCGAATCAACTCGGCATCTCGCTCGACGACATGGGATGTTCCGACGACGCGAGCCAGGCCGACCGATCCGACCTGGACGTTGGTTTCGGTCGCCTCGAGAGACGCGCCATCGAGGCTGCGGCATCTCAGTCCGATGAGCACCTCGGAGTTGTGCCCCTCCCACCGTCGTATTCGCTCGACGGAGGGAAGCCCGGCGGTGGAGAACTCCACGGGTGACGCAGCGATCGACACGTCGGGCCTCCTCGGCGAGGGACTTACTTCTCCGGTACGAAACGCAGGTGTTCCGGATCGACTCTAACGAACAGCACCCACCGATCGCCGAGGCCGCGCGTGACGTGGCCTGCCGTTGAGCGTGACGCCGAGGTGCGGCCTGGGTCCGTTGTGCCGGACGCCGGGAACGTACCCGTCCTCGCCGTAGTCGCGGCGGGTGACGAATGCGCCGAGTGAACGTGGCCAGCGGTCCACCGGCGGTACCGGGGCCAGGTCGCTCGGCCAACGCAGCGGCTCGGTGCGCGAGGTTCCTTCGTCGTCGTGGATCCACGTCGGTGACGGCCTCCCTGGCGAACGACCGGATCGGGTCGGGCTTCGTTGTCGCCTGCTTCCGGCAGCCAGTCGTCCAGCGCAAGGTACGGGTCTCAGTCGGACCGAACACGACTGCGCGGTGGTCCGGCAGGACCGCATCGTCCACCCTCGCGCAGTGCGACCACAGTCCACCCTGCGCCCACCATGGACAGGACCAATACAGCTCCAATTGCGATCATGGACCAACAATGGACTGCTTTCGGCCGAAAATGTGCAGTCCAGTGTGCAAGAGTGGCATGCATGGACTCGTACGATGCGACCGCGATCTCGGCCCCGGAATTGGCCGCACGGATCGGCCCGTCGACGCTGCGGAACAGATCCGGGGGTCCCCTCTACCTCGAGATCGCCGACGAGTTGCGTCGGCTCATCGAGAGCGGTGAGGTATCGGCTCAGACGCGGCTGCCTGCGGAGCGGGCGCTGTCGATCAGTTTGGACGTCAGTCGGGTGACGGTTGCGTCGGCCTATCGTCATCTTCGGGAGAGCGGCTGGATCAGCGCCCAGCGAGGCTCGGGTACCTATGTTTCCCCGACGGGTTCGCTACCGTCCTGGGGATCGCTGGCCGGCGACCGGGAGACTGCCAATTTGGAGTTCGTCAACGCGTCCCCCTCGGCCTCGCCTCTGTTGTCCGATGCGTACGGCGTTGCGGCAGAGAAGATTCGAGATCGTTTCTCCCTGGGTGGCTACGCTCCGTCCGGTTTGTTCGAGCTCCGCGAAGCCATTGCCGCGTACTACCGAGGGCGTGGAGTACCGACCACGGCCGACAACGTTCTCGTCACCTCCGGTGCCACCGACGCCATCCACGCGGTGTTGGCCACGTTCACCGAGCCCGGTGCCCGGGTGCTGGTGGAGCACCCGACGTACCCGGGTGTCGTCGAACTCGTTCATTCACTGGGCGGTCGCTGCATCCCGGTGCCCATCGACCCGGACGACACCGACGAATTCGTGACATCGGCAGATCGAGCCACTCGACAGAGCGCTCCGACGCTGGCGTATTTCATGCCCGACTTCTCCAATCCGTCGGGCGCGCGGCTGACTCTCCGAACCCGGCGGCAACTGTCCGCCACCATGCACCGCCACGCGGTGCTGACGATCGTCGACGAGGTCGCGGCCGATCTGTCTCTCGACGGGTCGCCCGACATCGAACCTTTCGGGGCGGCAACCCCGGATATTGCGACGGTGACGATCGGGTCGACGAGCAAGACGGTGTGGGGAGGGCTGCGAGTCGGCTGGGTTCGAGCCGAGGCAGGTCTATTGTCGAGAATCGCCGCAACCTATGCGCGACGCCAACTTTCGGTGTCCGTCATCGATCAGCTGGCCGCTACGGAGTTGCTCGGTCGATACGACGAGGTGCGTCGGGTGCGCGCGGAGGCGTCGAGAGTTGCTCGTGACCACACCGTCGCGTTGATGCGTGATCAACTGCCGGACTGGCACTTTCGAGTGCCGAACGGAGGCCTGGCATTATGGTGTTCCCTACCCGACGGCATTCGATCCAGTTCCCTCGTCGCCGAAGCCCATTCGCACGGATTGCTGCTGGCGCCGGGACTGCGATTCGGAACGGGATACGCTTTCGACGATCATCAACGCATTCCCTTCACCCGTTCACTGCCCGACATCACCTCGGCTGTAGAAATCCTCGCCGGCCTCAGCTCCGCGGGTACGCCTGCACCGACCATCGCGTCGAGCAGACCCGCAGCGGTGGTGTGAGCCCGACGTCGATCGCAAACGCGCGCGCGTTCGCGAGACGCTCGCGAATCGGTCACTTGTTCGCCAGCTGAATCGCGCGCACCTGACAAATGCGCGCGCGTTTGCGGCCTCGACAGCAGCAGGCAGCACGTGGCCTCAGGACCGAAGGGACTGGACGATGGCCGCGATACGCCGCTCGCGGGTGTCGTTACGTTTCGCGTCGGCGACGGATCTTGCGTGTTCTTTTCGCGTCGACGGTGACAGCGCATCGAACGCTGCGCGAACAGCGGGATCCGCATCCAAAGCTTGCGCCAAGGCCTGCGGTAGCTCGACGACCCGCGGCTGGTCGTCCAATTCGATAGTCACGTCGACGGTGTCGCCGGCCTCGACGCCGAGTGTGGCGCGAACGCTCTTGTTCAGTCCGAGCAGATTTTCTCCGCCCATCCGGCCGATGCGCCCCTGCACCGTTTGCCCACCGATCGTGAACCGAACCGGTGGAGTCTTGGTGGAACCGAGGGACGCGACCTGCTCGTCACTGAGCACGATCGCTGCCGCGGGGC
Source organism: Rhodococcus sp. 05-339-2 (assembly GCF_002258965.1). Lineage (NCBI taxonomy): Bacteria > Bacillati > Actinomycetota > Actinomycetes > Mycobacteriales > Nocardiaceae > Rhodococcus > Rhodococcus sp. 05-339-2. The sequence goes on from NZ_NOYW01000004.1 coordinate 397,607, forward strand.
CCCGTGATTCGAGCACTGTGGATATCCGCAGAACCGTTGCTGCCATGCGGGCAGGATATCCGTCGATGGTGCAGTCAGCGTCCACAATTCGCGTCAGCAAGCGGAATTTCCTTCATCGGCCTCGAATAGTGGAAAGCGAGTACACCTGGCCGGCAGCGATCAGGCCTCGGCTTCCACGATTCGCTTGATTGCCGCCAGGGTCCGAGGGATACCGTCGAGTGCCGCCTGGCTACGAGTGTCGATTTCCTTCTGCGCGTCGTCGCCGAACTTGCGGTGAAAGTGCGCGATACCGCCCGGCAGGAAGTTCCAGTTCTCGGTCAGGCGTGTGCCACCGTCCACGGGGTCGAGCGTGTAGCCCCAGCGGACGAAGTTGTCGCCCACCACCCACGCGAACTCGCGGCCGGGTTCGGCTGCCGCCACTGTCGACACGGTCTCCCACGTGCGGCCCGGCACCACGTTCCGGCCGGTGAAGGTCGATCCGACGCCACCGCCGTCGGCCTCGTTCCACCAGCATTCCTGGCAGATCGGGCTCCATTCTCCTGTTCGGGTGATGTCGGAGACGACGGCGTACACGTCGTCGACCGGCGCAGCGACGACGATGGATTCGGAGAACTCGAGTGCGGTCATCTCACCATTGTCCCTCCACATACAACGAAGCTGTGAGCAGAGTCGCTGCCCACAGCAGAAGCACTGGAGTGCAACCGGATTCGGACGCAGACTCGAATCATGAGCGAATCACCTCGAATGTTCCCGCCCGAACTCCGCAATCAACTTCTCCGCCATCGGGTTCTCGTGCTCGACGGTGCCCTCGACGACGACAACGGCACCGTCCTTACCACTCACCTGCTGACGTTGGCGGCCGAGAATCCCTCCGCCGACATCGCCCTGTGGATTCACTCACCGGGAGGGTCGGTTCCCGCGATGCTCGCCATCCGCGACGTGATGCACCTCGTACCCTGCGACGTGTCGACGCTGGCACTCGGATTGGCCTGCAGCGCTGGTCAGTTCTTACTGTCGTCAGGCACGCGCGGTAAGCGGTATGCCCTGCCGCATTCTCGAATACTGATGCACCAGGGGTCCGCCGGCATCGGTGGGTCGGCCGTCGAAGTCGAGGTGCAGGCCAACGATCTGCGGCATACCCGAGATACGGTTCTCGGCCTCATCGCCGACGACACCGGGCAGACACGCGAGCAGATCTTCGACGACTCTCTGCACGATCGCTGGTTCACCGCCGAGGCTGCCCGCGAGTACGGGTTCGTCGACGCAATCGTCGACTCGTTCGATCAGGTCATGCCTGCGCGACGGGTGTCGTTCGGAATGGAGTTGGCACGATGAGCACGTACACGATTCCCAATGTCATCACGCGAGATTCGCGCGGCGAACGCGTCGTCGACGTCTATTCGCACCTGCTCAGTGAGCGCATCGTCTATCTCGGTACCGGAATAGACGCCGGTGTGGCGAATGCGATGATCGCACAGCTGCTCCACTTGGAGGCCGACTCCCCCGATCAGGAAATCTCGATGTACATCAACTGCGAGGGCGGTGACACGGCTGCCATGCTCGCCGTCTACGACACGATGCAATTCATCGGATCACCCGTTGCCACAACATGTGTGGGCCAAGCGGTGGCGGCAGGGGCGGTACTGCTCGCGGCGGGAGCACCGGGGCGACGCTCGGCGTTGACCCACAGCCGGGTGGTGCTGCATCAGCCTGCGGCGCAGGGCCGAGGGACCATCCCCGATCTGATTCTGGCTGCCGACGAGGTGGTTCGAGTACGAGCCGAGATGGAAGCAATTCTCGCGAAGCACACGGGACGCGACGTCGAGAAACTCCGCCACGACACCGACCGTGATCTGGTGTTGACGGCACCGGCTGCGCGTGACTACGGCGTCGTCGACCAGGTGCTAGAGGGTCGTCAGGCAGCCATCAAGGTCGCGTCGCCGCGGGACAGGTCGTGATGCGCCAGGCCTGAGATCTCCGCCATGGACGTGCCCAATGCACCGACGACGGCCGCAAGAATCTCGCTCGACGGATCCTTGCGGCCGCGTTCGAGCTCCGACAAGTACTGCGGCGCAATGCCTGCCCGGGCAGCGGTATCGGCCAGAGTGTCACCGCGAGCGTGTCTGCGCTCGCGTAGCCGTCGACCGACTACTTCGCGCCACAACGGTTCCACTGCGCGTGCTGCTCGACGCTCATCGATTCGTATCACCTCGCCCATGATCGGAGCCTAGGCCTCGATTCCACGACGGGTCGGCGATTCTGCTCAGAGCAGAGAGCCCGGTTTCACGAACGTCTTCGCAAAGCGCTTCTGCCAGGGCGTTTCCATGGCCCGAGGCGAGTATTGTCGCCGAACGTAGTCGATGGCCGCGTCGCCGGGCAGACCGTCGAGCGCGACGAGACACGCCAATGCGGTGCCAGTTCGTCCGACACCGCCGGTGCATGCAATCTCGACTCTCTCGGTTGCGCAGCGTCGCAGCACTTCTCGAAGCACGACCTCGAGTTCTTTCGAGTCGGACGGGAGCCAGAAGTCGGGCCAACGAACCCAGCGACTGTCCCAGTCGAACCCGCCGGGATCCTTGCCCTGCAAGTAGACCCCGAAATCCGGTGAAGGTCCGTCAGGCATCGGGTCACGCAAGGCGCGTCCACGAACTACGCTGCCCGACGGCAACTGCAGCACACCCGGGCTGTGTGCGTCCCACATATACTCGTCCTTCCCTGGACCGACTCCCCCATGCTGTACCCGCTCGTCTTCTGCCAGTACCGATACTGCGGTAACGTTCGCGTCACCAACCCGAAGCACTCACCGGCCCCGCCTCCGATATGGCGAACATGATGACAATTCTTCACGAGAGGGCAATGCCCCCGTTCGTCCGGTGAACCCCCACAGGCCGCGCAAGGCACGGACCGATGGTTGGGCACTCCAATATCTGGCGCAGTGGCGTCGGCGAGTCGAGTATCTCGAAGATCGCGTCGACCAAAAGCCCAGAGCGTTGTTCGACAATCGGGTGCCGATCTTGGCCGGATTCACGGGTTGTCCCGGATGCGACGGCCACTTCTTCGGCGACGGGCCGCGCGACGCATTGGAACGACTCATGCGACGCGACGGGCGTCGTGCCCACCGATTACGCGTCGCAGTAGCTCGATTGGATCAGCGGTACCGCGACGTGACCGTAGAGATCGACCGGTCCAGAACGATGCCGTGGTGGGAACGTCGAGCACCGTGGGTGTGACTACCCACCCGGCTTGGTCCACTCGATTGTGTGCCGAAACCCTATGCGGTGTCGCATGATCGCGCCCGGGAGCCGCTTCTTCGCGATGTGACCGATCTCGTCGAAGCTCAGCACCGGATCTTTGACCGGGAACGGTGCCGGCGGTGCCGTAACCGGGCTAGGCCACGGGCGGTGCAGAAATCCGATGAGCGGATTGGTGACGATGGAGACGGAGTCCCACAGCAGATCTCGTACGCTTCGCGGTGGTGCAAGCCCGACGATGAGCGCACACCCGCCCGGCGCAAGAATTCGTTCGACATGGCGCAACGCGTCGTCCATGTCGAGGTGGTGCAGGACGGCGACCATTGTCACGAGATCGATCGAATCGTCTGCCCAGGAGTCGAGTTGGCGATCCGTGATCGACACGTTGTCCGCAGCGGCAGAAGTTGCCTCTGCGATTCGGCGCATCTCCCCATCGGCGTCGGCCCCGACGACGTACTCGAAATGCGGAGCCAGCGCACGCACCAGACCGCCTCGACCACAACCCATGTCGACTGCGCAGCCACGCCGCTCCGGCAGATTCGCCAGAATCCAGCTGTGAAAGTAGTCGTTGTGACTCCAGGGGTGTCGCTCGTTCAGCTCGCGAACCCACTGGGCCCCTCTGCCTCCGATAAGGGACGTTCCCATTCGTCTCAGCACCACGGGGCCCAGTATCCACCAGGCCCGCCCGCAACGGTTTAATGAACCACGTCAACTGGCCAGCTTCACGATCAGGTTTCCACGATGGTCACCTGCCAGGAGTTCGTCCAACGCAGTCATCGTTCGACTCAGGGGACCTTCCAGCACAGTGTGTGGAAAAGTGATCGTGCCCTGCGAGAACGAGGGGATGTAGTGGCCGATCCAAGCCTGGATCTGTTCGGGGGTATGCATGGTCGTGAACGGCCGGATCTGAATTTCCTTGACGATCGCGGTCATGATGTCCAAACGCGGATGTCCGCCGCCACCGCCGCCGATCTGTCCGGCGAGCGCCCCGCACAACGCGAATCGCGCGCCGAACGCTGCGTATCGGACGGCAGTCTCGAACTGCGTGCCGCCGATGGTGTCGAAGAAGACGGTGATGCCCTTCGGTGCGAGTTCACCGAGACGAGCGTCGAGATCCTCGTTCTTGTAGTCGATCGCCGCATCGAAGCCGAGCTGCTCGGTGAGGTAAGCGCATTTGTCCGGACCACCCGCGATACCGATCACCAACGCGGCACCCTGCGCCTTGGCGATCTGCCCTGCGATCGACCCCACTCCACCTGCCGACCCGCTGACCAGAACCACGTCGCCCGCACCCACTCCTGCGATGTCGACCATGCCATGGAAGGACGTCACTCCCTGATTGAGCATGTACTCAGGGCCTGGGAACACTCCGTCTGGAACGGGAAATACCGCGTTCGACGCTATCGCGGTCAGGTCCCTCCACCCCTGGTTGTGCTGCACGACGGTTCCGAGCGCAATCTCCGATCGAGATTCCACTACCCGCCCGACCGCCGGCCCGTACAGAGGCGCACCGACCTCGAAGGCCGACAGCGGGAGACCCGGGTTCTCGAACATCAGGTAGGCATGCACAGCAACGATCTGTTGAAAAATGTTCTCTACGAGCACTTCTCCATCTCCGATAGGTCGCTGATCCACGACTCGAACCTCCAGCAGGTCGGACGGCTGCTGACCGACATCCGTGCGGTGCGAGCGCAGAACCACCGCTGTGGTTTCGGTCGAATTCATCTCTGTTCCTCTCGACGGCGTGCGACACCCGGTCTTCCAGGTGCGATGCCGACGGTAGGAACAGATGCGGACAGCTTCGGTCCTTTTGACCGATGGCCCGGCTCACGTTGACGCCAACCACGGGTCCAGGGCCTGTTGGACGAGTGCTGGAGCTTCGAGCGGACTCAGATGCCCCACACCCGGGAGGGTGATCACAGGCGATCTACCCGGCACCAACTGTCGCAATCGATATGCCTGTTCGACGGGAATCCAGGGGTCCTGTCGGCCCCATCCGATGGAGGTGTCGCAGCGGACTCGGGGAAGCGCGTCGACGATCGGTCGCGTGTCCTCGGGCCGCAGTTCGGCGATCTGTCGGTAGAAGGCAGGCTGTCCCTCGTCGGATATCCAGGGTTCGGTCAACATCGCGACGATGTTTGGGTCCAGCCGATGATGCGCTGCTCCGGCAATGTATTCGGAGACCAACGCAGTGTGCAGGGACGCCGGCAACGCAGCGAAGACCTCACTGTTGTCCGCCACGAGCCTGAAGAATTCGGACCCCCACGGGTCCAGTGTCACCACGTCCCACAAGAACAAACTGCCGTAGTCGCATCCGTGTATCAGGTGGGCTCCCAAAGCGACAGCACCGCCAATATCATGCGCGACGACACAGGGCTGCTCCAACTTCCAGTGCTCGAGCAACGTCGCGAACCGGGACATCTGCGTGGCCAGATCGGTCCGCACCCGAGGTCCCCGCGCGGAGCGGCCGTATCCGGGCATGTCCCACAGGTAGACCCGATGACCGACGCCGAGGTGGCGAGCGGCCTGCGCCCAGACCTGCGCCGACCAGGGAGTTCCATGGCAGAACACGACGTCAGTGGATGGTGCGTCCGACTCGGGGGTCAGCTCGTAGGTCGCTACCCGATCGCCGCACACGGACACGAAGACGGGCTCCGGTAGATCGTAACGTTCGGGCGTCATGGAGATGACCTTAAAACTTCAGGTCGACCTGAAGTCAACGTGAGAATATCGGTGGGTGAAGATCGGAGAAGTTGCGCGGCAGATCGACGTTCCCACCCATGTCCTGAGGCATTGGGACGACGTCGGAGTCGTTGTGCCCGAACGTCTACCGTCGGGCCACCGCGATTACAGCGAGGAGCATGTACGACGACTGCGGGTGCTGCGAGCCTGTCAAGGAGTCGGAATCAGCTTGGCCGATATTCGCCTGATACTTCATCGAGACGAGCCCGAACGAACGTCGGTGATCGAAGAACATCTGGCTCGAATACGACGGCAACAAGCCGAACTCGACCATGCCGAGCGCTTTCTCGCGCACGTCGTCTCGTGCACGCATGGTCTGCTCACCCGATGCGCGCAGTGCAGCGAGTACTCCACTACGCAGCTTCGGTCACCACTGGACGCCGGCGCGCCGATCGATTCCGAGTAGTCGGTACACGACACGGTGACGGAGGCCGAGGTATCCGCGCGCAGAGGACCTTCGGCAGAACCTCTCTCAGGCGCGGACGAGTGCAGCGAGTTCACGAAGGTACGCGCCCGGCGTAATTCCTGCGACGCCTCGGAAGTCGTTGATCAGATGGGCTTGATCGACATATCCGAGTTCCGCGGCAATGTGGGCAGCGTCGGCATCGGGAAGCGAGAGTCGCTGCAACACTTCCTGTAGTCGAACCCGCCGGGCGACTGCTTTGGGGCCCATCCCGAGTGTCGATCGCAGTGCCCTCTGCACGGCACGTTCACTGACCCCGAGCCTTCCTGCCACGGATTGCCCGGATTCCCTGCCGGCCCCCTGCGCCAATGCGTCGACCGCGGCGTTCGCGAGTCGGTGTTCGGGAGTGGGTGGTCGATTCGCCACCATCTCGGTGATCACCGAATCTGCCCGTCGAGCATGGTCGGCAGCCGAATCCTGCGCGGATACGGCGCCGAGCATGCCGAAGAGGAGGTCATCGAGTTCTCTGGTGATCGGTTGCGCTGCGGGAAGTCTCGTGGGATCGAGGTTGGACACCACAGCCAGGCCGGCTGGACGCAGTCTGACGCCGAACACGAAGCCTCGACCTTCGATCGTCCGGGACCACGCCCTGCGCTGAACATTTGTGAGCATGAACGGCGCAGGCACTGCACCGGTCTCCACACTGACCGTGACTGCCGGAAACTCGAGGACTCGCTGCTCGATGGTTTCGTCCGCGGACAATTCCCATCGCACACTCCAGTACGCGTCGACTACATCTCGAACCTCTGCAGCCGGATCGTGCCAGGTTGCGTCGAAGCGACGAAGAAGCGAGGGAGCCATGACGCCGGATCGTTCGTGAACGTCGATGGGCTTCGACACGGCCCGCCTTTCTTCCATGTCGCAATTCTGCAATACAACCGGCCTTCAGTCTCGAGACGATCACGTCATGACCACCAGATCTTGGACCGTCGTCGACCGGGCGACTCAACCGGGCCGAAGGACAGTGTCGTGAACTGGCTGTATGTAGCCGTGGCGGCGGTTGTGTACTACGCCCTCGGCGCGCTCTGGTTCGGTCCCCTGTTCGGGCGTGCGTGGGATCGTTCGATCGGGCATGATCGGGCGCAGACGGGCGGCCGATTCCCGTTGTCCTACTACGTGGTTCCGCTCTGCTGCTCGGTGGCGACGACCATCGTGATCTCTCTCGTTCTCGACGCCATCGACGCGGACGCCGTGACATCGGGCGTACTCGTCGGCCTCGGTGTCGGATTGGCCTCCGCTGCAGCATCATTGACCAACGCGCTGACGCCCCACACTCCGCAACCATTCGTCTTCGGAGCTGTCACCGCAAGCTATCACCTCACGGGAGCAACAGTAGCGGGCGCGATCCTCGGAGTCGTTCCGTGACGTTCGGTCAGTGCAGTACCGAATCGTCGCTGTCCCGTCAGGCAAACAACCTTGCACATGCTCGAGTCGTCTGGTGCAGTGACGTCGTGACCGAATCCGGACCACCCTCGACAGTGCGTCCGTCCACTCGTGCATGGGTGAGTCGACACCTGAACACCGGTGAACGCATCACCGAGTCCGAAATGCTATCCGGCGGTATCACCGCGGAGATGCGGAAGCTGACCGTCTGGACCACCGATGGATTCAGTCGGAACCTCGTGTTGCGCACCTATACAGAACCAGCCAGTGTGCAGCACGCACAGGACTCGTTGGAGCGGGAAAGCGCAGCTTTGACAACGCTTTCGAGGTCAGCCGTACCGGTCCCCGAACTGTTGGCATTCGATTCCACAGCCACTCATTGCGAGTATCCCTCGCTACTGATGACTCATCTGCCGGGTTCGACGGTTCTCTCCGACGCGGGCGTGGACGATAGAGTCCCCCTCCTCGCTCAGCAACTCGTCGAGATTCATGCAGTGGATTCCAGTACTCGGCCCCGTGAGTATCAGGCGAGGACGACGGCCGATACCGTCGTGGTCCCTGCACGAGCCGAAGCGGCTGTGTGGGCCGCCGCGATCGACGTACTTCGCAGGCCTGTACCCACATACGACGGGCGAGTTCTGCATCGCGACTTCCAACCCGGGAATGTTCTGTTCGACGTATCGCAGAACGCCGCGCCCAGGATCACCGGGGTTGTCGACTGGGCGGGGGCATCATGGGGGCCGACGGATCTCGACGTGGCACATTGTTCGACCAACCTGGCTCTGCTGCACGGGCCGCAGTGGGGACCACGGTTCGCCCTCGCCTACGAAGAGGCCGGCGGCGCTCTCTCCGAAAGCACTCTGACGCGACAGTATTGGCGCGTACGCGATGCACTGGCCTGCTCAGAGGAGGTGCAGTCCTGGGCCGCCCCGTGGCGCGATGCGGGCCGCATCGACTTGACGCCGCGACTTGTGGAGGATCGATTGAACGCGTACGTCTCGATGTTGATGGACCAATGTGGTCACTGAGTTTCCAGTACTTCCTTCAGCCTTCTCAGGTCTTCGGCCACCATCCAGAGGTCGCGCTCGAATTCTTCGTCGCTGAGTTCGATTTGACGCACCGTGAACAAGATTTCCGCGCCATTCGGGTGGCTCAGCACCCGTACGGGATTGTTCACAACGGTCCCTGACGGCAGCGTCACGTCATGGTCGAGGACGCCCAGGTCGTTGTGTGGCACGAAACGTACTGTCACCTGTCCCATCGGCGATTCAGCGAGAAGTCTGTCGCCCTCGATGGTCACGGGACTGTTCGCCAGTCCTGCTGCCCATCTCGGTAGGTTCGCAGGGTTCGCCGCGAACTCGTACACCTTCTCGGGTGTACACCCGATGACCTGACTGACATGCCGACTTGCTACAGCGGGTTCGTGGTTCATACCAGTGACGCTACGTACGAGGGGCTTTTGCCGCGCGGGAACCGCGCCGCCAGCGTCCTCACATAAGGAAGGCCGGATCAGATCCACGCATACGTCGGCAACGATCAACGACCGGTCACCCAGACGAGATTCCCGCTATCGACATCCGCGATGGTCTGTTCGAGCCAATCAGCGTCGTGGGCGAGCTTCGAACGCATGTAGTGGGCTTCGATCATGTGCAGCGGGGGCACGTCGGTCTTTCTCAGCACGTCGTCCAGTCCTGCAAGTGCATCGCGGACCGCTGTGGCTCGCACCGACAACAACTCTCGGGCGTCCTGTTTGTCCAGTATGCCGACATACGCCAGTGCGGTAGTGAAGGCGTGTCCGTCAATCAATTCCGAGTCTATAACCTGCCGAATCACTTTCTGCCTGAGTGCTTCCACACCCTCGGGAGTTATTTCGACGGTTGAAGGCGTTCGAGAGTCGTCGTTTCGAATCCAGCCTTCTGCTCTAAGGCGCTCGATCAGCGTGTAGACGGTGCCGTTGCGCACGGTCATGTGCGCGTGACGAGACCGGAGCTCGGTAAAGATTGCATAAGAGTGCCGGGGTTCTTCGACAAGCAACCCAAGGATCGGTAGGACCAGCGGGTTCAGTAGAGCGTTGGTCGGCACAGATAAAGGATAGACATCATGACCGTATACGGCTACCGTCTCCGACTAAGTGACCGTATACGGCTAGGGGGAATCGATGATCTTCGGCATATGGCCCGGCGTGGTGAACGCTGATTTGGTGACGTTTCAGCCAGTCGACGCCCCACCCGAGCGGGTGGACGAAACACTTCTTGCGTTGACCGAGTTGCAGGGACGTGCCGAGCAGTTCTACGTCAGATGCTTCCGTCATTTCGGCTCCGGCGTAGGGAATTTCGCGAATATCGAAGCTACTCCTGCGAACCCCGCCGCGTACGCCGGCAGTGGGCGATTAATCGACCTCGTATGTAGCTACCAGTCTTCCGAACCGGACACCGAAGGGTTTTCGCGGTTTGTGCGGAGAGCGGTGAACGACGTGCAAAGTTGGGGAGGCGGCAAGGTTCAGATCGGCGAGGAGCTGAATATGCCTGCACCGCTCGATGGCGGTAGCCCAGGCTGCTTCGAGGCCGTCTCCGCAGCAGTCGCAGCCGCCGTCGAAGAGCGTGCGCGGACAGGTGCGGATGTCCTCATCGGCGTGAACGCAGCCGGGCTTGCCGATGAGGCGTTCTGGCATCGCCTTGCCGGCTCGCTGACTCCAGCCCTGGTCGCTCAGCTCGACTACCTGGGACTCGACTTTTTCCCCGATGTCTTCCATCCGGTTCCACTGCACGAGATTTCGGACGCGACAACCTATCTCGTGCGCACAGCACGACACCGCGCTACTGTCGCCGGCTTCTCCTCTGTTCTCCCGTTTCACGTCACCGAAACCGGGTGGCCGACAGGAGCGGGCCGAGACGAAGCCACGCAAGCGCAAATTCTCGAACTGGTTGCCGAGGCAGTCGTCAACTCGGAATGCAATGTGATGGTCTACGAGCTCTTCGGCCTGAGGGACATCGTCACCGACGACCGATGGCAGAACGAGTGGGGCGTACTTCGCGACGACTACACCAGAAAACCTGGGTTCGATGCACTCTGCCGCCTGTTCGCACGCCACTGACGCTTGCCGATGCGGCAAAGGCAGAGCCGCCGACCCGCGAAAGTCCGGAAAGTCGTCGCTCCCATCTTGAACATGTTCAAATTTAGGCCTATGGTCAATTTTGAACACGTTCAGAATTGAGGTGAATCGATGGCTCGCACGTCCGAGACTCGCGACAAGGTGGTCCAGGTTGCACTACGTCTCTTTCGCGACGAAGGGTTTCAAGCAACCACGATGCGTCGCATCGCCGACGAAGCGGGCGTCTCACTGGGTAATGCGTACTACTACTTCGCCGGCAAGGACGAGCTGGTCAACGAGCTGTACATGGTGATTCAGCGCGACCACCGCGAGCGCGCCCTCGACGTTCTCGTCGACGGCGGTTCGCTGTCCGAAAACCTTGCTGCCGTTCTGCATTCCGGCTTGGACGTCATGGAGCCGTATCACGCCTTCGGTGGCTCCTTCCTGCAGCTGGCGCTGCCCACGAGGTCCAGTTCCAGCCCGTTCTCGCAGGAATCGTCCGACGCAAGGTCCATGGCCATCGACCTCATGCGAACCACCTTGGAAACGTCGAAGCAGAAGGTTCCGACGTCTCTGAAAGACGTGCTCCCACAGCTGCTCTGGATGATCTACATGGGTGTCACCCTTCACTGGGTCACCGATTCCTCGGACAACCAGGCACGCACCCGCACATTGGTCGACGGGCTCGTACCAGTGGTTGCAAAAGCCGTACGCCTCGCTCGACTCCCGGTGGCGCGGGGGCTGGTCACCGACGTGGCCGGGCTGTTGAAACGCATGACGTCCCCAGAAGGGCTCGAACAATGAGTGATTCACCGTCGACCGTCGTCCTGTGCGGTGCCTCCGGCTACATCGGCGGCTACTTGCGTCGATACTACGAAGATCATGACATTCGCGTCAGGACCGTCGGCCGCGGAACATCCAGCGAAGCAACGTGGTCCGACCATCGCAGCCTCGTCGATGTGCTCGACGGTTCCGATCTGGTCGTCAATCTCGCCGGCCGCTCGGTGAGCTGTCGCTACAACAAGACGAACGCGGACGCGATCATGTCCTCGCGCATCCAGACGACGGCTCGACTCGGCCGCGCCCTGGCGGACGTGCCCAACGCACCAAATCTGTGGGTCAATGCGAGCACCGGCACCATCTATCGCGATTCGCGCGACAGGCCGATGGACGAACGATCCGGCGACATCGGGTCGGGATTCTCCGTCGAGGTCGCCCGCGCGTGGGAGCGGGAGCTGTTCGATGCCGATGTGGCCATTCGCAGAGTGGCGCTTCGGATGTCGATAGTGCTGGGTGCAGGCGGCGGAGCGATCAATCCGATCATCGACCTGGCCAGGGTGGGGCTCGGCGGCACAATGGGTGACGGCGGCCAGATGTTCAGCTGGGTACATGTCGCCGACGTGGCGCGCGTCCTCGATCACCTCTACGACAACACTGGCATCTCCGGCCCGGTCAACGTCGCCACTCCGTTCCCGGTGACCAACGAGGAGCTGATGCGGCAGGTCAGGATCGCTCTCGGCCGCAGTCACGGTCTACCGACACCGGCATGGCTGCTTCAATTCGGTGCACGGGTGATCCGCACCGAGGCCGAATTGGTCTTGAAGAGTCGTTGGGTGGGTCCACAAGTGTTGACGGGCAGCGGTTTCGAGTTTCGGTATCCGAAGCTGGACAGTGCACTGGCGAACATTGCGTCCGAGACGCCTCGAGGGTTGCTCCCCGTCGCCCTGGGATGACGACGGGGCACCCTCGAACCTAGACGAGCGACGCCGACAAGCCTCCGTCCAGGATGTAGTGGCTTCCGGTGATCCACGACGCCCGGTCGGAGGCCAGGAACAGCGTCACTTCCGCGATGTCCTCGGGAGTGCCCAGTCGTCCCTGCTTGGCGGCGACGAGGTCACCGAACGGGATCTGGGTTGCGGCTTCGAAATCCGGGACCAATCGATCGACCATTGCGGTATCGGCGAATCCCGGGCACACGGCGTTCACCCGCACTCCCGATGCGCGCATCTCGATGGCGGCGACGCGCGTGAGCTGGATGACCGCAGCCTTTGTGGCACAGTAGGACCCGAGCAACGCGGTTCCGCCCACTCCGGCGAGCGAAGCGATGTTGACGATATTGCCCTTCGACTCGACCAGTGCACCGATCGCGGCCTTCATCACCAGGAAGGTGCCCTTGACGTTGACGGAGTAGATCTTGTCGAAGCTCTCCGTCGACTGCTGGAGAAGCGGCGACGACACTTCGATTCCCGCATTGTTGACGACTATGTCGAGTCCACCGAGGATCTCCACGGCCTGTGCCACCGCACTCTGCACCTGGCTCTCGTCGGATACATCGCAGTTCGCGATTCCGGCGGCCCCGATCTCCTCGGCCGTCTTCGCTGCTGCGCCTTCGTCGATGTCGCTGACGACGACGCGTGCACCGCGCTCGATGAACATCTGGGAGATGGCTTTTCCGATGCCGGCTCCGGATCCGGTCACGAATACTCGCTTGCCCTCGAACTCGGTCATGGTGTGTTTCCCTTCGATGATGAGTGAGACATGGTGCTGCGTACTTCGGTCTTGAGAATCTTCCCCACCTTCGAGCGGGGAAGATCGGTCCAGATCTGAATCTGTTTGGGTGCCTTGATGCTTCCGATTCGTGCCTTCACGTGGGTGATCAGATCCTCGTCGGACGCGTCACGGCCGGGTCGCAACAGGACTGCCGCGGTGACGCGTTCGCCCCACTTGTCGTCGGGCAGTCCGACGACGGCACATTCCTTCACCGACGGGTGCGACAGCAGGGCCTGTTCCACCTCGGCCGAGTAGACGTTGAACCCGCCGGTGATGATCATGTCCTTGGCACGATCGACGACGTACAGGTAGCCGTCGTCGTCGAGGTACCCGATGTCTCCGGTGTGGTGCCAACCGTGGGCACCGACTTCGGCTGTGGCGTCGGGATTCTCGTGGTAGCCCTGCATCACGAGCGGACCGCGGACGACGATCTCACCACGCTCGCCGCGTTCGACCAGTCCACCGTCGTCGTTCATGATCGCCACCGTCGTCAGGGGCGTCGGCTTGCCTGCAGAACTCAGTCGTTCGGTGGCGATCGATCCGTCGCTGCGGAAGTGATCGGCCGGAGCGAGTGTTGCGATCATGTTCGGTGCCTCGGTCTGACCGAAGAGCTGTCCGAGAACCGGCCCGATGCGGGTGAGGGCCTCTTCCAGTCGAGTCGGTGACATCGGCGCGGCCCCGTACCAGAGGCAGCGCAGCGAGGACAGATCCGTGATGTCGAGATCCGGATGATCGAGAACACCGTAGATCACTGTCGGCGGCAGAAACGCGTGAGTGATCCCGTGTTTCTCTATGAGGGACAGAAACTTTCCGACGTCGGGTGCACCCATCACAACGACGTGTCCACCGAGACTGAGGATGGGAAACGTCAGTACACCCGCCGAGTGGGTCAGCGGCGCGAGAGCCAGGTACCGAGGCCGGTCCCCGAAGGGATAGCTCATGAGTGCGGTGGCCGTGGAGGTCATCATGTTCTCCTCGGTCAGCCTCACCCCCTTGGGCTTTCCCGTCGTCCCGCCGGTGCCGGCGATCATGCACAACCCGTCTGCCGGTCGTCTGTCGGCAACCGCATCGGAGCCGTGTTCGGCGAGCCATCGCTCGTACGACACTGCTCCCGGTACGTCGCCGTCCAGACAGACGAGCCATTCCAGCCGAGGTAGCTGATCACGAATGCGTCCGACGAGCTCCGCGAAGGCTTTCTGGAAGAACAGGAATCGGCAACCGAACAGGTCGAACAGTTGCCGGTTCTCGTCGGCTTCGTTACGTGGATTGATCGGGCACCACACTGCCCCCGCTCGCGAGATGGCGAAGACGCAGGTCAGCGCAAGTGGGTCGTTGACGGAGAGCACCGCGACCCGGTCACCCGCCTCGATCCCGTTGTGCTGCAGAGCCGCAGCGATCGTCACCGTGTCGTCGTACACCTGGCCGTAGGTTCGGGTGGTGTCTCCGATGGTGAGACAGGGTGCGTCTCGACCCAGTGACACACCCTTGTCGAGATAATCGGACAGGCGCATCGGCCCTGTCCTCAGCTGTGTGCGGTGACGATGGGTTCGAGCACCAGCCCGAACGCGCGAAGCACGCCGAGCAGTTCCCGATGTCCGAATGCCTGGCAGCTGGAGGCGAATCCGACCTTCTTCGGCGGTCCCTGCAGCAGATGCGCCGCTGCGTATGCGTTGAGCAGAGCGGTCTGCTTGTAGTTGCAGTTGCCGTGGATCACGGTATGCACGCGACCGAGTGGTCCCGACGCGTAGACCGAGTCGAGTGAGGTGTTGATGCGCGGGTTCTCCCGTGGGGGCGTCTCGCTGCGCACCGACGACGACACCGTGTCGATGATCTGGTACTTCTCCGCGTCGGATTTGCCTTCCATCTGAGCCAGTGCGGCAGAGATGATCTGGGGTACTGCCAGCATCAGCGGCTTGTTGATCACGCCGCCCAGGGCCCGGGCGTTCGCTACGCGCGGATCGTTCTTGAACCACACCGGATGGGATGTCCCACCCCAGGGAAGAGCCAGGCCCAGGTCGTGTTGACCGGGCACAACGACCTGCATGACGCCGTCGTCCGGCCATTCGACGTACTCGTTCTGCTCCAGGTAGTAGGCCTTGGAGAACGCGGCGTTGGTGAGGATCGTGTTCGTCGACGCGACCGTCGGGTGTCCCTTCCAGAAGACCTCGATGTCGAGTGTGTCCAACCCCGGCGTCTCGAGGCAGATGTTCGCTGCGATCTCACCGATGCTGTACATCTGCGCCAAACCCGGTGTGAGTACGAGGTTTCGGGATGCGAACTCGGTGCCGTACTTGGCCTCGGCGTCGATCATCCAGTCCTGCTCACCTGTGGTGTCGGTGTAGTGCGCACCGATCTCGATGCAGGCCTGCGCAACTTCGTGCCCGTACCGCGAGAACGGTCCGACCGTGTTGAGGACGATCTCGGCACCCCGGAATGCTTCGGCGAGAGCCGCTGCGGTGTGCTCGACCTCCACGACGTCGTGTTCGACGGTCTCGATTCCGGGAACCACGTCGATGATGCCCTTGACTCGGCCTTCGTCGCGTCCGGCGGCCAGGAACGGGATGTTGTACTCGCGCAGGTATTCACAGATCAGTCGGCCGGTGTATCCCGACGCTCCGTAGACGACGACGCGCTTGTCGGTTGGCATGAAAAGTCCTCTCGTGATCGGCCCGTCCGCACGGCGGACCGAGATGGGTTGAGACGTCGGGCACCGGAGGGGACGTCGGGAACATCCGCCCTTCTGACGTGTGCCGTGGATCACACTAGGATAGAATTTATACAGACGTCAAGCTTTTTCTGGACAACTGCCCAAGATCTGCCGGACGCCGAGGTTTCCCGATCGGACGCCGGGCATACACTGAGGTGACGACCACGCGCGGAAAGGACACGGACCATGACCCAAACCGCTGATCCGCGCGCGCGTATCGAGGAGCGCGCCCGCAACAAGTTCGAGTCCAAACGAACCGAACTGGCCCAGGCGACGCTGCACACGCTGGCCGAATTGGGTTATGCCCGCACCTCACTACGGGAGATTGCGCAGAATTCCGAGTACTCGCACGGCGTTCTGCACTACTACTTCACCGACAAACTCGACCTCATCACGCACGCCGTTCGCCAATACGAGGCCATTTGTGTCACCCGCTACGACGAGGTGGTGGCCAACGCGGTCGACGCCACCGGCCTCTGCGCGGACTTCGAAGCGAAGTACTTCGCCACTCTGGCGGCAGACGCCGGCATCCATCGGCTCTGGTACGACCTGCGCAATCAGGCCCTGTTCGACGGCTCGTTCCGTAGCGACGTGCTCGAGATCGAAGAGCGTCGCGAGGACATGATCTGGCGCGTCGTATCTCGATACTGCGAACTTCGCGGCACCACTCCTGCGCTCGACAAGGCCTCCGCCTACATCCTGCTCGACGGCATCTTTCAGCGCGCCCTTCTGCACCACCTGGCCGGCAATGCAGCGGAGATCGCCGCCGCACATGTGCAGCTGCGTGCTGCGTTCGCGTTACTGGATTGCCCGACGCCTCAGTAGGTTCCCGGTCGAGTGCCCGTGTAGATGCCGGGAACCCGAAAGCGAAGGGGCGCTTCGTCGTATTCCTCCAGGGCGTGTGCGGTCCACCCGACGATGCGGGCGAAGGCGAACACCGTTTCCGGCGTATCCGCCCTGAGCCCGTAGGCGAGCGTGAACGTGGCGAGAGCGAAGTCCGAGTTCGGAAAGGTATCGAATCTGTTGCTCACCTCTTCGATGACGACGTCCGCGGCAGCGACCACTGTGGGGTCCGCACCGTGGGCAGGGTCCCGAAGCAATCGCAACAGTTCCTCGGCGCGTGGGTCTCGGTCGGTGTAGATGACGTGTCCGAAGCCGGGAACCCGTTCTCCCGACCTCAAATGTGTTGCGAGAGCGCCTATCGGATCGTCGATCGCTGACGACATGAATCGAATGACGGGGTCTGCAGCGGAACCGTGCAGGGGGCCGTCGATGCACCCCAGTCCTGCGGCGACAACCGAGTACAGATTGGCCCGGGTGCTCGCTGCCACCCGAACTCCGAGTGTCGACGCGGCCAGGCCGTGATCGGACATCAGGACGAGCGCGGCCTGCAGCACCGTCAACCCGTTCGGATCGGTCTCGTCGGACGTGATTGCTTCCCAAAGCGATTCGGCGATCGGCAGGTCCGCGGAACCACGACCGAGGGCTGCTGCGACCGTCACCAGCAGCTGCTCTGCCTCGCGGACAACGGATGTGGATCCGGTGTCGAATCGCATCGGTCGGTAGGTGGAGGCGATATCGACGGCGATGCGGATCCGATCGATGGACCGGCAATTCGGTGCCATCAGACCCAGCGCGTCTCGGCATCGTTGTACCACAACGGGATCGGCGACGAATCGCGTTGCGTCCAGCAACTCACCCGTCCACACGAAATGTGCGACCGACTCGAAAGTGTGTGAGCTGAGCTCGACCGCGTCACGCCCCCGGTAGTACAGATGCCCGTCGTCGATCAGGGTGATCCGAGTCCGAATTCGTTCCACGGCACCGATGTCGGTGCGCCGAGCAGTGTCGCGTCCCGCGAGGGCTTCGACCTCGTCTACGTCGAACACGCTTCCCCGCACTCCGGGAAGCCGAGTGCTGGTCAACAGACCGCGGCTGACGTAGGCGTACACCGTTTCCGGCTTGACGCCCAGCCGCGCGGCGGCCTGCGCGGTGGTGAGCATGTTCCGACCGTCAGCGTGCGTCATGGCCGCCTTTCGTATTGACTCGATCAACATTGACAAGAATCAACATTAGCGCGGATCGTAGGGGTTGACCAGCGCAAAGGAGTGCAGCCATGACCGTTCTCGACGCCCCACGCGGGCTCCACAACGTCGTCGTCACCACCACATCGATCGGAGATGTACGAGGCGACGAGGGTTTCTATCACTACCGCCAGTACTCGGCGATCGACATCGCGCTACACATGACGTTCGAGGATGCATGGTTCCTCATGGTCGAGGGCCGGCTGCCGAGCGACCCCGAACGCGCCGAGTTCCTGCCTACGGTGGCACCACTGCGCGTGCTGCCGACGGACGTCGCCGCAGCCGTGAAGACGGTGGCACTGTCGGGTCCCGAGCAACCACTCTTCGCGTTGCGGACGGTGTTGTCGGGAATGGCAGGTGCTGTGCCGCTGTACGAGTCGTCGGAATCGGACAAGCGAACGACGGCGCTGCGGCTGTGCGCAATGACGCCGACCATTCTGGCTGCGGTACACAGGATTAGGACCGGCCAGAATCCCATCGAGCCACGCGATGATCTGACGACGGCGCAGAACTGGTTGTTCATGATCACCGGGCAGGTGCCCGAGAACGACCACGCCCGAGCGATCGACCGATACCTCACCGCCACGATCGATCACGGATTCAACGCGTCGACCTTCACCGCGCGAGTCGTGGCGTCGACGGGGTCGGACATCGCGTCCGCAGTGTGCGCCGCGATCGGTGCCTTCGCGGGCCCATTGCATGGCGGTGCCCCGGATCGCGCCCTCGACGGGCTGGACGAGATTGCCGACATCGATTCCGCGGACGCCTGGGCGCGAGCGAAAATTACTGCAGGCGAGCGCATCATGGGCTTCGGTCATCCGGTGTATCGAACCGACGATCCCCGATCGGTGATGCTTCGCGATACGGCTCAGGAGTTGGGCGGCGACCTGATCGACAAGGCCGTGCAGGTCGAGAAGGTCATCACCGCTGCGCTGGCCGATCTGAAGCCGGACCGCAAGCTGTACGCCAATGTCGAGTACTACGCCGGCGTCGTGATGGAGCTGTGCGGAATTCCTCGGTCGATGTTCACGCCCACCTTCGCATGCAGTCGGATGGTCGGGTGGTGCGCCAACATTGTCGAGCAGTCGCACGACAGCAAGATCATTCGCCCGATCGCCCGCTACGACGGCCCAGCGCCTTCGGCAGTGGTGCGAAAAAGTGCCGCCCAGGGCACATAATCACACCACTGCGAAGCAGTCACAGGCTCTTGATTTTTGCGAACGGGTAACTGCCGACGATCACTACGACAAAGGCATAGGCGGCCAGACCGAGTAACTCCCACGTTGTTCGTTCGCGCTGAAAATCTGCGAAGAGCCACATCAACGGACCCAGCATCGAAGTGGCGGCAGCGACGCCGCAGACCACGAACAGCCTGTTCGCTCGGGCACGCAGGTGCGGCGTCGTCTTCACCCGGTCCGGTACGCCCCGTCCGTAGTAGTCGACGTTCAGCGCCTTTCCTCGAAAGCCAATTGCAGCGCTGTAGGCGAACGCGCACAGTCCGACCATCAGTACGAGCGTAAGTGCGATGTTCACGAATCGATGTGCCGTTGCAGCTCGTCTGTTGTGACGACAGTCGCGAATTCGTCGTGCAGGTTTGTCGCGGTGATCGCAGACAAGGTCGCGGCAGGCACAGTGGTTCCATCGAGCGCGACTCGATCGAAAGTATGCGTGGCGTCGATGACGAAGTAGGTGTCGTACCCGAGGTTTCCGGCCATGCGAGCCGTCGTCTCGCAGCAATGATTTGTCGTGATCCCGCAGATGACGACCTGATCGATGCTCTCGGCCCGGAGCCAGGCATCGAGATCCGGGGTTCCGTAGAAGCTCGAATTGACCCGCTTGCTGATCAGCAGATCTGGACTTCCTTCGATGACGTCTTTGAACGCGTGCCCAGAACTACTCGGCGACAACGGAGACAGAGGGTTGTCGGAGTCGTGTCGGACGAACACCACCGGCCATGACCTGGACCGCCACAAGCGAAGCAGGGCAGCGATGTTGCTTTCGCACGACGGGTTATCTCGCGGACCCCAGAACTCAGCATCGTCGAATCCCGCCTGTACATCGATGGCAATCAGAGCGGGCCTTCGGAAGTCGATCTGTGATTCGCCCATGCGGCCAAGGATACGACGGGGTTGCTACTGCTGAATGTCGAGCAGCATTCGCTTCAGCAAGGCAGCGAGTTGGCTTCGTTCGTCAGGAGTCAGTGATGCCAGCAGCACTTCCTCATTGGCCACGTGTGCCGGTAGCGCGGCGTCCACTGCCGAAATTCCAGCAGGCGTCAATTGCACGATGACCACTCGACGGTTCGTCGGGTCGATTTCGCGTTCGATCAACCCTTTGTCGGTGAGCCGATTCAAGCGGTTCGTGATGGCTCCGGACGTGACCATCGCACTGTCGAGCAATTGACCGACAGTGAGGCGATGCGGGGCCCCGGCGCGTCGAAGCGTAGCGACCAGATCGAATTCTCCCGGCTGCAAACCATACTCGGCCAAAGTCGCCTGAATACGCTTGTCCAGAATGGATGCGGCTCTGCCGATGCGCCCGATGACTGCCATGGGGCTGACATCGACGTCGGGCCGCTCGACTTTCCACTGTTGCAGGATCCGATCCACTGCATCCTGTGCCTCGTTCGACACCTACAGACCCCTCACCGCTGAACAGTTGACGTCCGGCAAGCATACGCATACCGTTCAACGCAGCGATAGTTCAACGTTAAGATGTTTCCTGAACCAGGAGGTGCGATGCGGGCATCACATGCCGGTGCTGATTCGACCCACACTCGGGGACCACGCGGCGCATCCTCGACCCTGGGGATCACTGCCGCAGCCGCACTGGCCCCTATTGTCTGGGGGACAACATATTTGGTGACGTCCGAACTTCTTCCTCCGGATCGGCCCATGACCGCCAGCGTCCTTCGCGCGGTTCCGGCAGGGCTGCTGCTCCTGCTCATCGCACCCGGCATTCCCGGACACGGTTGGCGACTGAAAACTGCTGCCCTCGGGGTGCTGAACATCGGATTGTTCTTTCCAATGCTGTTCGTGGCGGCCTATCGACTTCCGGGAGGCGCTGCAGCCGTCGTCGGTTCTGCGCAACCTCTGATCATCATCGCGATGTCCACGGCGTTCGGGTGGGGGCGCACCCGTCCTGTTCAGGTCGGATGGGCGCTCGTCGCCGTAGTCGGGGTAGCGCTGACAACCATGTCCAGCACAGTTCGACTCGACGCGATAGGCCTCGCCGCCGCAGCGATCGGCACCGCCAGCATGGCAACCGGCGTCGTCCTCACCAAACGCTGGGGAGTACCGCCGAACAGCAATCCACTCAATTCCACTGCGTGGCAACTACTTGTCGGCGGCATGGTGATCATTCCGCTGATTCCGATCGTCGACGACGGACCATGGGCCATCGACGCCGAGGCTGTACTCGGCTACGCGTGGCTCGCGGTCATCGGCGGTGCGATGGCGTACGCGCTCTGGTTCCGCGGTGCCCGCACTCTGCCCTCCGCAAACGTCTCCCTGCTCGGCATCCTCAGTCCGCTCACCGCGGCCGTACTCGGATGGATCGTGTTGGGACAGAACATGACAGGATTGCAATGCGCGGGTTTCGGAATCGCACTCATCGCTTCCACCGCCGGCCAGTTCGTGCCCAGAGATTCGCGGTGACCGTTGACAGCATGCATTCCGGGTCGAATCGGGTGCAGGCGACCGCGCCGAGCGCGGCTGGCTGCACCCGATTCTGTGCCGCCTGAGACATACGCGAACCAACCGAATCATCGAACCGAGGGTGGGTAGCCTGAGGCATGCGCAGATCCGTTCGGGCAACCCTGGCTGTTGCATCGTGCGGACTGTTGACGGCGTGCGGCTACATCGTTCCCTCCTCTGGATTGGAGACAGAGTCGTATCGACCACCCACAGCGGGTACGACGCATACTCCGAACTGCATCACCAAGAACATTTTCACCGCGCTCACCGGATCCGGGCCATGGGACCCCGAGATCACCGCAGATGCTCCGACACCGGGATATCCCCCGCGGTATTTCAAGCCGGTCGAGGTACTGCGGTGCGAGAGAGCGCTCAGTGACGACAACGTGTTGACACTGGATTCGGTACGCCTGCGAGGGGACGTCGGCGCTGCATTGGATGCGTTCACGGTTCCCTCGGAGCGTTATGCGGGACACGTGATGGCGAGCTGCGCATACCCGGTGGAAGCACCCGCAGGGCTGTGGTTCGTCGACGAGTCCGGGCGCGCGTTTCGTCCGGCGTGGCCTGCTGTTCCTTGCGGACTGCAGGACGAACCGCTGCGCGCGCTGAGCGAACTCGAAGAAGTCTCCCGAACCGTGCACCCCACGGGGTACGACTATGATTACGCGACCACGTGTACGGGACCCGCTGTCGGCGAATTTTTCAACACCACAGCCGAATACGTCGACCGAGCAATCGAGGCTGAGACCAGTGGAACCGCTTCGTTTCCTCCCGCGCTCGTGATGCCTACTGATGACGTCGGGTTTCTGCAGATCTGTACGTATCCGGTCGTCGACAGTGCGTCCGCCTTCCCGGTCGAGATCGGGACGGTGCCCGGAAGCTCAGCCACCCTCGACCGGCCGAGCAGCATCGAACTGGTCGGCATCCTCACCGCCGCTCCCATCGCGCCGCCGTGCTCCACTCCAGCGACACGGTTCGTGTACGCCGACTTACGCCGCCCGGACGGTTCCGGAACCACCCGCATCACGGTCGAACTCGATGGCTGCCGACGCATAGCGGGAATGGGAGACTTCCGAGAACTGCCGCCGGAGGCGTACGCCGATCTCACTCGGGTTCGGTGACATGAAGAATTCGTGGACAACACTTCCCACGCTGGTGGTCCTCGCCGTTCTCACCGCGTCGTGCACGTCGTTCGAGCCAGGCGAACGCAAATCCATGGACCAGGAAGCAGTGTCGAAGGGACTGCAAGACATAGCTTTCGACGTTCCTAGTGACTTCGAGTTCGTTCAGGCCTTCACCCACGCCGAGTTCGTCGGCCAACCCGCGTGGTGGGCGCGATTCGACGCGTCGAGCAAACAGGACGACGTTGCACTATCGGCAGCTAACCCTTCCTATCCGCCACTGCAACCGGTCACGTGCTCTGCTGCATCCACCAGCACCTGGACTGCCCTGGGTATGGCCTGTGAGGCCGAGATGCTGTCCACCTCGCGTTCTCCGCAGGCGACGTCCGACCCCGTGACCGTCCTGCTCACCAGGAACTCGCGGCAGTCGTCATTGTTCATCTACTCCCAAGGTCACTGACTGTTCCTACCTTGGAATCGCCCTGTCCATTCTGTGCCATCTGTTGATTTCACAGCAATCCCGCTACGATCCTCGATACAACAGACCGAACGGTCTTGAACATGGAGGATCACATGCCGTATCTCGGTCTGCTGGTGATGTTGCTGTGGGTGTTCTGCCTGATCGACGTGATCACGGCCGACGACGGCGGAGTGCGATTCCTCCCGAAGATCGTGTGGCTGCTGTTGGTGGTGTTTCTCCCGTTGGCCGGCTCGTTGGCATGGTTGTTCGCGGGACGCCCGATCGGTGGCGGAATTTGGGGAGGTTCCGGCGGCCGTAACCGTCGCGTCAGCAATTCTGCGTTTCCGGAGTACGAGACGCGCCCCGGTCGTCAGGCCGCGCAGAATCCCGATGCCGATGCGGAATTTCTTCGGCAGTGCCGAGCCCGCGCGGAGGAGCAACGTCGACTCGAGCGCGAGCGCCGCAAGCGAGATCTCGGATTCTGATCAGTGTTGCCGAATCGACGGAGACTCGATGGTGCCCCATCGCGACGGCGGCAGCACGATCAGGCGCGCTTTGCCGATGACATCTGAGACGGGGACCGTGCCGCCCAGTTCGTCTATGCGGTGAGCTCTGGAATCGGCTGAGCCGCTGCGGTTGTCACCCATCATCCAGAGATTTCCGGTGGGCACGGTCACCGGCCCGAAACAGCGTCCGGATTGGGGAGCGGTCTCGCAGGTGAGCGTGTTCTCGATGAAGGGGAAGTCCATGACGACGTATGGCTCCTCGAGTGGCTGACCATCCACCTCGACGCGACCTTGCACATCGCAGCATCGCACGGTTTGGCCACCGGTTGCGATGACGCGTTTGACGAGGTCGTTCTCGTCGGGTGCAACCAGTCCCGCCCAGGAACCGGCGTCTTGGAGCGCTTTTGCTATCGGGTTGGTCGACCGCGTCGAGCTGTACCCGACGTTCCACGACTGGGTTGGCGCACGGAACACCACCACATCACCTGGCTCCGGGTCATCGAAACGAAAGGTCGTCTTGTCCACGACGATCCGATCACCCGTACATCCCGCACACCCGTGCAGCGTCGGCTCCATGGACTCGGACGGAATGAAGTACACGCGGCCGACGAACGTCTGCAGAGAAACGCTCAACACCAGTGCAACGACGACAAGCACAGCAATCTCGCGAAGCCAAGAAGGGTCTCTGCGTCGCTGCGGATCGCGTGCATTTGTCATCCTGGCAGCCTAGAGCCCGCCCGTTGCGTATCATACCGAGCATGTTGTTTCTCGGTCTCCTGACCGCCGCACTCGGTGCGGCGATGATGACGGCCGCGACCAAACAGCTGTCGCGGGTGAACGAGGGCCACTATGTGCCGGTGGTGATCGGGCAATTTGCTGTCCGTCCCCCGCTCGTATCTACCGTTCTTCGCGTCGGTGCTCAGGCCGCAGCTGTACTCGCTGCGCTGATAGTCGCGACCGCGACGTGGGATTACACCGCACCCTGGCCTTCGCTCATTCTCACCGTCGTCACTCTCGTTGCACCAGTGGCAATTCCAGTCGTTGCCGTAACCGTGGCACATAATCGACACCTGCCGGCCCTGAGATCTTAGGTCAGTCGTGTCGGGGTCGGGCTCACTAGACTATGACGTTTCTGCGAGGTGTCTGGGCTGCGCGGCTACAGGGTTGGCCTACTTCCCCGCGCGTACGTCGAAGCCATTGATCGCCGACGCAGGCGCGAGAACGTACGCAAATATGTAGCTCACCGATGTCAGTGTTGCGAGCATTGTCAACGACTCCGGGTGCAGAGAAGGATTTACCGACGCTGCCTCGGCCCATGCGAGCAGTCCCCCAACCATCAGCGTCACGGCCGCTGCCGAACACAGCGCGAATCGATGTCTCCACCGGTTGCGAGTGCGAGGCGGCCAGAACACCGCAGTCCGCGCTGCGTAATGCCCACCTGCGACCGCGACCAGGCCGACGATGAGTCCGACCACTCCGCCGATCACCGCGGGGAGGGTCAGGTCCCACCACCGACCGTTGACACTCGACCAGATGAGCACCGCAGCCGTGCACGCACCACTGGCCGCTGCCACGCATAGCTCCTTGGCGACCCAATCCATGCAGATGACTCAAACACACAGAATCGGGTGCAGCCAACCGCGCTGAGCGCGGTCCAGTGCACCCGATTCGTTTCGTGGAACCGCCCCCGCCCGGTGCACGTCCAAGTGGACATGCTCGGTGACTGGCTTGCGCAGCACGACGGCGTCATCACTCGCGCGCAGGCGGCGTTCTGCGGCCTGAGCGGCGATGCTGTGGACCGCTTGGTGCGCGCGGGTGCGTGGAGAACGATTCACCGCGGGGTGTACTTCGTCGTCGACCGCCCGTTCACTGCGAACGCCCGCATTCGCTGCGCTGTGTGGGGTGCCGGACCCAACGCTGTGCTCAGCGGCGAGGCCGCGGCATTCTGGCACGGGGTGATCACCGAGGTGCCGAGCATCATCGACGTCACCACTCCGCGCAACGGGCGCAGTCGGGCCGAGGGATGCCGACTCCGTCGCCGCGATATCCACAGCAAGGACATCGTCGAGCGCCGCGGACTTCAGGTCACGTCTCTCGAACTCACCGTTCTCGAAGCCTCGATCGGGAAATCACACATCATGGATCGGGCACTTCAGCGACACACCGACCTCGGACGATTACAGCAAGCCCACGCGCGAAACGCCGGCCGCACCGGCGCTCCCGAAGCGAAGCGGCTACTGAAAGTCGCAGCGAATGGTGCCCGCTCCGAGGGAGAGCGACTCTTGATCGGCGAGTTCCGGGCCCGCAAGATCAGCGGCTGGGCAGTCAACTATCGATGGGGCGAATACGAACTCGACGTCGCGTTCCTCGTCGAGATGGTCGCCATCGAAATCGACGGCTGGGCATTCCACTCCGATCACGATGCATTCCAACGGGATCGGATCAGGCAGAACGGCATGACTCAGAGTTGGACGGTCCTCCGATACACGTGGGTCGACCTGACCGAACACATGGACCGCGTGATCGCCGAAATCGTCGCGACTCTCGATCGAATCCGGTGCAGCCAGCCGCGCTGAGCGCGGTCAGCTGCACCCGATTTCACCGCTGCGGGGACCGGGGCGGACTGTACGACCCGTCGAGTCGACTTCTGATGCGTCGGATCGCCTTCCATCCCGCGGGCGTCACCGCGGTACTGATTATCGTGCCGAACATGATGCCCTGCAGCAGTGCCGACCACTCGCCGGGGCTGTCTCCGAACAGCGGCCACTTGTACAGAATCGCGAGGACCGCGAGGAACACCAGAGCACGCATACCCGCACCCTCCCACGACATCGTCAGCGCCGCGAACTATCCGGTACCGTAGAGAAAACGGGCAAAATGGACCATACGAGGTCGGAGGCCGAGATGCAGAAGCCATTTCGCGAGTGGGTCATGACCGGGGCCCTGAGCAAGCGGTGCGGCGCAACCCGAGCCGATTACATCAACGCTCTGGCCCTCGTCCCAGCGATCGGAATCGGCTTCCTTCTGATCCACTTGGCGATCGACTCGGGCTCCACAGCACTCGATATTGCAGCAGGGTGCCTGGGCGGTGCGATCACCGGCTTCCTGTACCTCTACATCGCGTACCAGGTGGATTCACGAAAGAACCGCGGGCCTACCCCTGCGCCGCCGTTAGGTGCTCGGCCGACACGGCTTTGAGGTGTGTCAGGTCGGATGCGACGGTGGCGAGGGTGAATCCCTCGGACAGTCGCTGCGCAGCAATGCTTCCCGAGGCTGTGTGGATTCCCGCAGTGATTCCTGCTGCGGCTGCGGCTTTCTGCACTCGCACCAGGGCTGCGTCGAATTCTGCGTCGACGGAGGGGTCGGTGGGCGAGGATCCGCCGACGGCCAATCGCAGATCCGAGGGTCCTACGTAGACGCCGTCGAGTCCTGGCACTGCGCAGATTTCTTCGACATTGGCCAAACCTTGTGGGGTTTCGATCATGGCCAGCACGACGGTATCGCGGTTGGCCGCGGCGGGATCGGGTCCGATGCGTAGTTGTGAGCGCATCGGTCCGTAGGACCGGATGCCCGATGGTGGGTATGTCGCCGCGGATACTGCGGCGGCTGCGTCGGCGGCGGTGTCGACGAGCGGCACGATGACTCCGGCGGCACCGGCGTCGAGTGCGCGGCCGATGACGGTGGCGTTGTTGGCTTCGACGCGGACGAGGGCGGCGGGCCCGTGCGCGGCGTCGATTGCCGTGATCCCGGCGAGCATGCCGGAGTAGCCGATCAGACCGTGTTGGAGGTCGAGGGCAATGTAGTCCCAGCCCACGTGTGCAAGCCATTCGGTGGAGACGGGGCTGTCGATGACCGACCAATACCCGAGGATGCGCTCGCGATTGCGTACGCGGGCAGCGAATTCCTGTGCAGACATCAAAATCCTTCAGCGGTTGTAGTTCGGCATCGGGCCACGGAGCGCTGCGCCGACCTCGTCGCACGCAGCGACGACATCCACGTCGAGCGGCCCGCGTCCGAGGGCTGCGATGTTCGATTCGAGGTGCTCGACCTTGGATCCGCCCAGGAGCACCGGTCCGGTCGCGGGCTTCGATACCAACCATCGTAGTGCCAGCTCGGTGAGCGGCATCCCCGCATCGTCGGCAACGATACCGAGCTGCGTGATGGCGTCGAATATTGCTGTGTTCCAGTACCGTTCGCGATACATCGCGGCCAGACGCGAGTCGCCGAACCGGCCATCGGTGGGTTCGTTTGCCGCAGAATGCTTTCCGGTGAGCAGTCCGCCGCCGAGCGGGTTGTAGACCATGGTGGTCAGCCCCGTGACGGCCGCGAACTCGACGTATTCCTCCTCGATCCGGCGGGCGAGCAGGTTGTAGAGCTGTTGCGCGACGATCGGCCGGGGAGCACCGACCTCGTCGGCCACTCGGTTGACGTCACCGATCTGCCACGCCGCGAAGTTCGAGACGCCGAGTGCCCTGATCTTGCCTTCCGACACCAGCTTTGCCACCGCAGTGAGAGTCTCGACCAGAGGCGTCGCACGATCGGGCTGGTGCAGGTAGAACAGATCGACGTAATCGGTGTTCAACCGCGCCAGGCTGGCATCGACGCTGAGCCGCAGGCCTTTCGGAGACAGCGGACTGTTGTCGCCGGCGTCGGGATGGGGCATACCGGCTTTGGTCGCCAGGGTCACCCGGTCGCGGCGCGTGGCGAGCAAGGTGGCCAAGATCCGTTCGGATTCTCCGCCCGCGTAGCCGTTGGCGGTATCGATGTGAGTGACCCCGGCGTCCAGCGCTGCGTCGAGCATCTTGGCGGCACCGGATTCGTCGACGGTGTCACCGAACGTCATGGTCCCGAGGACGAGGGGTGAGATATCGAGCGAGGTCATGCGGGAACTCCTGCCGGTGTTTTCGTGAGCCGCGACACGACATGTCGTGGTTTGATTCCTGTCATGGCTGCGGGGTCGAGAGCCGCGGCGCGCAGCGCTCGGGTGTACGGCTCCTTGGGTCGCGCGAGGACCTCCTCGGTATCGCCGCCTTCGACGACGCGACCCTTGGACATCACGATGACCGTCTCGCTGATCTCGCGGACGACCCCGAGATTGTGCGAGATGAAGACGTAGGTCAAACCGGTCTGCTGTTGGATCTCACGCAGCAACTCGAGCACCTGCGCTTGGACCGAAACGTCCAGTGCGCTCGTGGCCTCGTCGCACACCAGGATTTCCGGACCCGACGCGAGCGCACGGGCGATTCCGATCCGTTGGCGTTGACCACCGGAGAATTCTGCCGGCCGACGACCGAGGGCAGTTGTCGGCAGTCCGACTCGGTCGATGAGTTCGGCGGCCTTCTTCGCTCGCTCGGATTTGCTGCGAACACCTTTGAGCCGCAGCGGTTCACCGACGATGTCGACGGCCGTCAGGTGCGGGTCGAGCGATCCGTACGGATCCTGGAACACCATCTGCACCCGGGAGCGAAAGGGCCGCAGTGCTTTCTCGGACAGGTGCGCGATGTCGGTGCCGTCGACGACGATGCGTCCCGACGTGGGGGTGAGCAGTCGCACGATGGATTTCGCGATGGTGGACTTGCCGCATCCGGATTCGCCGACGATGGCGATGGTGCTGCCCTTGTCCACCGAGAAGCTCACCGTGTCGACGGCACGGAATGTGCCGGTGGCAACCGGGTATTCGACGACGAGGTTCTCGACCGACAGAAGTGGTGCGCTCATACCGTGGCCTCGACCTTCTCGGCTGCTTCGTTCCACGGTCCCAGTTGTGGGATCGCGTCGAGCAGATTCTTGGTGTACGGATTCTGCGGAGCATTGACGAGCTCCTCGGCTCCGCCGTTCTCGACGAACACTCCGCTCTTCATCACGTAGATGCGATCGGACATCAAGCGTGCGACGCCGAGGTCGTGGGTGATCACGAGCAGTCCGATGCCGGTGCGCTCCTGCAGTTCCAGGAGGAGGTCGAGGATGCTGGCCTGCACGGTGACGTCGAGAGCACTGGTCGGCTCGTCTGCGACGATCAGTTCGGGACCGGCCGCGAGAGCGCCGGCGATCAGGACGCGTTGGAGCATGCCGCCGGAGAGTTGGTGTGGGTACTTGTTCAGCTGGCCGGCGGGGTCGGGAATGCGGACCTGCTCGAGCAGTTCGATGCATCGCGTGGTCTGCGCAGTTCGGCCTGCGACGCCGCTGTGCCGGACGGCTTCGCGCAACTGGCTACCGATGGTGTGTACCGGGCTCAGTGCCGTCATCGGATCCTGCGGTATGAGTGCAATGTGCTTGCCTCGAATACCGCACAGCTCCTTGTCTTTTCCGAGTATCTCCGTGTCTTTGAAGGTCACGGATCCGGAGAGCACGGCGAGATCGGTGGGCAGCAGGCCCAGGATGCCCATGGCCGTCGTGGACTTGCCCGATCCGGATTCGCCGATGATGGTGACGGTCTCACCGGCTTCGATGCAGAACGAGACGCCGTCGACGGCCCGGATGAGGCCCTTGTCGGTGACCAACTCGATCTGCAGTTCGTCGACCTTCAGTAGATTGCCCATATCTCAAGCACGCCCTTTCTTGTTCGAGCGGGAGAACATTCGCAGCAGGCTCGATCCGGCCGGTCGATCTCGGAGACCGTCGCCGAGCAGGTTGACTCCGACGACGAGCAGCACGATCACCAGTCCGGGGAGGGTGACGAGCCACCACGAGGTGGTGATGTAGTCCTGGCCGTCGGAGATGATTCGTCCCCAGGTGGCGAACGGGCGTTGCGGTCCGGCACCGAGGTAGCTCAGTGCACTCTCGAGCAGTACGGCCTGGGCGAGGAGCAGCAGGACGACCAGCGATGCCTGCTTGATGATGTTGGGGACCACGTGGCGGAGCAGGATCGCGATGCGTCCGAGTCCGAGCACTCGTGCGGCTGCGATGTACGGCTTCTCGCGTTCGACGAGGACGAGTGATCGTGTCAGACGGGCGATCTCGGGCCACTGCGCGATGGCGATCACGAAGGTGATGACCGGGATGGACGGGCCGAACAATGCCACGACGAGGAGCAACATCATCAACAGCGGCAGGGACAGCTGCGCTTCGAGGAGACGGGAGACGACGGCGTCGACCCAGCCGCCGAAGAAGCCGGCCAGCGATCCGAGGGTGAGCCCGATCAAGCCGGAGACGAGGACCGCGAGGATTCCGACGGTGAGCGAGACCTGCCCGCCGTAGAGCACTCGCGCCAGCAGGTCGCGACCGAGCTGATCGGTTCCGAAGAGGTGGCCGTCGGTCAACGGTGCGAGTCGCCGTTGGGCGAGGTCGGTCGCGTCGGGTGAGGCCAGCGGCAGGACGCGAGCGAAGGCCACCGGGAGGATGACGGCCAGCGCGCACACGCTGCCGATCCGAATCTTGACGCGGCTGTCTCGTCTCCTGCGCGTGGCACCGGCCGAGGCGAAATCCTTGGTGGTGACGGCGCTGGGACGTGCTGTGTCCGAGGGCTTGTCGACGACTGTCATCAGCTTGCTGCCTTCCCGAGGCGGACGCGGGGATCGAGGAGTGGGTAACAGAGGTCGACGGCCAACTGCACGAGGACGGCGAGCACTGCGGTCACTAGAACCGTTGCTTGGATCAACGGGTAGTCGCGGGTTTCGAGGGCGCGCACCACCAACGAGCCGACACCGGGCCAGGCGAAGACCACCTCGACCACGACGACGCCGTTGAGCATGGACGCGAAGCGCGTGCCGAGGGCGGTCACCACCGGAATCGAGGAGTTGCGCAGGGCGTAGCGCCAGGTGATCTCTCGCTCGGTGACGCCGCGGGAGCGGGCGACGGTGACGTAGGGCGAGGCGTACGCGCTGACCATCTCGCGTCGCACCATTCGGGAGATCAGTGCGATCTGCAGGATGGCGACGGTGACTGCGGGCAGGATCAAGGACGACCAACTGGTGAAACCGGCTGCGGGGAGTACCGGAACCAGTACGGCGAAGAAGGTGAGCAGCATCAAGCCGGTCCAGAAGTCCGGCATCGACTGGCCGGCGATGGTGACGACGTTCGCGCCCAGCTCGCGGCGGGTGTCGGCGCGACGGGCCATCCAGATACCCAGCGGAATGGACACCACGGTGGTCAGCAGGATGGCCGCGAAGGCCAGGGTGATCGTGTACGGAATGCGCTGCAGGACGACGTCGAGCGCGGGTGCCTGGAAGGAGTACGAGGTACCGAGGTCGAGGGTGAACAGGCCTTTCAGGTACAGCGCGTACTGGGTGAAGATCGACTGGTCGAGGCCCAGGTTGGTGCGGATCTGCGCCAGATCCTCGGTGGTGGCCAGTGGCCCCGCCATGGAGTAGGCCGGGTCGCCGGGGGCCATTCGGATCAACACGAACACCGTGGTGAGCGTCAGGAAGATGGTGAGCACGCTCTGCCCGAGTCGACGCACCACGTACCGAGCCATCGGCGCGGTGAGGAACGCGGGTAGCACGGAGTTCGTGGCGGACGTGGCCGCGGGCACGCTGGGTGGACTTGCGGTGAGCTGGGTCATCGCCCCACCTGCGCTACTGGTATTGCCTGGGTCATCGTCGACCTTTCGATAACACTGCCTCGTTGTAACTCAGCTCACAATTGCACTAATGCGCGGTTTGCGCAACCTTCAATATTTTTCTGCGCACTTCAAGCATTTCGTAGTACAGTCGCCCTGTGTCCACGATCACTTTCGTCGACGGCGGTCTTCGAGACCCGAACCGACATCCACATTTCGATGTGTCAGTCACGAGAGGTCAATGATGACCGAAAGCTTTGTCAACCAGCGTTTTTCACGGCGAACGCTGTTCCGTTCGAGTTTGATCCTCGGCGCGGGTCTGACCCTCGGCGGCGCGATGTCGGCATGCGCGACGCCCACCGGCAAGCCCGGGCCGAACACCGTCAGCCTCGCGATGAATCGATCGATGGTGAGCCTGGACAACAAGCTCCTCCAGTTCGACGCGGCTCTGACCGTGCAACGCTCCGTCCGCGAGGCGCTGACCACCATCACTCCGTCGCTGAAGGTCCAGCTCGTTCTGGCCGACAGCTTCGAACTCGTCGCGCCGACGCAGTGGCTGGTCCATCTACGTCCGGGCATCACCTACTCCGACGGCAGACCCGTCCGAGTCGAGGACGTCGACACCGCCCTGCGCATGTACAGCCAGGTCACGGGCTCGTTCGTCGGAACGTTCTTTCCCGAGTGGCCCACGGTCGGCAAGATCGACAACTCGACGTTCACTCTCGACACCGAACGGCCCATTCCGGTGCTCGACTACCTGATGTCGAACATCCTGATCACGCCCGCGGAGAACAACGTTCCCGAGGATCTCCAGGACGGCGTCGGCACCGGCCCGTTCGTGGTGACCCAGGCCGATCGCGGCACCGGCAACTACTCGCTCGCGAGAAACCCGAACTATTGGGGCACCGCGGCATCGGTCGAGTCGGTCAGCGTCCGGTTCGTGCCCGACGAGTCCAACCGTGTCGTCTCCCTGCGCAGCGGCGAGGTCGACGTCATCGATGCCATCACTCCGGACGCGGCCGATCAGCTCGCGGGTCTGGCGGGAGTCACCGTCGAGCGCACCGACGGCGTTCGGCTCAACCAGCTGTTCTACAACTTCCGTAAACCGGCAGGCCATCCCCTGGCCGATGCTCGCGTCCGAAAAGCTCTGAGCTACGCGATCAACGGCAACGCACTGATCGACCAGGTGATGCAGGGGGCGGCGACTCCGTCACGCGGCGTCGTCCCGGGCATCCTGACCGGGGCCATCGAGACAGGCGAGTACGTCTACGATCCGCAGCGAGCCAGGCAGGAGCTCGACGCTCTCGGCGTCCGTGATCTCGAAGTCAAGATCATCTGGGAGACGGGCGAATTCGCCGCCGATACCGACATCATGGAGTCGGTTCTGCAGATGCTCTCCGCCGTGGGTGTTCGTGCGACGTTGCAGCAGTTCGAGCCGGGCGGTGACATCTCGACGTGGCGTCAGGGCAAGGCGGGTGACTGGGACATCCTGGGCAACGGCTACCCCAGTCCCACCGGGCTGGCCGTGACGATCATGCAGGGCATGTACGCAGGTACCGCCGCCAAGGAAGAGACCCGAGACACCTACCACGGGTACATCTTTCCCGAGATCACCGCCCTCATCGCCAAGGCCTCGGAGGATGCCGACGACACCACTCGCAACGAGACACTCGCCCAGGCCCAGCGTCAGATCTGGGACACCTGGCCCTGCCTGTGGTCCTTCGTCCCCAAGACCGTCATCGCCCGTCGCAATCGCATCGATGGAATTGCTTTGCGTCCCACCAACTCCTACGACATGGCTGCGGTCACGCTCAACTCCTGAGCGAGAACAGAAGGTAGAACATGAGCAACACCAGCTTCCTCACCCCGGGCGATCTCCTCGCCGATGGCGCTGTGCGCGAGACCTCCGAGCCCGGACGGTCCGACGCGTTCCTTCCGGCACCTCAGGTGCAGAATCACGCCGCCAACCTGGCGATACTGCCCGACGGCGCGCTGGCGTGCGTCTGGTTCGCCGGCACGCAGGAGGGTGTTCCGGACATCAGCGTGTGGTTCTCCCGGCTCGGGGCCGGAGAGCATCAGTGGAGCACCCCCGTCCAACTGTCCGACGATCCGACGCGGTCGGAGCAGAATCCTGTTCTGTTCGTCCGTGATTCGGGTGAGGTGTGGTTGCTGTGGACCTCGCAGCACGCCGGCAACCAGGACACCGCACGGGTACTGCGTCGCATCTCCCCCGACGGCGGCCTGAGCTGGGGTGAGGCGCACGTGTTGCTTCCCGAGACCGACGCCGGCGGAATCTTCGTTCGCCAAACCGTGATTCGGCTCGAGTCGGGACGGCTACTGCTGCCGGTGTTCCACTGCGTCAAGATCGACGGGCGCAAATGGGTCGGCGATCGGGACTACAGCGGTGCCATGGTCTCGGACGACGACGGTACGACGTGGCGTGAGGTGGTGGTTCCGGACAGTGTCGGCTGCGTTCACATGAACATCGTTGTACAGAAGGATGGTTCGCTCGTCGCGCTGTATCGGAGCCGGTGGGCGGATCACATCTACCGCAGCGTCTCCACCGACGACGGCGACTCCTGGAGCGCCCCGGTTCCCACCGAACTGCCGAACAACAACTCGTCGGTTCAGGTTGTCTCCCGGGCCGACGGCACGCTTGCACTGGTCTACAACCATGCGTCTGCGCTCGATGCCACCGCACGACGCGTCTCGCTGTACGACGAGATCGACGACGACGGTTTGGCCGACGGCACCGAGGAGGCCCAGTCTCCCCTCGACGACGGTGATGCTCGCGCCGCGTTCTGGGGAGCTCCGAGAGCGCCGATGACGCTGGCCATCTCGTCCGACGGCGGGGTGACGTGGCCTGTCCGTCGAGATCTCGATGTCGGCGACGGTTACTGCCTCACCAACAATTCTCGTGACGGCTCCAACCGCGAGTTCTCGTACCCGTCCATCGTGGAGGATTCCGACGGTCGGCTTCACATCGCGTACACCTACTTTCGTCAGGCGATCAAGTACGTCCAGCTCGAATCGGACCGGGCCGGCAGCGCATGAGTTCGACGCAAGAGGCCATCGTCACCGGGGTCAGCAGCGGGATCGGGGCATCGATCGCCCGGACGCTGTCCGGCCGTGGGTGGCACGTCACCGGGCTGAGTCGGACCCGTCCCGCGCAGGGCTTCGAGGACGGCGGACCGAACCGCTGGATCGGCGTCGATCTTGCGGACACCCGGGCCGTCTCCGATCTGATCGACGACTTGCCGGATCCGCATTCGATCGTCCACGCCGCAGGCGTGCAGCGGTCGGGCCGGCTCGGGGATCTCGATCCTGCGCACAGTGAGCAGATGTGGCGGGTACACGTCGCCGCCGCCGAGGTTCTGGTCGATGGATTGGCCGCCCGTCTGCACGACGGTGGCCGGGTGGTGCTGATCGGAAGCAGAACCATGACCGGGGTGGCCGGAAAGAGTCAGTACGTCGCCACGAAATCCGCGTTGGTCGGCATGGCTCGGTCGTGGGCGATGGAGTTGGTGAGCCGCGGCATCACTGTCAACGTCGTCGCCCCCGGACCCACCGACACTCCGATGCTCCGCGATCCGGGGCGGGTCGCCACTCCGCCGATCACTCCACCTCTGGGTCACCTCATCGATCCCGACGAGATTGCCGAGACCGTCGCCTTCCTGCTGTCACCGCACGCGCGCAGCATCACCGGCCAGACCATCGTCCAGTGCGGCGGAACATCTTTATGACAATAGTGCGCGAAACACGCAATAATGCTACCGTCATATGCGCACATAGCGCAGATACGAAGGGGTGAGGCACGATGAGCAACGCGCAGCGCCCCCAGATCCTGATACTTGCCGACGATCTGTCGGGAGCAGCCGAAACTGCGGCACTGTTTCTCGATCGTGACGTCTCCCTCGGTATCGACATCGGCGACGTTCACGGCGAGAGCGACGTCCGAGTGGTCGATCTCGGCACCCGAGTCATGTCCGGTGCCGAGGCCGCCGACCGAGTCCTGACCTCGGTGCGCACTCTTCCGACTCATGTTCGGGTGATCAAGAAGATCGATTCGATGTTGCGGGGCAACATCGCTGCCGAAGTGGAGAGCCTCCTCGCCACCGGACCGGTCGTCTTCGCCGCCGGGCTTCCTGCCCTCGGCCGAACCGTCGAGCACGGAGTTCCGTACATCGACGGGGTGCCCCTGAACGAGAGCGGTCGGTGGGCGCTCGAGACGGTCGATGCCCCTGCCTCGATAGCCGACCTGTTCGGGCACGTCCCCACGAGGCCCGTCGCACTCGCAGACGGAATCGACGGGCTCGGTGCTGCAGTCGATTCCGGTGCTGTGGCAGTGTTCGACGTGCGTTCGGACG
Source organism: Rhodococcus sp. 05-339-2 (assembly GCF_002258965.1). Lineage (NCBI taxonomy): Bacteria > Bacillati > Actinomycetota > Actinomycetes > Mycobacteriales > Nocardiaceae > Rhodococcus > Rhodococcus sp. 05-339-2. The sequence continues at coordinate 434,524 of NZ_NOYW01000004.1, forward strand.
CAGACCTCGACGACATCGTCGAGCTGTCGGCGCAGGTACCGGGCATCCGCCTGGTGGGCACCTCGGCGCTCGCCGCGGCGGTGGCCAGAACACTGCAGCCACGCACTCCCGGTGCTGCGCCGATCGACCCCGTCCCCACTCTCGTCGTGGTCGGAACTGCAGAAGCCGTTGCGGTACAGCAGGTATCGGAACTGGAGCGCTCCGGCGCGACGCACGTCCGGATTCACGTCGACCACCTATTGGCCGGCACCGATCCCACTCCGGTGCGCAACGCCGTCGACGCCGGCACTGCCCTCCTGACGGTGGCCGGTCCGGTCGATCCCGCTCGGTCGAGCGAGATCTCGGCCGCGCTGGCCGATCTGGTCGCCCGAGCCATCCGCGATCGAACCGTGGGACTCGTTCTCACCGGCGGCGAAACCGCTCGCCGCGTTCTCGACGCACTGGGCGTGAACACTCTTCATCCGATCGCCGAGATCCATCACGGAGCAGTCGTGTCCCGCACGGCTGCAGGCGGATACGTCGCCACACGGCCCGGCAGCTTCGGCGGACCGGACAGTCTCGTCGCGATGACCGCGTACCTGCGCGGCGTCGACAGCACACACTCGTTCTCTCACAGTGAGGCATTGGCATGACCACAACACTTCAGCCCTACATCGCGGTAACCATGGGCGACGGCGCCGGAATCGGTCCCGAGGTGATCGTGCCCGCCATGATCGACCCTGCCACTCTCGAGCGGTGCAGGCCCGTAGTGATCGGCGACGCGTCGCGTCTACGACTGGCGGCGCAGGTGCTCGGCACCGACGTGGAGATCGTCTCCGTGCAGCGTGTCGAGGACGCCGAGTTCACACCGGGTCGGATCAACGTCATCGACCTCGATCTCCTCCCCGCGGACCTCCAGTGGGGCGAGTTGTCCGCAGCCGCGGGCGATGCGGCCTTCCATTACATCCGTGTCGCAAGCGAACTCGCGGTGCGCGGCGAGGTTCAGGCGATCTGCACCGCGCCGCTGAACAAGGAGGCGCTGCACGCTGCCGGGCACATCTTCCCGGGTCACACCGAACTGTTGGCGCACCTGACCGGCACCGAGGAGGTGTCGATGATGCTCTCGACGCCCAAGCTCAAGGTCATTCACGTCACCACCCACATCGGATTGCTCGACGCGGTGGCCAAGATCGAACCGGGGCTGGTCGAGCGCACCATTCGTCGCGGACACGAGGCGTTGGTTCGCTCCGGCACCGCCCAACCGAAAATCGGTGTCTGCGGGATCAATCCGCATGCAGGCGAGAACGGCTTGTTCGGCTACGGCGAGGAGGACCTCAAGATCGTCCCGGCCGTCGAGAAGTTGAAGGCCGAGGGCATCGACGCGGTCGGTCCCCTGCCCGCCGACACCGCCTTCTTCCTGGCCGGTCGTGGCGACTACGACCTCATCGTGGCCATGTACCACGACCAGGGGCACGGACCGGTCAAGGTGCTCGGGATCGAGGCCGGAGTCAACATCACGGTCGGCCTGCCGGTGATTCGCACGTCCGTCGATCACGGCACCGCATTCGACATTGCCGGCAAGGGCATTGCCGAGGCCGGTAGCATGATCGAAGCTCTGCGGCAGGCGGCCGAATTGGCCACCAGCCCAGCGCTACTGAGCTGACAGGGGTGGGTGTTGCGAGTATCGGAGGCCCGACGCGGTGAGATCGTGCGGCTGGCGAAGTCGGGCGGTCTGACCAGCGTCGAGGAGTTGTCGGCGTTGTTCAAGGTGACGGCCTCGACCATCCGACGCGATCTCGACCACCTCACCAAGCAAGGACTGCTGGCCCGCACCTACGGCGGCGCCATCGCTATCGGCGGCCGCCACGAGGCGTCGGTGAAACAGCGATCCCTCGAGGGGTACGACGCCAAGCGGCTCATCGCGGCCAAGGCGGCCGAGTACATCGAGCCCGGTGAGACGGTTCTGTTGGACGCCGGCACCACGGTCGGAGCAATGGCGGAGTTTCTGCGCACCGCGGTCGATCTGACCGTCATCGCCGCGGGGTTGACCGCTCTCGAAGCACTGGTCGACGCGGACGAGGTGCATGTGGAGTGCATCGGCGGAACCTTGCGGCACGTGAGTCAGGGGTTCGTCGGTCCACTGGCCGAGGCATCGCTGCGGCGAGTCTCGTTCGACCGAGCGTTCCTCGGAGCCGATGCGGTGACCGCGGATTTCGGTATCTGCGAGGCGGGTTACGAGCAGACCCAGCTCAAGGAACTGATGATGGAGCGGGCAGTGAAGACCTACATCCTGGCGCACTCGGCCAAACTCGGCCAGAAGCCCTTCCACGCCTGGGCTCCCATCCCGCCGGGCACCACACTCATCACCGATTCCGAGGCATCTCGGGCCCAGATCGACGCCTTCGAGAGCAAGGGCGTCGAGGTCGTCATCGCTTAGAACCCTTCGAGTCGAATCAATACGACTCCGTTGCTTTCTGACCGACCGAATCCCACATCGATCCGGACCTCAGGCGCGCTTGGACGAATACATTCGCTCGTCGGCGATGCGCAGTAGGTGGTCCGGGTCGGTGGTCGGTTCCCAGCTCCATCCGACACTCACCGATACCGGGATGTCGGTGCCGTCGATATCGTAGGGGCCGGCGAGGAGTCCGCGGACTCGGTCGGCGAGGCGTTCGACTCCTTCGGCCGATCTGGCGGAGTGCAGCAGGGCCACGAACTCGTCTCCGCCGATTCGGCAGGCGATGTCCTCGGCGCGGATGTTGTCGAGGATGCGACGTCCGATGGCGGCGAGCACGCGATCGCCGACGACGTGGCCGAATCGGTCGTTGATGGACTTGAATGCGTCGACGTCCACGAAAAGTACTCCGACCGGCCGATCGCTGGACAGTTCCTTGAGACTGTTCAATTCGGCCATGAGTCGTCGACGATTTCCCAAGGAGGTGAGGTCGTCGATCAGCGCCTGGCGTTCCAGAGTCGCTTCCGCGTTCTTGCGTGCGGTGATGTCCTGGATCTGCGCGATGATCATGTCACCGGCCTCGGCGTCGCGCACCACGGTCACGTTGCGCTGCACCCAGATGGTGGCTCCGTCCTTACGGATGTACCGCTTTTCCGACGCCACCTTCGTCAGCGTCCCATCGGCCAGTCCCTTCAGATGTTCGTCGGCGAGGGGAATGTCGTCGGGATGCGTGAGATCACGAAATGTCTTCTGCTGCAACTCTTCTGCGCTGTATCCCAGAAGTTCGCACAGCGCCTTGTTCACCTGGAGCCAGCGTCCGTCGCGGGTCATCACGGCTTTGCCGATCGGGGCGTTCTCCATCACGTTCTGGAACAGCCGGATCGCGCGATCTCGTTCGCGTTCGATCTCGGCGCGCGCACTGACGTCGACGACCAACTCGGTGAACCCGACCACGACGCCGTCGACGAGATCGGGGACGTAGGTGGCCTGAAAAACGCGCACAGCACCGTTGACATCGATGAGCGTGCGGTCGAACTGCTGCTGCTCGCCGGCGAGGACACCGGTGATGTACGGCAGGTTCAACTCGTACAGCGCCTCGCCGAGCAGTGTGCCGATGTGTTGACCGACCAGATCCTGCGGTTCGATTCCGAAGTAGTCGGCGTACACGCGGTTGGCGAAGACATTGCTGAGCGAGCTGTCCCAGTACCCGATCATCGACGGCAGTCGGTCGACGGCTCGACGCATCAACTCGTTGGACGTGTTGCGAGTTACGGTCATGAACCACCTCTGAATACTCGATGTGACCGACTGCGCTCAATTCTGCACGACGCTACCGAAAGACATCGCTTCACGTGCGGCCAGTCGCGTTATCGACCCTGTCTGCGCCGTTTTCGTAGACGTCACGAGTGCGCACTTGCGCACATGTGTGTACGTTGAATCCATGTTGTTCGCCAACCCCGCGTTTCGACGCCTCTTCACCGCGCAGGTCGTCGCGTTGCTGGGCACCGGACTGTTGACGGTGGCGCTGGGACTGCTCGCCTACGACATTGCCGGCAGTGCCGCGGGAGCCGTGCTCGGTACCGCTCTCGCGATCAAGATGATCGCGTACGTGTTCGTCGCTCCGATCGTGTCGTCACTGACCGGCACGCTCCCCCGCAAGCTCGTGCTGGTCAGCGCCGACGCCGTCAGGGCGCTCACCGCACTGGCATTGCCGTTCGTCGATCAGGTGTGGCAGGTCTACGTCCTGATCTTCGTTCTGCAGGCGGCGTCGGCCACCTTCACTCCCACCTTCCAAGCCGTCATTCCGTCCGTGGTGCCCGACGCACAGCAGTACACCCGCGCGTTGACGCTCTCGCGACTGGCCTACGACCTCGAATCACTGGTCAGCCCACTGATCGCCGCCGCATTGTTGACGGTCATCGGCTTCCACACGCTGTTCGTCGGCACGGCTGTGGGGTTCGTCGTCTCCGCGGTGATGGTGGTCGGTACCGACTTTCCGAGACACCTCGCACCCGAGATCCGACGATCGACCTCGGGCATCGCGACGTTCGTCAGGAATACCGAACTTCAGGGACTGATCGCGTTGAACACGGTGGTCGCTGCGGCGACTGCTCTCGTGGTGGTCAACTCCGTTCTCTACGTCCGCGATCTGTTCGGCGGATCGAGCAGCCAGCTGGCCATCGCTCTCGGCTGCTACGGCGCCGGCTCGATGGTCGCAGCACTGTGCATCCCGCGAGCCCTCGGATCTACGAACGATCACACCCTCATGCTCACCGGGGCTGCGACGGCCGTGATGGGAACTGCCGCAGCAACACTGGTGGCGACCCTGCACGGAGGGTCGACCGCCTGGGTTGCGCTGGCCGCGACGTGGGTGCTGCTGGGCGTCGGGACGTCGATGATCAACACCCCGTCGGCGAGGATTCTGCGTCGTGAATCCGACGAGAGCACCCGAACGTCCATCTTCACGGCGCAGTTCTCGTTGTCACACGCGGCATTTCTGCTCACCTATCCGATTGCGGGTTGGGTCGGGGCCCGGTTCGGACTGTTCACCGCGGCGCTGGTGCTCACGGGCTTGGCTACACTTGCGGCACTGTCCGCAGCACGCCTGTGGAGTCGCTCCCGAGTGTCGGTGGTCGCCTCCGCGTAGGGAGACGACGTTCGATGCCACCGAAGAAGGAACCGCGCATCAGTCTCGACCATGCCGTCGAACCGGACTCCGCACGCCTGGCCACGGCCAGCGACACCTTTCGGATGCTCTCGGACCCCACGCGACTGCACATCCTCTGGCTGCTCGACCGGGGCCCTGCCGACGTCAGCGCCTTGACCACGGCCACCGGAACCTCCCGCACCGCCGTCAGCCAGCATCTGGCCAAGCTTCGATTCACCGGACTCGTCGAGACCCGACGCGACGGCCGCAACGTCATCTACCGACTGGCCGACGGTCACCTCGCCCGGCTCGTGCGTGAGGGCCTCAACTTCGCCGACCACAAGGTCACCGGCGAGCCCCCGCACGAATAACCCTGCACCACAACAAGAAAGCACCCGATGAAACGCCTGGCCGTGATTGCCGCCGCCATTCTCACCGCGACGGCACTGTCGATCGCCCCGGCAGCTGCGCACGCAACTCTGCAGTCCAGCAACCCCGCCGAGAACTCCGTGCTCGACGCCGCCCCGGACGAGGTGACCCTGACGTTCAATCAGTCCGTGCAGTCGAACTTCGCCACCGTCACCGTCGTCGGAGCCGATGGAACCCAATGGGGGGCATCGGATCCCGTCGTCGACGGCAGCACGGTGACCGTCGATCTCGACGGGCTCGGTGCGGCGGGCGAGTACACCATCGGCTACCGAGTGGTCTCCGCAGACGGGCATCCGATCACCGGCAGCATTCCGTTCCAACTGACCCAGGCGTCCCCGACGTCGGCGGCAACCGCAGCCACCGCCCCTACCGAAACGACACCGACTGCCGCAGAAGAGCCCGAGGACAGCAGCGGTTTTCCGATCTGGATCGTCGCGGTGGTCGTCGTCGTGGTCGGTGCGGCGGGCGTGCTGTTCGCGCTTCGTAAACGCAGCAACTGACGTCCTCACCCGATGTGGACGTGAGAACATGCAGCATGAGTGACGGTGGCCAGCGCCCGGAGTCCGATGGCCGTAAGCGGCGTTGGGAACAGCACAACACCGATCGCCGACGCCACATCATCGACGCGGCCATGACAGTTCTGGCGCGCGATATCGCACCCGGTGAGCGGCTCACCACCGCTCAGATTTCGGCCGAGGCCGGTGTGCACCGCACCGGGCTGTACCGGCATTTCCGCGATCGAACCGACTTGGACACGGCCATTCAGCGCGCCATCTGCTCGGAGTTGACGGCCACGTTGGTCTCGTCGTTCGCGTTGACCGGCACTCCTCGCGACGCGGTGCATCGCATGGTGAGCACCTACGTACGCTGGGTGGCCGAGCATCCCGCGTGGACGCGATTCGTCGAGCAGGACGTCAGTGCCGAGTCACCCACGCCTCTCGAGGAGACCAACGCTCTGCTGGCCGAGCAGTTGGAAGTGAGCGTCGCGGCATTCCTGTCACTGGTGCACGCAGACCTGACCACCGACGACTGGTCGCTGGTGCGGCCGTGGGTTGCGGGCCTCGTCTCCGGCTGCATGGGTGCGGTGCGCAGTTGGAGCGGGCAGACCGAACATCGCACCGGTCTCGATCATTTCGCGACGTTCCTGGCCGACACCATTTGGCTGCAGGTCAAGGGACTGGGGGCATCCCGCGGGATCGCGATCCCGCAGGTGCCCCTCGAAAGCGTCCTCGACGAGAGTCAGCCGAACGACGGCTCGCTGCGGTAACGCGAGGGGCGTCCGTCGATACCGAGGGCGCGCCAGACGCGTCGGGACACGCGGTTCATCAGTCCGAGCTCGCCGGCCAGCATTCGGACGTCACCGAAGGTGTCGCGCAATGCCTTTCGTGACGGTTCGCTGTTCCACCACACGGCGTCGACAACCTCGTCGGGGATGGCGAGGTCGCGTCGCATCTGCTTGCTCGGTTTCATGATCACGTCGCACAGCAGTCGCATGATGACGGGCATGAGGATCGAGATCGACGCCTTCTCGAAGCGTCCGAGCCGCGGGGCCTTGTGCTCGAGGTACTGATGGGCGAAGCCGATGTGTCGTGCTTCCTCGGCGATGTGAATCTGCATCACTCGCTGGACCAAGGGGTGTCCGACGCTACCGGCGCGCAGGACGCCCTTCTGCATGTGGTCGATCGGCTCTTCTCCCGCCAGCACTCCGACGAAGAATCCGAACGGTGCGGATCGGCTCGCGAAAAGGGTCAGTACGGGCACGATCTTGCGGAACCATGCGGGCCCACCCGGCACGTCGATGCCGATGCGGTTCACCAGTTCCTGGAACATCTGGGTGTGGTGGCACTCTTCGGTGGCCTCGTGCGTCGAGTACCGGAATTCGGGTGAATCGTTGGGCAGCGTGAGGGCGTACTGCATGAGGCCGCTGATGAGGATCTGCTCGAACTGCAGGCCGACCTTGACCATGCTGGCCTGGCGATACATCCCGATGTGAATCTGCCGGTCCAGGGGAAGCGACTTGTACCAGTCGGTGTGACCGAGCGGGTCCGCGTCCGGGAGCACCCAGCGCGGATCGTCGGGAACGATCGCGTACTCGGGCTCGTCCCAGGGGATGTCGAGGAAGGCGTCGAAGTGCTGGTGCACCGATGCCGTCGACAGTGCGTGCAGCCTGTCTCGGTAGAGCGTTCGTGCGTCGTCGACTGCAGTCATGGTGGTCCTTCCGCCTGCGTCCGAACAATGTGTACGCAACACAGCGTCACACATAAAACTGGTTGGTGCAACGCTCCGTCGCAGATACATGAGAAATGTTCCTCGAAACGACGAAACCGGCCGACCGCAGTGCGGTCGACCGGCCTCGAGGCAGGCGCTTCGGTCGTGAACGGTAATTCGTAGTGGGCTACGAAGTTCCGCTCACGTGCGACGAAGTCGCTCCATCACCAGTACGGCAACACCATCGCGACGAAGCCCACGCCGATGACGATGCCGAGAATTCCGGTTCCGATGGCCAGCGCGGTGTCACTGCGATCGGCGCGCGGGCCGGAGAGGTCGGGGCTGCGATCGGCCCACAGAGCAGAGGCGACGGCAATCAATCCTGCTGCGATGCCGAGCCCGGCGGCCCAGAACGAGACGATCGACATCGCACCGAACATGACGGCATATTCGGTCACCTGCGCGCGGGTACGAATGCGCCGGTTCCACCACTTCGGTGGCATGTCGTCGTCCGAATCACGTGTATCGAAGTGGGGAGAGGTGACGGTCACTGCGGACTCCTTTCGAGTGAGAATGTGCCTCTATTTTGGCACTCGACGGGTGAGAGTGCCAATCCCCTGGAGGAGGCCGACGCCCCCGGTTTCGCACACGCGCGCGCACTTGTCGGACGCGTTCGGATTCGCCACCGATCCGGGCACGATATCGCGCGCATTCGGCGAACGCGCGCGCGTTCGCGGAGCGGTCAGGGCCACAGAAGTCGTTGCCCCACCGAAGCTTTCGTCGGACCCAGATCGAAGGTCGTGGCGTCGGGCATCAGGTACGGGACGAGTATCCGCATCGCATATTCGCGGTGTTCGAGCAAGACCTCGAGATAGGTGCCCGACGCCTCCTCGCCGGTGGCGTCGGAGACGATGGCGTACGACCGCAGATCATCGGCGACGGCGCGCAGATCGCGGACGAGTTGCTCGTGCATCGCCGCGTGCGACTCCCCGTCTCCCAGTGGCTGCTGCGGTGCGAGCACCCGCTGCCCGCCGGAGAGGTCGTTGACGACGGCCACCGGGTGCAGTCCCCAGTTCTCGCTGATCCGTTCGGCGGCGATGTCGATACAGACGTCGAGCAGGTCGTCGAAATCCTGTTGGCACTCGATGCTCGTCACTTCTCGCCACTTCGTCGTCATCGAGACCCCATCGTCGGCCGGCCACCCCAACCCCTTGGACGGTGCGCACGCGCACACGGTTCCCGAAAGTCGTACATTCGTGCCAATCTGCCGCTGACCGGCGACAGTTCCCGCACGAGTCGGCCGGACGGAGCTGCAGGCAGCCGAATGCGCCACAGGCCTCAACTACACTCCCCATCCGGGAAGGGGAGAAAGCGGGTCGTTGCGTCGTGGAGGATCACTGGTACCGACGCATGTTCGCCTCCAGCCCCGTGGCGCAGGCTCTCTCCGACGCCGATGGGCTCTTCGTCGACGTCAATGCGGCCTACTGCGAACTCGTCGGCTTGCCCTCCTCGGAACTGATCGGTCGATCCGCGACGGTGCACACTCACCCGGACGACCTCCCGCTCCACGGCAGCGTCGAGGACCTGATGGCCGCTGGAACGGCCGCGGACGAACCCGTGAAGGTCGAGGTGAGGTTCGTTCTACCGAACGACGAGATTCGCTGGGTTCTGCTGACTCTGGTCCCTTTCACCGGTCCGTCCGATGCCGAGTGGACGCTCGGTGCCGCTCTCGATATCACCGAACGGAAAGAGGTCGAGGACGGCATCCTGCTCGCGTCCCGAACGGATCAACTGACCGGGGCACTCAACCGTCGCGGCTGGTCGGATTACGCGGTGTCCCTCGTCGACGACGATTCGGTCGACACAGTCGTCGCGGTTCTCGATCTGGACCATTTCAAGCAGTTCAACGACCACTTCGGCCACGCCGCCGGCGACGCGTTGCTCCGCGACTTCGCGTCGACTGCCCGCAGCTGCATCGGCGTCGATGGACTCCTGGCTCGATGGGGCGGAGAGGAATTTGTGATCACTCTGCGCAATTGCGATCGTCGCGGTGCTCTTCGATCACTCGAGGCTCTCGCCGCCGCCACCACGTCATCGGGGGTGACGTTCTCGGCCGGGTACACGCTCCAGCGACCGAACGAAGGTCTTCGCAGCACACTCGACAGAGCTGACGCGCTGATGTTTCAGGCGAAGCGCGCAGGCCGAAATCGAATGATCACCGACGCACCTTTCTGACTCAGCGCAACTTGCTGATATGGCAAACATACTTGCCATATCTATGAACGGGCTGTCACTCTGATCCCGGAACACCACCGGGAGAGGACTCAGCACATGACGCACGCATTCGACAAGGAGTACTGGGAGCACCATTGGGATGACCGAACATCCCGCACCGTCGCGGCGAATCCGTATCTCGTGCAGGAGACGGCCGGATCGACGCCCGGTACCGCGCTCGACGCAGGCTGTGGTGCCGGAGCAGAAGCGATCTGGCTCGCCGAGCAGGGCTGGCGAGTCACCGGTGCCGACATCTCCGCCGCTGCCCTCGACACCGCCGCGAAGCAGGCGCGGTCAGCGGGGGTCGACGTCACCTGGATCGAAGCCGACCTCACGACGTGGAACCCGACCGACCGTTGGGATCTGGTGACGACCCACTACGCGCATCCGTCGACTCCGCAGTTGGACTTCTATCGACACATCGCGCAGTGGGTTGCGCCTGGCGGTTCGCTGCTCATCGTCGGTCATCTGCACGACGGCGGGCATCATCATTCACACGGGGACGACGAGCAGCCACCGCACGAGGCCACTGTCACCGCGACAGACATCACCGCCCTGTTCGACGCCTCCTCGTGGCGCATCGACACCGCACTCGAACGTTCCAGAACGGTCAGTGGCACGGGTGTGCACTCGAAGACGTTGCGCGATGCGGTGGTTCGGGTCACGCGTCGAATCTGATCCCGCGGTCGTAGCGGCGTCCGTGTCCCGAGGGCCGGGGCAAGGCGCAAGGCGCAAGGGCAGGCGATCGGGTGTACGGTCCGGTGATGCACGGCGAACCGGGACGTGATCCGTACGGCTGTTTCCTCGACGACTGCGAGCCGTACCCGTGGTGACCTCGCAGCAGGACGACGCCGAAAGCCGTGTCGCTGACGCCTTTCTGGCGATCACGGGCGCGAGCCTGTCGTCGATGACGGAGATCCTGCGGGACCTGGGCGACGAGCCGGCCAACACGAAGCCGGACCTGCCGGGTGCCAACAGTCCGTACGCCATCGTGTTCCACAGCGTGGCCGTGATCGAGTACTGGGCAGGTTCGGTGATCGCCGGTCTGAAGATCCCGCGGGATCGCGCCGCCGAGTTCACTGCCACAGGCCGAATCGACGATCTGATCACGCGGGTCGACGAGGTTCGGTCGCGTCTGCCCGAGTGGGTGAATGTCGCAGTACGCGAGGGGATTCGCGATCGAACCGTCATGGGTACCACCCGCCCGGAGCTCGCAACCGCAACCCCGGAATGGGTGTTGACGCACCTGGTGCGCGAGTTGGCCCAGCATCTCGGCCAGCTCGAGCTCACCCGCGACGTCCTTCGTCGGGCGTGACCTGGGTCAACGATCGATGGTGACGGTCGGCCACGGCGGCCGCCTCAGGACCGCAGCACATCCCAATGTCGCAGCAACGAGGCCGGTGAGCACCCCGATCAGTTGGATGCGGCCGGTATCGACTGCGGGGGTCCACACCGCCGTGCCGTCCGTGATGGTGAACACCCCCACCGCGGTCTCTGCTCCCCGAGCCGATCGACGCGATACCGGCAGAATGGTCGTGCGGTCGTCCACTCTGACGGTCTCGCCGTACTGCACTGCAGACGGGCTGAACACGTCGGGCAAGCGTGAGGTCATGAATGCACTCCCGGAATCGACCGATGTCGTCGCGGTCAGACTACTCGCGCGCAGATGCCTCCGGGCTCGTCCGAATGCCGTCCACCATTGCCCATCGTCGTCAGCGGTCGGTGTTCACAGCGGCTGCGAGTCCGTCGACCAGAGTCGGCAGGAAGTACGGAATCGACAGTGCCGTCGGGCCCACTGCAGCTCCGGCTTCCTGGCCGACGAATCCGGCGACAGCACCGGCGGCGACTGCCGGAATCTGGCGTGAGACAGGCGAATCGAGGAATTGCTGCAGGGCGTCGTCGGTGTCGACCTGAGTGAACACCACATCGGCGTCGATCGTGGAGATGTTCTCGGCCGAGACCGTGGTCGAGTAGGTGGCGTCGTCGGTCGCGAGGTCGGTCACCGATGCAGGCGAGACGAAGCCGAGGTTCTCGAGCATCTCCACTCTGGGGTCCGACGGCAGTAGTAGGTAGTACACGTCGGCAGCCTCGGACACGTATGCGATTGTGCGGCCGTCGAATTCGGGATGGCGTGCGCCTGCGTCCTGCACCTGAGAATCCAGATCGGCGACGAGATCACGCGCCCTGTCCGGCACCCCGAGAACATCACCGGTGGTGGTGATGACATCGCGCCACGGCGTCGACCACAGTTCCTCCGGCGGGGCGATGACGGGAACTCCGGCTGCGGTCACCGCGTCGTACTCGGCCCGCGTCAACCCGGAATGCGGAGCCAACAGCACGTCCGGGTCGGTGGCGAGTAGCTTCTCGACGGACAGTGCGTCGGTGACGTTGTCGAGCAGAACCGGGGCCGGACCGCCGGACGACTCGATCGCGTCGGACACCCACGGGTAGATCAGATCGTCACCGCCGCCGTACTCCGCCGAGGGCATCGCCACCGGGACGACACCGAGCGCGAGCACCGCGTCGGTGGTGCCGAATCCCCACGTCGCGACCCGTTCGGGCACTGCGTCGAGGGTGGTCTCGCCGTACATGTGCTGCACGGTCAGCGGAAACGAGCCGGTGGACGCGGCGGCGGCCGGGCTGTCGGTCGTTTCCGTCGAGCTGCACCCGGCGAGCGCGAAGGACGCGGCCGCGACAGCGGTGAGGAGTGCAGCGAAGCGGGTGGTCACACGAAGAGTCATCACAGTCCTTCAGATCGGTACGCATGATGAGGTTAGCCTTAGCTACTAAGAGGCCTTCCATCGGGTCGCACCGTTCACAGGAACCTCGCAGCGGAGGTCCAGGGTCCTCACCGCAACGTCCCAGAGTATTGGCACTACCGAAACATTCAGTGCCGCAACGAAGGAGACGTACGACGATGACCCGAATCCCCGAGCCGACCGATACACCCGACGGACCCGCCTACGAGGGACGTCTTCTCGACCGCCCCACCGAGGAGGTCGTCGACCAGGGCGCAGGCTTCGATATCACCACCCTCGTCACCCGCCGCCGTGTACTGAGTCTCGTCGGCGCAGGAGCGGGCGCGTTCGCTCTGGCCGCATGCTCAAGCACCTCCAGCGCCGGAAGTTCCGCCGCCACCACGGTGGCCGCGTCGACGACCACCTCGACGGCGACGAGCGAGATCCCCCAGGAAACCAATGGCCCCTACCCGGCCGACGGCACCAACGGCGTCAACGTCCTCGAGGAATCGGGCATCGTCCGCAGCGACATCACCTCCAGCCTGGACGGTGGAACCACGGTGAGCGGAGTGCCCCTCACGTTCACCTTCACGCTCACCGACCTGGCGAACGACAGTCGACCGTACGAGGGTGCGGCCGTGTACGTGTGGCAGTGCGATGCGGAGGGCCAGTACTCGATGTATTCCGAGGGGGTCGAGGACGAGACGTATCTGCGCGGCATCCAAGCGGCCGGCTCCGACGGCACCGTCACCTTCGAGACCGTCGTTCCCGGCTGCTACTCCGGTCGCTGGACCCACATGCACTTCGAGGTATACCCCGACGCCTCGTCGGCGACCAACGTGGACAACGCCATTGCCACCTCACAGGTCGCGTTCCCGCAGGACATGCTCGAGGCGATCTATCAGGACAAGACCGACGTCTATCCCGAGTCGGCGAAGAACCTGACCCAGATGGGCAGCCTCGACAACGACAATGTCTTCGGCGACGGCTACGAGCTGGAGATGGGCACGTTCAGCGGCGATCCCGCCTCCGGCTACGTCGGATCGCTCGCGGTGGCGATCGACGCCACCACCGAACCGACGATGAGCGCTGCCCCCGCGGGCGGAGGCGGCGGCGGTGGCGGCCAGGCCCCCATGGGCGGCGGCACTCCCCCGGCGGGCGGACCGCCCAATGTCGGCTCTGCACCGACCAACTGATCACCCCCACCTCACACCACCCACCAGCTAAGGAATCACCATGTTGCACAACCTCACCGGATGGCACGCCCTCATCGTTCTCGCCATCCTGCTGCTCGTGTTCGGCTCGACCAAGCTCCCCTCCCTCGCCAAGGGCGTCGGTCAGTCGATGCGAATCCTGAAAGACGAAGTGCGCGACGACAAGAAGACCGCGACGCGTGACGAGACCACCGCCACCACGGAACCGACATTCGCCGACGCGTCCGTTCCGGTTCCGTACCGACACGCATCATGAGCACAGCCACCGCCGCGCGAGGAACGATGCCCCTTGCCGGGCATGTGCGCGAGGCTCGTCGCCGCGCAGTGCGCGCGGCGGTGTCGCTGATCGTCGGCGTGGCGATCGGGTTCGCCCTCACCGACCAGATTCTCGACATCCTCCGTGCGCCCGTCGAGGAGCTCGCCCTCTCCCGTGATGCCAGCCTGAACTTCGACACCGTCACCGGCGCTTTCGATCTCGAACTGAGGATCGCGCTGTTCGCCGGTGTGATCGTGTCGTCTCCGGTGTGGTTGCGTGAGCTGTTCGCCTATCTCGCACCAGGTTTGACGCGTCGGGAGAAGAAGTACGTCTACGGTTTCTCGGCCGCAGCAGCGCCACTGTTCGTGGCCGGCTGCGTGTTCGGGTTCACCATCTTCCCGCGTATGGTCAGCGTGCTCGCCGGGTTCTCCTCGGACCAGGACAGCACCATCCTCAACGCCTCGTACTACGTGGACTTCGTGATGAAGATCGTGCTGGCGACCGGTATCGCGTTCGTACTGCCGGCATTGCTGGTGATGTTGAACTGCCTCGGCATCCTTTCTGCGCATCGACTACGTAGCAGTTGGCGGCTCAGCGTCGTCGGAATCGCCCTGTTCAGTGCGCTCGTCACTCCCGCCGCCGACGTCCTGTCCATGTTCCTGGTCGCGTTGCCGATGGCCACCCTGTTCGGTGCGGCCGTGGTGATCACCGAGATACACGACCGCCGAGCGGCTCGACGCATCCTGACTTCACCGAAACCGGAGCTCACATCATGTTCGGCTTGACCTTCGAGAAACTGTTCCTGGTAGCGATCATCGCCGGCTTCGTCCTCGGCCCATCGCGACTACCCGGATACGCCCATCAACTGGCACGGACCGTGCGCTCCGTGCGCAGTTTCGTCGAGTCCACCCGCACCGCGGCAGAAGACGAAATGGGCGTTCCGCTGCGCCGTTCGGAGTGGGAGTCGATGGATCTTCGCCAGTACGATCCACGCCGCATCGTCGCCGACGCATTGCGTGACACCGACTCCGCTCCGAAATCCGAGTGGCCGGACGAAGTGATCGACGAAGCAGCCCGCGTACGACCGGGCCAGAAATACCTCATCACCGGAGCGGCATCGCATCCACGACGAATCCTCATCGAGTCGTTACCCGAGAACGACCCCCGTCGTATCGCGGCGCAGGTCCTGCCGGATGTCGCAGCCACAGGTTAGGGCGGCGAAAGAAGGACAACGTGTAACACACTCGGGCATGATGTAGCCCATGACTACCAGCGTCGTAGCTGCCTCGGAGTCGGGTGTCACGGCAGTTCAGGTGTGGACTTTGATCGTCGTCGTCATCGCTGCCCTCGGTGCGGCGTGGGCGGCGCTCAGTGTGCGTCGGGTCGGTGCCAACGAGGACGTCATCTCCCGCGAGGTGGCCGCACTGCACACTGCCGTCGACCGTCAGGTGCGCCAGTCGGGTGAGAGCGACTCGTGGAGCCGCGATCAGGTGACGGCGCGGTATCAAGAGTTGCTGTTCGCCCTGTCGAATGTCGATCGGGTTGTGGCGGAGGAGATTTCGGCAGCGGTGGTCTCGACTCCGGTCGGCGATCTCACGGCTGCGACGCAGTCCTTGAACAAGGCCTACGACCGGTTGAATCTGGCGCTCTCCGCCGCATTGGTGGTCGCGCGCAGGCGGGTTCATCCGTTGGCGTTGGAGTTGTCGACGGGCATCGACCGTCGGGTGTTCGCCCCGCTGGCTCCCGAAACGGGAATCCCCGCTCCGGCACACGAACGTCTGCAGAGCGAGCACGCGTACATCATCCGGATGCACTCGCTGCTGTTGACGGCGATGCGCGCCGATCTGGGTCTGCTCGATCCCAGCGCCGAGGCGACACTGATCTTCACGACGAAGGAAGTGGAATCCGGTGTGCTGGCGGATCGATCGACTGCGGCCGGACGTAGTGGGGTACAGCTGATCAACCTTCTCGAGGACTTCGGCGTCATCCCGTTGCTCGGAGCCGAGGACGACTTCGTGATGTCCGACGCGCTGGTCGTCCAATGCGAGGAGCTCTACAGCTCGGTGAGCCCGAACTTCGAGGCGGTGCTGCGGCACATCGGCGACGAGATCCATCTCGCGATCAGGCCCGATCTCACCGACGATCGCCTCGAGGAGATCTACGAGATCGCGGCGCGACTGGTCGAAGCCGGGTTGCGCGGAAACATCCACCGCCGAGACGGATTGGACGGCAGCAGCCTGTTCCTCATCGATCCGACGCACCAGCCGGGTAAGGACCGGGTGTAGCTATGCCCGTCCGACCGACTGCGCCGGTCAGTCTTCTGATCGCTTCAGGACTGCAATACAGGTCAGAAACACAATCTTGATATCGAGCCAGATGGACCAGTTCTCGATGTAGTAGTTGTCCCATTCCGCGCGATCCGCGATGGGTGTTTGGCCCCGCAATCCGTGCACCTGAGCCCATCCGGTGAGACCTGCTTGGACGCGATGCCGCTCTCCGTAGCGTCTGATCTGCGCAGCGAACAGGTCGACGTACTCCGGGCGCTCAGGACGGGGTCCGACCAGGCTCATGTCGCCGCGAAGCACATTGATGAACTGCGGGAGCTCGTCGAGTGAGGTCTGTCGCATGATCTTGCCGATCTTGGTGCGTCGGTCCACGCCTTCCACTCCACCGGGTGCTGCCCCCTCGACCGGAACGAAATCGGCATCGGAGTCCCGCGGTGGGCGCATCGATCGGAACTTCAAGCAGTCGAAGGGGACTCCATCCCGGCCGATTCGCTGTTGTGCGAAAAAGATAGGGCCCGGGGAGCTCAACCGCACGAGCACCGTGAGCAGAAGGAATACCGGCGAGAGAAGAAGTAGAGCCACTCCCGCGCCGATCCTGTCCAATACGCCCTTGAGAACGAACTGCCACCCTCTCGGATCGACATGACGCAGGACCATCAACGGCAACCCGCCGAGATGCTCGATATGAGCGTGCACGCCGACGGTATCGAACAGGCGAGGCACGAGCCAGACGCGAGTACCGGCGTTCTGTGCTGCACGGATCGCTGCTACCACCTCTTCGTGGGGAGCTGAAGCAAACGCAACCACAACTTCTTCCACTCGATGCACGTGGACCAATCGAGCCAGGTCGGTGAGTGTTCCGAGATTCGAGAGTTCCTGATGCACGGCGGGATTCGCGTCTGAGACGGAATCGACCGTCCCTATCGGATCCATCCCGTATTCGGAGAACTGCTTCATTCTGTGCGCCAGTTGCTCGGATACGGGACCGCTGCCGACGATGAGGGTCGGCGCACTCGAGTGGTGTCTCGTTCGGAACCAGCGTTGCATCCACGCACGGGCCAGACAGGCGATCGCGAGTGTGCCTGCCGCGCACAGCCAGACTCGGACCATGACCGGGCCTGGGGCATAGGATGTCTCGGTTGCCAGAACAAGGGCGAGCGTGATCAGAGTCGCAAAAGCCACGGCGGATTGGACCGGGCCGATCTCATCGATGAAATTGCGCCGGAGACCTCGTCGGTAGAGCTTCCTCGAGGCCAGGAGCACAAGGAGCGTCGGCACGAACAGCCATGGGTGCCAACCCAACGCAGCGATACTGCCGGACCGCCATTGAACACCTTCGGCTACGCCGATGACTGCGGCGATCACATCGACAACAACGGCGGCGATCGTGCGAACCGGGTCGATACGAATTCGATCGGATACATTCCTCCCGAAACGCAGCTTCACCGAGTGCGGTGTTGTCGATCTCATCATCGTTGGTCCGTGAGAGTCCGGCACGATGCACGGTTCCTTCCGATATTCATGCCAGCCGAGCGGTCAGGCCATTTGGCATTCGACATTTCGAAACACCAAACACTTATCACTCACCGCGACTTTTCGGCGACCATCGGAAGTATTGCCGTCACCGGAAAACAAACTGCTAGAAGGGAATTCTCTGACGAATGAGCCAGGCGATGTCTTCGAGGGTCTTCACGTGACCGGCCGTCCATTTGCGCGGCCGGTAGTCCCACACATCCAGAATCCCGACGGTATAACCTGCTTCGGACTTGATCGGCGCTGCCATGTATGCGATCAGTTCGGAAGTCGCGTGATCCCTCAGTAGCGCATGCTCTCTGATATCCGGGGCCACCAACGTTTCTCCGGTTTCCACAACGACACGACACGCAGACCGTTCCACCGCCACAGTCTGCGGCTGCGCTGCTGTTCCCGTGGTTCCAACGCTGGCTTTGATGAATTGCGTTCGATCGTCGACGAACGAGATCGACGCGCCTTGCGCTCCCATCGCTCGCAACGTCATCCGGGCCAGTTTGTCGAACTGCTCGTCACGCGGACTGCCGATCATGCCCGTAGCTCGTACGGCGGCGACCCTGTCCACATCGTCGATGAGCAGGTGCGTCTGTCGGGGAGCCGTCGAATCGAGATCGGACAACTCGATGCTCTCGGATTCGAAGCTACGGGCGTCCGCCAGCACCGCGGCCACCTCCGGCGAGGACTCCCGTTCGAGTTCCGTGACGAGCCGAGTGATGATCGCCCGACGTGCATAGGTATTGAGGGACTCGCCGGCCTTCTCGGCATGCTGAGTCAACAGTGCGTTGATTCGATCTCCGAAACCGGTTTTTCCTAGTTCCACACACTGGACGGTAGTTGACTTTGCGCTAGTCCGACCAGTGTCCGACCGATAACGCCCACTGACTGTGCGGGAGAATCGTCATTCGATCGCCGGTGACGAACTCGTAGCGCGACCGCTTCGAGACGCATGTGCGTCGACGGAACGCACAGGGCACCCGCCCGGAAACGTGCCCAGTTGGGCAATGTCGAATCCGTCCGAATAGGAACGCATTCGCTGCGAGTCGGCATTGCGTCGCTGCGTGAGGCGAGCAGGAAACAGTCGCAGAGCACGTCCCCGCGCACGCATCGCGGCTGTGACGAGCCGCTCCAGCGCCAGAGGAGGGTGGCTGTAGCCCAACGCATTCCGCAGCGGCGCATCCATGAGAGCGAGACTCACCACGCGAACGACTCCCTTCGGGACGGGTGAGACGAACGAGGCGAGTAGAGCCAGAGTGGCGTCGGCGACGCGTCGAGCGCCGGGATCGAAGGCGAAGTACTCCGCTTCGTAGTCGTCCATCAAGTGCGCGAAGCCCTCGAACGAGTCGGGCATGTCCGATATCCCCATGTGCTTGCCCAGCGTTCGGAAATACCTGACCGATGCTCGTACTTCGATGTCGGTCATATGCCGTTTACCCCACACGGATATCCAGCGCTGCGGAACGACGACGAAAGTCGCGAGCACGTACAGCATCTCGTGATTGGGTATGTCGTAGCTTCGGTGCATCTGATTGATCCGGCGGATCGCGGCACGGCCCTGCTCGTCGTCGAAGCCCCGCAGGAACGGCACCTCGAGCAGCAGCACCGTGTCGTCGTAGCGCTTCTGAGTGGCCCCGGTGAATGCACCGGTGTCGTCGAGGAGCTTGCCGATACCCGGTACCGCGAACGTCCGGAACAGCGCGAAAGACAGCGCCTGCGTGATGTCCCACGGGAACTCGTGCACAGCCAGGTTTCGATAGATCTGCACGAAATCGGTGTCCGGGTCGAGTGAGTCGTTGACACGCCTCCAGTGATCCCTGGGAACCCCGCCGAACCGCTGTCCGCGCACTGTGATCGTCGTCATATCCTCAAACTAGAATGCTCACTCTAATTTGGCAAGCCCTACGAGCCGACTAGCATGGGGCCGTGCGTACGCCCGTGCAGTCCCGCAGCGAAGGATCCACTGCGCGAATGGTGGCGGCGACCATCGAGTTGCTGCACGAGGGCGGCCTACAGGCGGTGACGATCGCTGCCGTCGCCCAGCGCTACGGCGGGTCCAACGGGTCCATCTACCATCGTTTCGGAGATCGAACAGGCCTGCTGATGGCAGCCCAGGAAGACGTGCTGACTCGCATCGAACTTGCTGCTGCAGCGGCATTTTCAGCCGCAGAACAAGAATCCGACGACGACCGAGCTGTGCAGATGCTCGCCGAAGCCGCGCTCGCGGTGTTCGCCGAGCACCGGGGTGCCATGCGCGCGTTCTTCATCCAGTCCCGCAACACGACCGACGGAGAGTTGTTCGCCACACGGATCGTTCGCACCAACCATCAATTGGCCGACACCGTGACCGGCTGGCTGTCGGCGAGGTTCGGAACGAGCGACGCCGATGCCGAGGCCACCTGGAGAATCCTGTTCGCCATCGGCGCGTCCCAGGCCGTGTTCGACGATCAGGACCTGTCCGCTCGTTCCACCAGCGAGAGTGAACTGTCCGACGCACTTGCCCGCGCAGTGTCGGCGGTCGCGCGACGCGCCTAGCGTCCGGTCCCGCTCACACGGTGACGGGCGAGCACCAACACGGTTCCGATGAAAAGTCCCACTACTGCTCCGCCCACCAGATAGGCCCGGGCATTCGGGCTGATCGGTGCATCGGACGCTTCGGCCTGACGGCGGGTCTTCAACTCCACCGAGGGCGGCTCCCCGTTCCCGGGAGCGTTGAGCTCCGCAACTACTGCACTCACTTCCGCGGCCATGGTGTTCGCGATATCGCGCGCGAGCTCCGGCGAGGTATCGGTGGCGACGATATCGAACACGACGGTATCCGGCGAGGACGACGTCGACACCTTGTCGATCAACTCCGCCGGAGTGAGATCGAGCGCGAGATCGGCGACGACTCTCGAGGCCACAGCCTCGTTGGTCACCAATTCTGCGTACGACGACACGGCCTGCCCCACGAACAAGTTCCCCACGTACGTATCGCTCACAGTCGTGGACCCCGAGCTGGAGACGAACATCTGAGTGCGTGATTCGTACACCGGCGTGATCAGCGAGGTGATTCCGAATGCCGTCGCCATCGACAGCACGATGGACACGGCGACGACGCGCCAGCCCGCGATCACCATCTTCACGAAACCGCGCACCGACACCCCGACCCCCATCTCCCAGACTCGAGGCTCTGGAATCGACCGGCTTGGTCGCGCTCCACATCTCGCGTTATGCGCCCGATCCGGACGGGCCGAAGTCGGACCCATCCATACTGTGATCGGTCACGAATATGCGGCGTGACCGCCATGATTCGCCGTCTCGTAGCCACCCTCACAGGTCGGCGCGAGCACACCCGAGTGTGCGCCTGCGCTGCCTGCTGCTGGACCCGCGACTGAGACAAGTTGTCGCGCTGTGCCACCGCGGTGACCGTCGCAACCGAACCGTCCCGGTTGTAGATGGACCCGGTCGCACTCGCCACGATGACCTTTGCGGGGTTGTCATCAGTGGAGGGTCCAAGCGAAGCTCTGGGCGATCGTGATGAACACGGTCGCCCAGTGCTCATTTCCTCAGACCGGGGTTCTCGACGCCGTTTCTGGGCACATCGCCGGGTGTCTCGGCGCGACGTGCCCGGGAGTACGGTGCGGCGGCGGGGGCTGCGGTACGTGCGGCTGCGCTCGGTGCAGCCGATGCAGTCTGGGTCGATCCCGGACGCACCGAGGCAGGTTGCGGCGCAGCAGGTGCCGCCGCGGGGGTCGGAGGAGCCGGCGCTGCAACCGGAGCCTGAGGCGCGGGAACCGGCGGTGCCGTCTGCCTGGGCAGGCTGGCGTCAGCGGAGTAGTTGTACGAGTAGCTGTACATGTCGCCCTTCTTCGAAGGCGTCAATGCCAGCACCACACCCAGGACGTGCGCCCCGATGGTTTCGAGATTGCCGATGGCCCTGGACAATTCGTTGCTCTTGGTGTGCCCGTAGCGGGTGACCAGAAGAGCGCCGTCGCTGTGGGTGGTGAGAACGGCCGAGTCGGTGACCGGCAGCAGCGGAGCGCCGTCGACGATCACGTAGTCGAACTTGGAGCGCAGCTCGACCATCAGTGCGCGAGATGCTTCCGAGCCCAACAGCTCGGACGGGTTGGGCGGCAGCGGGCCGGACGCCAAAGCCTGTAGACCCTCGTACCTGGTCGGCTGCAGCACCTCGTCCACTTTGGCCTGTCCGGCGAGAACAGTGCTGAGGCCGACGGATCCGATGAGACCCAGGTACTTCGAGATGCGGGGGCGACGCAGATCGCCCTCGACGAGAACGACGTGGTGTCCGGCTTCGGCGAGCGCTACGGCCAGGTTCACCGCTGTGGTCGTCTTGCCCTCGCTCGGAATCGCGCTGGTGACGACGATGACGCGCGGAGGATGATCGACTTCGAGGAACTGCAGGTTGGTGCGGAGCTCACGGAAGGCCTCGGCACTGGACGACTGGGCGAGATCCTGGAAGTCGACGGCCGGATGCGTCTTGCGCTCCTTGTCGAACGGGATGGTACCCACCAACGCCTTGCCGGAGATCGACTCGATCTCTCGACGGTCCTTGATGGTGTTGTCCAGACGATCACGCAATACGGCAAGTGCGATACCGAGCAACAGACCGACGGCGGCACCGAGGGCGAGGTTGCGCTTGGTGTTCGGGCTGACCGGTGATGCGGACGCGTCGGCCTGTTGGAAGGTCTTGACGCCCGCCGACGGGGTTCCGCCGTCTTCCGGGGTCTCCAGGTCGCGTACCTGGGTCGTCAGCTCCGAGGCCATTGCGTTGGCGATGTCGCGAGCAGTCGCAGGGGACGGGTCGGTGACGGTGATGTCGAACAGAACAGTGTCGGGAGTCGACGACGCTTTGACCTTCGCGGCCAACTGCGACGGCGTCAGTCCGAGGGGAAGGACGTCGAGCACTCGGGCTGCCAGTGCCTCGCTGGTCACCAACTCCGAGTAGGACGCCACTCGCTGCTGCGAGAACAGGTTGCCCTGGTACGTCTCACTCACCGACGTTCCACCGGAGGTGGAGACGAACATCCGTGCGCTCGACTCGTAGAGCGGCGTCGTCAACAGGGACGCGCCCAACGCACCCAGGATGGCGACGATCACGGTGACGGCGATGATGATCCACCTCGCCTTCAGGATTCTCAGATAATCCTGTATCTCCATGCTTTCGCGCTCCTCGTTCGTTCGTACAACTCGCAACGTGTCACTGCGTGGCTCAATCGTTACATAGGTAATTCATTTCCGTGCACCGGATGAGAAGCCGCGTCTCTCCTCACAATTCATTCGTTTGATTCACGAGCACAATCAAGTAAATGTCCCGTTGTGAGCATTCATCGGGTCTACGGAACCCGATTTCGGACTCCCGACGTGCCGACCGTCCCCCGCTGGCAGCACTGCCAGACCCCTCTGCGGTGCGACGATAAGCAGTAATCGGGCGCCCGCGAAACTCGAGGTGATCCTCGCCACTCTCGACCGACGCTTTCGGTCTTTCTCCGAGTCGCGCAGAAATAACCGGACCGTCGAACTGTTGCGTCGGGCAGAATCTACCGTCATGGCCGGTTTGCGCGGTGCGGCGCGAGATGTGTGGTGGAAGGTCAGTGGTGCGATAGCAGTCGTCGCTGCGCTCGCCTTCGTCGCTGTTGCCCTGTTCGTGAACTCCACGCGCGAAGCAGCTCCGGACACCGCTTCTGTCGCTGCCTTCACTCCGCCCACCTCGCAGCCGCCGGCCACCACCACCAGCGCTTCGCCGACCACCGAAGCTGCGGCACCGCAACTCGTCGCCGCGTTCGTCGGAGATTCGTACACACAGGGTGTCGGAGCACAACCGTCGAGCGAACGGTGGACGTCCCTGCTGGCGACGGCGATGAACTGGGACGAACGCAACTTCGGCGTGGCAGGCACGGGCTATCTCGCCACGGCAGGCGCGGAGGTGTGCGGACTGGATACGTGCCCCAATTATCAGACGACGGCGCTCGACGCCGTGGCGACGAATCCGTCGATCGTTGTGGTCTCGGGTGGCCAGAACGACGTGGCCGCCTACGCCGAGGATCCGACAGCGGTACAGGCCGCCATTGCGACGACGTACATCGAGATTCGCAATGCCCTGCCGAACGCGCGCATCATCGCCGTCGGTCCGTCGACAACGGGCGAAGACACCGATACGGTTCTCGGCCTGGATCGCGACGTCCGCGATACGGCAGAAGTGTTTGGTGCGCAATATGTTTCACTGCTCGATCCACCGGTGGTCGATCCCGCGACCGTGCTCCCGGACGGTGAGAACGTGGACAACCTGGGCCACAGCGCGATAAGCCGGCGAGTGCAGACGGCACTGGGGTGAGAACCGCTACTTCAGGGCCTGTTCGACGGCGTCGGCGATGGCAGCGTGTCCCCGGTCGTCGACGTGCACTCCGTCGGGATCGAGCATGTCCTCGTCGATGACGTCCGGGTCGGTCAGTGACACGAACTCTCCGCCGACTGCGTTCACCGCGTCGCGCACCACCCCCTCGTAGGCGGTGACGAACGGCGGAACCTCGCCCGCCGAAGAAGGTCCAACGGCGATGATGCGTGCGGTGGGGAGCCCGGTACGAAGTGTGCCCATGGTGTCGTAGATCGCGTTGACGGTCTCGGTCGGGTCGCGAACGAACTCGGTGAAGTCGTTGGTGCCGCCGGCCACCACGACGATCGGTGGCTTCAAGGTCACGGCATATCCGGCCATCTCCTGGAAGCTGCCGCATCGCTCGGCTCCACAGTCCGGTGCCGCGAGTGCGTATCCGGTGGAACCGATTCCGATGTTCTGCTCGGTCCACAGCTTGTCGGCCGCGACGATCGATGTCCATCGATGGCCGAGATCGCTTGCACCCGCGCCGGATACGTACGAGTCTCCGATGAAGACGGCGGTCGGTCCCCCGTTGGACGACGGAACGAACGGCGCGGCGGAGACGTCGGACGATCCGGGCTCGGTCCGCGTCGCGTCGTACCGCAGGCCGACGACCACGACGCCGGCCACGACGACGATCACCACCAGGATCAGCAGCGCCGCTCTACCGCGAGACATGCTGCACCGCCTGTCGATATTGCTCGTCGAGCATCTTTGCGACGGTGTCGGTACCGAACTCGGTGCGCGCCGCCACCCGGCCTCGCCTGCCCATCTCGGCGCGTAGGTTCGCGTCGCCCAGAAGCGATCTCACAGCGTCGACGAGCGGCTGCAGCTCACCGCCTGGAACCACGATTCCGCAGCCGATGCGGGTGATGTCCGGTGCGAGACCGCAGCTGTCGGTGACCACGACCGGCAGCCCGACCGCCATGGCCTCGAGCACCGACATCGGATAGGGCTCGTCGACGGAGGGCAGCACATAGATCGTGGCCGCTCGCATGCGTTCGGCCGTCTTCTCGGGGGCGCACGGCCCCTCCCATCGAATCCGGGGGCCGGTCCGCTGCGCGATGGAGTGTGCCATTCCCGCGTCCGGGCCGACCATCGCACAGGTCACCGAATCGTTCTCGCGGACCAGGATGTCGGCCATATCCACGAAGAGGTCCGGCCGCTTCCGCGGATGGAGGCGCGCCAGAAACAACACTTCCGGATCGGTGTTCGGCATCTTCTCCGGCAACGCGGGAACGCCGTTGATCACATTCACCAGGTTCATCCCCGTGCCCGCCACCTCGACCACATCGGCTCGTTCTCGCTCGGTGAGGTAGAAGACTGCGGCCGATCGGCGCAGGACGGATCGTGTGGCCACAGCATCGAGCGGACGGGCGAGCAGTTTGTCGCTCGCATCGATCATTCCGTGGGTTTGCACCACCGACGGGACGCCGCGCAGTCGACACAGACCGGCAGCGGGGAGTGCCACCAGATCACGGGCCAGGTGGACGTGGGCGACGTCGAACGTCCTCGCGTGCTCGGCCAACCACCGCAGCATGCCGGGAGCGGCGAGGCCTGCAAATCCACTGTGCGGAATCACCGTTCGCGGTCGGAACAACCAGATGTCGACGGCACCTGCGGTGGGCGGAGGTCCGTTGCCTGCCGCGGCGACGGTCACCTCGTGGCCCAGATCGGCGAGCGCGTCGGCCTGGTTGAGCGCAACCCGTGCGGGCCCACCGTAGGCACCGTCCTCGGATATCAGCGTCACCACATGCAGGATGCGCATCACGCCACTCACTCCGGACGGCAGGCGGCGGGTGCCAACACCGTCGCGCCCTCGGCTACATCGGCGGTCACCAGTGCCGTTGCTCCGATCGTTGCGTCGTCACCGATGCTGACCCCGCGCAGAACGGTCGCCCGCGCCGCAATCCACGCTCGGTCGCCCACGACGATGGGTGCGTTGTCGAACTCGAATGTCGCCGAGCGCCGGTCGTGGCTGCCGGTGCACAGCAGCACGGCCTGGGAAATACAGGTGTTCGTTCCGATCGTCACCGGTTCCAGGTTGAGAATCCAGGCGTCCTCACCGATCCACGAGTGATCGCCGACGGTGAGCTTCCACGGCCAGTGGATGCGGACGCGGTGCCTGATCGACACTCCCACGCCGATCCGTGCACCGAACATCCGGAGGACTTGCAGCCGAATCGAATTGGGACACCACCACGGCGAGACCAGCAGGCTCGACGCGAGCATCCACAGCACCTGGATGTGGAACGGTCTGCCTTTGTCGTATCCCGCTCCGGTGAAGCCGGCGAGCGATCGGCCGATCACGTGCGTTTCCTGAGCGGCTGCGCCAGCGGCGCAGCCATGACGGTGCCCGGCGGAACATCCTTCACCACAACCGCATTGGCCCCGATCGTGACACCGTCTCCGAGCACGATCGGGCCGGTGACGACGGCTCCGGCCGCGACCATGACGTCGTCTCCGATGGTGGGTCGCCCCTTCGGTGAGTAGCCGACGGACGCGTGCTGGTTGACCCAGAAATTTCGGCCGATCGAGGTTGCCGAGACCATGATTCCGTTGCCGTGGTGCAGGAAGATCCCGGGGCCGATGGAATCCGACTCGAGCAGAATGGTCCGGTCCGGTCGGTAGATCTTCTTCAGAGCGATCCGCACAGCCAGGGGGCTCTGCCGCAGTCTGAAGTGGACGACGTTCCGAAATTCGTGCAGCGCACCCGCGAGGTAGGCGAACCGCGAGTATTCGTCCAAGGGGACCAGAGCATCGTTGCCGATGCATTCGATCCACCTCGCGACGTCTGCTCGCACGAGGTCTTCGTTTCCCGATGTGAGCACACCCCACCACAGTGGCCGCGCCCAGATTCGAGCCAGGCGAATCAAAAAGGATTTCTTCGCGGTGTACGGCGGCATGGGTGCAAATCTAAGGTCGCGCAGCCGTGGTGTCCACCCGTCATACTGCATCGTATGGCCGTGCGACGCAGATGGGTTCCGCTGGCATGTGCGCTGCTTCTCGCGTCGTCGTGCTCGACAAGTGTTGAGCCCGAACGAAGTCCGGAAACGAGCCCGCCTCCCGTTTCGGAGTGGGATTCGGTGCACGTCGCCAGCAATGTCGCCAGCATCGGGATGCCCGGTTCCGACGCCCGACGCGATATCGACTCCGTCGCCGATGCCGGCTTCGAGGGAATCAGGTTGCTGGTCAAGTGGTCCGACATCGAAAGCGTCGAGGGAATCCTCGATTGGAGTCGAGTGGACAGGGAAATGGCGTGGGCCGCCGAGCGCAATCTCGCAGTGCTCGGAGTACTCACCTGGGCTCCCACGTGGGCGGTGCCGGCCGACTACGCACTCGTCACACATCCCGCGCCTGCCTCTGCCGAACGGTTCGCCCAATTCGTCTCTGCCGCAGCGTCTCGCTATCGCGACCAGGTCGGTGCCTGGGAGATCTGGAACGAGCCGAACGTCGCAGCCAGCTACGGTCCGAGCGCGAATCCCGTCCAATACTGCGATGTTCTGTCGGCGAGCTCCGCGGCAATTCGCGACGCCGCGCCCGGCGCACTGGTGATCACCGGACCCACCTCTCCCGCAGTCGATTCCAGCAACGATCTGTCGCCCGCGACATTCGTCGAGGCCCTGTACCGGTGCGCAGGAGCCGAGACGTTCGATGCGGTGGCGATGCATCCCTACAGCAGCCCGCAGCTGTTGAGCGAACCCACCGAGCCGTGGTCCTCGGCCCACGAGATCGCGAAGGTCCGCGCCGTCATGGAGAGCCACGGAGACGCGGGCAAGCGAATCTGGTTCACCGAGTTCGGTGCACCCACAACGAGTTCGGGCGTCGACGAGCAACGGCAGGCCGACATTCTGGTCGACGGCATCACCGCGCTGACACAGCTACCGTATGCGGGTCCGGTGTTCGTCTTCGACTTCCGTGACTCGATGACGGGCAGCGCTGTGCCCGACTACAACTACGGTCTGGTGCGATCGGACTACACCCCCAAACCTGCACTCGACGCGGTTCGAGCCTTCGTGGGATGAGCGCTCGCCAGCGTGTGTACCCATTCCTCGAACCTGTCCAGGGCAACGTCCCGAGACATGTGGTGTCGCAGATACCGATTACCGGACTCGACCAACTGCGCCGATCTGTCGGGGTCCGTGGCCAGTTCGATCACTCCCTCCAGTAGCGCTGCCGGGTTCGCGGGGTCCACCCGTACGCCTGCACCGGCCGATCGCACCTCCTGGTCGGTGACACTGCCCGCTGCAGTGGCGGCGAGGACGGGGCTGCCGCTGCCGAAGTAGGCCGTGAGCTTGCTGGGGACAGCCATTTCGGACACCTCGGGCCGCTCGTTGACGAGCAGCACGTCCGCTGCGTCGAGGGCAGCTCTGAATTCTTTCTCCGGCAGGGATCGTACGAATCTCAGGCTGGAGATGTCGGTACCCAGTTCCTCGAGTATCTGCCGCTGATTGCCGTCGCCCATCAGGACGAACTGCACCGGGCCACCACGTCGGTCCGACTCTCGCGCTGCCTCGACCACGTTCTCCAGTCCCTGCTTGAGGCCCATGTTGCCGGCATGCAGTGCGATCACCGCCTCTCGTGACCACCCCAGCAGGTCACGCGCGTGGTCGCGGCTCATCGATGCCTGATGCGGCATGTGCGTCCAGTTCGGGATGACGGTGAGCTTGCTCTCCGGTACCCGTAGTGCGGTGTGGGCATGCTCGGCGAAACGACGGTGGATCACCGCGACTCCGTCGGCCGCACGCAGAATGCCGGATTCGAGATTCGTTGTCGCACCGGCACTCGACCCGTGCATCGTGCCCGTCTCGATCACTCCGCGACTGTAGAGATCTTGCACCCACACCCCCAGCGCGGGCCGGAAGGGTTGCGCTTTGAGGCGTGCCATCACCAGGCCGGTGGACACCAGCGCAGGCGATACACACACCACCACGTTCGAGGACGGGATCCGGCTGCGCGCCACCCTGGTACCGAAGGACAGTTCGAGGTGCGCGCGTTGGGTGACGGTCATGCTGCCCGGAACGTAGTGGCGGTGCCGGGTGACGTGCACACCGTCCACCATCTCCTCGATGGTCGGGCCTGCGTAACGCGGATCGGGAGCCCATTGCGGGTAGTGCGGGAAGCCGGTGACGACGTGGACGTCGTATCCACGTTGCGACAGGCCTTCGGCGACATCGGCGGTGTAGGGCGCGATCCCGGTGACTTCGGGTTTGTAGTTGAGTCCGATCAGAGTGATCCGCATCAGCGTCTCCGTTTCCGTACTTCGAATTCCGACCGCCTCTTGTCCCACAGCTCGTCGGTCGTACAGATCCGGCGAGCAGGATTGCCTGCCACCACATCTCCCGGTGCGATCGACTGCGTCACCACGGACCCGGCTCCGATGATCGCGTCGTCGCCGACCACGACACCGGGCATGATGACCGTTCCCAACCCGACGAATGCTCGTGCGCCGATCGATACCGGGGCACGGCGATACAACTCTTCGTCGGGGGGAAGTTCTCCACGCGCTTCGGCCACTCTGTCGAGGGAGAAGTCGTGGGTGAGTATCTTGACGGCATCCGAGACGACGCAGCGGTCGCCGAAGGTGATCGACCCGGGGCCGGAATTGTCGAGGAACACCGAGGACGAGATCCACAACGGCCTGCCCTCGATCGCCACGCCCGAACGCTCGAGCAGTCTCACCACCACGCTCATGTAGGCGTTCTGGTCGATCCTGTTGAGGCTGCGCAACAGTGGCAGGAACTTCGAGACGTCGATCATGGGATCCTCGCTGCGGTGCTGAGTTCGATGCGCGCAGGTGCGGTGGATGGGTCGGCACCGCGCTGCCGTACCAACCGTGGAACCCACGCCATGTCCGGGATGAACTGGCACAACACCACCGCCCCCGCAGTGACGAGCACGACCCCCGCGGCCCCGGTGGTCGGAGCCACCGCAATCGCCGCGGCGGTGGTGACCGCCGCCATGGCGGCGAGGCATCCCGCCTGCCACCGCGCCTCGGTCGGCTTGGTCAGCAGCATCCCCGACGGCAGATGCAGGCATTGGGCGACGAGCAGAACCGCGAACGCTCCGGCGAGTACCGACGGGATGTCGATGGTGTTTCCCGAGAGCACATCCGCAAGCCACGGACTCAGGAGCACCAGCGGGACCGCCGCGACCAGCGCGACCAGACCGAAGCCCAGCGTCGACATCAACCAGAGGCTGACGGTCTGTTCGGCTGCCGATCGGCGTTTGACGAATATCGGCCAGAAGGCCAGCGCCGCGGTGGAGAACACCGACCAGCACAGACCGTACAACTGTGCCATCAACGCGTATCGGCTCAGTTCGAGGGGAGTGGACAGATGCGAGAGCACGATTCGCTGGACTTGGAGGCCGAAAGGTATTCCGACGCTGACGACGAACAGCCACAGCGACCCCTCGAGCAGCCCCTTGGTCGGTATCGGCAGCGCCGCTCTCCGGAACACCGACATCCCGAGACCCGAAACTCTCAGCGCCAGAATCGTTCCCATCAGGTTTCCGAGCAAGGCACCGATGAGTGGCGGCAGGACGTACCAGATCCCGCGGACGCCACCGGCATACATTCCGACGGTGACCAGTAGCGCGAACAGCGAATTGCTCACCATCACAACGACGATCAGTTGTGCGCGGTCCACTCCGATCAGGATGCGCAGTCCCAGTCCCGCCGGAATCGTCACACCGAACAGGGCAACGGCGATCGTGATGACGAGTCTGTCCTCGGGTCCGGTGGTGGTTCCGATGAGTGCGCCCCAGCCGTCGAACATCATCACCGCGACGGCCACCCCGGCCACGACTATGCTCACACGAGCCAGAATTCGGTACGCGCGGCGGATCACCGCGAGCGCGTAGGCGTCGTTGATGGGGTCCCGTGATCGTGCGGTCGCACTCGTCACCACGGCTCCGATGCCGAGATCGGCGAAAGGCAGCAGAAGCCCCACGGTGGCAACGAGCGCGACGACGCCGTACGCCGACGGTCCGGTGGCGCGAATGACGAGTCCGGCGCTGACGAGCCCGGCGACGGCCACTACGGGCGTCCCGATGATGCGGAACAGGGTACTGAGAACGACGGCTCTGCGTTCGACGGTGTCGAGCCCCGTACCGGGGACGCCGTCGTCATCGTCGTCCATCTCGCTCGGTCTGCGGTGACGTCCGCCCATCATCGATCACCCCCGTGCGTTCGACGCGAGAGGACCGTGCGCGCAGTGTGTTTGGATCGTGCGGTGTATTCGACTATGCGGGATGCCACGGTGGTCAGGCCTCGGCGTCCCCACGGGTGATAGCCGGTGACGTTCAAGGATCGTCGTATGTCGGCGAAGTGTTCGCGTTGTGGGCGAACGCTGCCGGCACCCCCGGCATCGAAGTCGCACAGGACGGCGTCGATGACGACGGGTTGTTCGCGTTGCGCCGCCTCCAGCATGTACAGGTGATCGGCTGCGAGGCCGAAGCCGACGTCGTAGTGCCCGAGGTCTCGCACGAGGTCCATCCCGAACAGGGCGGCCTGGTGCGGAATCGGCCGGATACCGAGGGCGAACGGTCGCATCTCGAAGGGGCTGTAGCCCCATTCGAGACCGTCGCGGAGCGGGTCGCCGACGATGCGGACTCGGCCGTAACCCCATCGGTGTCTCACGGTTCCAGCCGCACTCAGCGCCGCCATGCCGATCGCGGCGGAGTCCCGGGCTGCGAAGCAGTCGCCGGAATGCATCAGCCACACCACATCTCCGGTGGCGCGGTCGATGCCCTGATTCATCGCGTCGTAGCGTCCGGCGTCGGGCTCGGACTGCCAGTACGACGGGTTCGCACGCTCGAGCAGTTGCTCGACGGAGGGGCCCGAACCGCCGTCGATGACGATGTGCTCGAGCGGCGCGTACGTCTGTTCGGCGACGCTCTCCAGCGTGCGGGTAAGCCCGGCCAGGTCGCGGTAGCTGATGGTGATCACGCTCAGGGTGGCGTCAGTGGGCATGGGCCCTCACTTGCCGTATGGCAGTTCTGCCGAACTTCGCCGCGGCGTAGACCATCGCGGGCAGTCCGGGCCTGCCTTCGGAGAAGCCGCTGGCCACCGATTTGCGGATTCCGCCGAGCGATTGTGCCGACGCCGCCGCGGTGACGGCGCTGAACAGGAAGTAGTCGCCTCGCACACGCGCGGTCGCGCCGCGAAGGTGTTCACGACCCCATTCGATGTACTTCTCGGACACGTCCGCCGACTGTCGAGACACGGAGTTCTCGCTGACGTTGTAGATCGAGAAGCATTCGGGCACATGCTTGATGATCAAGTCCGGCACCGTGCGTTGGAGTTCGATCAGCCAGCCCGGTTCGTCGTGGATGGACTCCGGCGCGTAATTGAGCGGAACCTGAAATGCGAGCTCCCGCGGGAAGCACAGCGTGCTGCTCTGCAGCATCGCGTCGCCGAGGGTGAAACGCCGGAGGGTGAACAGATAGTCGGCGACGGACTGGTGCTCACCGATCAGCGTTCTGGGCCATATCTTCTCGCGATGTCCTGGCTCTCGTACCGCGCACTTGCAGGTGACCACCCAGCGTCCACTGTCTGCACCGGACACTTCGGCGAGCTGGCGTTCGAGCTTGTACGGGTGCCACAGATCGTCGTCGTCGAGCAGGGCGATGATGTCGCCCGTCGCGTGTTGGATTCCGCATTGACGCGCATTGGCTCCGCCGGATCCCGGCCCGGTTCGCACGACGCGAATTCTGTCGTCGTCGGGGAGGGCCAAGGGTTCGGTCGTATCGGCCACCACGACGATCTCGAACACATCGATCGATTGGGCCAGGGCGCTGTCGACGGCACCGGCGAGGCTCGGTCTGCCGATCGTCGGGATGACCACGCTGACGGTCGCGTGAGAGTTCATCGCTTCTCCTCGTGCAGGCTACGACTCCGGGGTGTTCGGTTGTCTCGCAGCAGACGCATCAGCAGGTGTGTGTCTTGGGTGGAGTTGTTGTGGCGACCGTTGGAATGCACTGCGACGCAGCAGCATGCGAGGCAGGCGAACACGGCGGGGAGGTTGTAGGACCAGGGCGAGAAGATCAGGTCCCAGATGGTCTGCATGCCCAGGTACATCATCAGTGGCGTCCACGGCCCGGCAGAGTCGGCCACGAAGATCAGTCGATAGCAGGCCCACAGCAGCCAGATCGGCAGCAGGACCGCGAATACCCCTGCTTCGGCCCACGATCCGAGCAGCACCGAGTGGAGGGAGATCGATCCATCGCTGAGCTTCCACGCGTACTCGAAGGGGAACGATCTCTCGAAGCCCAAGGACATGGCGACGTGTTGAGCGTCGACGTAGGCCGCCCGCGAGATGTTGTCGGCGTTGCCCCACCCCAGTAACGGTTGCTGCACGATTGCGGTGAGGGACAGTGGCGGTTCGGTACGCCCCGCCAGCAACATCGGCACCGAACCGTTCGATTGCATGAGCACCTTCTCACGCAGCGATCCGCCGAGTAGGCCCTCACGCGCCGCGTACTCCAGTGCCCAGGTGAACCCCACTGCGAAGACACCCAATGTCACCACCCGGGTGGTGAGAGACAGAGTGCCGCGGCGGTACTTCGAGAGCACGAGCAGCAGTGCCACCGCGCAGCAGATCACGGCGTGGGACCGGAAGTTGAGCACGAGGCTCAACGCTCCCAGTGCCAACAGCGCGATCACGACCGCCGACGTGCCGATCCGGGATGTGGCCAGGAAGTAGAGCACCGTGATGGTGGCGGCCGGAGCTACCCCGTATTTCCAGAGGTCGACGACGCCACCGGTCGCGGTGAGGAACGTGCCGATCACGACGTAGAAGAAGACCGAACCGAACGCGATGCCGAGCAGCACTGTGGCGATGCGCTCGACGTCGCGAGCGAGCACCGTGATTCCACAGAAATACAGTGCGAACGACGCGAACGCGAAAACATCGGGCGAGAGGTAGCTGGTGTCGTTCACCCATGCCGAGGCCACGTAGGCGACTGTTCCCACAGCCGCCAGCACCAACGGGCTGTCGTTTCGGCTTCGGGTGCCGGGCAGAAAATACGCCAGCCCGATGGCGACGCACACCACGGAGAAGCCGGTGACCGTGAAATTCATCAGTGGCAGTGCGGAGGTCGCCCCCAGCATGAACAACCAGGCCCGTTCAGGAAAGCGAAGTGTTGCTTCCTGCCGAGCCGCTCTCCGGGGTCGAGGTGTCCGTACCGGTGCGACGCGACCGACGCGCTTGGGCACCGGCAGTTCCCGTAGGAAGTCGGCCTCGGGAAACACCGTCGCATGTAACCGGTCGGGACGAGTTCGGTAGTGGGCCAGACTCATCGGCACATACCCCATCCCATTCCCCCCGAAATGCCATTTGAGCTGTATTTCGGCAGCCTAGCGTGAGAATTAATCACATGCAGGACAAATCGAATCAGAGGCGGAGTTCTGAATTGCATTCACAATCAAATTGCCGATTGAAGCTTTGTTTTTCAGAAGTCCATCGATAAAAAATCCGACAAAACCGGTCGGCCTACACGAAGCCGGTACGGAAAGCGTCACACACCCTGTTTCAGAGTTCGTCGGTACCCAAATCGGTTGGTAGGCAGCGCTTGCGAACCGCCGGTACGCCCGCATAAAAACCGTTCGGTTCGCAATCCGCCGCAACCACACTGCCCGATGCGATGACGCACCCGTCGCCGATGCGGACACCGGGCAGGACCGTCACCCGTGCACCGATCCAGCAGCCGGCGCCGACGGTGATCGGCGAATCGACCGGTCTACCTGCGCGATCGGACTCACCACCGATCTCGTGCCCACACGTGACGAACATCGACTCGTATCCGATTCGAGTGTCCCTGCCGATGGTCACGGTCGACCCGAGATCGAAGAAGCAGCGGTAGTTCACGAATGCACGCTCACCCATCGTCAACCCTCTCCACGAACCGAGAAACACCCCGGCGTTCACCAGCGCGGAGGGATGGATGTCGTGGCCGCTTCTGCGTAGCAACATGGTTCGGATCTTCCGGGGAACTGCACCACTCGCGACGAGCCGGTTGAGGACGACGTCCCGGAATACTTGGCCTAGCTCCCCGAGAAGGATCTTCCGGTGCAACGTCATGGCCACAGACTAACTCTGCCATCGACGTAGCAGGAACGCAGAAAACGGCGCAGTCTGCGTGATCGGTAAATGACCCGAATTCCGGCTTTGTATTCGACTCGAAGCAGGTAAAGGCCATCCAGTTTGTTTCACCCATTCGGTCGAACGAAACGCGTCGTCACGTTCGACCGAAGCGGGTTACGATTCGCCTCGTATTCGACGTCTCGCACCCGACATCGCACTTCTCACATTGAGGACCGCGAATGACCACGATCCAACCGTCAGCCGCTCGTCGCCGACACCGCCGACGGATCACCGACTCCCACCGACGCTCGGATATTCAGGGCCTTCGAATGGTGGCGGTGCTGCTGGTCATCGTCGATCACCTCTTCGGTTGGCCGCAAGGCGGTTTCATCGGTGTCGACGTGTTCTTCGTCGTCTCCGGCTTTCTGATCACCGGACTACTGCTGCGTGAGTACGACAAGACACAGACGATCTCGTTCGCGGGGTTCTACCGCCGACGGATCAGGCGCATCATGCCCATCGCCACCCTGGTGCTCGTGATGGCCTGCGTCGCTGGAGTATTGGTGTATTCGTCGGCCCGTGCAGCATCGATCGGCACGGACGCGGTCTGGGCGTTCTTCTTCGCATCGAATTGGCGGTTCGCACTGGAAGGGACCGACTACTTCAACGCGGACGCGGCCATCTCGCCTCTGCAGCACTACTGGTCACTGTCGGTCGAGGAACAGTTCTACTTCGTGTGGCCGGCATTGATGCTCGCCATCGGAGTACTGGTGACGCGGCGATCCTGGCACAGCAACGTCAAGCGCACCCTGTCGGCGACGGTGATGGGCGC
Organism: Rhodococcus sp. 05-339-2; assembly: GCF_002258965.1. Classification (NCBI taxonomy): domain Bacteria; kingdom Bacillati; phylum Actinomycetota; class Actinomycetes; order Mycobacteriales; family Nocardiaceae; genus Rhodococcus; species Rhodococcus sp. 05-339-2. The sequence goes on from NZ_NOYW01000004.1 coordinate 470,825, forward strand.
GATCGTCGCGGCATCGTTCGTGTGGGCGTTGCACGACACAGCGACCGACCCGGCCTGGGCCTACTTCTCCACGTTCACGCGGGTGTGGGAGTTGGGGGTGGGCGCACTGCTCGCCATCGGAACAGGTTGGGTCGCACGGCTGCCTCGCGCGGCTCGAGCCCCCTTGGCGTGGTCGGGACTCGCAGCGATAGGTATCGGTGCATTCGTCATCAGCGAGTCGGGCTCGTTCCCCGCTCCTTCCGCCGCGCTCCCGGTGCTGGGCGCAGCGATGGTGATCGCTGCCGGCACGGGCGGAGCCACTCCCTACCTCGCTCCGTTGACGAACAAGGCAAGCGTGTACGTCGGAGACATCTCGTATTCGCTGTATCTGTGGCACTGGCCGATCATCGTGATCCTCGGATCGATCATGGATGTCGACGCCTACTACTACGTCACCGTGTTGGCCATGACGTTCGGACTCTCGGTGGCGTCGTATCACTTCGTAGAGAACCCAGTTCGGCGGTCCAACTTCCTCGAACCGAGGGCGGTGCGCGCCGAGGCTCGGAGAAAACGCCGGAATCAGATCGGCCGCAAGTCTCGGCCGCCGTCCGTGCGGTACGCGGCACTAGGTGCGTTGACTCTGGTGACCATCGCCGTGGCCGCGTTCTCACTCAAACCACTCGACCCGCCTGCAACCCCACCGGCCAGAGCTGCGGCCGACGCCGCTCTTGCTCCGGACGACATCGCGGTGCCCCTCGGCCCTGCGCAATCTGCCTTGGCGACCGAGATCGACGCCGCGGTGAATGCAGTGGAGTGGCCGGCGCTGACACCCACGATGGGCGAGGCCATCAGTGGGGCTCAAGCTCCGGGCGGCATTGCCGAATGCGGGTTGGTCGACCGGCCGGGCCCGGAGCAGTGCACGTGGGGCGCGGCCGACGCACCCAAGACCATCATGATTCTCGGCGATTCGATGGCGATGAGCTTTGTTCAACCGATCAAGAATTTCGCCGAGGCCAGCGGTGGGGTGTGGAAGGCGCGCTCGGAGGCGATGTTCGGTTGCACGTTCGTCGACATGGACGTGAACACCCGAGATGCCGACACCTCCGCGGCGTGCCCCGCACGCAAGGCGGCCGCCATTGACGCGGTGAACGAGGTGAGGCCGGACGTCGTGGTCATCACCAATCTCCACACCGACATCGCAGCGGAGCTCTGGATCCCTGGGGTGAAGCGGCTCACCGATCAGTTCGCAGCGAACGCGGGAAAGATCCTGATCCTCTCCGCTCCCCCGAACGACAAGAAGCCGGCGGACTGCTATACGCGCACAAGCACGCCTGCCGACTGTCTGAGCAGAGTGACCGATACGTGGAAGGCGCGATCGCGGGCGGACCGCAACCTGGCCTACCGGGTAGGGGGAGCCTACGTCGACACCCGAGGCCTGTTCTGCACCCCGGACAACTATTGCCCCAGCTTCGTGGGTACTACTCCCATGAAGTCCGATTCTGCGCACATGACAATCGAATACGGAGCAAAGGTGTCGTCGGCAATTGCCGAAATTCTGGGTGCGAACGGGGTATGAGCCGGATCGGCGAGTCTGTCTTGCACGAGTGGATGACTACTGCCGTATGCGATCGACGTTCTCCCGATACCAGCGGACTGTCGACGCTATGCCCTCACGCAGCGAGATTGCAGGTTTCCATCCGGATTTCTTCAGCGTCGACACGTCGAGCAGTTTCCGAGGCGTGCCGTCGGGTTTGGATGTGTCCCAGTCGATTCGGCCCGAGTAGCCGACTTCGTCGGCGACCATCTCTGCAACCTCTTTGATCGTCTGATCCTCACCTGTTCCGACATTGACCTGACTCGGACCGTCGTAGTGGTCCAGCAGATGCAGGCACGCGGAGGCCATGTCGTCCACGTGAAGAAACTCTCGCTTGGGAGAACCGCTGCCCCAGTTGGTGACTGCAGCTGTCCCCGCCTTTGCCGCTTCGTCGTAGCGGCGTATGAGTGCGGGTAGAACGTGCGAGCTTTGCGGTGAAAAATTGTCTCCAGGTCCGTACAGGTTTGTCGGCATTGCGGATATCCAGGGCAGTCCGTACTGCTTGCGCACCGACTGAATCTGAAGAATTCCTGCAATCTTGGCGATTGCGTAGGCATCGTTGGTCGGCTCGAGAGGACCGGTGAGGAGGTATTCCTCCTTGATCGGTTGCGCTGCATGTTTGGGGTAGATGCAGGACGAGCCGAGGAAGAGGACACGCTCGACACCGAACTGTAGCGCTGCGTCGAGTACGTTGACCTGCACTTGCAGGTTCGAGGAGATGAAGTCGACGGGATAGGTGCTGTTCGCCAGGATTCCGCCCACTTTGGCCGCGGCGAGTACGAGGTTGGTTGGCTTGTTCTGCTCGATGTAGTCGAACACCGCAGTGCGGTCACGAAGGTCCAGATCGGTCGAGGTCTCTCCGATCAGGTTGGTGAAGCCGTGGCTGTCGAGGTGTCGCCAGACTGCCGAGCCCACCAGTCCTTTGTGGCCCGCGACGTAGAACGTTGCATCACGATCGATTGTTCTGGATCTCTGCGTCGACTCCAGTGTGCTCATGGCCAGTCCTTCAACGCGGGTGTGTCGATCCAGGGCTGTCCTTCGTGGGCGAGTGCCTCACAATCAGCATCGACCATGATGCGCGCGAGTTCGGGAGCGTGCACCGATGCCTTCCACCCCAGTTCTTCCTCTGCCTTGCTGGCGTCTCCGACCAGCGCGTCCACCTCGGTCGGTCGAAGATAGCGATCGTCGAATTCCACGTATTGCCGCCAATCGAGACCCGCATGCTCGAATGCCACTGTCAGAAAATCCTTCACCGTGTAGCTACCGCCGGTAGCGAGCACGTAGTCCTGAGGCCGATCGGCTTGCAGCATCCGCCACATCCCTTCCACGTATTCGGGTGCGTACCCCCAGTCTCGGATGGCATCGAGGTTGCCCATGTAGAGGTGGCTCTCGACGCCGGCCTTGATTCGCGCAACCGCCCGAGTGATCTTGCGAGTCACGAATGTCTCGCCACGCCGGGGCGATTCGTGGTTGAACAGGATTCCGTTGACTGCGAAGAGCCCATAGGCTTCGCGATAGTTCCGAGTCACCCAATAGGAGTAGACCTTCGCAGCTCCGTACGGCGAACGCGGATAGAACAGGGTGTCTTCGTTCTGCGGCGGTGGACTGGCACCGAACATCTCGGAGCTCGATGCTTGATAGAAGCGGCACTTCACTCCAGCCAGCCTTACTGCTTCGAGGAGTCGTATGGATCCGATTCCTGTTGTGTCGCCGGTATGTTCGGGCTCGTCGAAGCTGACCCGAACGTGTGACTGCGCAGCGAGGTTGTACACCTCGTCGGGCCGAATATCTGCCATCAGCATCAACATTCGTGTGCCATCGCTGAGGTCGCCGTAGTGAAGGAACAGCTTTGCTGCAGACACGTGCGGGTCCACGTACAGATGCTCGATGCGCAAGGTGTTGAAAGTCGACGCACGGCGGATCAAGCCGTGTACTTCGTAACCCTTGGACAACAGGAGCTCCGCCAAATAGGAGCCATCCTGACCGGTAATTCCCGTGATGAAGGCCTTTTTCATACCTGCTCCGTTCAGGCACACCATGCATGCTGGGGTCAGCGTACAAGTGGACCGTCATCGGTGCAGGAGAACCGCACACTGGGAATCACCCTGTGCAACAGTATTTTACGGACTCAATCGGGCTAAGCGCCCGCCGTTCTCAGCCAATCCAGGGTTTCGACTGTTCGGAAAGCTACTTCTCCGAAACCGTTCGGTTTAGTGGCTTCCAGCCTCACGAGAAGTTCGGCAGGTCTCCGCGTTCGAGTGCTTCGGCGAGGGTGGGGGCGGCTGTGTCCTTGTCGGAGAGTTCGTAGGTCAGGGGCGATCCGTCGCGTGCGGTGGTGGGCCAGTCGATGCCCAGCGCGGGGTCGAGTGGGTTGATGTCGCGGTCCAGGGTCGGGGTGTACTCGAGGCTGCACAGGTACATGACGGTCGAGTTGTCCTCGAGCGAGAGGATGGCGTGGCCGAGTCCTTCGGACAGGAACACCGCTTTGCGGTCGATGTCGTCGATCAGCACGCTGTCCCACTGCCCGAACGTCGGGGATCCGACCCGCAGGTCGACGATGACGTCGAGGAATGCTCCGCGGGCGCAGGTGACGTATTTCGCTTGTCCGGGTGGGTTGGTGGTGAAGTGGATCCCGCGCAGGACCCCGGCTGCGGAGACCGAGCAATTCGCCTGCAGCAGGTTCAACGACCGCCCCGTCGTCTCCTCGAAGAGGCTCGCTTTGAACCATTCGAAGAACACACCGCGATCGTCGCCGAACTGGCGTGGGGTGTACTCGTAGGCACCGGCGATGCTCAACTCACGAAAGCTCATGCTCGGTGTCCTCGGTCGATCAGATCCAGCAGGTAGTGGCCGTACCCGGATTTGACGAGTGTCTCCGCGCGGGCGCGCAGTTCGTCGTCGGTGATGAATCCTCGTCGCCACGCCACCTCTTCGGGGGATCCGATCTTCAGGCCCTGGCGTTGTTCGATGGTGCGCACGTAGTTCGAGGCGTCGAGCAGCGAGTCGAAGGTGCCGGTGTCGAGCCAGGCGGTACCGCGCGGGAGGACTTCGACCTGGAGGCGGCCTGCCTCGAGGTAGTGGCGGTTGACGTCGGTGATCTCGTATTCCCCACGCGCGGACGGTTGCAGGTCGCGGGCGATGGCGATGACGTCGTTGTCGTAGAAGTACAGCCCCGGGACGGCGTAGTTCGATTTCGGGGCGGCGGGTTTTTCTTCGAGGGAGATGGCTTTGCGGTTCGCATCGAATTCGATGACGCCGTAGGCGGTGGGGTCGGAGACCTCGTAGGCGAAGACGGCTCCGCCGTCGATGGTGTCGAAGCGGGACAGTTGGGTGCCCAGGCCGGGGCCGTAGAAGATGTTGTCGCCCAACACCAATGCCGCGGAGTCGGTGCCGATGTGGTCGGCACCCAACACGAAGGCCTGGGCGAGTCCGTTGGGCTCGTGTTGGACCTTGTAGGTCAAGTCGATGCCGAATTGGGAGCCGTCACCGAGCAGACGCGTGAACTGGTCGGCGTCCTGGGGTGTGGTGATGACGAGGATCTCGCGGATCCCGGCCAGGATCAGAGTCGAGAGCGGGTAGTAGATCATCGGTTTGTCGTAGACCGGAACCAGCTGCTTGCTGACGCCCATCGTGATCGGATGAAGACGCGAGCCCGTGCCGCCCGCCAGAATGATTCCCCGCATGAGCAAATTATCGCACAATTACAACTTGACACAAATCGTGAGAGCTAGCCGGCAGGAAGAGACCAACCATCGGCGAAATCGCGATGCATCTGGCATGCAAACCGAAACTGATCGAGTACCAATTTATCAAGATTTCCCAATGGCCCCGATGAGCGCGTCTTCATATGCCCCGCAGACTAAATCCCAGCTGTATCTTTCCGCACTGCGCAAGCGGGCCCGGTTGCCAAGATCCAACTGGCGGGGGCGGTCTTTCAGTAACGACAGCATCGCCTCAGCAATACGATGACCATTTGGCTCGACAAAAACCGCCGTATCAGCCAGTACCTCGTGATTGAAGACCGTATCTCTTGCGACAATGGGAGCGCCGCAGGCCATAGCCTGAACAAGCGCGGGATTAGTTCCACCGACGCTGTGGCCGTGAAAGTAGGCTCCCGCATTCTGCCACAGTGAAAATAAACGGCGATCGTCACTAACATGACCCAACGCGTGAATGCGACTATTACCGTCAGCCATATTTTTAACGCGTCGGTCAAACTCACCACCATAGCCCGAAGATCCAACTATGACTACGTCATGCGATCGTGCAATGACCTCGGCGGCGTCAAAAAACTCTGAAACGGTATTCTCAGGCACGAATCGCGCAACCAATAATGCATACGAACCCGGCGACCCACTATGCGAAGGAGGCAGCACATCTGGATTTGTGCCACCATACGGAATGAAGGTGCCTGTACGGCCAAATTCTTCGGACCAACGCTGGCCAAGAGCAATCGAGTCGTAGACAAGGTAGTCAGCCCACCTCGCGGTCAGACTGGCGCCGATTCGGAACACGCCCTTCGCTGCCAAACCCCACTTCTCGCGCTCCCATTCAATCCCGTCGACATTAACGACCGTCGGAATTCCGCGGACTTTCATCGACGGAAGCCAGTAGCCATTAGCTACGTTCATAATTAGCGCAACGTCAGGCTTCCTCCTAGCAGACCTAATCGAGGACGACAGACCGTAGCTGAGAGTAGAAAGCGACTTGGACTCTACCCCCCAGGATTCCCTCGACGCCACCCTTGGGTCACGCAGCGGATCGTCCGCTCGCACAGCGCCCGGCCGACCGTAGACCGTGACATCCCAATCATGATCAGCTAAATATGGTGCCAGATTTCGAACTAGAGTCTCGAAGCCGCCATAGTAACTCGGATAGCCACGCGTACCGATGATATCAACGGAATTCTTCAAGAACCTTCTCCTCTGGATGTTGGCGCGTATGTACACAGTCAGCCTGCAGCATGGTCCCGCTTATTCCCCTTCGCAAGTTTCTTGGATAGGGAGCGACCAACGCTGATAAATGGTAGTTCGATCCATCGGTGCATTACTACAGCCGCGCCCAGCGAGACTGGAACCGTGATCCAAACTATTACCGCGCCTTCGACGTCCAAGCGTTCGAGAACACGAATGACAATTGCGTGCACTAAATACAGCACGTAACTAATAGACCCCAACCAAGTTAAAATCCTCGGCATCGACCTGTCCTGCAAGCAGTAAAAAGCAACAAATATCGCCAATCCAGCCAAGTACGAAACATTGAAACCAAGCGCCGACCAATTCGATGACGGGAACGCAGCCGAGTCCCCCTGAAGCACCCAACCAAGAATTGGAACCACAATCACACACGCTAACAAGTACAACAAAAGGTTAGACGGCTTGCCTTGGTCTCTCTGGTAAAAGGCAATACCAACGCTAGCAGTGAACATCATCAATGGCGATACAGCGGTAAGGTCCAAATCGCTGAACCGTGTCGAGATGCACATTAGACCAAAAACGAAGAGCCAAAACCAACCTACATGACAGAAAAAGCGACTGGCGAAGGACTTTAAGATAGACTGCTGCCCATAGAATGCAAGTTCACTGCCTAGCGTCCACGTTGGCCACAGCATGCTCGCTACGCTGACGAAACCTTGAATCATCAGAATATTTAAAACAACTGTCACAAATGAAAACGAATAGCGCTCACTGCTCGCAGGCCAATCAATAATTATGTATAAGGCTAGAGTAATCCAAAATATAGGATACAATCTGAAAAACCTTCGAATCCAGAAGACCCGTAATGACTGAAAACCTAGGCTCAACGCTACGACATAACCGCTGACCAAGAAAAATGCGACAATTCCCGCGCGGCCAAGGTTCAGAGTACTCTGCCACTGTCCCCACCACGGGTCGGCTGCCTCCATAGAGTGCCCAATCAACACTAGGAATGATGCTAATCCCCGCACACCATCCAGAAATTCCACCCTGCTTGCCTCGGATGTATGGCCCCTAACGCCTCGGGACTTCTCACTCATGCCCATAGCTCCTACTTTCCAACTGAGCCGCCGCGCGACGACTCTCAGCAGAATCGACATCCACATCCACGACCGGCACGCCCTCTCTCCTGGAGCCAGCTGAATGATCAAAACCCCGAATTGATTTGTCCCTATGCCGCGGGTTTTCTGTTATCGCCAGACCGACCACGAAGAAGGCGACATACGAAACCGGTAGAGCCTCGACTGCAGACCCAGTCAGTGCAAACGGTGTCAGTCCGGCGAGCGTGATCAGTGCAAACGAACCCGATTCAGACCGTACAACAGTCGAACGTATCACCGCGGATAGCAGGCCCGTCCAGAGAATTAGACCAATTATTCCACCCTCAACCATGATTTTAAATACCAGGTTGTGCGCCGTTACATGAACTCCATCCGGACCGAAGAACTGGCCCATGACGTCGCCAGCACTCCCCGCGCCCCAGCCCCAGAGGGGTGATGCCAGGAAAAGGTTCCAGGACGCGATGTACTCAGGAAAGCGGTTCAAAAAGCGACCATCAGACGATGCTTCGCCCAGCGACCTGGCGACGGACGCCAAACCAGAATCTTCAGTCAGTACAACATAACTCAGCAAGGCGGACGTCAGTATTGCTCCCGCCGCTCTAGCCAGAAACTTCTCGAAACGAGGCGAGATCAGGATATAAACCAGCACCAAGAAAACAATAGCGACATAGGCCGTTCTGACGAGGGTCATGTAGGTCGCAACGACTGCAATCAAGCCAACCAAAGATGCTTCGATCCTGTGCCCTCGAAATCTTACAAGGCACCAGCCAAGTAAGAAAACACCGCAAACTGCAACATGGAAAGGACCCGCGAAAATACCCTGAAGCCTACGCGCGCCATCGAACAGCGCGGTATAGGAATCCGCCGATTTATCAGCCCCGATGTCATCAAGAGCAGGAAACCACAGTCGTCCAATAATTGAAATTGCTAGACCAGCGGTCAGAGTTCTTACTACTAGCGCCTCAGCTGATCGAACATGTGTAGCAGCAATCGAGCAGCCAAGGATTAGCCCACCAAGCGCAAGGACCGACTTCCGGAATCCCAGAATTCCCACATTCACACTCGGTATATTTGCGTTGAACATCAGCAAGAACCAGAATGCAATGACTGCTATTGCCCAACCCACAACAGGTCCTCCACGCCTTTCCTCCCTAGGCTGTAGGAGCCAGGCAAGCACTGCACCACCCAGAGCGGCCAACTGAAGTGGAAGATTCACCGAAGCCGGAAGTAGAGAAGAAAATACTAACAAAATGAAGAAACCATAGTAAATGGAAGGCAGGCGGTCGACCCTTTGCTGACGAATTGTCCATATTGCCAGCAGCGCGAAGAGTGAGACAAAACCCAAAACTATACTCAAACTCACAGTGACCGAAGCGATACCCGCGACCAAGGCGATAGTAGCGACGGAAATCAGAATCACCACGTCGACAAGGGGAGGCTTTTGCCGCATCATGTAGCGTCCAGTAGATCGAGCACCGTTTTCGCTTTGAACTCCCAGGTCATCTCTGGCGGAATCTCTTCATGAATTCGACCCAATCGTGGGCCAGGTTCGAATAAGCCGGCAATCTCCCGAATGTGCTCTTCCGCAGACATGACGGTTACCGCCTTCAAACCCCGTTCTCCGGCACCCTGCACTGGTGTGCTCAGAACTGGGAGACCTGCGGCGCGGTACTCGTACGTTTTTATTACGTCTCCCCCTACCTCGCCTTCGCCCACTCGATGAGGCACCCACCCGAGATCGAAGGTCTGAAGCAAAGCTGGTACATCACGGTAATGTATATCTCCCAAAAGGTCGATATTGGGGATATTCTGCATGCCACGCCTATACTCTGAGTCCAAGATTGGTCCTGCAAATATAAAGTTGACATGCGGGAGTTCGCGGGCCGCGGCCTGAATTAGCTGCAAGTCAAGCCTACGTCCGATCTTTCCTACATAGCCAATTTTAGGCGAACCTATGGCATGGCTTTCTGTCGAGAACCGTGTTGGGTCAACTCCGTTCAAGATTTGCTGAACGTCCGAACGGCCGTTTCGTCGCGCGAGCTCTGCGGTCCCCTCTGCGTTCGCGATTACATGATTTGCGCCGTCGAATGATCTTGCATATGCCTCCACGACTTGGTCCTTAATCGATGCGAAGGCATAGTGGTAGGTCCAGTCATCCAACAGATCCATAACAACTGTCCGCTTACCATTAAATACTGTCTGAGCGATATTTGAAACAGCAACAAAAGGATTCCACACAATAACGGGATCCGTTTCCCCGATATCTCCTACTCTTCGATAGCTAGTCCGTGACCGGTCCCACCACTCCTGGCGGTTTCGCAAATTAGGAAGCTTTAGCGAATATGAATTTATCTCGTGAAGATTGGCATGGTCCTGCGAAATTCGCGGCCGCAACGCATGTGATGCGTGAATCGGCAGTGGCTCAGGCCGAGATCTAACCTTAAACGACCCCTCGCTTCCGACCAGCGTCGACATCCAGTGCAGAAGGTGTCCGTCACGGGTACGGAATCCTTCTTTAACCAGCTTTGCACTGCCGTGCATAGGAAAGGCGTGGTACTGCTTATTATGAGTCATAACTTTATTGCCACCTAGCCATGCGGGTAGACGTTGTCTCGGCCACGATCGGTGATGCGGGCTCTCTTCTGGATGCTGCGCCTCGCGAGATAAGGGCTACCGCCAGGAGCCATAGCCCATAAGAAGTAGCGAGTATTATAGATGATCCAATTATTCCAAATATGCCTACAAACCAGAAGTTTGCTCCGGCAGATAGGACAGAAATCGTAAGAGACACTGCCGCCGCCAGCTTTACCTTGTTTAGCGCGATAACGCGCAGGTAGAACGGCGCGGAGGCGTACATCAATGACCCCGCCGACGATATCCACACGGCAAGCATCCATGCGGTTTCGTACTTGCCGTCAGATATTACCTGCGAAGCAAAGGGAAGCGTAGCCGTCGAAGCACTAAATAAGAGGATGGTTATTAACCAGTGCACTGGCTTGATGTCCGTGATTCTTCCCGAGAATGCAGTTGCGATGTTCTTCGTTATGTAGGCATTCTGAAGCGCCCTGAATGCTCGGTCAGTCAAACTGTACGAGAGCGTGAATACTGCGAGATCAGCCGCTGCTACCGATCCGTCCATGGCTATACGGCCAACGCCGCTCACGATCCAAAGCCCCAAGTTCAATAGACCAATCCACTCAAGCGGTGCCTTGTTGTCCTTGAGGATTCTGAAACACCAGGCATTTCGTGGCCTAATAGCCGATGCGGCTAGGTTAGCTAGCAGAATGGCAGACATCGCAACCGTGAGGGAAAGTTCGTCGACAAATACGACTGCGCTCGCGATGATCACCACAGGAATAGTTGCTTTGAAGCAAATGATCAGCAGGTAGCTTTTGAAGTCACGCCTTCCCAATTCTAGGGAGCTACGCGCTTCGGCTATAACAAACGACGCAGTTGTCAGTGCAGATACGAGACCTAGAAGCCAATCATTCCACGCCACCAAGGCATACACGAGGCCCGCGGAACCGGCTGCGAGTATAAGTAAGACTTCTCTGACCGTAAAGCTGATTCTGCCGCTGTCAGATACTGCGGTACGCACCACCCTTGCACCAACACTTGTGCCTATCACTGCATTTCCGATGGCCCAGATTGCCGTCAGGACGCCGTACCTGGCAAAATCATCTATCGGTAAAAACCGGGCGAGAATAACTATCTGTATCAACGCGAGCAAGACGGTCACCACCTGCGCTAGCAAGGTTGGTTGAAGGACCAGCTTTGCAACTCGCGTGATGTGATTTTGCCTATACATCTGCAGCCGCTCCATCACGAAATATAATCTCGTGGATCGCCAGCATCAGATCTTTTGCCAAGACCGGACTAGAAGCCACCTGCAGAAACCGGAGGTGCGCGTTTCGTTCGTGACGTGCGGCTGCGGTAGCTAGAATGGAAATCGTCTCGGCGAGGCCGAGTGTTAGGCTGGCATAATGCACAGAGTCGCCTGCGACTTCGACAATGGCTGACGTAGGCGATGTAACAATTGGCACCCCTATTGCCATAGCATCGATGAGTTTCGCTGGAAGTTGAACGTCGGCTCCGGAATTGGTGCTCATAGGGATATATGCGACGTCCACAGCACTGTATACCTCCGAGAGAGGAGTGCCCGGCTCGTGCTCTATGTGACGTTCGCTCGCGGCGGCGGACAAAGAAACACCCGAGTTCTTGAAAGTATGTAGCTCAAGTGTGTCACTGAACTCCATTAGTTCGGAGAGCCTTCGAGCGCCTTTGTGTCCCCGGATTGTTCCAAATGTACCTATTCTAACCAGTCCTGGAACAGGAGTAGGTAGGACTGGTGCGACGATGGGACGGGCGTGTGTGATTCTCACCGTTGGCACCCAATGCCCGGGAAATCTAGACGCAAGCACATTGGACGAGAATGTAAACAGATCTGCGACATCTGCGATTTTGTGCTGCGCAGATCTAATTCTTCCTGGATACATTCGCCGTGCGGGGTTTAGTCTGAGCCAGTTGGTGATCGACGTCGATCTGAAGTCGGCGGCCAATGCTGCATCATCGTCGTCTAGATCCAGGACGACAATGACGGTATCGTCGGCCTCGCGAATCTTTTCGACAATTTTCGCAAGGGGAGATATACCCTTACTAACCCAGACAATGCGCTTGACTCCTGGTTGCGGAAGTTTCCATTCAGGGAGTTCTCCCCTTCTGATCGCTTTTACGTTTACGCTAAACTGTCCAATCCCTGGCCACGGCTGTCCGTCATCCACAGCCCAAACAGTCGTTTCTGCAACCTGCTCAGCGACTAGACTCAACGCAATTGCGCGCCCAACTGCGTTGCTAGCAATGGAATGCGACAAAATGCAGAATTCGAGCCGAGCTTCCTGATTCGCCGCCTGAAATGGGTCGACATCGCTGCTAGTACGCCCCATCACTCCCGACCACCGCCTTCATAGTTTTTGCGATGATCAACAGATCTCCCACCATCGACCAGTTCTCGACATACGAAAGATCGAGCCGCACAGTCTCTTCCCACGACAGGTCCGATCGTCCACTGACCTGCCACAGCCCTGTGACTCCCGGCTTGACCAGCAATCGCCGTCGAACCTCACCGTTGTAGGTCTCGACCTCACGCCGCAGCGGAGGCCTCGGCCCCACCACGCTCATCTCGCGCTTGAGCACGTTGATGAACTGCGGCAGTTCGTCGAGACTGAAACGCCGCAGCACCTTGCCGACAGGTGTTACCCGCGGATCGTCACGCATCTTGAACAGAACCCCGCCAGCGCCCTCGTTCTTATCGAGAAGATTCGCAACCTGCTTGTCCGCGTCGACGGTCATGCTGCGGAACTTGATCATCGAGAACGGCTTGCCGTCGATTCCCATGCGCTCGGACTTGTAGAACACCGGGCCACGGCTCGTGGCCTTCACCGCGACGGCCACTGCCAACAGAATCGGTGAGATCAGCACCAGGACGAGAGCCGCGAACGTCAGGTCGAATGCGGTCTTGCTGAAGCGCGTCGCGCCGTTGTACTGCGGCTTCTCGACGTGAATCAGAGGGAAGCCTGCGACGGGCCGCATCACGAGTCGCGGGCCGGCCACATCGACGACACCCGGCGCGACCACAAGGTCGACGTCCTTCTTCTCCAGATCCCAGATCATTTTTCGGATGCCTTTGTGGCCGAGGTGCTCGGTGGCTGTCACGGCAACGGTGTCGGCACCACATTCTTCGATCGCATCGAGAACGTCGTGCTCGTCGCCCAGCACCGGAATCTCGGTGCCTTCGACGTGAACCACGCCGTCCCGCGGAGCCTCGTAGCCGGGCATGCAAATTCCGACCACCGCGTACCCCGCAGACGCAGACTTCTCGAACGACTGCGCCATCGACACCGCGGCCGTGCGGCTTCCCACGATCAGGACTGAGGTCTTGTACTCGCCCTTCCCGCGAAGTCGGGTGACGATCTTGCGCCAGGCCCAACGGGTCAAGAGCAGTGCGAGTAGTCCGACCGGTAGAGCGATAGCGAGGTAGAGCCGTGCGATGTCGATCCGGAAGAGCAGGGACGCGATCGCGATCACCCCGAACAGGCGGAAGGTTGCCGACACGATGCGCCGATACTCCTCAGCACCGTTTCCGATGACGCGAGGCGATCTGGTGCGGAAGATCGCGAGGAACGCGATCCACAGTCCGGCCAGTGCGACGGAGACACCGGTGTACGTCATGGTCGAGAGCAAGTCGGTGGTCTCGACATCGCCGAACCGCACGATCTGGGCCAGAGCAACGGACAGGATCACGACCAACACATCGGTCACCCGCAGGCGTGCGATGTACTGACGTTCCCACACGTGCCGCGACGTCAGCGTGCGCGTTGCCACCACGTCCGAACGACGGGGAGATCCCCAGAGAGAGCGGTGTGCAGCCCCGACAGTTGCCACGTGCTCTCCTCCTCTGCACTAGTACGCACGCCACCGGCGAGCGGATGAATCCGATCGATACCCATCCGCTGTGCGACTGGTATCGAATTGAAATAGTCCCATGCCGTTCGATGTACCACCACGCGAGCGGTACAGATCACAAACCAATAACAGCATTGACGTTGTTTACCACATCGAAGGTAATGCTGCGATCCGCGAGAACAATCGAACTCCGCTAGCAATTTTTCCGCCCAAAACCGCTCTGCGACAAGCGGATTGAATGTGAACTGTGACCTGTCACAGGTATCTAAGTTGTTTTTAGGGCGTTTATCATATAGCGCAGTGTGCGCTTACTGCCGATAAAGGGCCACAGCACCTCTGCACGCAGGTAGAAGCCAGCGAAGTACCCGATACGAGCCGGTAACCGGCGTGAAAATTGGATTCCGCCGCAGATGCCCCCGGAGTTCCGAAATTCATTCCCTCGAATGAATTTCGGAAAACCTCCTCGCCCGCTGCGATCAGGGACGCCCCAACCCGCGGTAATTCCACCCCGCCGCGCGCCACTGTTCCGGGTCCAAGCAGTTGCGCCCGTCGATCAAAGTCTTGCTGCGCACCGCACCCTCCAGATCCTTCGGAGCGAGTGCCTTGAATTCCTTCCACTCCGTCAGCACCAGCACCACGTCAGCGCCCTCGCAGGCCTCGAGCGCGGAACTGCTGTAGGTCAGGGTGGGGAACAGTGCACGGGAGTTCTCCATGGCCTTGGGGTCGTACACGTTGACCGCGGCACCCTGGAGCTGAATCTGCCCGGCGACATTGAGGGCCGGTGAATCACGAACGTCGTCCGAATCGGGCTTGAAAGCGGCACCCAGCACAGCGACCCGTGCACCGAGGAGAGACCCACAGGCCTCACGCGCCAACTCCACCATCCGTGTGCGGCGTCGCATGTTGATGTTGTCGACCTCACGCAGGAACGTCAGTGCCTGGTCAGCGCCCAGTTCACCGGCCCGGGCCATGAACGCCCGGATGTCCTTGGGCAGGCAGCCGCCGCCGAAGCCGATGCCGGCATTGAGGAACTTGCGGCCGATTCGCTCGTCGTGGCCGATGGCGTCGGCGAGCACGGTGACATCTGCACCCGCGGCCTCACACACCTCCGCAATAGCGTTGATGAACGAGATCTTGGTGGCCAGGAACGCGTTGGCCGATGCCTTGACCAGCTCGGCGGTGGCCAGGTCGGTGACCAGGAACGGGATCTTCTCGTCGAGCAGCTGCGCGTACACCTCGCGGGCGAGCGCCTCGGCGCGTCCCGGACGGGCGCGGTCCACGCCCAGCACCAGGCGGTCGGGGTGCAGGGTGTCCTTGACGGCGTAACCCTCGCGCAGGAACTCGGGGTTCCATGCCACCTCGACGTCGTCGCCGGCCGGTGCAAGTTCGCGGGTGATCTTGCCGAGTCGTGCCGCTGTGCCCACTGGCACCGTCGACTTGCCGAAGATCACGGCCGGCTTGGTGAGCAGCGGCGCGAGTGTCTCGATGACCGAGTCCACGAACTTCATGTCGGCTGCGAACTCCCCCTTTTTCTGGGGCGTACCGACACCGAGAAAGTGGACCTCCGCGAAATCCGCGGCTTCCTGGTACGACGCCGTGAAGCGGAGGCGGCCGGCCGCGATGTTCCGCTGCAACACCTCTTCGAGACCGGGCTCCCAGAACGGGACCTCGCCGGCTTCGAGCTTCGCGAGTTTGGCCGGGTCCACGTCCACGCCGAGCACCTCGTGGCCGAGCTCGGCCATGCATGCTGCGTGAGTCGCGCCGAGATAACCGGTACCGAACACTGTGATTCGCATTTGTTCCATTCCCCGTCGGTCGTTCTGAACAATGGTGTATTCGACAAGAGCCCGTGACTTCCCGTCACAGCAAGTGCCTGGAGGACATCGCCTTCAGGTCACGCGCGCATACCGGAATAGTAAACACAGGCGTTCATGACCGTCACCCAGGAGACTGCGGTCACAGAGCCAGCTGAACAACCGGCGAGTCGAAGGTTTCTCAGCGACGAACGGGAAACTGCGGGTTCTCCGGTTCTTCGACGGCCTCGGCGCAGCGGTGGATGAAATCGCTCAATTCGGAGCGGACCTCGGGAGCGAGTAGATCCAGGGGGACGTCGGTGCCGTGGTACTCCGCGAACGCCGACGTGTAGGCATCGACGCTGTCGGAGATCACCGCGTGCAGCGAGGTGGACCTGTTCAGGTGAACCTTGGCGATCACATCGATGCGATCGGCCAAGAAGTCGTGAAACGTATTCTGCGCCATGGTCACGTCACGTCCGTTCTCCGAAACAGGTGTCATTGCGTCATGGTACGAACAAAACCGACCGTCCGCAGGGTGAGCGTCCTCGAACTAGTACGCGCCGTCGCTCTTGGCGACGGCGACCGCGGTCTTGGCGATGATGAGCAGATCCCCTGTCATGGACCAGTTCTCGACGTACGAGAGATCGAGGCGAACGCTCTCCTCCCACGACAGATCCGATCGGCCACTCACCTGCCACAGCCCGGTGATACCCGGCTTGACGAGCAGTCGACGACGCACGTCGCCGTCGTACGTTTCCACTTCGCTGCGCAGCGGCGGCCGCGGACCCACCACGCTCATCTCGCGCTTGAGCACGTTGACGAACTGCGGCAGCTCGTCGAGGCTGAACTTGCGCATCACCTTGCCCACCCGGGTGACCCGTGGGTCGTCGCGCATCTTGAACAACACCCCGCCTGCCCCTTCGTTGAGCGCGGCAAGTTCCTGTACGCGCTTGTCGGCGTCCTGCACCATGCTGCGGAACTTGATCATCTGGAAAGGCTTGCCGTCGATGCCCATTCGCTCGGACTTGTAGAAGATCGAGCCCTTGCTGGTGAGCTTGATGATTGCGGCGAGAGTGATCAGGACCGGTGAGATCAGCAGGAGGACCGAGGCGGCGAACAGGAAGTCGAACGCCGTCTTGCCGAATCGCTTCGCACCGTTGTATTGCGGCTTCTCGACATGGATGAGCGGGAAGTTCGCCACCGGACGCATCACCAGACGGGGACCGGCGACGTCCACCACGCCGGGCGAGACCACGAGGTCGACCTTCTTCTTCTCCAGATCCCACACCATCTTTCGCAGTCCGCGATGGCCGATGTGTTCGGTGGCGGTCACCGCCACGGTGTCTGCGCCGGAGGTCTCGATGGCCTCGACGACGCTGTGCTCGTCACCGAGCACCGGGATCTCGACGCCGTCGACGGTGAAGGACGTGTCGTTGCCGGGCTCGTAGTTGGGTAGGCAGATGCCGACCACGCTGTAGCCGGCCTCGGGGGAACGCTCGAACGACTTGGCCATGGCGAGAGCCGAGCTGCGGCTGCCGACGATGAGTACCGAGGTCTGGTATCCGCCACGAGCTCGTTTGCGTGACACCACTTTTCGCCACACCCACCGACTGAGCAGAAGTCCGATCAGGCCGACGGGCAGTGCGATCGCGAGATACAGACGGGCGATGTCCAGTTGGAACAGCAGGGAGAGGATCGCGATGGTTCCGAAGAGCCGGAACGTGGCCGACACGATGCGGCGGTACTCCTCCGAGCCGTTGCCGATCACCCGTGGCGAACGGGTGCGGAAGATGGCGAGAAACGTCAGCCACAGAATCGCGAGCACTCCGGATATCCCGAGGTAGCCGATGACGGACCACGGTTCACGAAAATCGATCTCGCCGAAGCGGATGATCTGCGCAACCGTCACCGCGCCGAGAACGACCACCGTATCGGTGACACGGAGCCCCTCGGTGTAGTGCGTCTCCCATTCACGACGCGATGTCGTTCTGCGTAACCGTCGTGCATCACGCCGCGAGACAACCGAACTCTGCGCTTCCAGATCGCTGACTGACACTAGTTTCCCCTCGGTACTTACGCGTTGCCGAACCCTTGCGTGATCGGCACAGCTCCGTGCCACCCCGTCGTGCAGATTATCTTTTCGTGCTTATCGTGTCACTTGGTAACGGTTTGTTGATCGGCGAGAACCCGCAGGTCGTTACATGTTTCTACTGCATTAACCGCACGCGTCCCCCGCGTTGCCGAATTCTCCCGGAAGCCCCCATTCCGGCCTTTGTCGACCACCTATTAGTGCCACATTCACCTCGTGTGTCAAGCATTGTCGGTCGAACGCCGTACGTTCGGAGAGATGTCTGCGAAGACCTCCCACATTCGGCGTCCCAGTTCCCGTTGCCCCTCGCCGTTGTAATGGATCTTCTCGGTCTCGCTGTTGTAGAGCCCGCGCGGACCCGGCACGTACGCCACTTTCGTCTTGCGCCGGGGAGTATCGGCATGCACCGCATCGATGGCGGCGTAGTTCGCCTCCCCCGATTCGATCTCGTCGGGCACCATCTGGCCCACCACGAACGGAACGTCGCCGAACTCGCCGCGGAGCGTGTCGATCAGGCTGTCGAGCTTCTCCGCGTACACCGGCGCGGTCAGCAGCGGCACATCGCTCTCACCCTGATGCCACAGCACCGCGGCGAGCTCGTTGCCGGGCTTCGTCGCCAGCCCTGTTCGGATGCGCTGCAGTGCATCCCAGAACAGATTGACTCGCGCGCCGGTGTCGGCCGGATCCCAGGAGATGCCGTGGATCCGTGCGAAGCCCGAATCGCCGCGAGCATACGGAACCAGCAACACCGGCCTACCCGTTGCATCGGCGAGGTGCGCGGCGAACGTCGGACCGAAGCCGACTGCCTTGGAGGGCACCTCGTGAAAGAGAGGATTGCTGCCCGCCACGATGGTGTTCTTCGACCGGCCCGACGCGGCCCACTGATGCACCCGTGGATGCGGCGCATCCAGGCCGGCCCCGTCCAATCCGACGCCGGCACCGTGCGCATTGGACTGGCCCAGCACGGCAACCACCAGATACGGCTCGTCGATCGGTTCCACCGGAATGCCGCGTCCGAGACGCTTCTTCACGACGTCTTTCGCTCGCACCTTCGCGTTCTGCCGAAACCCCATGACGCTCCCCCTACTCACGTGCAGTCGTTCTGCGCCGGTACCCCGGCGAAACGATCCCCTATCCACTGATTGACGGCGTCGCCGTTCACATCCCCGTGCCCCCGGCCCGCCTGACGATCGATGGTGATGACGTCTCCGTACCCGCAGGCCCGCTCGAGAGCCGCGTCGGTCCATGCCGCATCGATGTACGTATCGGCATCACCGTAGGCCACCAGCATCGGTGCCGACGCCGGTCCCTGTGGCACGGCCATCGCCGCCAGTGCGCGCCGGAGGGCATCCGCGGCCGCATCGGATTTCGGGGCGAAGTCCCTGTCGCCGAGCCTGTTCACCGCGTCCTCACGCGCACCGGCCTTGTCCGGCGTGCAGCCGGTGAGCGCGGCCCAGTCCTGAGCGGCCCTGCCGCTGCGGTAGTCGTCGAGGTTCAGAGCCGGGTCGCGTCGCGCCAACGACTCCAGTACCCACTGCAGCAGAGGGCCTTGATCGTCGGTCAGTGTTCCCGCGATGGCCTTGTCCACCAGCCCTACCATGTTGGCCCCCGGTGCCAGCGCGACAGCGCCGACCAGATCCAGCTCGGGAGCGTAGGAATCGGCGAGTTCGTTCGCCGCCCACGCGGCACCCCCGCCCTGCGATCCGCCGAACGCAGCCCACTGCGTACCCACATCGGGAAAGACCGTCCGCAGTGCCCGTACGGCATCGATGACGTCGTAGCCGGCGGTGATGTTGTCCAGGTACGCATGGTTACCCGGATGCCCGAGTCCCTCGTAATCGGTGATGGCCACCGCGAATCCGGCTGTGGTGTAACCCTGTACGAGCGCCGAGGCCCCCAGCAGCGACGCGGACCGCGACGGAGCGCATGCCTGTTCGATACCCGTGGTGCCGTGGGCGTAGGAGATGACGGGCCAACCGCCCTCGGGTGCCTCGCCGGACGGGGTGAACACCGTGCCCGATACTTCGCGCTCGCCCACCCCCGGTTGCACCGAGCGGTACACCACCCGCGCCGCGTTCACGCCCGAAAGCCGCACCTGGATCGGCAGATTGGGCATTGTCTCGGCACTGACGATGGACCCGCTACCGGTTCCCGGATCCGCGATCACCATTGGTTGGGGGTCCGACCCGCGCAGTACCGCCGCGAGGGCTCCCTGCACCTGCCCGGCAACGGGCACAACGACCGCGCACCCGGAAAGCAGGGGTAGCAGCAACAGTGCTGCCAACCACCGCCGCGTCGTCGTCACGTCACTACTTGGAGGCCTTGAACCGACGCGCGTACGTCAGACCGGGCTTCTCGATGAATCGATAGGTCAATGACCCGAAGGCGATACTTATCGCTCCCACCAGCACGAAGTTCCGCAGAAGCCCCAGAGGGCTGTCCCCGGCCATCCACCCGAAGCGCCCCACCATGATCAGGATGGGGAAGTGCCACAGGTAGACGCTGAGCGAGATCATGCCGACGTAGCTCAGCGGTGCCCAGTCCGCACGTTCGGCGAGCAGCGACTTCTCCCCACGTGCCAGCGGCACGATGATGAACAGGATCAGCAGCGCCGAGCCGAATGCCACGGTGGAGCTCTGCCAGCGTGAATTGTCGTCGATGAGCTTGAGCGAGATCGCGGCGGTGGGGATCATCGCGAGTCCGGTCCACCAGCGCATCCTGGTGGCGATCGCGCCCTTCAGCATCCCGTTGTCGATGGCGACGAACACCACTGCAGCGAGCATCCCGTACGTGAAATTGTCTGCCAGCGACCAGAAGCTGCGGCTGAGCACCGCGACCTGGTTGGGACCCCAATCCAATAACTTCGGGTCGGTGATGCCCGACGGCCCGACGAGCGAGGCGGTGTAGAGCTTTCCGGTGATACCGATGACGAACATGATCACCACCGGGATCATCGCCAGCACCGGTGCCGAGATGGACGTGCGCTTGCGGAGATAGAACGCGATGCCCGTCAGCAGTGGCAACGCAAGGTAGAACGCGAACTCCAGCGAGAGCGACCACGACGGGTTGATCCCGGTTTGCAGCATGCTCGGAATGTACGAGTGCAGCAGCGTCAGATTTGCCAGCAGCGTGAGCGGATCGGTGAGGATGCCCAGACCGTTGTCGGTGAAATGCCGTTCGGCGACGGCCGCGTTCTCCACGAACACCGCTCGCATCACGAAGTTCGCGAACAGGAAGATGAACAGATAGGCCGGGAACACTCGGAGCAGGCGATGCATCGCGTAACTGAAGTTGTTCGGCATCGGTTTGCCTGCGAACAACTTTCGTACCATCGGCAGGAAGATCAGGAATCCCGACAGCGCGAAGAAGAAGATCAGGCCCTGCCCCAGCAACCCCAACTTGTACGTCAGCACGGTCTGCGGTGAGTAATGGCCACCGACGTGGACCGCGAGCACGCACAGGCACGCGAAGCCACGCGGGCCGTCGAGGCCGACGATGCGCGCGGGACGCTTGGACTCACCGGCCACCGAAGGCGCGGGCGCAGTCGCTGCGGCTGCGGTGCTGTCTGGAGTAGCAGTCATGGGTACCTTCTTCAGGTCACGGCGCTGGTGGTGGTGCTGGGCAGAAGTTGACGGCCTCGGTACCGGCGAACCGGTCGCCGAGCCAGCCGAACGCAGCAGCACCGTCGATGTCTGCGTGACCGGAATTCGGTTGGAGCACATACTGAATGGTGTCACCTGCGGCGCAGCCGGCACCGATGGCGGTGTCGGTCCACGCCTGGGAGATCAACGTGTCCTCACCGCCGTAGATCACCAGCATCGGTGCAGCAGCAGGAGACTTCGGCAGACTCATCTCCCGCAGGTATCCCTCGAGAACCGCAGTGGCCTCCGGCGTTGCCGGCCGCAGATCGTCGTCGCCGATCTGCGCGGCCAGCGACGTACGGTCGGCCGCGAGGACGCCCCCGCATGCCGAGAGCTCGTCCCACTTCTCGGCGACGATGCCGCGGCGATAATCGTCCAGATCCAGCTCGGGATGGGCCTGCGACAGGCCCACCAGCACCCACTGCAACAGCGGCTTCTGGTCGTCGGTGAGTGTCCTGTCGGCGGCTGCGGCCGCCAGGCCGGTGATGTCTGCTGCCGGCACCAGACTGACCGACCCGACCATGTCGAGTCCCGCGCCGTAGCTGCGCGCGAGTTCGTTTGCCGCCCAGGCTGCCTGACCACCCTGCGAACCACCGAACGATGCCCAGCGGGTCGACGTACCGGGCACCAACTTGCGGGCCGCACGCACCGAATCGATCAGGTTGTTCCCGACGGTCCTCGCATCGAGGTACGGGTGATACGTGCCGTCCAGACCGAGACCCTGGTAGTCCGAGACCGCGACCACGTATCCGGAGCGAACCAGCGCTGCCACGATCTGCGAGCTTCCGAGCAGTTCCGGATCGGTCGACGGCCCGCAATCGTTCAACACGCCGGTGGTCCCGTGACCGTAGGCGATGATCGGCCAACCACCCTCGGGCGCAGTCCCTTCCGGGGCGAAGATGGTGCCGGAGACTCGTTGGGTGGACCCGTCGATCCCGGACGTCGACGTGTACACCACTCGAGCAGCGATGGAGGAGATGGCGCTCACCCGGCGGTCCACGGTGAGCAACTCTTCCGCACTCTCGAGCGAACCGGGGCCGTCGTCGCTGTAATCGGCGGACAGGGTGGCCCCGACGGCGACGGACTGCGGATCGACCGCCTGATCGTCCGAAGAACATCCCGCAGCCACCAGTACCAGCGCCAGCGCACCTGTTGTTGCCGCTCTGCGTAGCAGCATCGTTCGTGTGTTCGTCATCGTCTCTCCCCCGTGACCTGCTTGACCAGATGTTCGACCTGATCGCGATGGTCGATCGAATCCCGCGCGATACCGAGCGCGAGAACCAATACGCCGCCGAGCACGACCCCCATGCCCGCTCCCAGCATCACGTTGCTCTTGACCTGCGGTGTCGTGGCCGCACCCGGCGTCGTCGCCGCATCCACCAGAGTCAGGACCGACACCGGCCCGTCGACCCCCAGATCGATCTCCCCGACCAACTTGATCAGCTGCACCGCAACGGAATTGGCGATGTCCCGTGCCTGCTCGGCATCGGCGTTCACCACCGAGATGTCGATCAGGGCAGAGCCGGGACTCGGCACCACCGTGATGTCCTGCTTCAGCACGTCGGGCTCGACGGGCAGGTCCTGGGATGCGATGACGCGTCGCAACACCTGCTCCCCGGTGGCCAGCTCGACGTACGACTCGACGCGAACCAGCGCTCCACGGTTTCCGTCGAGGGAGTTCTTGGGCGACGGTGGTCCAGGGGTGGTGACGAACACTCGCGACACCGCGGTGTACGAGGGCTCGACGAGATAGGTCGCCAACCACGCGACGCCCGCCGACAGCACCGCGGCGGCGAGGATCGATGCCCAGCCGGACAACAGAATTCGACCGTAGTCCTTGAGGGTCGGAACACCGGTCGGCGCGATCATTTGTTCAGCTCACACGTGTTGACCGGGCGTTGGCCGGCGAACATGCCCTTGACCCACGGCAGCGATCGGCTGCTGTCCAGATTGCCGTGCCCCTCGCCCTGATGCAGCTCGTACTCGACGAGGTCTCCGGAGTCACACGCGCGCTGCAGTGCCTTCTCGGTCCACGGTTCGAGGATCAGATCGTCCTCGCTGCCGTACATGACCAGCAGCGGTGTCGTCGAACCCTGCTGCGGCAGCGCCATATCCGACAGGTAGCCGCGTAGCCGATCCGTGGCCTCGGCGCTCACCGGCTTCAGATCGGCGGGCTCGAGCTGTGTCTGCAGTTCCGGGACATCGAGCGACCCCGGCGGAACACACTCGAGCAGATCGTCCCAACGCTCCTTCGCGAAACCGGACCGGTAGTCGTCCAGGTTCATCTCGGGATGCGAGATCGCCAACGAGTGCAGCGCGTACATCAACAGGGGGTACTGAGCACGAGTCAACGTTTCGTTCGCGGCCGCGTCGGCCAGCCCCGACATGTCCGACACCGGCACCATCGCGGCCGTACCGACCAGCTCCAGGCCGCCGCCGTACTCACCGTTGCGATCGCTCGCCGCCCATGCGGCCATCCCGCCGAGCGAGACGCCGTAGGCCGCCCACCGCGTGCTGAGCGTGGGCATGAAGTTCCTGGCCGCTCGTACCGCATCGATCATGTTGTAGCCGAACGTTTTCGAGTCCAGGTACGGGTGGTAGTCACCGTCCGTACCGAGACCCTGATAGTCGGTCATCGCCACCGCGAACCCGTTCAGGGCCAGAGCGGCCACGATAGGAGCATTGCCGAGCAGGTTCGCGTACAACGAGGGCCCACAGGCATTGAGTACCCCCGTGGTGCCGTGGCCGAACGACACGATGGGCCAACCACCCTCGGGCGCAGTACCGGCCGGAACGATGACGGTTCCCGAGACCTCTGTCGGTGAACCGGTGACACCCGAGGTCGACCGATACACCACCCGAGTAGCGGTGGCACCGAGCTCGGTGATGTCGGTCGCGATGTCCTCGATCGGCTCGGCCGAGATCAGCGAACCAGGAGCTGTGCCACCGACATTCGACGGCGGAGGCGGCTGCGAGGCCGGAGCCTCGGCGGTCACCGGAGCCGTTGGCGCGTTGGGAGGAAGAACGACCGACGCCTGCTGAGAACAGGAGACCAGCACCGCGGCGGCGGTCAGCACGACGCCGACCTGTGCCGCGAACCTACCTGGCATCGAAACTATCCTCTGCTCGCCGAGGAGGTCGCGGTATCGCTCTGCGCCGGCTTCGGCCTGACCGATGTGGAATGGGCAGGTGCCGAGGACGGTGCAGTGAACGGTTCTGCGGAAGCGGGAGTCTCGGCGGCACTCTCGGTAGGCGTCGCGCTGCCACCGAGGAGGCGTCGGGCTGCGGGCTCGAAGGTGGTCACGACGCCGAGCACGGTGGCCCCGACCCCGTCGAGCACCTTGATCGCACGCCTCAGCTTGTCGCGCGTCGTGCGGCCGGTGCGCGCGAGAACCAGTGTGCCGTCGGACAATGCGGTGAGGATCGCGCCGTCGGTGACCTGGAGCAGAGGTGGGGTATCGACGATGACGTAGCGGTACTCGCCGCGCAGCGACTCGAGTAGCTCCTGAGCGCGGTCCGACCCGAGCAACTCGCTCGGATTCGGCGGCACCGGACCCGAGGGCAGCACCGAGACACCGCCGAACACATCGTCCTGGATGGCATCCTCGATGCTGTGCTCGCCCGAGAGCACCGTCGACAGGCCGCTGCTCTGGTCGATTCCCAGCCGGGTGCCCAGGGTTGCGCTGCGTAGATCGCCGCCGACGAGCAGCACCCGGTGTCCTGCTTCGGCGAGAACGGCCGAGAGGTCGATGGCGGTGCTGGTGCGTCCTTCGCCCGCGCCCGCACTGGTGACGGTGATGACGCGAGGAGGAGTGCCCCCGCCGAGAAAGCGAATGTTGGTGCGCAGAGCGCGGAGTGGCTCGCCCATCTTCTGCATCGATGCCACGGCGGCCTTGGGTCGCGTCGCGTCGATCGGGAGGCCGCCGAGGACGACGCGACCCGAAATCTCCTCTGCGCGCGGCCTGTCCCGAATCGAACGATCCAGCAGACCGCGAAGCAACGCGAGTGCGATGCCGAGCACGAAGCCGATGGCAGCGCCGAGGCCGAGGACAGTGGTCAAGCCCATGCCGATCGGCGAGGTCGGTACATCCCCCTGATCCACGACGGTGGCACCGGCTGCTGGGCTGCCGCCGCGCTGAGAGGTTTCCAGTTCCTGTACCAACTGGGTCAGCTGGCCGGCCACCGCGTTGGTCAACACCTGAGCGACGGCCGGATCGGGATCGGTGGCGCAGAGATCGAGCAGCACCGTCTTCTCGATGGGGGTCGCGGTGACGCGCGAACGCAATTCGTCCGGGGACATCTGCAGCTGCAACTGATCGATCGCGCGCTGCGCAACCTGTGTGCTGGTTGCCAATCCGGCGTAGGACGTCACGCGTTCCTGTGAGAACAGGTTGTTCTGGTACGCCTCACCGACCGAGCTGCCGCCCTCCGTGGTGACGAACAGACGGGCGCACGCCTGATACTGCGGCGTCGTGAAGAACGTGTAGGCCCAGCCTCCGGCGACGCCGATGACCGTCGCGAGCGCAACGATCCACCAACCCGCGCGAAGAATTCGCCCGTACTCTCGAATCTCCACGAGTGCTCCTATCGAATGACATCGGTCAAGGGGAAAGAATAAAGCGCAGCGAACGATTCGGCACGGCGTAGATGTTGCGAGTGCATGAAAGCGTGACAACATCAGAGCCTATGAGCATCACGCAACGAGCCGGTGCGGCAGCCATCGTGATCGTTCCCGTTTTCGTTACATTCGCCATGATTGTCGGCGGAACTCCAGCGAAATTGGGGGCGTTCGCCCTCGTCGTGCTGACTGTGGGAGCGTACATCGGCCTACGTCATCCGCTGTATCTGTCTCGCGCTCTTGCATTTTCACTCGGTGCGTTGCCGTTCGGATACGTACCCGGTGTTCACGCTCCGTTGGTTTTCGCGTTGGGTATCGCGGTCGTTCTCGCCACTGTGATCCACCGCACAGCCGTGAGCCGCATCACATGGCCGGAACTGCCCATGATTGCGCTCATCGCTGCGTCCGCGTTGTCGATATTCGCGACGAGTGGCGCTCTGGTCGACTACGTCGAATTCGGTCAATGGCTCGTTTCCACACTCGTAGTCGTCTGCCTGTTGAGAATGCAGCGTGACGAATTGGCATTGTTCGGGCGCATCTATGTCTATGCAGCTTCGGCCGCAGCCGCTTTCGCCCTGGTGATCTTCGCCGTCGACCCCGCCGGGAAACTCATCCGCTATCTGTCGATATTCGGCTACGGCAGCGAGGAGGAAAGCACTCGCTTCGTCTACAGCAGCACCGGAGCCGCCACCGTCCGATTGGCAGGCACGTACGTCGACCCCAACGCAGCCGGAATCGGATTCGTGCTGGCACTGATGCTGTGCGTGCTGCTCTTGCGCCGCTACCTGCGCACAGCCCTTGCGGCCCTGCTGTTCCTGTCGATCGTGTTGACGCTCTCGCGGGCCGCACTGTTCTCGGTGGTGTTCGGCGTGGTGTTGATGCTGGTGTTCCAACAGCTACGCACCCGCGAACGCCTCGCCATCGTCGGCGCGTTCGCGGCCGCCTTCGTCGGTGCCATCGCCGTACCCACCGTCCGCAATCGCGTCTTCTCCTCCTTCGGCAACGAAGACGCGGGCTCGAGTGCACGCGGTGACGCCCTCGTGGAATTCCCCGGTCACATGCAAGGCCACTGGATGTTCGGACTCGGCTGGGGCCGTGCAGAATTCAAAGACCCCACGGTCGCTTTCGAAGTCAACTACGTTGCCAACACTCCCCTGCTGACCATCTACCGCGGGGGTCTCGTCGCCGGAATCGCCTTCGTCGCGATACTCGTCGTCATCGCGATAGTGGGCTACAAACTGCTCCGCGCTCGGCAGTGGGAGTACGGGTTCTACGGCGGCGGAATGATCGGCTTCTCCGTCGTGGCACTGCAGCTCGACTTCCCGGTCGTCACCATCCCGGCCACGACGATGGCGTTTTCGGTCATGTACGCCTTTCTCGTCCACGCATGGGAAAAGGCGTCCGAAACCGATCTCGACGGCGATAACTCCGAGAGTTCCGAAACGAAAAGCTTGCTTTTACCGGACAGTACTCGACCAGCAGTTTCATAAAAATCGCGCCAATTCTTGTGATTTGTACAAAGCTGCGTTCGTAGTGCAATGATTCACCGCACCGGCCCGTCGATTGGTACGGACCCCCTGGTGGAGAGAATGATGATGGTTCACTTTCGCGGTGGCTTTCGCACAATAATGTCAGCGACAACGGTAGTGGTCGTCGCTGTCGGGCTCGCTTTCGGAACGACGTCCGTTCTCCTTTCACCCGACCACCTCGTCGGCTCCCAATCACGTGCCGAGGCGGCCCCGAACCCGCCCGGTGTCGGACTCTCCGACGGCGGCGGACTGCTCTGGGCCACCGACGCCGAACTCGATACGACCGTGCAGTTCGTGACCGCCATGGGCGTGAAGTCGATGCGCATCGCCATCCCGTGGTCGACCGTCGAACCCACCCAGAATCAACTGAACTGGGCGCCCGTCGACCGGGTCGTGAACAAGCTTCGCGCAGCGAACATCTCCATGCTCGGCATCATCGCCTACACCCCGGCATGGGCGACCTCGCCCGTGAACCAACCCATCAACACCCGACCGGCATCGCCGGCGGCATTCGGCACCTTCGCCGGAAAAGTCGCGGCTCGATACAAGGGCAAGGTGGCCGACTACGAGATCTGGAACGAGCCCAACGGGGCGATGTTCTACGCACCGGAACCCGACCCCGCCGGCTACACCGCGCTGCTCAAGGCCGCGTATCCCAAGATCAAAGCAGCCGACTCGGCCGCCACCGTCGTCGGTGGCGTCCTGGGCGCGGCCGAACAGGCATGGGGAATCATCAACCCGGTCGATTTCACCAATCAGATGTACGCTGCCGGTGCCGCAGGGTATTTCGACGCCCTCTCCTACCACCCGTACCAGTACTCCCTGAAGTTCTCCGAAGGACCGTACGTCGACCACTCACCGGCCCGGCAGGTCATGGACATGCGGACGGCCATGGTCGCCAACGGCGACGGCAGCAAGAAGATCTGGGCCACCGAGTACGGCGTGCCGACATCGGTGGCGTCCGAGGACCAGCAGAGCGCGATGATCACCGACTTCGTCACCAAGTGGCGCGAGCTGCCGTACACCGGCCCGATCTTCCTCTATCAGCTCCGTGACAAGCAGACCGGCAGCAACGACCCGGAGATGACCTTCGGACTGTTGCGCACCGATTGGTCGGCCAAGCCTGCCTTGTGGGCACTGATGAGTCTGTTGCAGAACAACATTCCACGGACCGCCGAGTACAACCGCTTCGCCGCAGCACCCAACAACTTCGGTGCCGTTCTGGGGCCGGTGTTCCCCGTCCGAGACACCTGGGCGCAGTACCGCCAGGATGCCGTCGTGTACGAGATGCCCAACGGATTCGTCGGAGTCCCCCGCGCGGTCGCAGAAGCGGTGCGCTACACGGGCTTCTTGCCCACCACGCCGTTCAACGGCACCTACCAGGACTTCGACAGCCCCTACGGCCTCAGGGTGTTCTCAACCGCCATCGGCGGCACCCACAACATCGGTGGCGGCATCTTCAGCGCCTGGGACCCCACTCTGGGGCCGGCAACCAGTGACGAGGTGCCGCAGTACGGCGGCGGCGTGCGGGTGACGTTCCAGTACGGCGCGATCACGTGGGCACCGTGGGTCGGCACCACCGTCACTCGTTGAATTCACACACATCTGATCGATAATTCACAAACCGCGCGGACCTATTCTTTCGATCCGTGCTGCCATTTCTCGGTGACTTCATTGCGGCCACGTTAACTCTGCGCAAAGGCACGGTTTCCGTTCTCTGTAAATCTATTTTGCCTTGTGAACCACCTCACTTAGCGCTATCTATTTGTCCCCGAAACGGATATTCATATACAGCGAACGAATGACTCTTCGTGGCAGGATTATGTCCAGTGTTCGCACGTCTCGTCGGGGGACGCCAGGTATTCGACGCTCTTGTTGTGCATCGGCGCACTAGGGGGCGCTATTCGGCGTGCGGGAAGCCCCAGCTCCATTCGAGTACGGACCGACACGATGGGTAGCTCATGAAGACCGATGTTTCTGTGTTGCAGCCGGGTTCACTGCTCCATGACGCGGCGGCAGCATGACCGACCGCCTCCGCGTGGCCATTGCGCACGACTACCTCACCCAGCGCGGTGGTGCCGAGAAGGTCGTCCTGGCCATGGCCCGCGCCTTCCCCGACGCACCCATCTACACCACGCTCTTCGAGCCGTCGACGACGTTCCCCGAGTTCTCCGATCTCGACGTACGCCCGTCGTCCTTGAACCGAATCGGTTTCCTACGCAAGAACCACCGTGCCGCGCTTCCGTTGCTGCCCTTCGCATCCTCCTCGATCGAGATCGACGCCGACGTGGTGCTCACCAGTACCAGCGGTTGGGCACACGGCTTTCACACCTCGGGACGCAAACTCGTCTACTGCTATTCACCTGCGCGTTGGTTGTACGAATCGCAGATGTACCTGGGGGAAAGTCGCAGCCCCGTCAAACGTGTTGCCCTAAAAGCGCTTTCGCATCCGCTTCGCCAGTGGGATCGACGGGCGGCCTTCTCGGCAGACCGTTACCTCGCCATCTCCACGGTGGTGCAGCAGCGCATCAGCGACGCGTACGGCATCTCGTCGACCGTCGTACCCGCACCGTTCACCGTCGAGAAAGCGCCGGCCGAATCGATACCCGACGCGGCCGCGTGGCTGGGCGCAGACGGCTACTACCTGTGCATCTCCCGCCTGCTTCCGTACAAGAACGTCGACAAGGTGATGGCGGCCTTCGCCGACACCGATCGCAAGCTGATCGTCGTCGGACGCGGCCCGGAGGCCGATCGACTGCGAAAGCTCAAGTCCGACAACGTCCTCATGCTCAGTGACCTGACCTCGGGACAGATGACCTGGCTCTACCAGGGCTGTAACGGTTTGATCGCTGCAAGCTATGAAGATTACGGATTGACCCCCATCGAAGCGGGTCATCACGGCAAGCCCAGCGCAGTGTTGCGCTGGGGCGGCTTCCTCGACACCGTCGACGAGGGCGTGACCGGTGTGTACTTCGATGAGCCCCAGCCGGATTCGATCGCCAACGCGGTCGACGCCCTGGAACGCACGCACTGGGAGCCGTCGAAGATCCAGAACCACATGGAGCAGTTCAGCGAAGAACGCTTCGCAGCCGAGTTGGACGCCGCAGTGACAGACATTCATGCAGGACATATGGAGAGGACGGCGTCGCGATGACCAAGCGCGCACTGATCACCGGCATCACCGGGCAGGACGGCCTGTACCTTGCCGAACTGCTACTGAGCAAGGGCTACAAAGTGTTCGGTCTGCTACGGGGACAGAACAATCCGAAGGCAGCGATGATCGAGCAGGTGCTGCCTCAGGTAGAGGTGTTGCACGGCGACCTTCTGGATCTCTCGGCGCTGATGCGCGCCTTCGCCGTGGCCGACCCCGACGAGGTCTACAACCTCGGAGCCGTCTCCTTCGTGGCGTACTCGTGGGAGAACGCACGTCTCACCACCGACGTCACCGGCGGCGGAGTGCTGAACATGCTCGAATCCACCCGGCTCTACGAGCAGGTAGCGGGCAAGCAGGTTCGCTTCTACCAGGCCTCGAGCTCGGAGATGTTCGGCAAGGTCCAGCAGGTTCCCCAGCGCGAGGAAACACTGCTCTGGCCACGCTCGCCGTACGGCGTCGCCAAGGTCTACGGCCACTACATGACCATCAACTACCGCGAGTCCTACGGCATGCACGCCAGCTCCGGAATTCTGTTCAACCACGAATCACCCCGTCGTGGACCGGAATTCGTCACACGTAAGGTGTCCCAGGCCGTTGCGCGCATCGCACTGGGGCTGCAGAGCGAGCTCTCGCTCGGCAATCTCGACGCCAAACGCGACTGGGGCTTCGCCGGCGACTACGTCGAAGCCATGTGGTTGATGCTGCAACAGGACGACGCCGACGACTACGTGATCTCCACCGGGGAGACCCACTCGATTCGTGAACTCCTCGACCACGCGTTCGCCGCCGTCGACATCGACGACTGGGAGCCCTACGTCAAGATCGATCCCCGTTTCTTCCGGCCCGCGGAGGTCGACCTCCTCGTCGGCGACTCGGCCAAGGCCCATGCCGCACTCGGTTGGAAGCCGAAAGTCGGCTTCCCCGAATTGGTTACAATGATGGTTCAGAACGACCTCGTCGAACAATCGCCCGACACCGTCAAGATCGCGTGAGTGCCGGACATACCCCGACTGCGCTGATCACCGGAGTGGCCGGCCAGGACGGCAGCTACCTCGCCGATCTGTTGCTCGAGCGCGGTTGGACCCTCCACGGTGTGGCCAAGCCCGGCGGGAACGACGGGACGGTGAACGTCCATGTCGAGCAGCACCGCGTCGATATCAGCAAGCCGGGTGTCGCCCAGGTGCTGATCCACGAAGTGCAGCCCGACTACGTTTTTCACCTCGCCGGGATCTCCTCGGTGTGGCGATCGTGGAACGACCCGGTCCTGACCACTCAGGTCAACGGGCTCTCTGCTGCGGCGCTGCTCGATGCCTGCTACACCGAGCAGGAAGCATCGGGTAAACGCATCGTGCTGGTCAACGCATCCAGTGCCGAGATCTTCGCCGGCTCCGGGGTCCCATTGCAGAACGAGGAAACGCGCGTTGCGCCCACCTCCCCCTACGGGGTGTCGAAGGCACTCAGTCACAACATGGTTCAGGTCTACCGAGCCCGAGGACTCGAAGCCACCAACGCCATCCTGTTCAACCACGAGTCGCCCAGGCGACCGGAGACCTTCGTGACCCGCAAGATCACCAAGGCCGCCGTCGCCATCACCCGGGGCACCCTCGACACGCTCGAGCTCGGCAACCTCACCGCGGAACGCGATTGGGGCTGGGCCCCGGACTACGTGGATGCAATCGCCGCCATGGCCGACTACGGCAAGGGCGACGACTTCGTGGTCGCCACCGGACAGGCTCACAGTGTCGCCGACTTCGTGGCCGCCGCCTTCGCAGCCGTAGGTATCGAGAACTGGCGTGACTACGTGCGCAGCGATTCCGAGATGCTCAGGCCCGCCGACTCGGCAAGAATGGTCGGTGACGCCGCCAAAGCCCGTGATCTGTTGGGCTGGGCACCGACGAAGGATTTCGACCAGATCGTCGACGCGATGGTCCAATTCGACATGACCGAGGAGATGGCAGCATGACAGCGGTGGAACGGCCTGTGGGCGAAGCGGAGCCCGAGATCTACGACGTGTCGAACTACAAGATGCAGGACATCACGTTCAAGCGGAAGCTGCGCAACCGTATCGGCACCCTCGGCTTCAACATGATCGTCACCTTCATCCCGTCGCACTGGATTCGGCAGAACTTCCTGCGCGCGTTCGGGGCGACGATCGGCAAGGACGTCTCGATCTTCCGCGGCACCACCGTCCTCGACCCCGAGGGCCTGACCATCGGCGACGCCTGCTCCATCGGTTTCCGCTGCATGCTCGACGCCCGCGGCGGAATCACGATCGGCAGCAACGTCGTCATCGCCAGCGATACACACATCATCGCCGGCTACCACGATCACAACTCACCGGAATTCACTCCGATCCTCGAACCCTGCGTCATCAATGACTACGTCTGGATCGCCAGCCGCAGTACCCTTCTCAGCGGGGTGACCCTCGGTCGCGGCGCCGTCGTCGGTGGTTGCTCGATGGTGCGCGGAGACGTCGGCGAACTCGAAGTGGTTGCCGGAGTGCCCGCGAAGGTGCGAGCGATGCGTGACCCGAAGGCGCTCGCCTACCGCCCCAAGTATCGGCCGCTGTTCTACTGATGATCCTGCGTGACTGCCGACTCGTCTACGTCGCCCCCCGATCCGGGGTCGGCGGCGTGGGCGACTACGCCGACGACTTCGCCGACGCCGTGCGGCCACACTTCGCCGAGGTGATCGAGTACCGCCACGACGGACCCGGATCTCACTCGGTGCGCGATATCATGCGACACCGCAAAGCGATTCAGGAGCTCGTCGACGCCGATCCAGGCCGTGTCATCGTGCACTGCGAACTCAGCGGCGGCTCGGTGATGCCGTTCTGGGCCACAGCTCGGCTCACCGGGAACCCAATGGTGACCGCGACGGTGCACGACCCACCCGGAATCGTCTGGTGGCCCGCCCGCACCAAGTTCCTCGCGGGCAAGAAGGTCCTCAATCACGGCCTGCACTACCCACTTCGAGCGGCCTGGCGTCGCCTCGAACGCTCCGTGGTGGGCAGCCGGACGCTGTTCGCGCTCACCCGTTCCGGTGCCGACTCCCTCGAGCGCAGCTACCCCGAAGTGACGGCCGAGGCCGTGATGCACTTCGTTCCCGAGCGCCCCGACATCACCCCCGCCGAGGATCGCCCCCTGGCCGTCGGCCTGTTCGGATTCGTCTATCGCGGAAAAGGATTCGACCAGCTCCAGCAGCTCCGCGATCGTATGCCGAACGACATCGCCATTCGCATCGCCGGCCGCGGAACCGAACTACTCGACCCCGTCGACGGCGTCGAGATCCTCGGTGAGGTCAACGGACCGGACGAGGACGCCTTCTTCGATTCCATCCGTGCACTCGTGGTGCCCTACGGCAAACGATCCATCTACGGTGACGCCTTCCCCGCCTCCGGTTCGGTCAGTCGCGCCATCGCTTATCAGACCCCGGTGGTGTGCCTTCAGGAAGGCGCACTGTCCGAAACCGACGGCGGTGCACTGGTCGTCGCGGGAGGAACGAACGAGATCGCCGACGCCACCGCAGCCCTGGTCACCGACCGGGCGGCACTGACGAGGCTGCGCCGAGAAGTAGAGACCCTGCGCCGCGCCAACTCCCCCGACATGGTGGCTCAGAATTTCGTGGCTGTGTGGTCCAAATGATGCGGTGGTTTCGATGATGCGGTGGTGCGAATGAACGGCAACCTGATCAAGGCCGGGATCGCGGCCCTGTGGACCTACGGCGGCCGCGGCATCGGCCTGCTGTGGACCGTCGCGCTGATCGCCAAGCTGGGGATCAGCGATTACGGCCAGTACGCGATGGCCTTCGCCCTCGCCGCGATTCTGGCTGCGCCACTGGATCATCCGTTCACCGTGCGATCGATTCGCGTGACCGAACGCGATTTCCTGGGCGAGCGCACTACCCGCGTACTCGTCGGCGCCGTGCTCGTCGTCGCTGGGCTGTGTCTGGTTCAGGTCAGTTACATCGCCTGGTTCGCCCTCGTCATCGGCGGTGGTGAGCTGGTCTTCAACGCATACAAGAGCAGGGCACTGCGCGACGGCCGTCCCGACCTCACACAACGACTGGACACCACGAGGCAGGCAACGTCCATCGCGCTGGCGACGGCGTACTTGTTCGCCGTTCCCGACCCCACGTTGACAATCGCCAGCCTGCTCTACGCCGCACCGTATTTCGTGATCGCACTGCTCGCAGCACTGCAGGCCCGGGTAGCCGCGCCGCGCGTTCCCGGCTCGTGGCGCGAGATGTCGATGCTGTTCTCGGAGAACCTCGCCAACGCGGTCTACATCCAAGGCGACGTGCTGCTGCTCGGCTTCCTCACCGATTCCACCATCGCCGGCTACTACTCCGTTGCCGCGGTGACCGCCTGGGCGGTGGCCTTCATCGGACAGGCCTTCGGCAACACATTCCACGAAAAGCTGCGTGCAGCAGACGGACTCGTCAGCGCCGGACCGGCCTTGAAGCACACCGCGGCTCTCGGCACCGCAGCGGGCTCACTGCTGCTGGTGGCCGGCCTCCTGCTCTTCTTCACGCCCGCGTCGGATCAGATCGCGGGCGCCCTGGTGGTGATGTCGCTGTTCGTGGTGATGCGGGTGATGAATCACGTGTTCACCACCGTGCTCTACCTCCAGCACCGCGACCGCACGCGAGTGCTGGCGGCCGCAACCCTGGCACCGCTGAAAATGGTCCTCGTCCTGTGTCTGTTCCCGTTCGGTGCTGTCGGCGCAGCCGTCGCCTCGGTGATCACCGACGCCGTACTGCTCGTCTGGTTCATGCGCGCCCTGTACCGCACTGCGGTGAAAGACAATTCGGTGAAAGAAGAGGTGCCGCAATGAGACGCGCGACGTTCCTGCTGTCCAAGGACCCCGTCACCGAACACGGCGGCGACATCGCACTGTCCCGGTTGATGATGCAGCTCGCCCGTGAGGCGTTCGAGGTGCGATCGATCTGCCTGTCCAAGGAGACCCACGTCGTCCCCGACGTGGTGCGCGTCCCCAAGCCGACCGTCGACGTCGCTCTGCTCCTGAAGTCGGTGCGGCCGACGCGCTCGGTGGTACACGGACGCTACGACGTCGACGCCTTCCGCGACGCCATCGACGCATCCACCTCCGATGTGTATGTGGCCGAACACAGTTACATGGCCGAATCGTTCCTCCGCTCGGCCAAGATGGGGTCACCGTTCGCGATCAACACCGTCAACACCGAATCGCAGGTGTGGAAGGTGACCCGTGGACTGATCGGCCGCATCGAGGCACCCCGCATCCTGCGGGACGAGATCCGCGTCGCCCGCGCGGCCCATGCCGTCGGGACCTACGACGCCGACGAGGCCCAGATGTACCGAGACAACGGAGTCCGCGACGCTCGGTGGATCGACCTCACCCTCGAACCCGCGCCGCAACTCGACCTGTCCCAGACCGCGAAGCGCTTGGTGTTCATGGGGACTCGCGATTGGCCACCGAACCAGGAGGCCTTCAAGATCGCGCTCGAATACTGGCCGGCGATCTCGGCGCGAATCGAGGGTGCCGAACTGTGCATCATCGGCGCCAAGGCTCCCGGCGCCAAGGATCCCGTCTACCCCGCCGGCGTGCGCGATCTGGGCTTCGTCGACGATCTGCAGGAATTCCTCGGCACCTGCCGGGCACTGATCGCCCCGGTCGCCACCGGCGGCGGCGTACGCGTCAAGATCCTCGACGCAGCCAGCAAGGGACTCCCCGTCGTCGGTACCTCGGCGGCCGTCGGATCACTGGATTCGATCTTCGAGCTGCCCACGTTCGACGACAAGGAGCAGTTCGTCGCCGAATGCCGCCGCTACCTGCTCGACCGCACCGCCGCCGTCAAAGCGGGGGAGCGAATCTACGAGCTGAACACCGCGCGGTGGAACGACCGTGTGCCCCATTCGACCGTCGAAGCACTGATCAGCGCCCCGTTGACGAGCACTTAGGATGACCGCCATGACCTTCCGCTCACGCCTGCTCACCGTTGCCGCCGCCGCCGCGATCGCCGTCGGACTCTCCTCGCCTGTCGCGCAGGCGGCCCCGGCCGACCTGGGCTTCACCGGTGGCGCACCGTTTCTGACGCTCGACGACGCCACGCTGAACAACGAACTCGGTGCCGGACGCGACATCGGTGCCTCGTGGGTACGGGTGGTCGTGAACTGGGCCGCGATCGAGACAGCCCCTGGAGTCTACGACTGGGGCAACACCGATCGCGTGATCAACGCCGCGAGAGCGCAGGGCTATTCGGTACTGGCCGTGCTGGGCGGAACCCCCGGATGGGCGCAGGGCGGCATCGCCTCACCACTTCCCGGCGCAGTTCCGCTCGATCCCAACACCTTCGGCGCATTCACCGGCGCAGCCGCTGCACACCTCGGCGATCGCGTCGACCACTACGAGGTGTGGAACGAGCCCAACATCCCCACCTTCTTCGCACCCGTCGATGCAGTCCGCTACACGAACATTCTGCGCGCGGCCTACCCCGCGATCCACAACGCCGACGCCGGAGCCACCGTGCTGAGCGCCGGCCTGGCGACCACCATCAACGCCGGAGCCTGGACCGTCGCGCCGGTGACCTTCCTGCAGCAGATGTACGCCGCCGGAGCAGCCGGATTCATGGACGCCGTCGCCATGCACCCCTACACCTTCCCCTTCACCGTCGAGAACGACCCCAACGGCCAATGGGCACAGGTGGATCAGGCCTACGGCACGATGGCGGCCAACGGAGACGGTGGCAAGAAGATCTGGATCACCGAGCTCGGCGCACCCACCGGCACCGGCGCGGGAGCTGTTCCCGAGGATCTGCAGGCCGCCATCATCGGCTCGAGCCTGGCCAAGGCGTCGTCGCTCCCCTACGTCGGCCCGGTGTTCGTGCACTCCCTGCGTGACTCGGGAACCAACCTCGCCGACACCGAACAGAACTACGGACTGCTGCGCAGTGACTTCAGCGCCAAGCCGGCCTACGACGTGGTGCGGGGTTCGTAGCGGACGATCAGTCTTCTGCGGTCGCGCTGTGACAGCCGGCGCGAATGTGTGCACGCATGATGGCCTCCACCCACTCGGCGTCCTCGCATTCCAACGCGTCGACGATCTCGAGGTGATGTGCTGCGCTGCGCGAAATCTCCTTGGCGCTGTACTTGCGAAAAGTTCGTGCTGCAACAAGAGGTTTCAGCAACGCGATGGCCATCTCCGCCATTCGCGCGTTCGGACACTTCGACAGCACGGCGGTGTGGAAGGCATTGTTCAGACGCGCGATCTCCGGCAGGTCCTCGGCCTCGACGACGATGTCGTGCATCCGCTGCGCCGTACGACGTAGCTCCGCCAGTTCCTCGACCGAGAAATGCCCCGTGGCAAGCTTGGCGGCGTGCGGTTCCAGGAGCGACCGAGACGAGTAGATCGCCTCGACCGTCTCTCGGGTGAACTCGGTGACCCTGGCCCCCTTGTTCTTCTCCACCGTGACCACGCCCGTGGTGGCCAGAGTGAGAAGCGCTTCACGCACCGGAGTCCGGCTGACGCCGAGCCGCCCGGCGAGTTCGGCCTCGTTCAGCTTCTCGCCCGGGCTGTAGAGACCCGAGACGAGCAGGTCCAGGATCTTGTCGCTCAGCTCGGACACTGTGTGTGCCCGGCCGTCGGAGGTGTTCTCACACGGGCCATTGTGCATCAGCGAGCTGTTGCCTGGTGCCACCTCGGGAGACGAACGAGTACGACGGCGTTCCGGTGAACCTCTCACCGGCCCGCACCATTGCCAGATAGGCATCGAGGTCGATGCCCGTCTCGATCCCGAGCGAATCCAACAGCGCCACCACGTCCTCCATCGGGGCGTTGCCCAGAACGGACGGGTCGCCGGGAAACCACATGTCTCCGCCGAGGCCCCCGAAGGACGCCTCGATCCAATCGGCTCCCGCGGACAGGCTCGCCAACGCGTTGACGGTGCCGAAGCCGTTGCGGTTGTGCAGATGAACCCCCACCGGGACCCCGGGGTGACGGCCCTTGACGCGTCGAACACCGTCGTAGAACTCGTTGGGAGTTTCCACCCCGCTCGTGCCCGCCAGGTACAAGGAGTCCGCTCCGGCATCGACCACGCGCTCGATCACCGCATCGAGTTGGGCAGCGTCGACCGCGCCGCGGCACGGAGCGAAGAAGGCGGTCGCCACCGCCGCGCTGACTTTCTTTCCCGAGCGATGACCCTGGTCGACGATCGCAGTGAAATCGTGCAGCAACTGCTCGGGCGTCGAATTCTGGTTCTTCGCGGCCATCTCGCGATCGACCGGGATGATCGCAACGATCTCCTCGATCTGCGTGTCGCAGGCCCGTTGTGCGCCGCGAACATTGGGTACCAGCGCCTTGTAGTGGACGCCGTCTCGTCGCGGTGCCTGCTCGATGATGCGTTCGGCATCGCTGAACTGCGGCAACACTTTCGGGTGCGCGAAGGACGTGATCTCGACGGTGGTCACACCGGAATCGACGATTCCGTGCAGCAGCTCGAGTTTGTGGTCGGTGTCCACGAACTGCGACACCGCCTGCAGACCGTCTCGTAGGCCGACCTCGACCAATCTCGCGCTCGTGGGCAGCCCGTCGAACACCATCAGATGGTCCCCGCGGCACGGAAGCCGTCGATGGCCTCGCGCGTGAATTCGCCGACGGTGCTTAGGATTTCGTCGGTGTGCTCGCTGAGCTTCGGGCCGGGCCAGCGCACCGACCCGTCGGTACGACTGAGCCGGGGGAACGTGTTCTGCATCGGCACCTCGCCCAGGGTCGGATGCGGGGTGGTGATGATCGATTTGCGGGCGATGAACTGCTCGTCGCCCAACATGTCCTCGGGTCGGTAGATCTTGCCGACCGGAACCGAATGCGCGAGCAGCAGCTCTTCGAGTGCACGCGCATCGTGCTCGATGGTGAACTTCCCGACCATCGCATCGAGTTGTTCCTGCCGCTCGCCACGCGCACCGTGCGTGCTGAACTGCGGGTCGGTGGCCAACTCCGGCATACCCATCGCCTCGGCGAGACGTGCGAACACCGTGTTCTGGTTGGCTGCGATCAGGACCCATCCGCCGTCCGCGGTGGGGTAGACGTTGCTGGGCGCGACATTCGGCAGAATGGCACCACTGCGTTCGCGCTGATAGCCCGAGATGACCCACTCCGGCACGATCGATTCCATGATGCCGAGTACGGCCTCGTAGATGGCCGAATCCACCACTTGTCCACGGCCACTGCGGGTTCGTTCGTACACCGCACCGAGTGTTCCGATGGCGGCGAACACCGCAGCCAGGGTGTCACCGATCGAGATTCCGACCCGTGACGGCGGCGTCGAGGGATCTCCCACCACGTAGCGCAGTCCGCCCATCGCCTCGCCGATGGAGCCGTAGCCTGCGCGCGAGGAGTACGGGCCGCTCTGACCGAACCCCGAGACCCGAGCCAGAACCAGGCCCGGGTTGTCGGCCGAGAGCGTGTCGTAGTCCATCCCCCACCGCTCCAAGGTTCCCGGGCGAAAATTCTCGACGACGATGTCGGACCGCGAGATCAACGTCCGCGCGATGCCCTGCCCCTCGGGGGTGCGCAGGTCGACCGTCACCGATTTCTTGTTGCGACCGACGACCGACCACCACAGCGATTCGCCCTGCGGACGCGTCCGACCCCATTCACGCAATGGGTCTCCGGTTCCCGGCTGCTCGAGCTTGATCACCTCGGCACCGAGATCGCCGAGAATCTGCCCGCAGAACGGCCCGGCGATCAGCTGACCCATCTCGATGACGCGCAGGCCCTCGAGGGGGCCGGTTGACGCCGGCCGAGGTGTACTCGTCTCATCCGTGGCTCGATCGTCGACAGTCACAGCTTCTCCTCTATTGCATGCAATCAATGTTTCGTTCCCGGCTCTGGCCCAGTTCTACCAGCAATCGGTGTTCTTTTGCATACAATCAGGTTAAAGTAGTGATCCGCAACACATACCGTTGCGGCAGCCCGATCCCCTCATCGCGCACCGAGATTTCAGGAGAGTTCGTTGACGTCAACCCGCCCGACCGAATCCGAAGTCGACACCCAGGACGGTGAACGCGCGTCGGACATGAATTCGACCCTCGGTTTGCCGATGCGCTGGTTCGTACCCATGGCGCTGGCGATCATCGTGCTGGCGTACCTGTTCACCCCCGCGAAGGGAATGACGGCGGGCTTCGCCACCACGATGGCCCTCGGCGGCCTGCTGATGGTGATCGGTAACGCGATCCCGTGGTTCAACCGCATCGGCGGTGGCGTCATCCTCGCCATCCTGGTTCCGGCCGTGCTGTTCAGCTACAACCTGATGCCCGAGCGCACCGCTACGGCGATCGACGACTTCTACACCCTGTCGGCGTTCGGTGAATTCGTCGTCGCCGCATTGATAGTCGGCAGCATCCTCGGAATGGACCGCTCTCTGCTGATCAAGGCGGGTTCGCGCATCATCGTGCCGATCGTGGCCACCATCGCGGTGTGTTTCGCTCTGTTCGGATTCATCGGGTATCTCACCGGATACGGACTCGGCAAGATGTTGTTCTACGTCGTCGGGCCCGTTCTCGGTGGAGGCGTTGCGGCAGGGGCTATTCCGATCTCCGAGATCATCGCGCAGAACACCGGCGGAGCCTCGACCGACTACCTGTCGATGCTCGTGCCCGCAGTCGTCGTGGCCAACACCGTCTGCATCGTCGTGGCGGGTGCGCTGGCGTGGCTCGGCAGGCGAAAGCCGAACCTGTTCCCCCGCTTCAACGGCAACGGCGAACTTGCCGTCACGAAGTCGAAGATGATCGTGCCGGTGGGCAGAGCAGTGTCCTCGGCAGACGCCGTTCGCAGCTCCATCATCGGATTGTTCACTGCCGGAATGCTGTTCATGATCGCCGACGCCATGTCGTTCTACCTCCCCTCGATTCACAGCTACGTCTTTCTGATCGTGTTGTGCGCCATCGCGAAGATCTTCCTGCCCATCCCGGACTTCCTGGTTCAGGGTGCGGACATCTGGTACAAACTCGTCGCAAGCGCCTTCATCCCGGCCATCCTGGTGGCAGTGAGCATCGTGGCGATCGACTTCAAGCAGGTGCTGACCCTGCTCAACGATCCCGTGTACATGTTCTCCACCATCGCAGTCGTTTTCGTCGCCCTGTTCGCCGCCGGATTCGTGGGATGGCTGGTACATCTGCACTTCATCGAATCGGCCATCTCGGGCGGACTCGGTCTGGCCGACTTCGGCTCGAGCGGCGACCTGGCCGTACTGGGTGCCGCGAATCGACTGGAACTGCTTCCCTTCCTGTCCATCTCGTCACGCATCGGTGGCGGACTGGTGGTGTTGACTCTGTCGATCCTGGGGCCTCTCGTGCTGTGACGCGGACCTGACCCACCGGCCGATGCCGAGCGGTATGGAACAACGTTCCAGTTGTGGCAGGATCTGGCCATGACGAACACGAAGCCGACATCAGCTCGACGTTCGGATGCTCTGTCGAAAGAGCGCATCGTGACGGTGGCGATCGAGATGCTCGATGAGGGCGGAACCGACGCGTTGACGTTCCGCACTCTGGCCGCACGTTTGTCGACAGGCCCCGGAGCGCTGTACCACCACCTCGGCAACAGAGACGATCTGCTCGCGGCGGCGGCCGAAACCGTCATGGCATCGGCCTTCGAATCATCGTCCGAGAACGGTGCGGCAGAACATGATGTTCGAGGCCTGATGATGAGAGTGTTCGACGTGATCACCACCCGTCCATGGGTGGCAACGCAACTCGCCGCCGCTCCGTGGCAGCCGGCCGTCTTGCATCTGTTCGACCGCATCGGAACCGAACTCGACGCACGCGGAGTTCCGAACGATGCGCAGTTCGACGCCGCATCCGTCCTTCTGTACCACGCTATCGGGGTTGCGAGTCAGCGCGATGCCGGGAGGGAACTGGCCGCCACGGTGACGGACCGTGCGGCATTTCTCGACTCCACGCGCACAGCAGTGAC
This sequence comes from Rhodococcus sp. 05-339-2, assembly GCF_002258965.1. Lineage (NCBI taxonomy): Bacteria > Bacillati > Actinomycetota > Actinomycetes > Mycobacteriales > Nocardiaceae > Rhodococcus > Rhodococcus sp. 05-339-2. The sequence goes on from NZ_NOYW01000004.1 coordinate 513,675, forward strand.
GGACACCGGCGACTATCCGTTCCTGACTCGGATCTCGTCGCAGTTCGCAAGCCACGACGACCGCGAGCAGTTCCAGGCCGGAATCGACATCATCCTGGCCGGCATCGACCGAGGTTGAACCGAACGCCAGCCGACACCCCCGCTTGACAGGCTTGGAACAGTGTTCCATTCTTAATTGGAACGGCGTTCCAACAACGAGCGGAGACAGTCATGGGTTCATCCATCTCGATCATCGGTGCAGGCCTCGGCGGCCTGGTGCTGGCACGGGTTCTGCACGTACACGGAATCGCCGCCACGGTGTACGAGGCCGACACCGCGGCCGACGCTCGCACACAAGGCGGACAGCTCGACATCCACGAGCACGATGGGCAAGTCGCCCTGGCCGGAGCCGGGCTCACCGAGCAGTTTCGGGCCATCATTCACGAGGGAGGCGAAGCGACTCGCGTACTACGCCCGAACGGCGAGGCTCTGTTCGACGAATCCGACGACGGCACCGGGGGTCGACCGGAGGTGCTGCGCGGCGACCTGCGACGCATTCTGCTCGACTCACTGCCCTCCGACACCGTTCAGTGGGGCCACAAGCTCGCCTCCGTGCGCCCGCTGGGCAATGGGCAACACGACATCGAGTTCGAGAACGGAACCACCACGGTCAGTGATCTGCTCGTCGGCGCCGACGGCGCGTGGTCACGAGTCCGATCTCTGCTCTCCGCCGCCGTGCCCGAATATGTGGGCACGGTCTTCATCGAGACCTACCTGCACGACGTCGATGCGAGTCACCCCGCCACCGCCCGGGCAGTCGGTGGTGGCGCAATGTTCGCCCTCAGCCCGGGTAAGGGAATCACCGTGCACCGAGAGGTCGGCGGCATCCTGCACACCTACGTTCAGCTCAACCGCAGCCCCGAGTGGATCGACGCGATCGATTTCTCCGACGCCGCTTCCGCCAAAGCAACGATCGCAGCCGAGTTCGACGGGTGGGCAACGGAATTGACGGCGTTGATCACCGACGGGGAGACCGCGCTGGTTCCCCGCAGGATCTTCACGCTGCCCAACGACCACCACTGGGATCACACATCGGGAGTGACACTCCTTGGCGACGCCGCGCACCTGATGCCGCCATCCGGCGACGGCGCGAATCTGGCGATGTTCGACGGTGCCGAACTCGCTCGCGCGATCGCCGGTCACCGCGGCGACCTCGACACAGCTCTGTCGGTCTTCGAGAAGGCCATGTTCACCCGAAGTGAAGCGGTGGCCGTCCAGGCACACGAAACGCTCGACCTGTGTCTCGGGGAACGATCCCCGTTCGGGCTGATCGACCTGATCACCGGCGTCACCACCGGCAGCTCCGGTGATCGCCTCGCGCAGTAGCACATTCGCTGTCCGCCGCGATGTCGAGTGCGAGGGTGGGACCCGACCGCCTCCATGTCGGTCATGATGTACCGGTGCCGACTACCGATCCGTTCCATGCCCTCGTTCTGATGAATGCAGTGTTCGCCTCTGCCGCATGGAGCTCGCCAAGCCCTCGTGGCCGGCAGCGATATCGCTGGTTGTCGCCTCCATCCTGTGGTTGTTCTTCAACGCCCCCATCGAAGGCGCAGTGTTGTACGTGGTCGACGCGGACAGAGGGTTGACCGAATCCGACTTCCTCACTGTTGCCGGGGTGATCCTGGCTGGGGTGACCGTTGCCAGAGTCCGTCGCGGCCGGCGACCGGGCGTCGACTCCTGAGCTGGTACCTCGTCGGTCAGATGTAGTCCTGTAGATGGATGCGCAGTCGAGTACCCGGTGATTGACTCTTCCCCGTGAGTCGTCCGATGAGTGTGTCCGTCACCCGAAGTCGCTGGTCGATCGTCGTATTGGCATGCGGCGGGGCGGCGTTGGTGGCCGCGTTCGTACTCGGCCCAGCTGCGTTGCTGCGCGGACGCTATCCGCAGTTCCAGGATCGATCCGTCATGAGTGAGCTGCTCGGCCGCGGCTTGGTCGAGTACTGGGGCAGCGGCGCTCGCACCTATCCGCCCGGCTTGGCGGAGATGGTGGACTACTGGTTCGAGTGGCACGCGATCAAGATCGTCATCTCGGTGCTGCTGACCGTGGTTCTGGGTCTGCTCGCGGCGACTCTGTGGCGGCGATCTCTGGCAGCAGGCGTGGGTTACGTGGTCACTGCGGCCACTACGACTGTGCTGTCGTTGTTTTCGGTGTTCGTAGCTGTGCTCAACATCCAGTCGACGGTCGCACCCGTGATCGCCCTGCTTCCGATGCTCTCCGCTGACAATGCGGACGGGCGAGCGGCGCAGTCTCTGATCGAGAACGGCGTGCAGAGTGGAGACACCAGGCCGCCTCTGCTCGAGTTGCTCACACAGGTCGAGCACTACAACTGGGCGGTGATCGTCGCTACCGCAGTGGTGATCGCGGTCGTCGGTACCGGAACCGTGATCGCCTTCCGACGCTACGGATCGACGGACGGTGCTCACCGTCGGATGTTCGTCATCCTCGGATCGCTCGGCACGGTGATGACGATCGCGATGGCGCTGCTGTTCGTCGCGGCCGTTGTTGCCATCGTCGATCCCGGCGCAGCCCTGCTCGGCGCGGTCGGTCTCTGACTCTATTGCCGGCTGCGATCGCGGGCACGTGCACGGAATTGGCCGAGTGCGAGGACGATCAACGCGACTCCCAACAGCGTGAGGGGAATGTGGGCGAGCGGAGCGTAGATGTCGAGTACGACGAGCTGCCATACCACCCACCCGATGGTCACCAGCCCCACGCACGCGACGTACACCGCCGCTTCGGACGCATCGACGAGCACCGCGGCCACGCAGATCAACGGCCCGAGGCCGAGAAAGAACAGCACGAACAACCCGGATACGCGGTAGTCCCAGGTGTGCCACGAAGGGAGCATTCCGACGTCTAACCCGAGCGACCGCCCACTGGGGTCGGAGGTCAAGGACAGTCCGTTGAACATCCCGGCTGCACCGAGCACGATCAGCAATGCCACCGTCGAGAGCTTGTTCACGGTGGCGTCATGAGTTGGTCGTCCTTCGGTCGTGGCCGCCGCACCCCGGCGTAGCTGTTGATCCTGCCAGAAGGAGGCCGCTCGGTCTTGTTCTATCCGAGAAAGCACTATGCGAGACTCAGCGTATGAGCATCAAGCTCGAAAACGTCGGCATCGCCGTCCGCGACATCGAAGCCACGATCGACTTCTTCACCGAGCTCGGCCTCACGGTCCTCGGCCGCGACACGGTCAGCGGTGAGTGGGCGGACACCGCCGTCGGTCTCGACGGCAACCACGCCAAGATCGCAGTGCTGCAAACCCCGGACGGCCTCGGCCGTATCGAGCTGTTCGAGTACATCCACCCCGACGCCATCGAGACGACGCCGACGCTGCCCAACGAGATCGGCATGCACCGCATCGCGTTCTCGGTCGACGACATCGACGCCGCTCTGGCGATTGCAGCCCGCCACGGTTACTTACCCCTGCGAGGCGTGGCCGATTACGAGGGCGTCTACAAGCTCACCTACCTCCGCGGGCCGAGCGACATTCTTCTGATGTTCGCCCAATCGCTTTCGACTCCCGAAAGCTAGGTCACCGCGTTGGCGGCTCGAACAACCGCGTCGAGGGTGGCTGACAGGACGGAGCGATCGATACCGGCCGCCCACTCGGAGCCTGCGGCAGTGCGATATTCGAGCATCGTGACGGCATCGCTGTCGTTGCCGGCCCGCACACTGGTCTGGGTCAGGCCGAGAATCTCCACGTGACGGCCATGCGCGGCCAACGCGTCGACGAGTGCCTCGACCGGGCCCACTCCCCCGTGTGACGTGCTGTAGGACGTCCCGTCGATCTTCAGTGTGACGCAGGTGTCGGCGGAACCCTTGTCATCGTGAGAGTCGAAGCCGATCAGCGTCACATCGGCGTCGTCGATATCGATGTACTCCGCCCTGAAGATGTCCCAGAGCTGCTCGGCCGACAGTTCGGTACCGATCGAATCGGTGCGGTTCTGCACGTGCCGGGCGAGGTCGATCTGAAGGCGACGCGGGAGTTCGATGCCGTAGCCGGTTTCCAGAAGATAGGCGATTCCTCCCTTGCCCGATTGCGAGTTCACTCGAATGACAGCGTCGTACGAGCGACCGATGTCGTTGGGGTCGATCGGCAGATACGGCACCCGCCATTCGATCTCGCCTTCGGAGCGACCTTCGCTCACCGCTCGCGTGCGGTGCTCGGCGAAACCCTTCTTGATGGCGTCCTGGTGCGTACCACTGAAGGCGGTGTGCACCAGATCGCCCACATACGGGTGCCGAGGATGGATCTCGAGCTGGTTGCAGTGTTCGACGGTGCGGCGAATCTGGCCGATGTCGGAGAAGTCGATCATGGGATCGATACCCTGTGCATGCAAATTGAGTGCGAGAGTGGCGATATCGACGTTTCCGGTGCGTTCGCCGTTGCCGAACACACAACCCTCCACTCGTTGCGCACCGGCCAGAACTGCCAGCTCGGCGCAGGCAATCCCCGTGCCGCGGTCGTTGTGCGGATGGACCGAGAGGATCACGCTGTCTCGACGCGCAAGGTTGTTGTTCATGTACTCGATCTGGTCTGCATAGACATTCGGTGTCGCCACTTCCACGGTGGCAGGCAAATTCAGGATGACCGGCCGCTGCTGCGTAGCGTCCCACGCAGTCGTGACTGCATCGCAGACGTCGAGAACATAGTCGGGTTCGGTGAGATTGAAGACCTCGGGTGAGAATTCGAACCGCACGTTGGGCAGGTCGCCGGCAAGTTCGAGAACGTCGGCCGCGCCCGAAAGTATCAGTGAGCGAAGCTCGTTGGCCTCGCGGCCGAGTACTACCTCACGCCATGTCGGAGCAGTGGCGGTGTACATGTGGATTACCACGTCGTTGGTGATGCCCTGAATCGACTCCACTGTTCGCTCGATCAGGTCACGTCGAGCCGGGGTGAAGACCACCACGGTGACGTCGTCCGGTGCGAGGTCGGTGTGAGCAAGCAGTCGCACGAAATCGAAATCGGTTTGCGAGGCCGACGGATAGCCGACTTCGATTTCCTTGTAGCCCATGGCAACCATCAACTCGAAGAACTGCTTCTTGCGGGCAGGATCCATCGGCTCGGGAAGCGCTTGGTTACCGTCGCGGAGATCGACAGGTACCCACAGCGGTGCCTCGGTCAGCCGTCGGTCCGGCCATTGACGTTCCGTAAGCGGAATGTCGACCTTCGAGTAGACGTCACGGTAACGATGTGACGGCATCTGGGAGCGCCGCTGCCGATTCCAGGTGGGCGCACCGGAGGGGACGGGACCAGCGGGAGTGGACAGGGTGGGAAATGCAGACATGGTGGAGGTACCTGTTCTGATCGGACGGTGAGGCGAACCGGCAGGCATCGGGCTCCACGACGGGGTTGCCGGTCCTGGCTATGCCCCGTCGTGGCCGATAAGGAGAAGGCCCGTGAATGTGCGCATGCGAGCAATGTATCACTACTCCTCAGACAAGCTGAGGAGTATTGTTCCGGTGTGACCGCGATACGCCGAACATCCTTGGCCGATCAGGCCGCCGAACTTCTGCTTGCACGAATTCAGTCCGGCGAGTGGCCGATCGGCACCAAACTGCCAGGTGAAACCACCCTTGCCCCCATGTTCGACGTCGGTAGATCGACGATGCGCGAGGCCATCAGACAACTGGCGGGGCGCGGAATCCTCGTCACCCGGCAGGGCTCCGGAGTCTTCGTCGAATCACTCGACGAGGCACGTACGGAATGGGACCGAGTTCTGCAGCGGGTTCACATCACCGCAGTCCTCGAAGCCCGCCTCGCGATCGAAGGTGAGGCCGCCGCCCTCGCCGCAACCAGACGCACCCCCACCGATCTCGACACCATTCGCCGCTCACTCGAAACGCGCAACACCGCTCGCAGCGACGCAGTCGATCTGGTGAACGCGGACATGGCTTTTCACCGCTCCATCGTGGTCGCGTCACACAACGACATTCTGCTCGGACTCTTCGACTCCATGGCACCACGTCTCCGCGACGCCATGATCGACATGTTGCGAATGGCCGGATCGTTCGGCGACAAGGCCGACCACGACACGCACGCAGACGTCGTCGAGGCAATCGGGGCCCGCGATTCACAAAAAGCTCACGTCCTCACACGCGCGCACCTGCTGGAGTTGTCGGAGTCGATGAATCCGTCGATGTAACGGGCCGGCAGGTAAGGGAGGAACAAGGTGTATCCGGGATGGGACTACATGCGGAACGACAGCTTGGTGTGGCGACGCCGCCGTATGGGTGGCCGAGACAGTACAAACGGAGTTGGCCGGATACGAATTCGTGCAGTGGCCGAGCCACGGCAAGCACTTACTGAAGCCGTCCGCCGACGCGAACGGGGCGCGATGGATAGATCCGCACGACAACACCGTGGTGGCCGATATCGGATCCCTCTGCCTTCGCTGAGGAGTTCTCACACAGGGCTGAGTCCTGTTCGCAGCAAACAGAATTCGTTACCTTCGGGATCGGCGAGCACGTGCCACGACTCCTGGCCGGTCTGACCGATGTCCACTCGTCGTGCGCCGAGGGTGAGGAGTCGTTCCAATTCGGCGTCCTGATCCCGATCGGTTGCGCTGACGTCGATATGCAAGCGAGGCTTCGCCTTTTCGGGATTCTCGTTACGACTGAGGATGATGGTCGGTTGCGACCCTCCGAACCCGTCGCGCGCACCGATCTCCACGGAACCGTCGTCCTCCCTGTCCAATACGACGAAGCCCAACACCTCGCACCAGAACGTGGCCAAGGCCTCGGGATCGCGACAATCGAGTACGAGTTCACTGATTCGACATGCCATGGGCGCGAATCTACACCTGGCACAGGGTCGAAAAGCGCGTTGACGGTCGACCTCCGCCGAACACCTTTGTTTTCATAGGAATTGCCCGGGTATGCGCCCTTGATGCCCGATTCAGCGACATCACCCGCACCGACCGAAGCAGACCCCGACGACCCCCGTAAGGCGGATTCACCTGCGGATCTGACCAAGCCGTCCTGGATCTACGTACTGAAGAAGACCGCTCGTGAGTTCTCCCGCGACCAGTGCACCGACCTCGCAGCCGCGCTGACCTACTACGCCGTCCTCTCGCTCTTCCCCGCGATCCTGGCCATCGTGTCGTTGCTGGGCGTGTTCGGTCAAGGGCAGGCCACGGTCGACGGAGTACTGCAGATCGTCGGCGATCTCGGACCCCAATCGGCGGTCGACACCCTGCGCGAGCCGATCGAACAGCTCGTCCAGGCACCTACCGCGGGCTTTGCGTTGATCATCGGTATCGCCGGTGCGCTGTGGTCTGCGTCCGGCTACGTCGGCGCATTCGGCCGCGCGATGAACCGCATGTACGAGGTGGACGAGGGCAGGCCCATCTGGAAGCTGCGTCCGGTGATGCTTCTGGTCACGCTCGTCGCTCTCGTACTCATCGCACTCGCCGCCGTCATGCTGGCGATCAGTGGGCCCGTAGCGAAAGCTGTGGGCGACGCCGTCGGACTCGGTGATACCACTTTGACAATCTGGAACATCGCGCGCTGGCCGCTGGTCCTGATCGTTGTCGTACTTGCGGTGGCGATCCTGTACTACGCAACACCGAATGTGCAGCAGCCCAAGTTCAAATGGATCAGTTCCGGTGCCGCCGTCGGCATCATCGTGTGGATTCTGGCCACCGTCGCGTTCGGCTTCTACGTCGCGAACTTCTCCAGCTACAACAAGACCTACGGATCCCTCGCTGGAGCCATCGTGTTCCTGCTGTGGCTCTGGATCACCAACTTGGCCTTGCTGTTCGGAGCCGAACTGGACTCCGAACTCGAACGTGGCCGTCAACTCCAGGCAGGCATCGTCGCCGAGAAGCGCCTGCAACTGCCGCCCCGGGACACCCGCGTCTCGGATAAGAACGACGAGAAGGATGCGCAGGCCGTGGAGCAGGGTCGCGCACTTCGGGAGCAACACAACCCGGAACAGTGAGCTCAGCGAAAGAGCTAGACTTCCCGACGCCGTGCCCAACCACCTTTGGAGTCTCCACATGCCCCAGCTGAAGACCGTCAGCGAATTCACCGGCAAGTGGTTCGCCCTGATCGTCGTGGCCGCAGGAGCGCTGGCCCTGATCACTCCCGACACGTTCAGCGGCGGCACACCGGCCGTTCCGTGGCTGCTGTCGATCATCATGCTCGGCATGGGAATGACGTTGCGGCTCTCCGACTTCGCTGTCGTCGCCCGGCGACCGTGGGCACTGTTGCTCGGGGTCGCCGCGCAGTTCATCGCGATGCCGCTCCTCGGACTCGGTATTGCCAACGCGCTCGGACTGTCGGCGGCACTGACCGCAGGCATGGTGTTGGTCGGCTCCGCACCGGGCGGTACCGCATCCAACGTGATGGTCTATCTGGCCAAGGGCGATACCGCACTGTCGGTGGCGATGACCTCGGTGTCCACCCTGCTCGCACCGATACTCACGCCGCTGCTGGTGCTGTGGCTCGCCGGTGAGTATCTGCCGGTCGACGCCGGTGGACTGTTCGTCTCGATCCTGCAGATCGTGCTGGTACCGGTGGTACTAGGAGTTGTTCTGCGCCTGCTGTTTCCGAAGATCATCGACCGCATGCTCGATGCTCTGCCCTTGATCTCGGTCGCCGGAATCACCGCCGTCGTCGTTCTCGTCGTGGCTGCCAGTGCACCCACACTGCTCTCGATCGGAGCACTCATCGTCGTGGCCGTGGTTCTGCACAATTCGCTCGGACTCGCGGTGGGGTACGGCATCGGCAAGGCGTGCGGACTCGATGTCGCCAGCCGACGCGCGATCAGCATCGAGGTGGGTATGCAGAACTCCGGCCTGGCCGCAGCACTTGCGTCGGTCCATTTCAGTCCCGCGGCGGCTCTGCCCGCCGCCATCTTCTCCGTGTGGCACAACGTCTCCGGCTCACTTCTGGCCAGCTACTGGTCCAGGCGATCGATCGAACCGCGGCCGGCCGAGCGCACGCCGGAACCGACACGTACGACGACCGAGTAGAACCCGCACGCTGGATTTCGACACAGAATCCGGTGCAGCTGACCGCGCTGAGCGCGGTCGGCTGCACCGGATTTTTCGGTTCTGCTCCGCACCGTCCTTGCGTTATCTGCATTCATTATGCAATATATGCATTACGCTCAGTGTCCGCCGAGCTCGACGTCGAGGAGGCCCCATGATCACAGTGACCAGCGCCGCGGGTGGTGTCGGCCGCTTGCTCGTTCGACAGCTCGCTGCGCAGAACGTGCCGGTTCGGGCGGTGGTCAAGAACACGACGCAAGCCGAGACCACCCGCGGCGACGGAGCCACCGAGGTCGTCGTGGGTGATCTCCGATCTCAGGACACGCTCCATACCGCCCTGGCAGGGGCCGACGTCCTCTACCACGCTGCACCGACGCAGATCATCGACGAGAAGCCGATCATCGATCACCTGATCGCAGTGGGACCGGCAAGCGGATTGCAGCACATAGTTTTTCATTCCGTGATCCATCCGAACCTGCACCAACTGTCGCACCATCACCAGAAGGACATCGCCGAAGGGATGCTGCGCGACAGCGGAATTCCCACTACGGTGCTCAGGCCGTCGCACTACATGCAGAACTACTTGGAAGTGTGGGAATTTCTGCAGGCCGGAGTGATGCCCTACCCGGTTTCACCGGACAGCGTCATGGGCGTTGTCGACGTAGCCGACGTGGCCGAAGCCGCCGCGAACATCCTGATCGACCCATCGCCGCACGAAGGTCGCGTCTACGACCTGTCCACCGTGGAACTCACGCGTCACGAGATGGCAGAGATCTGGTCCGATGTGCTCGGCCACAAGGTGACTGCCCTTCGAATCCCGCCGTCGTCGCTGACGAACTCACTGACGGTGCTGCCTGCGCTTGCCCCGGTCATCGGACATGCGTTGGTCTCGACCAAACTGAAATCCATCGGCCACCTCGTTCGTGGCGCCAAGGCTGCGTCCAACCCGCGTGACATGAAGAACTGGCCCGCCGACGCACGCACGGCGTACCGAACGATGATGACCCACTACGACGGCTACGGCCTACCGGCAGGAGACCTGAAGGTTCTTCCGACGCTGCTCGGCCGTGCTCCCACATCGTACGAACAGTTCGCACGGCGTTCGGCCGCTGAGCTCGGACGGTCGGACCGATGATGCGCCGAGGGCCCCACTACCGTCCCGGCCGGTCGTTGGTCACCGGCGCGAGTTCCGGAATCGGTGCCGAATTCGCCCGAGCGCTGGCGGCACGAGGATCCGATCTCGTACTCGTCGCACGACGAGAAGAGCGACTGACCGCTCTGGCGGAGGAGCTCGAGCAGAAGCACGGAATCCGTTGCCGCACAGTGGCCTGGGACCTGTCGGAAAAGTCGAGCGGACGCCGACTGCGCGAGCTGGTGCCCGAGCGGATCGATCTCGTCGTCAACAATGCAGGGTTCGCCGTACAGGGACCGTTCGCGGACGGCGATGCCGACGACTTCGAGCGCCTCGTCGCCGTCGACATCCGCGCGGTCGTCGACATCTGTTCGGCGTTCCTGCCGGACATGATCGACCGCAGGGACGGGACCATCGTCAACGTGGCCAGCACGACTGCGTTCCAGCCCGTTCCGTCGCTCGCGGTGTATGCGGCCGCCAAAGCATTCGTTCTGAGCTTCAGCCAGTCCCTGTGGTACGAGTCTGCCAAGAACGGAGTCAGGGTGTTCGCACTCAATCCCGGGCCGACCCGCACCGAATTCTTCGATGTCATCGGAGACTCCGCCGCAGCGACCGGTACCTACCAAACACCGAACGAAGTCGTGGCCACTGCCATGCGCGCACTCGACGCCAGAAGGTCTCGGCCGCAGGTGATCTCGGGCCGACGAAATACTGCTCAGGCCATCGCGGCGGGTCTGGTCCCCGCGCGAATTCTGTTGCCCGCCCTCGCGCGCATGCTTCACTAGTACGGTTCCGAACGCGGCGTTCTCCCGACTCCCCCACCGAAATGTAGTGTCACGAACATGGCCAGGGTCTCCAGATTCACACTCGCCGACCGGCAGGAAGCGGTCGCGCGCGCCTTCGGCGGTGCCGAAAGCCCAGCGAGCGTGGCGACCTCGCTGGGTATCCACACCACCACGCTCTATCGCTGGGCCGGATCGTCGACCACCGACGAGCCCGGGCCCGCAGCGGCCCGACTGATCGAGGCCACCCAGGAGCTGTTGCGTCACGCCGACTACTCGGACATCACGATCGAAAGCGTTGCTGCCCGATGCGGTCTCGCACCGAGAACGGCGTTCCACCACTTCCCCACCAAACGTGAGCTGTTCCAAGCGGCGGTCGACGACGCCGCCACCGTACTGATCGGCCGCATTCACGAGGGCTCGATCACCGCGACGTGGCCCGACTCGCCCCTCGAGCAACTGCAGACGTTTCTACACATCGCGGCCGCGAGCATCTACGACACCCCGCGTACCCATGTGCTGTTCCGCAACCTCGGAGTACCGAGATCCGAGGGCTCGGCAGAACGCTGGCACGACAGCTTCGTCGATGCGATCGCACAACTACTGAGGGCCGCGGCGGAAGCACGACAGATTCGCAGCGACACGGACATCGTCGCGACCGCGCACCTCCTCACCGGAGCCATGCGAGGGATCCACACAGCAGTATTCGAGGGCACGGACCCTGCCACCGCATTGAGCCTCGTCGACAGGGTTCACTTGTTGGTCCCACCGCGCTGACATCAAGTACGAGTCGAATACCTGAGCACAACAACGGAATTACGGTTCGGTGAAGGGCCGGTCGCACTACGCCCGCGAACGAAAATCATCTCGAGCTGGACCTGCTACCTCGACTTGTACTTCTCTCGGTGTGGTCATCGATCTCTCTCGGCCAACCCCGCCCATACGCCGTGACGTTCCTCGAACGTCATGCAATGGTCGTAACACGAGTCGATGACCGGACACGCCGTGCAGATCAGCTTGGCGGCGCGTTCGCGCTCGGACTGTTCGCGACTGCTCTCGTTTCCGTCGCCGTAGAACAGATACCCGAAGCCGCGACAGTGTGCGTCTGCCTGCCATACCCACTGTTCGACCAGTGGCACCAGCACTTTCCGATTCCCGCTGTTCATTGCTTTCGACCCAGTCTTCTTTCACTGCGCACGATGGGCCCCGAGGCGTCCTGCCTCGGGGCCGATCGATCAGTCCGTGGTGATGACTTTCCCTCGAGTTTCGGGAACCAGAAGGCACCCGAGCATTCCCACGACCGCTCCGATGACTCCGAACCCCATTGCACGATGGATGTTTCCGTCGGCCAGCATGATCGCGAACAGCGGAAACAGTCCCGACCCGATACCGCGTGCCACGTAGTACGTGGCACCCGAACCGAGGGCTCGGTAGCGCGTGGGGTAGAACTCCGATATCCAGGTGCCGATCACACCGAATCCCGCATAGCCGATGGCACAGCCGGCCAGAGCTGCTGTGGCGGCGGTCCACACACTGCCCGTACCGGCAGGCATCTCGGTGTCCGACCCGATCGACAGAAACAGCCCGAATCCGACCACACCTACTGCACAGGACCAGAATGTGGATCCGCGGCGACCGATCCTGTCCGACAACGCTCCGAACGTGATGTACGAAGCGATGCCGAGCACAGTTCCGATCGAAAGCACGATCGTCGCCCAGCCCAACGACAACCCGGCGTATTCGCGCAGGTAGGTGGGACCGAACGTGATGTAGCAATAGCTGGCGGCGAAAATTCCGGTGGCGGCAAGGGTCAGGAACAGTCCACCGACGATCGTTCGACGCTTGTCGGCCGCGCTCGTCAGCTGCTGCGCTTCGGTAGGTTCCACGGCGACCAACGGCGGTGCGTCCTTGGCTGCGCGCCACACCTTGGATTCCGGCAGCATCCGGAAGGCGAACAGCCCCACTGCGACGCTCATGGCTCCGATGATGACGAAGCCGGTACGCCAACCGGATTCCGATCCAAGCGTGGTGATGGTGCCGAACAGAATTGCCTGAGTGATAAGAGTTCCGCAGATGAACATCCCCTGCAGAACACTCCCCATCAGTCCTCGGTTTCGCGTCTTCCACGTCTCGGTGAACATCGCGAAGATGACGCCGAAGGCACCGCCCATCGCCACACCCGCCAATACGCGGGTCAGGGTGAAGAGCTCGAAGCTGTCGAGGAAGGCTCCGACGATCGCCAGCACGCCGTAGATGGCGGTGAACGCGACGTAGGTCGGCCGACGGCCCCAACGATCGGCGGTCCAACCGAACAGAAAGCCGCCGGCAATCGACGCGATGCTCTGAGCCGTGATGACGCCGACCACAGCCTGAGTCGATACCGCGAACGAATCGGCGAGATCCCTCAACGGATAGCTCAACAGGTTCAGTTCCATGCTCTCGATGAGGGCACCGGTGATGGCGAAGCCGAGAACTATCTTTCGTTCCTTCGGCGTGTACGCGTTCTCGGCGTTGAGCCGGCTCTCCCCCACTGCGCTGGTCGACTTCACAGTGCTCCGACCTTCCCTGCGCGAGCCCTGACCTTGTTGGTCATCGACCCGATTCCCGTGATGCTGCTGGTGATGACATCGCCGTCGGTGAGGAACCGCTGAGGCGTCATACCCAGGCCGACACCCGCGGGTGTCCCGGTGAAGATCAGATCGCCGGGGTAGAGGGTGACTTCCGCCGATATGTACTCGATCAACTCCGGAATCGAGAAGACCAGGTCCCCGGACGTTCCGTCCTGGACGAGTTCATCGCCGATCCAACACTTCAACGACAGCCGATCGAGGTCCTCGAACTCGTCGGGAGTCACCAGCACCGGCCCGATCGGCGCGTAGTTCCGAAACGACTTGCCGAAGCTGTACTGCGGAGTGCTTCCCTGCAGCTGGACCTCTCTGTCCGAGATATCCTGCCCCACAGTCAACCCCGCGATGCAACTCCATGCGTCGTCCTTCGAGACCCTGGCTGCTTCGCGTCCGATGACCACCACCAATTCGACCTCCCAATCGACGGAGTCGCCCGACAATTCGACGTCGGCGTCCGGTCCGGCGATCGCCGACGGGAACTTGGTGAACAACAGCGGGACCGTCGGCAGCGGTGATCCTGCCTCGCGGGCATGGTCGACGTAGTTGAGCCCTACCCCGATCACCTGACGTGGTCGGGGGCTCACCGGACCCACGTCGGCAGTGCCCGAAGACGCGGCCGGGTGATCGGGGTTCACCGCCGCGGCCCACGCTGTGAACTCCTCCCAGCGCTCGAAGATGTCTTCGATACGGTGGCCGAACCTCTCACCGCTGAGCCGAGCAACGTCGATCTCGGCCCCACCGTGCAGCAAGGTGAGCCGACCCGCATGATTGGCGATACGCATTGTCGAATCCTGTTCTGAGACTGTCGTTGGGCAACACTATGATTGGGACGATTGGTCGCTGACGAGTCGGTAGGTGGACCAGCGCGCGTGTGCACCGATCCTGTCGACCGCCGCCGATACCGAACCTGTCGGGGACACCGCCAGCGATCCGTACTGCTCGATGACCACGAACACGGACGGTCGCTCGTCGGCCGCGGCCGCGGCGGCGCTGCCGGCCGCTTTTCCCTCCGCGGTGCTGTCTTTCGCCGACGCGGCGACCGCGTCCGTTTCGTAGACCGCGACTCCCTCGGCCAGACCGCTCTCGATCGTCGCCCTCGCGATGTCCTCCACCGCCTCGACGAGCGACCCGTTCATGCCCACCCCACCGGTGATCCGGCCCAACAGAATTCGGCCGGTTCGGCCCAGCCCTCCGCGGAAGCGTCGAGTTCCCACCGTTCTTTCGTTCTGGCGGAACAGCGCTACCGCATTTTTCGTGCGCGGTGTCGGTGAATCCAAGGCGGCGAGATACTCCGGGCTCGTCAGTACCTCGACCGAGTCCGTCTCGTAGATGGAGAAGTACTCCACTCGGGCAGCCCCTCTGTCGGGATCCTCGACGAATCGACGGGCGTTGCGGAAACCGGTGACAGCGAGCCTTTCCGGGAAGTGCTCACGTGAGTACCAGTCGTCGAATTCCGGAACATCGTCGCGGTCGACGGCAATCACGTTCATCAATGCGCCGGTCATCAGAACAGACCCTGCCGCTGTTGAAATTTGGTGGGCTTGCCCAACGTCTCGCCATCGCGGCCGACCCACGCTGCGACAGCGTCGATCATGAAGGACAAAGTAGTGGAGGGATATCCGAACTCCTTCTGCAGTGCCGTTCCATCCATCACGTAGGAGGTACCCGTCTCGGTCCCCACGAATCTCGGTTCTTTGCCCAGGATTTCGCCGAATCGGTGCGCAAGCCATCGAATGGACACGATCTCCGGCCCGGTGATGTTCAGCCTCCGTGGCGGCGAGCTGGCAAGCGTCAGCGATCGAATCGCGTAGTCCGCGACATCGCGTTGCCAGATGACGCTGGCATGGCCCATCTCGAGTGGGATCTCGGATCCATCCTGAACTGCCTGCGCAATTTCCTGGAGCACTCCGTACCGGGTCTCGATCGAGTATCCGAGCCGGAAGATCAGCAAGGGTGTCCCGAACTGGAGGGAGTGGTACTCGAACACGCGCTCGCGTCCGACGCAGGAGGCCGCGTATTCACCGATGGGGTCGACCGGATCGTCTTCGCGCGAACCGCCCGTGGCGACATCCGCCAGCGGGTACGTCACCAGGGTGGAGAACGCAACGATTCTGCTGTCGCGATACTTGGTGGCGACCCGACCCGGCAGATAGGCATTCATCGCCCATGTGAACGACTCGTTGCCTGTCGTGCCGAACTTGTTGCCTGCCATGAAGATTACGTTCGCGGCCTCGGGTAGGGCCTGTAGCTGGTCGTCGTCGGTCAGATCCGCGGCGACGCACTTGACGCCGTTGCGCTCGAGAAACGCACGGGTACGCACGTCCGAGAACCGAGCGACGCCGAAGATGCGCTTGTCGGTACCCGCTGCCTCCGCGGCGCGCTTGGCCATCACCGCCACGCTCGGGCCGACCTTGCCACCCACGCCCAGCACTGCAATGTCACCCTCGATGGTCCGCATTGCGTCGATCAGTTCCTGCGACGGTGTTGCGAGCGCCTCTTCGATGGCGTCGACTCCGTCGAACTCGGTGTCCTGTTGCCGGGTTTCTTGCGTGATGCTCACGTGTTGTCCTCTCGTTGTGACCTGTGACATACATCGTGACCCACAATCAACCCACGCAACACCGGTCATATCGCTACCCGAAGAGCGGAAACTATGTGGGTTTCCCACAGTAGGGTGATGGAATGCGGAGTTACCACCGATCGATCGACGAACTGGTCGACGAGGCAGTCGGGCTCATCTGGAACACGTACCGCGGTTATACGAACGACGTGCTCAGCCGGAGCGAACTCGACTATTTCGTCCGTCGCAACATCGAGGTGGTGCTGGACTGCGTAGGACGCGGTGTCACGCCGTCCGGCGAGGAACTGGGCCATGCACGCGAACTGGGTATCTCGCGGGCGCAAGAGGGTGTACCGCTCGAGTCGGTCATTCAAGCGTTTCGCTCGACCGAGCGAGTACTGCTGCTGCATGTACTCCGTAGCCAGGACAGCGCGACGGGGACGACACCGACCGAACTCGCCCTCTCCTGCTTCGACGCGCTCACCAATTCGATGATCGACGCCTACCGTGAGGCCTCGTCCGTGATCGACGCGGTGACGCGCCGAGCCGAGGACGAACTGGCGACAGCACTGACGAACGGCTGGGACGTGGACACTCAGGAGCTGAACCGGTGGACCAGCGTGCTCGGGGTCGATCCGAACGCCGCGCACGTGTGCGCGATACTCACGATGGCCGACAGTGCAGATCCTCTTGCCGGCCAACGACTTCGACGTCAGGTGAGCAGTGCGCTGACCACCGCACGCCTCGGCCCCTCGATATTCGGGGAAGCAGACGGCAGCCTGATCGTCTTCGTACCGCTTCCCGACGGGCCGTCCTCGCTCGGAGCGCTCGACACCGTGCTGACAACATTGCTGAGGCATACCGCCGACTGTCTGGCGGTATCCGTGGGCGAAAGCACGTCCTCCTTGAGAACCGTCCATCGGTCCTTCACACAGGCGAGTGCGGTTCGCAACGCTTCCAACCCCGACCTGACGTCGAGAACCCTGGTGCACTACGCCGACGTACTGCTCGACATCCTCATCAACAGCGATGTGGAAGCACGAGAAAAGTTCGAGATCGACCGCGTCGGACCCATCCGTGACGCGGCGCACCTGATGGACACGATCACCGCTCTGGCCGAATCCAACATGTCGCAATCCGCCACCGCCAAAAGGCTTTACGTACACGTCAACACCGTGTCTGCACGGTCGAAACGAATACAGGAACTGACCGGTCGAAATCCGCTGGTCTTCAACGACCTGGTCGAGTTGTATCTCGCGTCGCGCGTGGTGGTACGAACCCGCATTTCCTGACGAACAGCCGAGTTGGGCATCTCCGGCACGGACCGCAGGTCCAGTGTGGCCTGGTCTCCAATATGCTCGGTCGGTGAGAACTCGGATGATGGAGTCGAATCTTCAACATGCACCGCTTGCGGGCGTGGCCCCGAATACCCTCTATCGCATCATGGCGCTTCGGGTCGCGGTGTTCGTCCACGAGCAGAAGATCGTCGACGAGGCGGAACTCGATGGCGCGGACCTACTTCCGACGACGGAGTTGTTCTGGATCCAGGACGACCACGGCGAGGTGGTGGCAACTCTTCGCGTCCTCGTCGACGACACGGTTCACATCGGACGGGTCGCGACCGCAGCTCATGCGCGCGGTAGCGGCTACGCAGGCGAACTCGTCGATGCCGCACTGACGGCCTACCCCGGGGTAGTCGAAATCTCCGCGCAAGCGCACCTCGAAAAATGGTACGAGCGCTTCGGATTCACTCGGGTGGGAGAGCAATACCTGGAAGCTGGAATCCCACACGTGAAGATGCTGACCCGCGCCGGTTGAGTCAGCCTCGACTCCTCGGATGCGAGGCCGCGACGATCGATCCCCCGAGCACCAATGCATTACCGACCAGAATGCCCGTCACCCCGAACGGCCCGGCGATGGCACCGACCGTGAGTGGGATGAGAATCTGGGCCGACCTGTTCGCCGACATCCGCAATCCCAACGCCTCCCCCTGCGTGGATTTCGGCACGATCGACACCACCCACGACATGGTCAGTGGCTGCGGAATACCCAACGCGATGCCGAGTGCAATCATGACTCCGATAGCTCCGACTGCCTGCACGAACGGCAGCACTGCGAGAGCGATCGCGCCCGCCGCCAGCGAAACATTGAGCAGCACAGTGCGACCGAACTTCGCATCGAGTCTGCCGAGCCCCACTCGGCTGACCACCGACACCCCGGCACGCAACGCCAGCAGCCACCCCACCGTCGTCACCGACACCCCACGCTCGACGGCCCACGCCGGTACGAAGGCATAGAGCAGATCGACCGTCACCAGCACGGCACCGCTGACCGTCAACGACTGCCACATGCCCGGCAGCTTCAGCAATTTCAGCCCCGACGCTTCGCCCTCGGCGGGTTTCTGCGCGCGAATGTGGTTGCGGCCGAGCATCAAGAACAGTGCGGTGGGGAGCGCTACCGCGGTGAACGCACCGGCAGTGAGGATGCCTGCCGTCGTGTTCGGACTCTCGACGCTCGCGCCGCCGAATCTCGACGCGACGGCCGTCACCGCGAGCGGCCCGACCAACTGCCCCATCGACGCGGCGGCAGTCAATGCGCCGAAGGCACTTTCGTTCTTGCCGTCGACGTGGACGTGTGCAACGAACGCCTGCTGCCCGATCATGATCAGAAGATTGCCCAGACCGAACGCGGCCGTGCACGCGAGCAACGCCCACATTGCCGAGAACGCAACGAGTACACCGGTTGCGATCGAGCACAGAACGATTCCCGATACGATCACCACCGGTCCGCCGAACCTGTCGGCGATGCGCCCGATCGGCAGGGCCGCCAATACCGCGGGCGCGGCGAACAGTGCCGCGATCACCGCTAGCGTTCGAGTGTCGGCACCCTCGGCGATCGCCCGATAACCGATCATCAACCGCACCCCGACCCACCCGGCCTGCGCAGTCGTCGCCTGAACGGTCAGAGCAATGGAATCACGAGAAGCCATCAGCGCAAGGGAATTTCGTCGGTTCCTCCGACCAACCTCGACACGTCGTTGATGTCGTCGCGCACCGCCCCGTACCGATCGGGATCGAGGTGGAAGATTGCCAACTGCAGTGCGTACGCAATGGCGATGGGAATGATGAGAGTGTTGTACTCGGAATCGTCTCCGCGTTGCGCGACGAGGAGATGCGTCGGTGCGGGCCGGAAGTGATATCCCGGCGCATCGCTGATCAGAATCGACGTGCCGCCGCGTCGTTCCGCTTCACGGACCAGAGCAGGCAGCTGAGACGGTGCCTCGCGCAGCGCAAATGCAATAAGGACGGAGTCCTCGGTGAAGCTGACGAAGCGCTCGGCGAGGTCCTTTCCCCCGAGACCGAGCTCGACGACGACAAGACCGAGTCGGCGGAGACGACGGGCCAACATATCCAGGGCCGGGCGTTCGTCGGCCTTGGAGAACAGGTAGACCACCCGCGCCCGATGAATGGAGGTCGCCACGTCCACCAGCTGCTCCTGCGGGATGAAGCTCGACAACCGCTCCAGTGCACGGGCCTCGTCGCGCGCGAAGACAGCCAGTTCGTGACCGGTATCGCTGCGCATCAGAGCCGATGCGGTCACGGGTTCGGGGTTGTCGCGTTCGAGATCTGCGCGCAAGTCCGGGAAGCCGCTGTATCCGAGCTTTTGCGCCAACCGCACGACGGTCGACTCGTGAGTTTGCGCGCGGGCCGCAACGGGAGCCGCGCGCAGACTCGACGGCTCGGGCTCGCCGAGAAGCACCGCAATGACCCGTTTTTCGGACGCGCTCAGCGACTTTCCGCTGCTCGCCACCACTGTTCGGAAGCTCATACCCTCCACTTTCCACTGTGTCTGTTGACACACTCAACCACAATCCTGTAAACCTGTGCAAGATTGCAAGTGATCCACAGCACAGCAATCCGGCCGACCTTCTCAGGCCGCATCCGAACATATGTCAGAAAGGCGGCAGGCCGTGAAGGTACTGCTCGGCACACAACACACGATCGAATGGATCGTGCTCGGCGCAACCCTCGTCGTGGGCCTGGCGACGGTCACCATGGCAACCGGGTACGGCGTCGCCGCCGACCCCGGCGTCGGGGCGGGCTTCCTGCCTTTGGCGGGCGGCCTCGGCATGATCCTCGGCGGTGCGATGTGGGCAATTCAGCTCGTTCGAGCACCGCGGACGAGCGCGCCCGAACCGGATCCCGAACTCGAGCCCGCTACCTCCGCGGCCGTCGCGTTCCTCTCCAGCGACACCGAGGAGGACGCCGACGAGGCCGAACTGCCCGATCGCGCCGGTTGGATCAGAATCGGAGTGGTCGTTGCCGCGATCGCCGGAGCCGCACTGGTGCTCCCCACACTCGGCTACACGCTGTCCATGGCGCTGATGCTCGCCGTCGTGTTGACGTTCGTCGGCAAGCGCACCCCGGTGGTCGCCGTCGGCGTCGCAGTGGCCACCACCTTGGCCACCCGGCTGGTGTTCGACGTCTGGCTCGGCACGGCCCTGCCGGCTTCCTCCATTCCGTTCCTCGCTGATTGGGGGTTGTGAGTCATGGGATTTCCCGATCTGATGGCAGGCTTCGTCAACGTCCTGACTCCGACGCATCTGCTGTTCGCACTCCTCGGCTGCGTGCTCGGCATGCTCGTCGGTGTCCTCCCCGGGTTCGGTCCCGCCGCGGCGGTATCACTGCTGATCCCGATCACCTTCGGACTGGACGCCACCACAGCGCTGATCATGCTCGCCGCCATCCTCTACGGCGCTGCGTTCGGCGGCACCGTCACCGCTGTGCTGCTGCGCATTCCGGGTGAGGCGTCGTCCATCGCCACCACGCTCGACGGCTACGAGATGGCCAAGAGCGGACGCGGCGGACCCGCTCTCGTCGTCGCCGCACTCGCGTCGTTCGTCGGCGGACTGGTCGGCGTCGTCGGATTCGTCGTCGTCGCCCCGTTCAGCCGATTCGCACTCGAATTCGGTGCTCCCGAACTGTTTCTGGTCGCACTGCTCGGCATGGCCCTGATCACCAGCTTCTCGGGCAACAACCCCGCGAAAGCCCTGATCAGCGTCGGCCTCGGACTCGCCATCGCGTCGGTGGGCATCGACTCCGGCCAAGGCGTGCAGCGATTCACGTTCGGCATGCCGGAGCTGTTCGACGGCGTCGCACTCGTGGCCGTCGTGATGGGCTGCTTCGGCCTCACCGAGATTCTCATTCAAGCCCGCTCGGCGGGCAGTGCCGGCCGTCGACCGCTGGCCGTCGGCAAGCTACTGCCCACCAAGACGGACATCACCAGGTCTGCAGGCCCGACGATGCGCGGATCGGTCATCGGATTCTTCATGGGCTTGCTCCCCGGATCCCCGGGTGCTGCAACTTCATTGGCGTCCTACGCGATGGAGAAGAAGCTCACCAAGCGTCCCGGGCAGTTCGGTAAGGGTGCCGTCGAGGGCGTCGCCGGACCGGAATCGGCCAACAACGCACTCGCGCTGTCGTCGATGATTCCTCTGTTCACACTCGGTATCCCCACCTCCGCCACAGTCGCCATCATGGCCAGCGCCTTCACCATCAACGGTCTGATCCCCGGCCCACTGCTGTTCCGCGACAACCCCGAAGTCGCCTGGACCATCATCGCCAGCTTCCTCGTCGGCAACATCATTCTGCTGATCCTCAACGTGCCACTGGTGCGCCTGTGGATCGCGGTACTGAAGATCCCGTTCCATTACCTGATGGCGATGATCCTGGCCTTCATGTTCCTGGGCGTCTACAGCATCAACGGCAGCGTCTTCGACATCTTCATCATGCTCGGCGCAGGCGTCATCGGATACCTGTTCCACCTCACCAAGATTCCGCTCACTCCTCTCGTCCTGGCGTTGATCCTCGGACCACTGCTGGAAGAGAACTTCCAACGTTCACTGTCACTGTCCCGCGGTGACTACGGCGTTTTCGTCGAAGGCCCCATCAACAAGGTTCTTCTGCTCGTCTTCATCGCAGCCGTTCTGTTCGGAATGCTGCGCCCCGTCCTGGCTCGCATCCTCTCCCGCCGCGCCACCGCGAACCACCGCATCAAGGAGTCCATCTCATGAGAACACTGCCCATCCTCGTCGCGGCCATCTCCACCGCCGCGCTGATTGCCGGATGCAGCTCGAGTACAACCGATTCGGGGACACCGTTCCCACGCGACGGTGCCACGGTCGAATGGGTCGTCCCGTCCGCCGCAGGCGCAGGCAATGACATCCTCGCCCGCATCATGGCACCGGCGATGGAAGCCGAACTGGGCGTGCCGGTGAAAGTCGTCAACAAGGAGGGCGGCAGCCAGGTCGTCGGCCTGAACTACCTGGCCAACGCGAAACCGGACGGCGAGACCATCGGCTTCACCAACATCCCGTCGATCCTCGGGCGATACCTGGACCCGAGCAAGAAGGCCGGGTTCGATCGCGAAAGCTTCTCGCCCATCGGCTCGTTCGCATCCAACGACATCGTGATCGGGGTCAACAAGTCCAGCCCGTACGCGGACATCGGCGAACTGTTCGATGCGGTGAAGGCCAATCCGGGCACCATCACGGTGGGCACCGACTCCCGCGCGGGCGACGACCACGTCAACCTGCGCACCCTCGAAGACACTCTGGGCCTGGACTTCAACATCGTTCACTACAACAGCGGTGCGGACAAGATTTCGGCACTGGTCTCCGGCGAAACCGACTTCGCGCTCGGCGGAGTATCCAGCTTCTACGGCCAGTTCGCATCGGGTGAGGTGAACATCCTCTCTGTACTCACCGAGGAGCGAAACAAGCTCATCCCCGACGTACCGACGCTGGCGAGCGAGGGATACGACGCCCCGTTCATGACCAACAACTTCGCGATCAGCGCCCCCGCAGGTACCCCGGACGCGACGATGACCACGCTGCAGAATGCCCTCGAGACCGCGCTGGCCGACCCGACCGTTGCCGAGAAGCTCACCGGCGCAGCGACACAACCCGATTGGGTCTCCGGGGCCGACGTCGCGACCCTGTGGGAACAGCGTGAAACCGAGATCGAGCCGATCATCGCCGAACTGCTTGCCGACCAGCAATAAGTCTCCAGAAAGGCATTGATCTCATGAGTACCGAAACCTATTCCGCCACTGCCGTATCCGACGATATGATCGAACGCTTCTCTCGTGTGCCCGCCGCCAACGTCGGCGACGCCCAGGAACGCTTCGGCATCATCGCCGGGCTCCGACCCATCTGGGCAGGCGCAGCGGTCACCGGCCGCGCCTACACCGTATGGACCCGATCGGGCGACAACCTCTATATCCACAAGGCTCTCGACGACGCTCGACCCGGCGACGTCATCGTCGTCAACGGTTCGGGTGACGACACCCGCGCCCTCATCGGAGATCTGATCGGTATCCGTGCGAAATCACTGGGCATCGCCGGCTTCGTCATCGACGGTGCCGTTCGCGACGCCGACGCGTTGGCCGAACTGGGACTACCCGTCTTCGCCCGAAGCGTCACACCGGCCGGGCCCTACAAGAATGGCCCGGGTCGCCTGAACGAGCCTGTCGCACTGGGAGGTGTCGTCGTCTGCCCCGGTGACGTCATCGTCGCCGACGCAGACGGGGTGGTCGTGGTCAAGAGCGCCGATGTGGACGACGTCATCGTCGCGGCCGAGGACGTGGTGGCACGTGAGGCCTCGAAGCGGGAGAGCTTCTCGGCCCGCAGCCACTGAACACCGCCTCAGACAAACAGATCCACCGCTGCAGGGCGACCGATTCGGTAGCCCTGCAGCAAGTCGGCATCGGTTAGTCGTCGTCATCGCCTTCTAAATCGAACACAAAACGCAATGCGGTGTCGATTTCGTCCATCTCATCTACGACACCGACACGTGGCCCAAGAATCTTCGA
Organism: Rhodococcus sp. 05-339-2; assembly: GCF_002258965.1. Taxonomy (NCBI): domain Bacteria; kingdom Bacillati; phylum Actinomycetota; class Actinomycetes; order Mycobacteriales; family Nocardiaceae; genus Rhodococcus; species Rhodococcus sp. 05-339-2. The sequence continues at coordinate 537,687 of NZ_NOYW01000004.1, forward strand.
ATTATCAGCTGCGACAACCTGTTCGATTAGTACATACGACGTCACCCGAGCCCCCGTCCTATCGTCGGTGTACTTGATCCGCACGTGGACGTCAGTGAGGTACAACTCGGGCTCTCGGCTGGAAGTTGGGCACACGATTGTACGTTTGGCCGAGGAGACGCTGCTGCTACCCACTTCGACGGCGTAACGGGGCCCCGCCTGTTCGGCACCGCGAGCATCGAAATTCTCGAACGGATAGACGTCTCCTCTCACTTCGCACTGTCCGCTGCTCTACTTACGGGACCTGGCAACGGCTCCATCACGCTGTCAAGGCGTTCGCGAATTGGCTTGATCGCGTCCTCCACAGCAGCCCTGACCTCCGCAGTGAGTTGCAAGCCTCTGATGAGGCCGACCGAAGGATCATCACGGTCTCCGTTTAAGTCAGAAATCAGATTGATTCTTGGGTACACCCCGGCATGTTGCGTCGCCAGCTTGCGTTCGTCGCCCTTCGCAACGTAGACGAGCACCTTTTCGTCGGTCGAGTCACCGATCGACAGCAACGCAGGAGTAAAGCCAGTTCGCAACTTCGAGCGGCGGTCGACTTCATCTGCTTCGATCTCTCGAAACGACCGCTCGACAGCATCCGACGTGACAGCAGACCAACTCGCGTCCTCCGCGCGCTGAGATGGGTCTGCTTCGCTTGCCCGCAGCCCTGCCCTCGTCACGGCGCCCTTAAGTGACCTGGCAAGGAATCGAAGCGCGAAGCGAGTGATGTTAGCTTTGTCATCGGGCAAGTCCAACGTGCGAAATATGCGTTTGAGTTCAGCTCGCAACTCGTAGTCGGCAATCCGTTCGACAAGCTCAGCCCGCATATCTTCGGAAAGATCCGAGTTAATAGCGGGCCTGGCGTCGGGGTCTAGTGCCGACAGCCGGCCTGCGCGCTCCGACCACTTCTGGATGTACGCAAGCGCCTCTTCTTCACGCGGGTTCAGCTGCGCAGAAAGTTTGCGGCGAGTGTCGCGGCGCGCCGTCCCGGCAGTGGTGTTCGTTGGGCTCATGGACTCACACTACGCCGTGGGATCTACTTCGTCGCCCACATCAGCGCACCTACAGAGGCTGTGATCAGTAATTGACTTCGACTCTTCGCCCGCAATGTCAACCCGGCAGGACCGTACAAGAACGGGCCGGGCCGGCTCAACGAGCCGGTGGCGCTCGGAGGCGTCGTCGTATCTCCCGGTGATGTCATCGTCGCCGACGCCGACGGCGTGGTTGTCGTGAAGAGCTCCGAAGTGGAGGTCGTCATCGTCGCTGCCGAGGAAGTAGTGGCACATGAGGCGTCGAAACGAGAGAGCTTCTCCGCCCGCAGCCACTGAACACCGCTTCAGACAAGCAGATCCACCGCTGCAGGGCGACCGATTCGGTAGCCTGCAGCAGGTCGGCCCCGACCGAGATCGCGGCTTCGAGATCGTCGTAAGTCTCGACACCCTCGAACACGCATCGGGCGTCGGTCTTGCGCGCGAACTCAAGCACGAGTTCGGCCAATGCCAGCTTCGCCCGGTTCGCCCTCATCTCGTGGACGACGAAGGCATCGAGCTTGACGATCTCCGGTTCCAGCAGAACGAGGTGACGCATACCCGCGTACGCCGATCCCACATCGTCGACCGCCACGGCCACCCCGCCGCGTCTGAGATCGCCCAGTACAGCCACCACCGCATCCTCGTCGTCGAACGCGGCATGCTCCGTTATCTCGACGACCAGAGGTCGTCGACGAGCGGCGTCGAGCAGTAGTTCGATCAGCGGCGTATCGACCAGTAGCGTTGCAGCGCTGAGATTCACGGCAACGAAGGACTCGCAGGGTAGACGAGCGGACTCGTCCAAGGCCCGGACAGCCGCCGATCGGTCGAGCTCGGGTCCCAGACCGCAGTGCGCGGCATCGGTGAACCATGCTTCGGTATCACCGCCGCCGGGCGGAAAACGAGAAAGAGCCTCGTATCCCTCGATCGCACCGTCATCGGCTCGAACGATCGGCTGAAAGACGATCTGCGGACCACCGCACGCAATCACGGCCTCCACTCGACGCCTCGCACGCAACAGTGTCGAATGCAGCGGCGTCGAGGCACCTCTAGTCGACGACACGGGTCCACACGGGAATCACCGAACGCCGCTGAGCCACAACTGCGATCAGTCCAGAGTGCATGCGGATACGGGAAGGTCGGCGAACCGGTCCATCAGAAACGACGCAGCTTCTCCGCCGTACCCGTCGATCAGCTGCGGCCCGAAATGGTTGGGCAACACCGTACCCTGCAGGATCGGCGGCAACGGATTCGTCCGGAACTCGACCGCGGCACCTCGCCCGCACCAATCCTGGGCCAACTGCCGGGCCTGGCCGTACGGCACCGTGTCGTCGTTGAGTCCGCTGGTGATCATCACCGGTGCGTTCGGCGTACTGCGGCCGATTCGTTGCTCGTCGAAGATCGCTCCGGCCTGCGGGATCCCACGCAGGTTCTCCAACATGGACTTTCCGTCCTTCGTCAGCGTCTCCGTGCGCAGGAACGGGTGCTCGAGAATCGTGTCGCCGATGCATTCCGTCGACAGCTCGTTCAGCACCGCCTTGCCCTGATCGGTGAGTCGCTCGTCCACGAGCGGGCGCAGACTCGGGTCACGTTCGACGAATCCGTTGAGGGCATAACCGATCACACCGCCGATCAGTGTTCCGTCGACCGTCTTCAACACCTCGAGCAGATCGGCCGTCGGAGCCCCGGCCCACGTCCCCTTCAGATTCAGCTCCGGCGCGTACTCGCCGGCGAGTTCCGCGGCGGCCGCGGCAGCCCCACCGCCCTGCGAGTAACCCCAGATGCCGATCGGTGCATTCGCGTCGCCGCCCAATTCGACTGCAGCCCGGGCACCGTCGAGAACTGCATGCGCCTCCTCCACCCTGTTCACGTACGTGTGCAGGCCGGGCGTTCCCAATCCGATGTAGTCGGTGACGAACACGTTCGCCCCCATCGACCCCCACAGCGTCGACGACAGCAGTTCCTGATTGAACGAGATCGACAGTGGTTGTGTCACAGCGTTGATGGAGGTGGGAAACGCTCTCGACGGGGCACATTGATCGCCCTGCCCGACGGTTCCCGGGGCGACGACGATCGTCGGTCGCGGGCCTGCTCCACGCCAGGGCACCTCGGTCTCGACGAACGTGCCCGACACTGCCACCGGCGTATCGTCCTGCGTACGCGAGGTGTACAACACCCGCTGCGCCTGGGCCGGATACGAGCCGTCGATGCCCGGCAGTGCAGCGAACAACGACATCGGCTGGGTTCGATCGACGGATCCAGGGCTGTCGGCCGGCTGGGCAGGCGTGACGTAGAAGTCGTCGACGGGATCGGCGTGCGCGGCCGAGGCACCGAGTGCGGTCACCGAGGACGCGAGGACGGCGGTGACGACAACACCGATCATGCTGCGATACAGATGCATTGGGCTCTTTCTGCTGAGGGGTCAGACAATCGTGCCGAGGTCGCGGGCGACGATGTTGTCCAGCGCTCGTTCGGCCAGCGCCGCGATCGTCATGGACGGGTTGCAGGCCGCAGTGTTGCCCGGCATCAACGCACCGTCGAGAACGTACAGTCCGCGTTGACCGTGAACACGGCCGTCGAGGTCGCACACCGGGCCCATGTTCGCCCCGCCCAACGGATGCCAGGTGGAGGGGAACACCGCATTGGTATCGGTGAGGATGCTGCCCGAACCTGCGATGCGACGCACCGTCGGATCGATGGAACCGTCCTGAATGACGGAGTCGCCGTCGGCCGGCCAGTACAGCTGGGCTCGGTCGCGCGTGGAATCGTAGGCGAAGTGGCCGTGACCGTCACTGACTCCGTAGCCGACGATCATCGTGCTGTGGGCATCGACGCCCAACGGCGGAATGGATGCCTGAATGACCGTGTGCGCGGTGCGCGGATCGTCCCAGTTCAAGCTGCCGAACACCACCGGACCGCCCTGCGGCGTACCGAACTGCTGCTCGATACTCGACCACACGTAGATGCGATCGGCATTGGTACCCCAGCCCTGCCCGAGCTGGTCCGGTAGATCCGGGATGGCACCGGTGGCACCGGCGCGGACCAGCAGCTTGGTGGTGTTCAGACTGCCTGCGGCCATGATCAGCGCACCGGTGGTGAGGACCTTGTTCTCCAACACCGTTCCGTCGGAATCGATTCGGTCGACATGGACGGTCCAGCGACCGTCGGTGGCACGCTCGACGTGCGTGACGTTGTGCTGCGTTGCCACGGTGGCCAGCCCGGTTGCCTCGGCAGCGGCGATGTAGGTGACGTCGACGGAATGCTTGCCGCCGTTGTTCACTCCGAATGCGCCCGCACCGTTGGTGTACGACGGCTTCATCACCCCGCGGGTTTCGTCGAGGGCGTAGTTCCAGTCGATCGGCATCGGAATCTTCGACACGGGCAGACCCGCCCGCCGCGCACTGTCCGCGAACACCCGTGCCGCTCGATAATTTGGCGTTGCGATCAACTCGTCAGGGGCCTGCGCGAGCTGCAGCATCCGCGCGACGCGGGGGTAGTGGACCGCGTTCAACGTGGCCCAGTCGAGGTCGATCGGAAAGAGCGACTCGAAGACGGCCTGCGAGGGCTGCAGCGTCATTCCCTGGTAGATCAGCGACCCGCCGCCCACTCCGGCTGCACACAGAGCGGTCATGTTGTCGCCGGAGACTGCCTCGAGCAGGCCGACGTACGGATCGAACGGAACCGGTCTCCCGAACAGGTTCGGGCTGGAGCCGTACCAGAGCATCCGCTTGTCCGGCGCGGTCGCGTTGGGGAAGGTATCGGCATTCGGCCCTGTGGGCCAACGCCTTCCGCGTTCGAGCACCAGAACCGGGATGCCTGCCTCCGCCAAGCGCAGCGCCGCGACACCGCCCCCGAACCCCGATCCGATCACGACGACTCGATGGTCCTCACGGGTGAGCGGGACCTGAACCCTCGAACGCGGGGCGGCCTGCGCGGCACCGGTACCCGACGCCACGGCAGCAATCCCGGCCATCGCGGTCGCGCCCAGAAATGACCGGCGATTCAGTGTCGACACGTTCCCCCCAAAGGATTGCGGCAACGTACATCGAAACCCGAGTTACGTGTACGCGTCGTGCAAAACTAGACAGAAGAGGACTTGGGTGTCAAGTTTTAGACGCTAAGAAAAGGGCAGAACCGGGATCAACCATCGTTCGAGGTAGCGCCGCAACCCGTCGTCGTGGTGAATGGTGGGGTCGTCGAACAGAATCACCGACAGCCCCACCCGCACGATGACGCCGTCGATGCCGTGGAACTGCGCGGAATCGAAGCCCGGATTGCGCTCGATGTATCCGTCGAGAAACTGGCGTACCACCGGTTGTGCGCGATCCATCATGTCCGGGTCGAACAGTGGGTTCGCGTTGCCCGAGCGCAACAACGAGTTCAGAACCGGTTCGCGCCGAATGAGATTGCGCGCAGCAACCACGGTCTCGACGATGAACTCCGTCGGAGTTTCCGCCTGATCGGCCTTCTCCCTGATACCGCCCAGCACGTCCACGATCAGTCCCACCATCGCCTCGGAGACCATGTCCTCGCGGGTGGTGAAGATCGAATAGACAGTCTGGCGCGTGACGCCCGCAGCGCGCGCCGCCGCAGCGATCGTGACACCCTCGAAGCCGGTCTCGGCGATCAACCCGAGGGTGGCATCGAGAATCTTCTGCTTGGACCGCACCGTCCGAGTATGACGGCAACCCGGCGTTGCGGCCGCATCCGATGACGAGCCGAAGACGATAAGCTCGGTCCTGTTCATCGAATGGGGGTTCACACGTGAACGACGAGACGACGGCCGGGGCAACACTGCGCACGGTCACCGGCACCACCAGCGGAGACCTCGAAGCAGTCGAATTCGACGGGCTGATCCACGCCCGGGGAATTCCCTATGCCACCGCCACGCGATTTCGTCGGCCCGAACCGATCGACACCCCGGATACGACGCGCGATGCCACCCGCCGCGGACCGGTCTGCATTCAACTGCCGTCCCGGATAGACAATGTCACCGGTCCCATGATCGACGGGCTCGAACAGAGCGAGAACTGCCTGGTGTTGTCGGTGACCGCTCCCGCTGCGGCGGAGGGACTTCCGGTCATGGTGTGGCTGCACGGCGGTGGCTACGTCTCCGGCGGCGGGGAGGCCGAGAAGTACGACGCCGACCACCTCGCTCGGGAGGGTGTCGTGGTCGTCAGCGTCACCTTCCGGCTCGGCGGGTTCGGCTATCTGACCCCGAAAGATTCGGGAGAGAGCAACATCGGTGTTCGAGATCAGATCGCAGCACTGCACTGGGTGTCGACCAACATCGCGCGATTCGGCGGTGACCCACACAACGTGACTCTGTTCGGCCAGTCCGCGGGCGGCGATGCCGTCCTCACGCTCATGGCGTGCGAGTCGGCCGCAGGGCTGTTCTCGAGAGCAATAGTGCAGAGTGCGCCTCTCGGATTGCGGTCGGGACGTTCGGCTCTGTACGACACGGCACGAACGGCGTTCGCACGTCACTTTCGTACCGACCCGGCCACCGCTCCCGCGTCGGATGTGCTCGACGCAGAGAATGCCGTGACGCGAGCGGTGCGCAGGTTCGGTGCCGCAGGCGGAATGCCGTTCGGGCCGGTCGCTCACCTCGAACCGCTGTCCGGCGACCCCGACGACGCCCTACGCCGAAGCGCCACCCGAGTCGAACTTCTGATCGGTCACACCAGGGACGACGCCGCCCCGTTCGTGGACATCGTGACGAACATGCTGTGGCTCAACAGGTTCGGTGTCGTGAGCTCGACACTCACCGCGCCGGTGGTCCGTCTCGTCACCAGCATGCTGTTCGGCGTCGACGGGATGGTGAAGATGTGGCACCGTGCCGGCGGTCGGGTCGCCAGCTACCGGGTGGACTGGGCACCGAAAGGCGCGCCACTGGGGGCATGTCACTGCATGGAATTGCCGTTGCTGTTCGGGGACTCGTGGTCGGACGCGCCGATGCTGGCCGGCCACACACCGCCGACGGCGTTGGCCGCCAGGGTCCGTCGGACATGGGCCGCGTTCGCCCGAGAAGGAGTGGCCGGGCTGCCCGAGCGCTCGCTGGTGTTCTGACCGGCCACCCTCTCCCAACGTCAGAGCTGCACGTCGGCAAGCACACCGGCAACAACGAAACCTCCAGCGATGGCGCAGCCTGCCACGCGTGTCTTCTGCGGGAGGTACGCGGTCAGCGCGAATGCACCGGTGTCCCAGACATCGACAGCCACACCGGCTCGCAGCAAGGGACGCACCAGCTTCGGGGCGTACTTGGTAGCCGCGTACAGCCCACCGCCGATGTAGATTTCTCGAATCCCGAAGGTGCGGGCGGCCGCTCGCGTGGTCGCCACTGCGGCGTCGGGACCGGCGAGCAGTTCGTTGGCGCGGGTGGGAGCGATCATGTGGGCGACGCCGATGGCGGCGCGGCCGAGCCCGACGATTTCGGGCAGGCGTCGAATAAGCGTGGAGCCGATGGCCATGAATGCATTCCTCAATTCGTCGAGACAGCGCTGTCGCGGGCCAGCCGCCGGAGCAGGCCGACGGGTTTCTTGATACCGAAGGCCACGATGGTGACCCGACCGTCGTCGTGATTCCACTGCAAGAGGGCCGACCCCTCGTCCACGGCCCCCTCGAGTACGGTCGGGTCACCCTGCAGCGGCAGGGGGCCGACAACCTTGATCGGCAACCCGAGGATCTCGGTCCAGAAGTAGTCGTCGGTGGGGGCGCAGGTCGGTTCCACGCCCAGCGCGGATGCCGCAGCCACTTTGCCCTGCGCAACGGCGTTGGACCAGAACGGAGCTCGGGCCGACGCGTCGCGGAAGTAGGTGACGTCCCCGGCGGCGAACACGTCGGGAGCGGTGGTGGCACACTGCTCGTCGATGGCGACGCCCCGAGCATCTGCGATCCCGGTGCCCTCCAACCAGTCCGTCTCGGGAAGATCGCCCGCGCAGGTGACCACGAGATCGGCTGTGCGCGTGCCGTCACCGAGTTCGATGCCGGTCGCCGGATCCCCGCTCAGGCCCACCGGCCCGTCGGCCAGGACGAACTCGATCGACCATTCCTTCGCGCGCCGGGCGATCGCCTCGGACAGAAACGGCCCGAGAAGCCGCTGCAGCGGTGGATCGACATCGACGACGGTGACCTCGACACCGCGAGCGGCGCACGCGGTGGCAACTTCCAGACCGAGGAAGCCAGCGCCGACGACGATCGCGGTTCGAGCCTCGTCCAGCTTCGGACGCAGCGCCCGAACGTCGGCGAACGTCCGTAAGACGTTCTCGCCCATCTGATCCGGCCCGGCGATACGACGGGCCGACGCCCCGGTCGCCACGATGAGCGCGTCGTAGGCGACATCGGTGCCGTCGGCCGTGGTCACGGTGCGTCGATCGGTGTCGACCGATACGGCGCGATCGACGACGGCAGTGATGTCGAGATCGGACAGATCCCACGTTTCCGCCTCGGCCCCATCGCCTTTGAGCACGTGCTTCGACAGCGGCGGCCTGGCGTAGTAGCCGTCGGCGTCGGCACCGATCACGGTGAGTGCGCCGTCATGTCCTCGCGCGCGCACCTCACGGGCTGCGGTGCAGCCCGCGATGGAGTCTCCGACGATGACGATCCGACGTTCTGTGGTGCTCACTTGCTCTCTCGGAGCGCGGCCACCGGACAGACGCCGACGGCCGATCGTGCTGCAGCCTGCTGATCGTCCGGAATGTCCTTGCCGTCGAAGGCATAGTGAAGCTCGCCCTCGTCGTCCAGACCGAACACCTCCGGGGCCTGCTCGGCGCAGATGCCGTGGCCTTCGCACCGATCCCAGTCGACGTCGATTCTCATTGCTGTGTCCCTTCTGTGGCCACCAATTTCAGCGGCAACTTTTCGTAGCGGTGAATGACGTTGTTGACGGCCCGTTTCGGCGTTCCCGACGGGACGAACCGTTCGACTCTTCGCGCCAGCACTCGGAGCATGGTCTGCGCTTCGAGGCGCGCCAGACCCTGACCCGCACACCCATGCGCTCCTGATCCGAATCCGAGTTGCCTTGCGGCGTCACGGGTGACGTCGAAAACATCGGGGTTCTCCCACTCGCGTTCGTCCCGGTTCGCCGACGCGTAGACCACCAGCACGCGTGCACCTTGCGGGATTCGCGATCCATCGATCTCGACGTCGCGCACTGCTCGGCGAGAGAAGGCCCTGATGGGTGATTCGTACCGGACGACCTCGTTGACGGCGTTGGGAATCAGATCCGGGTCCTGCCGGACGGCCTGCCACTGCTCGGGGTAGCGAGCGAACAGATCGAGTGCCCCGGAGATCGCTCCGATCGTCGTGTCGAGCGATGGGCCGAGGTAGTCGATCATCAGTGCCGGGCATGCGGACTTGCTGATCTTGTTCTCGTCGGCGGCTTTGAGCACGTCGTCACCCATGCTCCCGGGGAGCACCGATCGCTGCCGCACCACCTTCCTGGAGAACGCGAGCATCTCGGTGGCCGCCTTCACGGCCGTGACGGAGTGACGATTGACGGGCCCGAGCGAGTCGAATGTTGCTCCAGCCCAACGGAGCAGCTCCTCACGACCGTCCTCGGGCCACCCCACGAGGTCGGGCACGACGGACATCGGCAGCGCGGTGGCGAGGTCGTCGACACCGTCGACGAACTTCTTGCTCAGGGCCGCATCGACGATGCCCTCCGCCTTCTCCTCCACCGCGGCCTTCATCTTTCGCACGGCCTTCGGGGTCAAGCGGTGCGCGAGAACCCCACGCTTGGTCGCGTGCTCGTCACCGTCGCTGTTGAGCGTCGTGCCACGTCCGAGCCTGTTGGCAACCGGATTGAGTCCGACCCCGTCCCCGGAGATGAAGGTCTCGTCGTCGAGCAGGACCTTCTTGCAGTCGGCATAACGCGAGATGGCGAACACCTGCTGATTCGGCAGCCACACCACCGGTCCGAGTGCCCGGAGCCTCGCGTAGTGCGGGTACGGATCGAGGATCGCACCGGTGGAGTAGATGTCGGTGCGGTACTGGGGAATCGTCGCGTTCGTTGTCATGAGGTCCTTCGCCGCCGGAAGAGTAACTTCGCCCTGCCTGCACAGGATATTGACGATATCGTCACCCATGACACAGCTGACCGTCAAGCTTTTTGACGAATTCGTCATGAATGGAACGCGATAGGCTGCCCTCACTCACACCGCAGACCAGGAGCAGATCGTGACCGAAGGCAACCGCGTCGAGCGCCGCAAGGCACGCACAAGAGCCGCGCTGATCCGCGCCGCTCAAGGGCTTCTCGCCAGCGGAAACACCAACGCACCGGTCCTCGAGATCACGCAGGCCGCCGACGTCAGCAATGGATCGTTCTACAACTACTTCGAGAGCAAAGAAGAGCTGTGGCAGGCGGCCATCGACTCGGCCCTCGAATCCGCAGGCGACTATCTCGACTCGCTCACCGTCGACCTCGACGACGCGGTGGAGAAATTCACCCAATCCTTTCGATTGTCCGGACGCCTCTTCCGCCTCGAGCCGGAACTCAGTCGCGTCCTGCTGAACTCCGAAGCCGCGGCATTCGCCGCAGCCGGGGGCCTGGCACCGCGTTCGCGCCGCGATATCGAATCGGCCGCCGCACAAGGACGATTCGACGTGGACGACGCGGATGTAGCACTCGCCATCGTGGCAGGCTCGCTGCTGTCCATGGGACGACTGCTGCTCGCGCAACCCGAGCGTGACGAGGCTGCCACCGTCGACGGCACGACGCAGCGCGTTCTCCGTGCACTCGGAATCTCCGCCGAAGAAGCCGAAAGCCTCTGCAGTCGAGAACTTCCTGTCTCCTATCGGGGCGGAGTACATGCCGCCATCGACCCCACGTCCGAGGCGGACGATCGGAGTCGATGATTCGGCTCAGCCGATCACCGGCGTGCGGTCCTTCGTCAATTCGTCGAGTTCTGCCTGCATCGCCGAGTGGACTCGGTGTGCGAAGTCCTCTGCGGACTCGTCGGGTTCGGGACGCATGGGAGCGAGGACCGACGTCTCCAATTTCGTGGGCAGCGGTAGATACGGAAGCAACCCCACCACCCCCACATTGAAGCCCCAGGGGATGGACAGCGACAGCGGGACCGTCTTGGTTCGAAGCGATGTCTTGTCCAGCCCGAGCGCTCGGGCGATGCGCTTTCCACTGCTGAGCACCAGGAGGGACTCGCCCGCGCCCGCGGTCACGACCGGGACGATCGGCACCCCGGCTTCCATGGCCAGACGGGCGTAACCGATGCGTCCGGCGAAGACAATCTCGTTGCGATGCCGCCACGATTTGAGGGCATCGAGGTCACCACCGGGGAAGACCACGACATTGTGTCCCTCGTCGAACGCATCGAGCGCATTCTGCCGGGCAGCCGGCCGCGCACCGAACGGCTCGACCAACTTTCCTGCACCCAGTGTCCACGCGATCTGGTGCGTCAACGCGATCACTTCCCTGGACAGCTTCAGATCGTCGTACGCCGCCGCGAACGCGAACACGTTCAGATCGATCACTCCGCCGAACCCGTGATTGCACACGAACAACACCGGCTCGTCGGGAACCGGTTGTGCGACCGACACTTCCAGGCGGTTGTAGAGACGGACCGCGTTGATTCCCATGGCGCGAATCGCGCGAGGTACATTGTGCATGGCCGCACTCTAGCGGGCGATCCCGCATCACCGGGTGCGATCCACCCCCGTCCTCGAATTCACGCTTCTCGCCGGAACTCGAGCGTCCGCGGGGAGACTCATGCCCGCCGAACCCCTCTGCGTTCGGCTTCGCGGACCGCGAACTCGCGATAGGTGGTGGCAGGGCGCGAGAGCAGCTTCGGCAGCACCGTCATGTCACCCGCCGGCAGTCCGTTCTTGTCGTAGTAGTTCATCATGCCCTCGTAGCAATCTCGCGAATCCTGAGGCCAGTTGCGGATTCCCCGGGCATTCGAGGACTGCGCGAGCCCACGAATCACCTGCCGAGGTGCCTGAATCCTGGTGGACAGCAACGACTTGACAACGACGGTGGCGAGCGCGCCTGCACCTCGCAGCGGATTCTGCAGAGACGCCGGTGGGAGTCGCACAGCAGACACGCGATGTCCGAGAACGTCGGACCAGATGCGTGCCATCTCGTGTCGATCGAGCTCATGCGACGACAGATCGTACGTCTGCCCCTCGTGCCCCTCGGGTACGGTCAGGATGTTCGCCGCGACCTCGCTCACGTCCTCGGCATCGACGACCCCCATCACCGAATTCGGCGACGTCGGGTACGGCAGAACACCACCCTGCACGAACTCCCAGAAGTCCAGGTAGTTCTGCATGAAGTGCGAGGCCCTCAGGTTGGTGGAGGCGATCCCCGATCGCCGGAACACCTCCTCGACGCGACCCTTCTCCTGATGGTGAAACATCTCCTCGATCTCGGGATGGATCACCGAGTGGTAGACGACGTGCTCGACACCGTTCGCACGGCACGCGGCGACGATGTGTTCGGCGATCGATACTTCGTGCACGAGGGACGTCGGATGGATATGGAACAGACGTCGAACATCGGTGGTCGCCGTCAGCACATCCGCTGCCGATCGAATGTCGCCGATCACGACATCGTTCGCTCCATCTGCCCTCGCGCCCGCGGCCTGCTTCTCGTCCTTGACGAAGGCGCGGACCTTTTCTCCGCGTCCGTGCAGTTCGCGCAGCACTGCGCGTCCGACGCCACCGCCGGAACCTGTCACCAGGATCATCGTGCACCCTCTTTCGACTGCCGAGTTCGAACAAGTCACATATTGACTTGAAGTCAAAATGTACGATACTGAAAAAACTGACTGATAGTCAATGATTCGTTTCGTCCCGCCACCGATCCCTCGAGAGAAAGTTGCGAAGTGACCCAATCCGACCTCCGACGATGGCAAGACATCAAGTGGGACAAACACACTCGTGACATAGATGTGGACGGATCGCGTATCCACCTCGTCGACCTCAATCCGACCCAGGACGACGTCGTGATCTTCCTACACGGAATTTCGGCCAGTTGGCGCTGGTTCGTCGAGATCCTTCCCGAGGTCGCGCGGTCGCATCGAGCCATCGGCATCGACCTCCCCGGCTTCGGTGGCTCGCAGTACTCACGGGGGCACAGCAGCTTCGCCGCACTCGCTGATTCCGTCGCCGCCACGTGCTCGACCCTCGGTATCACGCGCGCTACTTTCGTCGGACACTCGATGGGTTCGATCGTGGCGACGCGCCTGGCCGCGGAGCACCCAGGACTGGTAGAGCGCCTCGTCGTCACCGGTGGACCGATCCTCACGCTCACCGGCCTCACCCGACGTCCGATCAGCACCATCCGTGACCAACCACGCGCGGTCGCAACCCTGTTGGCCGAATTGATCACCATCAGCCTGCCCATGCCGAATTGGTTGGCGCACAGGGCCGCACGATCGCCCAAGATCCTCAAAGCCACACTCGGGCCGTTCGTGAACCGGACCGACCGACTCGATCCCGAGCTCATGGACCAGGTGATGTCCGCTTTGGGCGCACCGGGATCCTTCCCGGCGCTGCTGTCCACCGCATCCGCGGACCCGAGTGCAGGGCTGGACCGCATCACCTGCCCGACGCGGATCATCCGCGGACCGGGCGATCCCCTGTCACCGCCCGCCGACGTCCAGCGGTTCCTCGACGCCGTTCCGACCGCCACCGCAGTCGAGATCGAGGGCACCGGACATTGGCCGCACATCGAGAAACCGACCGAGTTCCTGGCCGAACTGACTGCCTTCCTGGACATTCCGGCACAGCAGCGCTGACCGCTTTGTCGAGCACGACCGATGGTGCCCTGCCGAATGTAGGGCACCATCGGTTCGTGTCGCGCGAGGGCTACACGCCGGCGGACACCGCGAAGTAATGCCCCCATTGTCGGCTCACGAACTCGCTCAGCTCCCGCCTGGCGTCCTCACCCGATGCCGATGAGCGCCAGGCACTGTGGCCGTCGGGCCGCACGAGCACCGCTCCGGTCTCACCCACCTCGTACAGACCGATCAGCTCGTCCCGAGCGGCACCTGCCGGTAGTTCCGCAGAGATCAAGGTGACGCCGGGTCCGACCTTCTCGAGCTCGGACACCACGCCTGCCCACCTGTCGCCATCGAAAGTGAACAGCGACAGTGTGTTCGGGTCGAGTGTCTCGTGCACCGCCACCTGCGCACCACCCACCGAGACCATCGCGTGGGGGAGTCTTGCCCCCGGGTAGGTCGTGGGCAGGTAATCCACCACGTCTTCGGCGGGCTTTGCCGACGGGTCCCGTGCGATCAACGGACTGGCGTAGAGGTAACCGAACTGCAAGCCGATCGACACGAAATGCTCGACCTGAAGCGGGATGGCGTCGGCGATCTCGCGACGAAGTTGAGCGGACCCGGGTGCGTCGGGATCGACTTTGTGCGATCGCGCCATCTGCTTCCGGGTGGCAGCGGCAGCCAGTGGCGCGATCAACTTCCCTGGAACCTTGTTCAGCGGCGGCCGACCCACCACCTGAGTCGCTTTCGCCAACATCTTGTTGGTGATGCCCACCCTCTTGCCGATGTCGTCCATCCGGAAGTGGTTCGCCACACTCTGCTCGGCGAACTTCTCCACCACCGGACGACGCTCGGTCTCGTAGGTGTCCAACAGAGACGGGGACGCGGTGCCGGACAGAACGGCGTCGAGCTTCCAAGCCAGATTGTGGGCATCCTGAACACCCGAGTTCAGCCCGAAACCACCGGTGTGCGGAAACCGGTGCGCCGCATCGCCGAGCAGGAGCAGACGGCCACGACGGAACGCATCGGCGGTCTGCGATGTCATCACCCAGGTCCCGGTCGACTCCAGATCGAAGTCGTGGTCTCCCAACACCTTCGGCAGCGTGCGTGACCAGTACGCTCGACTGTCCTTGGCGATCTCCTGGTCGGGGTGCAGGTACGCCGTCATCAGAATGTATCGATGGTCGGCATGCGCGATCATCACTCCGCACAGGTCCGGCGTGTAGATCCAACTGAGCAGCGGCCGAGCATCATCGGGGAAAAGTGTCTTCGAGGTGAAGAAGGCACTGCCCATGTTCGCCAGGACAGGTCCGGTCAGTCCGACCCCGGTACCGTCTCGTGTCGCGCTGTTCGCACCATCGCATGCCAGCACGTACTCGGCCTCGATCTCGGCCACTCCGCTTGCGCAACGCCCACGCACACGTGCACCGGACGAGTCGGTGTCGACGGACTCGACAGCGCATCCGCGGCGAAACTCGATCAGCGGTTCGGCGTCGAGCGCATCCCACAGTGCCGGCATCAACAGATGCTGACCGATGTGCGAGACCAGGAACGGACTCTGACTCTCGACGATTGCCTTGCGCTCGGGGTCCGAGAGCAGGTCGATCGAACCGATGGCCTCGTCCGCGAGATTCCCGAACCAGCTGATGAGATTGACGGTCTCGTGCGGCGGCGACATCGCAGCGATCGAGCGCGCCAACTCGGAGCTGTATTCGTTCCAGATCTCGAGAGTGCGGGCGTTGATCACGTGCGCGGCGGGATGAAACAGCGGCGCATTGCGGCGCTCGAGAACGACACTGCGAATCCCCCTGCGTGCCAACAGCAACGCGGCGGTACAACCGGCCGGTCCGGCTCCGACCACGGCGATCGGCACGGTCATCGGACCACCGTCTCCTGCATCCCCAGATCGATGGCTCCGTCGGCGGTCCTGATACCGGCAGTGATCACATCGTCGACCGAGAGGTAATCGGGATTCTTCGCCTGCCGGGCGAAGAAGAACTTCCACTTCAGCGCCGGCGGAATCAACTCACCGATCTTCTGCACGATCTTGGGCGGCGCGGAAATGGCGGTGCCGATCGGTGTTCCGGTGAGGAGTACGTCGCCGGCAGTCATGTTCTGGAAGCGGGCCAGCCTGGTGAGCGCCTCGGCCGGCGGAGTGATCAGGTCGTTGCCGATCGTCTGGTCCTGGCGCGTCTCGCCGTTGACCGCCAGCGTCATGTGCAGCTCGGGGATGCGGCGGAGCTCGTCGTTGTCCAACAGCACCAAGCGAGGACCCAACGGGGTGAACGTGGGATACGACTTGCTCTCGTACACCTGAACTTTCGTCAACTGGATCTCCCGCGCGGACACATCGTTCGCCACGATCACCCCGGCTACGTAATCCGAGAGGTTCTCGTCGGTGACCGTCGTACCGATGGGAATCTCGGCACCGACGACGATCCCCAGTTCGATCTCGTAGTCCAACAGCGCCACCTCGGGTGGCTGGCGGATGGGATCGAACGGACCACTGACCGACGCCGAGGACTTACGAAAGAACGTCGGCTGCAACGTGTTCGGATCGGAACCCGCATCGATCGCGTGCGACCGATAATTGAGCAGCTGCGCCACCACCCGGCACGGTGTGCTGACCGGAGATACGAGCTCCAGCTCGTCGACACTCGACCCTGCACCCGACGCACCGGTGATGGCGTCGCGGTCGGCAAGAAGTTCGCGGGTGGTCTCGGCCGTCGTCTCGATACGGATCGCACGGTCGCCGTCGAGGCGCCACCAACCGTCGATGGTCCGGACTACGTTGACTGACATGTGAGTCTCTATCCCCCTGGTTCGATCGAAATCGGCGCGTTCACAATGTTTTCGGCGTGATGGTCTTCTTGTTCGCGACCACCGGATGGCCCGGCCGAGTTCCGGCCTCGCGTCGACGAAGCTCCTCGTGCGGCACACCGTTGCGCAGCTGGCTGAGCAGGTAATCGGGGTCGATGTTGACGCCGATCGGGTTCTGGGCGAACTCCTCGGTGAAGAAGAACGCCGCGGTGTTCTCGGCGTCGAAGTTCTCGACCTGGAACTCGAGGCGCACCCCGTCGGGATCCTCGTAGTAGAGCGAGATCGTCGGTCCGTGATTGATCGACCAGACGGGGAGGATGCCCAACCGCTTGAGCCGCACGTAATTCTCCAACAACCGCTCGAGCGAAACGAACGTCAACGCGATGTGATCGATCCCGTATGCCTTGCGCTTGAACTTGGAGAACGGGAAAAGGAACCTGACCGGCTTCGGAACGGCGATGATCGCCAGTCGATGCGACTCGTCGTCCCAGGTCAAGAACGTGATTCCCTCGTCCTGGTAGACGATCTCGGCACCGAACACCGCTCCGTACCAGCGCACCATCTCCTCGGTGCGAGCCGACTTGACCACCCAGTGGGCGATGAGATCGGGCGCAACCCTCGGCGCTTTCCGACTCCCTGCATCCTGCGTCGCACTCATCGAACGAGCCTTTCCTCGGGTCACCTGTGTGACCTACGCTACGACCACTTTGACTGGCAGTCAAGAAATTGATCGAGCGTCAGGAGAGATCGCGCCGGGTGGGCTAATGTCGGATCGGTGTCGAACAACTCGCCCACCGGTGCCGAGCGGTCTCGCCGTGCCCGCCCCCGACTGGACCGTCGGCAGGCCTTGATCGACGCCGCCATCGAGCTGCTGGCCGAGGGCAACAGCGCCGACATCAGCGCGGCCGCGATCTCCCGTCGAGCGGGCGTCGCACACGGACTGCTGTTCTACTACTTCACCGACAAACAAGGCCTGGTCGCGGCCGCCCTCGCCGACGTGCTGTCGAAGCTGGCCGAGTTTCAGGAGCCCGCCGCCGACGAGACATCCGTGCGCGCACGCATGGAAGGTTTCGTGCGACGCCACATCGAATTCCTCGAGCGCCACCGTGCCCTCTACGTCCGAGTGGTCCGGGAAGGTGAATTGGGCGATTCCGTCGTCGAACACGCCGTCCGAGAGGCACGAGCCGAGGGCGCACGTCAGGTCGCAGCCCTGGCCGAGCTGCCCGATCCACTGTCCCCGCTCCAGGCGGCCGCGATCTCGGGATGGACCGGCTTTCTCGACCGCACAGCAGACGCCTACTTCGACACTCCAGGGCTCGAACTCGATGCGATCGTAGCGCTGGTGGTCGACGCCTTCGAAGCGGTCGTCGACGCATCGAAGTAGACCCACCGGCGTCTCGGAAGAGGTCAGAACGACCATATTTGCCCACGCTCCCGCACCGGATATTGAGCAATATGCACCCTGCGAGGCTCAGCACTTGCGCAACAACGCAGGCTGCTGGTGCACTGTCTCCCATCGCAGCTCAGTTGCATCCTCTCGGCGATTCGAAACCCGAACGCCCGCCCGGACCGCAGAACCGCACTCGGTTCTCCCTCGTCCGCTCTACTTTCTTCGTGCCCCCGGCACATTCGACGTCGATTCAGGAGCACCTGTCATGACCAGCATCAGTCCCGCCGATCACCGCTCACCCACCGGTGATCACCACGATCTGCACGAGCTCGCCCAGCGGGTGCTGTGGCTGTCGACGTCGATGATTCACCATGCCAATCGAATTCGGCCCAACCCGACCGGACTCAAGGTCGGCGGCCACCAAGCCTCCTGCGCGTCGATGGTCTCGATCATGACCTCGCTGTGGTTCGAGCAGCTGCAGCCAGGCGACCGCGTGTCGGTCAAGCCTCATGCCTCGCCGGTGCTGCACGCGATCAACTACCTGCTCGGTGAGTTGGACCAGAAGTACCTGACGACGCTCCGTGCATACGGCGGTCTGCAGTCCTACCCGTCGCGGGCCAAGGACCCGGACACCGTCGACTACTCCACCGGATCCGTCGGCATCGGTGCTACGGCACCGATCTGGGGAGCGATGTCCCGACGCTTCGTCGAGGACCGGTTCGGCCCGGAGGAATCCACACCGAAGACGCCCGGCTTCAGCGGACGGCAGTACTCGTTGGTCGGCGATGCGGAACTCGACGAAGGCGCGGTCTGGGAAGCGATCATCGACCCGGGCATAGCCGAACTCGGCGAGATCGTCTGGATCGTCGACCTCAATCGTCAGTCGTTGGACCGAGTGGTCCCCAACATCGCCGCCCGTCGCCTCGAGAAGATGTTCGACGCCGCCGGCTGGCAGGTCATCACCGTCAAGTTCGGCCGGTTGCTCGAGGACCTGTTCGCCAAGCCGGGCGGCGACGCACTGCGCACGCGCATCCTTGACATGCCGAATCCGGAATACCAACGCCTGCTGCGCTGCACCGCCGACGAGGTGCGCACCAGACTTCCCGGATCGGGTCCCGACGCCACCGCCATTGCCGACCTGATCGCCGATCTCGACGACACACTGCTGACCGAGTCCATTCGCAACCTGGGCGGACACGATCTGGATGCGTTGCGCGAGGCCTACTCTCGCATCGACGACACCCGACCCACCGTGATCATCGCGTACACGGTCAAGGGATTCGGCCTGCCGACCCAGGGACATCCGCAGAACCACTCCTCACTGCTGACCGTCGAGGAGTACGCAGAACTCGCACGTACCCTCGGCACCGATCCCGAACAGCCCTGGGGACGCTTCGATTCCGACAGCGGACCCGGCCGGCTGTGCACTGCCACCGCCGAACGGCTACGCCGCGAACCGATTCCCGCGTCGACGCCACCTGCCGTCCCCACCGACATCGGACGCACCCCCAAGGGCACGGCCACCACGCAGGCCGCGCTGGGACGCACCCTGATCGACCTCACCCGAGAAGCCCCCGACGCGGCTCGTCGTGTCGTCACGGTCAGTCCCGACGTCAGTTCGACCACCAACCTCGGCGGTTGGGTCAACAAGGTGGGCGTCTGGTCGTCTTCGGATCGACACGACTGGTTCGGCGACGACGCCGAGACGATCATGCACTGGCGCGAAGGGCCGTCCGGTCAGCACATGGAACTCGGTATCGCAGAGACCAACCTGGTCGGCCTGATGGGCGAGCTCGGTGCCACGTGGAGTCGGTGGGGGGAGCCGCTTTTCCCGATCGGGGTCATGTACGACCCCTTCGTCGAGCGTGCGCTCGAGCCGTGGTCTTACGGCATCTACGCGGGTGGTCAGTCGATTCTGGTCGGCACGCCGTCGGGAGTCACCCTGGCCGCGGAAGGTGGTGCGCACCAGTCGATCAAGACCCCGTCCATCGGACTGGAGCAGCCCGGCTGTATCACCTACGAGCCCGCATTCGCCATCGACGTCGAATGGACACTGCTCGCCAGCATCGGCCGACTCGGACGCCCCGACGGCTCCTCGGCATACCTGCGTCTGTCGACGCGTCCCGTCGATCAGTCGAAGGCGGACGTCCCCAGCGATCCGGCTGCCCGGGAACGCAGGCGTCGGCAGGTGGTCGCGGGCGGCTATCCGCTGGTGCGTCGAGACGGAGCAACGGTGACCATCGCCGCCATGGGCGCGTTGATGACCGAAGCGCTGGACGCCGCAGAGCGTTTGGAGCGGATCGGTGTCATCGCCGACGTTCTGTGCATCACCAGCCCTGGCGAGCTCTACCGCGCGCTCCAGGCGCGGCAAGGACACCACGTCGGCGAATCCTGGATTCTCGATCAACTGCTGCCCGCCGACCGAGCGACCCCGATGGTGACGGTGCTCGACGGGCATCCACACACCCTCGCGTTCCTCGCCACCGTCAACAGGGTTGCGTCGACATCGTTGGGCGTGAGCAACTTCGGACAGGTGGGCTCACTCGACGAGGTGTACAAGCACCACCGAATCGACACCGATTCCATTGTGGGCGCAGCTCTCGATGTGACCGGTCGGTGACAGGGCCCCTTCGACAGCGAACGCAGCGATGACCGCATCGTCGACGGTGCCGCTCGCTACCTCGGCGATGTCAGGTTTGCTCGAAAAGGGTTACACAGCAGATCGTCTCGACTGACAATTCGAACTCTCCGATCCCCCCGCTCGCACGTGCGGGGCGATCGGCGTTTCACGCAAGGTACTCCGCGAGTCCGTTCAGGGTGGCGGTGAGCTTCTTCCTGAACGTGCCCTGCAGCGCCTTGCCCACCACTCCGAACAACAACGGGCTGGTCACCTCCAGCTCGAGGGTGACGGCGGAGCCGCCTCCGCGAGCGGCGCAGTTCATCGTCAGCCGAATCTTCGATCCGGTCGACCCGGCACCCACCAGGACCAATTCCTCCGGCGCACGCAGACTTTCGACCTGGAACTCGATGGTGTCGATGATGCTCGCGATCTTGATCTTCTCGACCATCGTCGACCCGACTTCGAGGTCCCTCGGGGGCGTCTCCACCCACTCCTCGTGCAGGGCATGCCACTTCTCGAAGGTGCTGACGTCGGACAGAGTTGCCCACACGTCGTTCTGCGAGGCAGGCAGTTCCTGCGTCATGGTGATGTTCAGCATCGGAGGTTCCTTCGCTCGAGGTCGGTGTTTCACCACTACGCCATAGGATTGATCGGAAGTCAATATTGACCTCAAGTCAAGTACCGTTTAGTTTCGTGACACACGCCTCACAGCCACGGGGCCGAACCGGAAGACGAGCCATGACGACGACCGAAGCGCTGCCCATTGCAACCGCCACCGATGTGATCGCCAACCTTCGAGCCCTCGTGCCCGACCTGAAGGCCGGAGCCGCCGAGAACGAGAAGGCACGACGCCTCTCCGAGGACACCGTCGACGCCCTCCGCCGCGCTGGCGCATTTCGAGTCGCAGCACCGGCGAAGTTCGGCGGACTCGAAACCGACCTGCGCACCATGCTCGACGTGTCCGCGATCATCGCCGAAGGTGATGCCGGTGCCTCCTGGGTGACCACCCTGTCCAACGTGAACAACTGGGCTGCAGGCCTTTACAGTGATGCGGCTCAGGCCGAGATCTACGCCGACGGCCCCGACGCCATCATTTCCGGCGTCGTCACCCCGGGCGGCACCGCCCGGAAGGTCGAGGGCGGCTACCGACTGACCGGAACATGGCCCTACGCCTCGGCCAGCCTGCACTCGCAGTGGTTCACCGGCGGAATCATCGTCAACGACGACGACGGCGACATGCTCGACCAGGGTATGGCGCTGCTCCCGCGCACGGACTACCGCATCGACGACACCTGGTACGTGGCAGGCATGCGTGCATCCGGGAGCAACACCGTCGTCGCCGAGGACGTCTTCGTCCCCGAACACCGGATGCTGTCGATGATCCCGGCATTCAGCGGTGCCAACGTTGCCGAACGTACCGACTCCGCCTTCGCCCGTTCGGCCTTCGGACCCATGCTCGTCATGGTCCTCGTCGGTCCACAGCTCGGAATGGGCCGCGCTGCAGTGGAACTGGCACGAAAGAAGGCCGCAGAGAAGGCCCTCGCCTACACCGTGTTCGACCGTCAGGCCGATTCGGTGGCATTCCAGATGCTGCTCGCCGAAGCAGCGCTGAAGGTCGACACCGCGCACCTGCACGCCTACCGCGCAGCAGAGGACGTCAAGCGGTGGGCCGAGGCCGGCGAATACCCGGACCTGCTCTCCCGTGCGCGTGTTCGCGGCGACGCAGCCGTTGCACTACGGAGCGTCAACGAGGCGCTGAACATGCTCGTCGACGCCACCGGTGCCGGAGCCTTCGCCGAAGTCAATGCTCTGCAGCGCATTTGGCGCGACTCCAATGTCGGTGCCCGCCATGCCGTCATGCTGCCACGAGTGTCGATCGAGACCTACGGCAAGGCGCTGCTCGGTTTCGATCTGCACGACCACATCACCCCGATCATCTGATGACGTCCTAGGCTCGTACCGAGCCCTCGGTGACAGCCGGACGGGCAGGCCAAGGCAGATAGGACTTTCGGTGCCAGATCGTTCCGCCAAACCGGTTGCCCGAGCCAACCGGGCCACCGCCCGAGCGGCCGAGACCCGGCAGCGAATCGTCGACGCAGCGGCGAGCCTGTTCGCCGAGGCCGACTACGACAAGGTCGCCGTCTCGGACATCGTCGAGTCGGCCGACGTTGCCCACGGCCTCCTGTTCCACTACTTCGGCAACAAGAGGGGCATCTACCTCGAGGCGATGCGGGCCACCGCCGCGGCCATGTCGGAGGCATTCGCGGACATTCCCGACTCGACACCCGACATCCAGATTCGGGCTGCGCTGACCAGCCACCTGAACTATCTCAGCCGGCACCGCGGACTGGCGTTACGAATGGTGTTGGGCGGCAGAGGCGCAGACCCCGAAGCCTGGGAAGTGTTCGAGAACGCGCGAACCGCAGTGCTGGAGGCGGCGGCCACGCAACTCGGACTCGACGCGGAGAACGCAGGCGTCGGACTCGTCGGTCACAGCATCGTCGCGGCAATCGACGGCGCGACGGCCCGATGGCTCGAACAGGACGCCAGAATCGACGTCGAGCAGATGGTCGAATGGTTGGTGCACATCATCGTCGCGTGCCTGCGTACCGCACCGGTTCTGGACCCGGCCCTGAACGTCGACGACGCTGTCGAGGCGATCCTCGGACGCGGCTAGGTTACCGACCGACGCCCGCGAACCCTGGTCACCACAGTCGATACGACGACCACGAGGGCTGCGAGAATTGCGGTGTATCCCACCGTGGAGTTGGTCAGCTCGCCGGACAGGCGACCCTGCGCCAGCCATCCCAATCCCCACCCGATCGACAGCATCGGAGCGATCGCTCCGCGCGAGTAGCGGGCGAGCAGCAGCCCTACTGCCGCTGCAACGACGAGCACCACGATCGCCCAGACGGTTGCACCTGCACCGCCGGTGAACCCGAGGCTCACCAACCAGGCAGAGATGTTCGCGATCGTCGCGACACACACCCAACCGAGGTAGAGGCCCATCGTGCCGTCGGTGATCACTGCGTCGGCGACGCCCTCGGGCCGGAACTGCTGCATCAGCACGAACACGCGCACGAGCGCCGCCAACAGCGCCACGATGACCAGCACGCTCAACCACACCTGGCCGAACTGGACCGCGAGAATCCAGGCCGGATTGAGCAACATCGACGCGATGATCGGTGCCCGCAGCGCGTCGTGGCGTGCAGTGCGCCCGGGCAGGAGCTGCCAGACGGCATAGACGATCAACCCCGCGTAGATCACCGACCAGATCGAGAACGCGGGCCCCGCGGGTGCCACCAGAGTCGACGTGGCACTGAGCGCTCCGTCCGCCGCTTCGGCGATGGGCGTCCCGATCCATGCACCCGACCCGAGAAAAGACACGACAACGGCCACGACCGCACTGAGAACGACGCCGATTTTCACAGTCGAGTTGATCCCCGATCGACGGGCAGTGCAAACACAGCAGCAGCCCGGTTCTGGTAGACACGCGGTGTGCATTCCTACTCGCGTTCGATCTCTGCTGCCGTCTGCTGCCTCGCGGTGGCCGTGACCGCCGGATGCAGTTCCACGCCGGAGCCCGCTCCCACGGAATCGACGTCTGCTCCGGAACCGCAGTACGAGTTCACAGGAGTGCCCGGCACCGTTCTCGATTCCGCGGACTTCGGTGATCGATCCCCCGCCCTCGCCGCGACCGGTGCCACGCTCTACCGATTCGTCTACGAATCGACATCGGGCGTCGACAATTCCCCCACCGCGGTCTCCGGGGTGGCAGCCGTTCCGGCGGGCACGCCGCCCGAGGGCGGGTGGCCGATCATCGTCTACGGGCACGGCACCACCGGAGTTCAGGCCGATTGCGGACCGACCCTGTATCCCGATCTGCTCGGATACCAATTTGCGGTGCAGGACTTCACCGCACTCGGGTACGTCACCGTGCTACCCGATTATCAGGGCCTGGGCACCGGCGGTGGCACCCACCCGTACCTGGAGCCGCGAACCACCGGAAACAACATGATCGACGCGGCTCGCGCGGCCCACACCGCGCTGCCCGACGTCTCCACGCGCTGGGCTGCCGTCGGCCTGTCGCAGGGTGGCCAAGCCGCCTGGGCTGCAAACGAACTCGCCGCTTCCTACGGTCAAGGCCTGGACTTGGTGGGATCGGTGTCGCTCTCGCCCCCGACAGATCTGAAGCCGTTGATTCGATCCAGTAACGACGGCACCCTGACCAGGCCGCAGAAGGAACTGTTGCCGTACCTGCTCTACGGCGCTGAGCAGGTCGACCCCTCGATCGATCCGAAGGACTACAGCGGCAGTGTCGCCGAGGCCAACAACGAACTGCTGCTCACCTGCTCGGGCGGCGACACCGCAGGCAAGGAGCGAGCCGTCCAGGCGATGACACCCGACGAGTTCGCGGCCGACTCGACGGACTCCGAGCAGAAGCTGATCGACGTGGTCGATCGCTACACACTCCCGCAGGTGCGAACGGAGGTACCGCTGTTCGTGGCGTACGGCGCGAAAGACGACGTCGTTCTGCCGCAGTGGACTGCCGAC
This sequence comes from Rhodococcus sp. 05-339-2, assembly GCF_002258965.1. Taxonomy (NCBI): domain Bacteria; kingdom Bacillati; phylum Actinomycetota; class Actinomycetes; order Mycobacteriales; family Nocardiaceae; genus Rhodococcus; species Rhodococcus sp. 05-339-2. The sequence goes on from NZ_NOYW01000004.1 coordinate 562,860, forward strand.
GGTGTCGAGAAAGCCTGCGCCCTCGGCGATTCGGTCGTCGCCCAGGAACAGCCCGAACAGGGCCACGACGTCAGCGACGAAGCGGCAATGCAATTCCTGGCCGCCCGGTTCGCAGGACAGACGGTACCCAGCACATGCTGACGACCGGCTCTGCACCCGAACGAATCACCGAGTACACCCACGCCGGTCTCGTGTTCGACGTCCTCGACCAGGGACCGCTCGACGGCCCGGTCGTGTTGCTGCTGCACGGATTTCCCGAACGTGCGTCGTCGTGGTCCGCGGTGATGGAGATACTCAACGAGCACGGGATGCGCACGATCGCACCGGATCAGCGCGGATACTCCCCACGCGCCCGGCCCACGAGGCGACGAGACTATCGCGTCGGCGCACTGGTGGGCGATGCGGTCGCCCTGATCGACCTCATCGGAACGCCGGTTCACCTGGTGGGACACGATTGGGGAGCGAACATAGCCTGGGTCACCGCCGGTCGTCGTCCCGACCTGGTCTCGTCTCTGACGGCGCTCTCGGTACCCCACCCCGGCGCATTCATGACCGGCCTGCTCAGCTCGAAACAGATACTGCATTCCTGGTACTTCGCGTTCTTCCAACTACCGGTGCTGCCCGAGAAGTGGATGACGCAACCCGGCCGCAGGGCCGAAAGATGGTACGAGAAAAGCGGAATGACCGAAGCCGATCTCGAACGCACGCAGACGGAGATCGTCGACTACGGCGCGCTGCCCTTCGCCGTCGACTGGTATCGGGGCCTACCGTTCTCGAGCCCGGGCATCGGCCGCCTGCGCATCACCGTGCCGACGTCGATGGTCTGGAGTGACGGTGACACCTTCATCGGACGCTCCACCGTCGAGAGTGCCCAACGCTACGTCGATGCGGCCTACACACTGACCGTGTTGCCCGGCGTCTCGCACTGGATTCCGACACAGTCACCCGATGCGGCTGCCGCTGCAGTGATGCGATCGAGTGCTCCCCATGGCACTTGACCGCACCACTGCCGTCGGCATGCTCACCGAACTGGTCACGCAACGCACCGTGTCCGGCGACCCTGCGCCCCAACGCTCCTCGATGGACGCCGTCGTATCCCTTCTGAGGGCGCGGACGACCGGCGTTTCAGTCGAGGGCGATCGAGACGGCGCGCACCCGTGGCTGCTGATCACCAACGACGCCCCTCCCACGACCACGCGACTGATGTTCGCCTGCCACGTCGATACCGTTCCCGCGGGCGATCTTTCGAACTGGCAGTTCGATCCGTTCGCCGCGGACGTCGAGGGCGGAGTGCTGCGAGGCCGGGGTACGTCCGATATGAAGGCAGGCCTGGTGGCCGCCACGGCCGCCGTGCTCGCCGCCTTCGAGAACGGTGTTCCTGCAGCACTGTTGCTCACGAGCGACGAAGAGATCGGCTCACTCGGAGCGCTCGCCGCCCGTCACGCCGTCGCCGAATGTTCGGTGGGTGCCGTGGTGGTGCCCGAGGCGACCGGAAACAAGGTGCATCTGGGCCACCGCGGAGCATTGTGGGTCGATGTCACCACAAAAGGCATTGCAGCACACGGCAGCACACCCCAGCGAGGCGAGAGTGCAATCATGAAGCTCGTCGACGTCCTGGCACGGGCACGCGACGAGCTCCCGCTGTCGACGGATCCGTTCCTCGGTGCCGAGACGTTCAACGTCGGGTTGATCGACGGGGGTTCGGCCCCCAACATCGTCCCGGACACCGCACACGTCGTCGTCGATCACCGGACCGTCGGTGACGGCTCGGCACTGCTGTCGTGGTGGCGGGATCAACCCGAGGTCGACCACATCGAGGCACGGATCGACCTGCCCGGTGTGCGGACGGCCGGTGGCAACAGCTGGATCGACGAGCTGCCGCATTCCGTTGCGAGAGAACCGGTCACGTACTTCACCGACGCGTCCATCATCGCCGCGGCGGCTCCCGGTGCGCCGATCGTCGTGTGGGGACCGGGGACTCCGGCCCTGATGCATGCCGCCGACGAAACCGTCACGCTCGACGAACTCGATGCGGCCATCACCGCCTACACCGCCGTGACGCGCGCCTGGCCGACCGTCGACTGACGGACCACCAACTCCGGCTGCAGAGCGATGTGCGCGGTGCCCGTCTCGTCGCTGTTCATCGCCTGATCCAACAGCCGCGTGGCCTCGGCGGCAATCCGTTCCTGCGGCTGCCGGACGGTCGTCAGCGGCGGATTGCTCAACGCGGAGAACGGAATGTCGTCGAACCCGGTCACCATGACATCGGTCGGAACCGACAGTCCGAGAGCCTGGCAACTCTGCAACACACCGAGCGCGATCAGATCGTCGGCACACACCACCGCGTCGGGACGAGAGGCTGCTTCGAGTACGGACCGAGACGACTCACGGCCCCAGTCGATCGAGTAGTCGCCCAACAGCGTCCACTCCTCTCGCGTCTCGATACCCACTCGCTCCGCGTGGCGAAAGAAGCCGGCTCGACGTAGCTCGGTCGACGAATTGGTCAGTTCGGAACTGATGAATGCCGCGCTCCGAACACCGAGAGCGGCCAGGTGGTCCATCACCAGCGCCTGTGCGGCATCGTCGTCGACCCCGACCCAGTCGGTGTGGGTGTCGAGCGCGAACCGGTCGAGTTGGACGACAGGGATCGCGCGAGCCGTGGTGCGCACGGCCTCTGCGGACCGCTCGCCATGGCACGGGCTGATGATGATGCCGTCGACCTGACGCGAGACCAAGCTGCGCAGCCTCTGCGCTTCGACGTCCGGGTCGGATCGGGAGTCGCACAGAAACAACTGCAAGCCGCGCTGTGACAGCACATGCTCGACGTTGACCACCAGCGAGGTGAAGAAGGGATTGGCAATACTCGGCACCACCATGCCGACGGTGTCCGTTCTGTTGCGGCGCAGGGAACTGGCGATGATGTTGCCCGAATATCCCAGATCCTCGGCCGCCCGTCGGATGGTGGCAGCAACGTCTTCCGAGACCGGACGTGAACCCGAGAGCGCTCGAGACACCGTGGCTGTCGAGACGCCTGCGCGCTCGGCAACGTCGCGAATGGTTGCTTTACGCATCCAACTCCTACTCTCACGTGTGGACCCGAGGCTATCGAACCGCGCGGTCGCTTGCGTTGCTGTTTACACAGTAGAGGCAATCGTTTACATAAACGACTCCGAAATTCCTTGACATGAATAGGTACCGATCCCTTACGGTGCATACATGCGAGGTAATCGATTACATCATCTCGCCCGACGATCACCCGAGGAGTTCCCTACGTGAGTACGTCCCTGTCGGACCAGCACCCAGAGCAGTCGCTGGGAGTCTTTCCGACCAAGCCGTCGGCCCTGGCCGCGATGTTCACCTCGGCACCAGCACTCATCGGTGCCATCCACCTGCCCGCCCTCCCCGGCAGCCCGCACTACAAGGGCCGGCCCGTCTCGGAGATCTCCGAGTTCGCCCTGGCCGAGGCGCACGCATACATCGACAATGGTTTCGACGGAGTCATCGTCGAGAACCATTGGGACATACCCTTTCTCAAGCCGGGTGAACACGGATACGAAACCGCGGCCAGCATGGGCGTCGTCACCGCCGCCGTCGTCGGCGACTTCGGCGACCGCGTCGGCGTGAGCATCCTGTCCAATGCCGGCGAATGCGGCGTGGCCGCAGCGTGGGCAGCGGGCGCGAGCTTCGTCCGCGTCAACCAGTGGGCCAACGCGTACATAGCCAACGAAGGATTCATCGAAGGCCAGGCCGCCAAGACCACCCGCTTCCGCCACCGCATCGGTGCCGACCCGGTCAAGATCTTCGCGGACGTGCACGTCAAGCACGGCGCGCATGCCATCGTCGCAGACCGCACGATCGCCGAACAGACCGAGGACGCCGAGTTCTTCGACGCCGACGTCCTCATCGCCACCGGCTCCCGCACCGGAGACGCCGCCTCCGTGGACGAGGTCTCGGTGATCAAGAACAACACGATGCTTCCTGTGATCATCGGCTCCGGCATCACCGCGGCCAACGTGGGCGAGCTGATGAAGGAATGCGACGGGGCCATCATCGCGTCGTCGGTGAAGGAGAACGCCCGCTGGTGGGGACGCGTCGCAGGCGAGAAGGTTCGCGCCGTCGCCCGCGCAGCTGGGAAATAGCCGATGATCGTCTTCTTCGGCTACGCCAACAACGATGTGACGGTGCATGTTCCGCATGTCCCGGTGCTGGGAGAGAGGGTGCAGGCAACGGCGATCGACACGATCGACGGCGGCATGAACGCCAATGCCGCGGTCTCCGCAGCCCGTATGGGTGCCCGCGTGGCCTTCGCCGGCGCAGTGGGCCCCGACGCCGGGTCCACCGAGTTTCTCGCCGGACTCGAGCACGACGGAGTAGACACCAGCTGGGCCCCGCGTGACGCTTTCCTCTCCACCGCAGTCGTTCTCATCGCCGAGGGCGGTGATCGATCGATCATCAGCCAGGACGACGCCAACGACGCACAACGGCTGGCAGCAGTCCTCGAGGCCCTCTCCGACGACGGCGGCCGACTGTTCGTCGACGGCTACCGAGCAGAGATGCTCCCCGCCGAACTGCCCGACAACGTCAGCCTCGCCATCGATCTCGACGGCTGCGACGATCTCGACGCCGCACTCCATGCGTTCGCCCTCGCCGATCACGTCATCGTCGGACGCAGCCTGTGGCAGAACAGCTTCGGCATAGATGCCGAACGGTGGTCGACGATGACCGCCGAGCACGACACTCACCTCGTCGTCACCGACGGCGAGCACGGGTGGACCCTGGTGACACCCTCGGGTGAGACGATCACCGAACCCGCAGTACAGGTCGACGTCGTCGACGCCGTCGGAGCCGGAGACTGCTTCTGCGGCACCTACATCGCCTTCGTCGACGCAGGCGAAGCCCCGGCTCATGCAGCGCGCCTCGCCGGGGCGTCCGCTGCTCTCGCATGCGCCACGGCCGGACCACGCGGCTGCCCCAGCATCACCGAACTCAACGAATTCACTGCCACCCTGGCCACTGTCGATCTTCAGGAGACCCGATGATCAAACGCGCACTCCCCCTCGTCCTCGGCACAGCACTTGCCCTCGGTCTCACCGCGTGCGACTCCGCCGCCCCCAGCGACACCGCGGGCGGCACCGACGCCTCCGCGTCGTCCATTCCGAATCCGTCCCGCGTCGCCGACACATGCGACGGCAAGAACGGCACCCTCAAGGTCGGCCTGGTGACCATCAATCTGCAAGCTCTGTTCTTCAACCAGATCAACAACGCCGCCCAGAAGGTCGCCGACGAAGCCGGTGTCGACCTCCAGATCATCAGCGGCAACGACGATTCGGTCACCCAGGCCAACGCATTCGACAACCTCATCGCTTCCGGCGTGGACGCCATCATCGTCGACGCCATCGACACCGACGGCATCAAGCCATCCGTGTCCAAGGCCGCCGCAGCAGGTATCCCGGTGGTGGCCGTCGACGCCACCGTCGACGACCCGGGCATCTCGACCCAGGTGGGAACAGCGAACGCCGAGGGCGGCGCTCAGATCGGTGACACACTCGCCGAGCTGGCGAACGACACCGGCACCGTCGGCATCGTCGGCGCACTCAACAGCACGATCCAGCTCGAACGTCAGAAGGGCTTCACCGACACGGTCTCCGCCGCGGGCATGACCGTCGGGACGGTCGTCGACGGGCGCAACATTCAGGAGAACGCGCAGACCGCCGCGGAGAACCTGCTCACCGGCAACCCGGACATGGAATACGTCTACGCCACCGGCGAACCCGCACTCATCGGGTTGGTCGCGGCAGTGAACAGCCAGAGTGCACAGGACCGGATCAAGGCCGTCGGATGGGACCTGTCGGATCAGGCTGTCTCCGCCCTCCAGGCGGGCTGGCTCGAGGGCGTCGTGCAGCAGAACACCTTCGAATTCGGCTACGAGGCAATGAACGCCGCGATCGATCTCGGTTGCGGTCGCACCGCACCCGCGGACATCCCGGTCCCGACGCAGATCGTCACCCCCGCCAACGTGGGCGACTACATGTACTACCTGGAGAAGTAGCCCTATGGCACACCATGATCCGACAACACCGTTGATCGAACTGTCGGGAATCACCAAATCGTACGGCCCGGTGAAATCGTTGCGGGGAGTCGACCTCCGGCTCTCACGCGGCGAAGTACTCGGAGTCGTCGGAGACAACGGCGCCGGCAAGTCGACGCTCATGAAAATCCTTGCCGGCGCCGTTCAACACGACGGTGGTGAGATGCGAGTCAACGGGGAACCGGTGCGCTTCTCGACACCGCTCGATGCGCAGCAGCAGAAGATCGGCATCGTCTATCAGGATCTGGCGCTGTGCGACACCCTCGATGTCGCGAGCAACCTGTTCCTCGGCCGTGAACCCCGCAAGGGACCGTTTCTGGACCGGCACGGCATGCACGAACGCGCCGCGAAGATCCTCGCGGACCTGCACGTCAAAGTGAAGTCGACGTACCAGGAGATCGGGCAACTCTCGGGCGGGCAGCGGCAGACGGTCGCCATCGCCAGGGCCGTCTCGTTCCGGCCCGACGTGTTGATCCTTGACGAGCCAACGGCCGCACTGGCCGTCGCCGAGGTGGAATCGGTCCTGAAACTCATCACGGACGTTGCGGCCCAGGGCGTCGGCGTCATCCTCGTGACGCACCGCCTGCAGGATCTGTTCCGAGTCTGCGACCGCATCACCGTCATGTACGAGGGACAGAGCGTCGACGACGTTCCGATCGGCGAGCTGAACATCGAATCGCTCGTCGGACTGATCACTCGCACTCCGGTTCCCCAGCGTTCACCGTCCTCGCCGGAAGGCCGCCCATGATCACTATCGACAAGAACGCACAGCCCAGCGTCGCGAAACTCGCTGCGCGACCGACATTGTGGCAACAGACCAACAAGCCGACACTGGCCATGCTGGCCGTCACCGTCGCGGTGGCCCTCGTCTTCTCGGTGACCACGTCGTCGTTCCTGACGTTCACCAACATCTCCAACCTCGCCACGCAGATCGCACCGGTCCTGATCATCGCCGTCGCGATGACGTTCGTGATCACCACCGGCCAGATCGACCTCTCCGTCGGAGCGACGGTCGCATTCGTCGCCGCGATGAGCGCCGAGCTCATCCAGGCAGGCGTCGACTCCTCGGTCGTGTTCGTCGCGGCTCCACTGATGGGTGCGGCGTGGGGACTGGTCAACGGCTGGCTCGCTGCCTACCAGGGCATTCCACCGTTCATCGTCACACTCGCCACGCTCTCCATCATCCGCGGAATCGCGCTGTACCGCACCGAGGGCTTCTCGGTTCCCATCACCCCGGGCACCGCGTTCGCCAAGCTCGGCACTGCGTCGTGGCTCGGGTTCTCGGCGAGCGCCTGGATCGCCCTCGCCGTGGTCGTCATCGGCGCGGTTGCGCTGGGTCGCACCCGCTTCGGCCGCTACGTCACCGGAATCGGGTCCAACGTCGAATCCGTCCGACGCTCCGGCGTCAACACCCGTCGCGTGTTGATGATGACGCTGGTGTTCACCGGTCTTGCCGCCGGCATTGCCGGCCTGCTCATCGCCGCACGACTGGGATCGGGTTCCGCCAACTCCGCCAACGGTTTCGAGCTGACCGTCATCACCGCGGTGGTGCTCGGCGGAACCAACCTGTTCGGTGGACGAGGAACCGTGGTCGGCACCGTGATCGGTGCGGTCCTCACCGGCATCATCGCCAACGGCCTGACGCTGCTGGGCGTGAGCCCCTTCCTCACGCCCATCATCACCGGAATCGTTCTGCTCGTCGCCATCTGGATCAACATGCGTGGGCACTCGTTGGCGTCACTGTTCAAGCACCTGCAGAGCGCACCGGGCAAACAGTGATCGTCCGGACGGTGACCGGTCCGGTCGACTCCAGCGAGCTGGGGTTGGTGTTACCGCACGAGCACCTGCACAACGACGCCTCGGTGGCGTACTCGGAATCGCCCGATCCCACTGTGGCGCAGATTCTTTCCGGACCGATCTCGGCCTCGGACGCCTGGCTGTTGCACGACAATCCGTATCACAGCGCCGACAATTGCCGGATCGACGACGCGGCGGCCGTGTTGGCGGACCTGAAAACCTTTGCCGACCACGGCGGGACGACCGTCGTCGATCTGACACCACCGGGCATCGGTCGTCGACCCGAGATCCTGGAACGGTACTCCCGAGACTCGGGCGTCCGGGTCGTCATGGGCTCGGGCTGGTACCTCGAGGCCACGCACCCGGCCGAGGTCGCCTCGCTGAGCGTCGACCAACTCGCGTCGGGACTCGTTGCCGAGTTCTCCTCGAACGACGGGCCTCGCCCCGGGGTCATCGGGGAGATCGGAGTCTCGCCGTCGTTCACCGCCGCCGAGAAGAAGGCGTTACGCGCCGCATGCGTCGCGCAACGAGAAGTCGCTGTACCACTCTTCGTTCACCTTCCGGGGTGGCAGCGGCGCGGGCACGAAGTGCTCGACATCGTCGTCGAGGAGATGGGTGTCGACCCGAGTGCTGTGGTGCTCTGCCACATGGACCCGTCGGGCAACGATCCCGACTACCAATGCGCTCTGGGTGATCGCGGGGTGTATCTGGAATTCGACATGATCGGCATGCCCTTCGAGTTCCCGGGTGAGGGTCAGTCTCCATCGCCCGCCGACACCGCCTTCGCGGTCGCCGGTCTCATCGGCGGCGGATACCGACGGCAATTGCTCCTCAGTCACGACCTGTTTCTCAAGTCGATGCTCCGCACATTCGGTGGCAACGGTTTGGCCTACGTACCAGTCTCTTTCGCAGCACGACTCGTGCGCAGCGGAATCGATCCCCAGCACGTGTCCTCGCTCATGCGAGACAACCCGAGGTCGCTCTTCGAGAGCGCCGGAAAAGGATAGAGAACCACCATGGGTAAGAAAGTTCTGATCGCCGGTGAAAGCTGGATGACCACCTCGACGCACGTCAAGGGCGTCGACGAATTCACCGTGCACTCCTACGTGGAAGGTGTCGGACCACTCAAGGACGCCCTGGCTTCCCGCGGACACGACGTGGTGCACATGCCGGCGCATCTGGTGCCGACACAATTTCCCGGTAACGGCGAGGCTCTGTCCGCCTACGACGTCATCGTCCTCTCGGACATCGGTGCCAACTCGATTCAGCTCGCACCCAGCGTCTTCGACCGTTTTCAGGCAGGCGAGGACCGCCTGGTCGAGCTCCGGAACTGGGTGCACGACGGCGGTGCACTGCTGATGATCGGCGGATACCTTTCGTTCTCCGGGTTCCAGGCCCGCGCTGCGTTTCGGCAAACAGCACTCGCAGACGCTCTGCCGGTGACGATGCTCGCCGAAGACGATCGCGTGGAGACCCCAGGTGGCATGGTCCCCGTGGTCGTCGACGACAAGCACCCCACCGTGAGCGCCAGTGGGATCGAGTGGCCTGCACTCCTGGGCTACAACCGAGTGATCGCCAAGGACGGAGTTGCCGTCCCCGCCACCATCAACGGAGATCCGCTCGTCGCTGCGGGCACCTACGGCAAGGGCCGCTCGGCGGTATTCACCTCGGACTGCTCGCCGCACTGGGCACCGCCGGAGTTCTGCGAGCAGTGGCTCGGCTACACCGATCTGTTCGACGGCCTGATCACCTGGTTGTCCGCGGAATGAGTCGCTCCGCCGAACTGATTGCGCGGCAACAACGCAACCTCGATGCTGCGCAGCGCGTCCCCTTCATCGTCGAATCGATCGACGGCACACTACGCGACGACCACTTCCGGCGTTACCTGGTGATCGAGGAGGCGTTCGTACTCACCGCGGTGCGCATCCTGGGACTCGTCGTCGCAGAGTCCGAGTCCTTGGACGACGCAACCGATCATGTGGTGTCACTGTCGAATCTCGTCGGTGAGCAGCGGGAGTACTTCGCCGGGCTACGTGAGCAGTTTCCGTACGACGGCGATACCGACGAGTTGATCGAGAGTTCGTCCGTACTGTCCGACTACGCGTTGGGACTTGCCCGTCGAGACGGCAGGGCTGCAGCACTCGTGGCGATGTTCGCCGCCGAGACCCTGTACCTGTCCTGGTGCCGCGCAGCACTCGATACGTCGGCCGATCGCGAACCGGCGCTGCAGGAGTGGATAGAAATGCATACCCGACCTGCTTTCGTGGCGCAGGTCGACGCGTTGGCCCGAGAGGTCGACGTCATGAACGCTGTGGACGATGCAAGGCTGGACGAGTGGTTCGCAGGAATGTTGGCCGCCGAGAACGAATTCCACAACGCGGCGATGGACTAGTGCCTGCGGCAGTGGTGTGACAAGGCCTGCGGGTCGTTCCGCAGGCTCCACTCCCATGTGCCGCCTGGGGCACTCGACCACACCACTGCCGCAGGCACTTACAGGCGTTCGACGATGGTGGCGTTCGACAGGCCGCCCGCCTCGCACATCACCTGCAGCCCGAAGCGTTGCTCACGTTCGGCGAGGGCGTGGACCATGGTTGTCATGATGCGCGCACCGCTGCCGCCGAGGGGGTGACCGATGGCGATGGCTCCGCCGTTGACGTTCACCTTGCTCGGATCGGCGCCGGTCTCCTTGGCCCATGCGAGCACCACGGAGGCGAATGCCTCGTTGACCTCGAACAGGTCGATGTCGCTCATCGTCAACCCCGCCTTGGCGAGCACCTTCTGCGTGGCCGGGATGACGGCGGTGAGCATCATCAGCGGATCGTCACCGACCACGGCGAAGCTGTGCAGCCTGGCCATCGGCGTGAGGCCGAGCTCCTTCGCCTTCTCGCTGGTGGTGATCATGACCGCGGCGCTACCGTCGTTGATCTGGCTTGCGTTGCCCGCGGTGATGTTCCATTGGATTTCGGGGAACCGCTGCGCCATGGCGTCGCTGTAGTACGCCGGACGCAGCCCTGCCAGGGCCTCCAGCGTCGACCCGGTGCGGACCCCCTCGTCACGGTCGAGCCCGCGGATGGCGCTGATCTCCCTCTTGAAGCGTCCCTCTTCGGTTGCCGCCGCGGCCTTCGCGTGACTGGACAATGCGAATTCGTCCATTTCGGTCCGGCTGATACCCCACCTGGCCGCGATCAGTTCGGCACTGATGCCCTGCGGCACGAGACCGTCCGGATACCTCTCGGCGAAACCGACACCTGCCGGGTCCTCGGTACCGATCATGTTCGAGCCCATCGGGATTCGACTCATGGACTCCGACCCGGCCGCAATCGCCAGATCGTAGGCGCCGGAGATGACGCCCTGAGCGGCGAAGTGAATCGCCTGCTGGCTGCTTCCGCACTGACGGTCCACCGTGGTCGCAGGCACGGATTCGGGATAGCCCGCCGCCAATGCAGCACGTCGAGTCATGTTCGACGCCTGATCCCCCACTGCGGTGACGACACCACCGATGACGTCGTCGATCTGGTTCGGGTCGATTCCACTGCGCTGCACAACTTCCCGAAGACTGTGGGCCATCAGGTCCACTGGATGTTCGGGATGCAGAGTGCCGTTTGCCTTGCCCCGCCCGACCGGGGTTCTGACTGCCTCGACGATGACTGCGTCTCTCATGACGGCTCCTTGTCCGATCGACCCGTTCCTATCGGATCGCTGACACCACGGTACGATCTGGCTATAGTTTTGTAAAGTTAGTAGTATCGTGACATGCCCCTCCACATGGACGGCCCACTGTCCGACCTCGACTCCTGGACGGCCGGCGACCGCTGCTCCATTGCGCGCGCCTTGTCCGTGGTCGGAACCCGATCCGCCATGCTGATCCTGCGCGAGGCCTTCTACGGCACGACGCGATTCGACGACTTCAGCCGACGCGTCGGCATCACCGACGCCAGCAGCGCCGCCCGACTCAAAGAACTCGTCGACGCGGGAATCTTCGTCAAACAGCCCTACCGCCCCGACAAAGGACGAACACGCTACGAGTACATCCTGACGAAAATGGGGGAAGACCTGCTGCCCGTCGTACTCGGGCTGATGCAATGGGGCGACGAGTATCTACAGGATGATGACGGGCCCCTCGATGTGGTTGATGCACAAGGAAACCCAGTGCACGTCCGGATCACCGACAACAACGGCGCGGAAGTGCCGGTGAACGAACTGAGAGTGCGCATCGCCTAGCCTCCGGTGTTCGACTCGAAGAGGCGCACACACAGCGGGCACGACCCGTAACCTGCTGCACGTGGGCAACGATCGACGGCGTGGCACCGGAGGCCGACCAGACAGGGCCTGGACCGCACTGGTTTTCGGTCTCACCCTGGCCGCAGCCCTGTCATCGCTGTGGCACTTCGCCGCGCCCCTCGCGCCCTTCGACCCGGCGGCTGTATCCGGCGAGACCGGAAGCGTATCGATCATTGGTTACGCGCAACTGTTCACCGAACAGGGTCCCCCGTGGTTTCCGTCGTCGCTCGTCATCGGCGCACTGACACTGTGCGTGGTTGCTGCGGCAGCACGGATTCGAGGATCTCGGCAGTCGCTGTTCTGGTGGCCCTTGCCGACGTCGGTGTTTCTCGGAGCTTCCTTGTGGGCCTCCGCCGCCGTCAGTCCGCCGCAGGTCTCGGCCATTGCCTTGGTTCACCCCGACTCGATGGCCGCGCAGATGTCGGAGTCGCCGCTGTTCCGAGAATCGAGTCTCGTGTTCCTGATCGAATGCCTGGCAGTGTCGATCGTGATCGGTGCAGTTTTCGCGGGTGTTCAACACAGGGCCGACCGACGCTGAGGCCGAGTACGTTCAGGCCGTGATCGCCTGGCGTTGTGCGATGCCCCGCGATGCGGTCAACTGTTTCTGCAGGATCGACCCAATCAGCAATGGTGCTGCAGCGCATGCGGCAATCGGGCGCGCGCTGCACGACACCACGCCGTGAAGAAGGGCAGATCATGAACATTTCGGTACATCAAGTGGTCCTCAACTGCACCGACGCCCGTGAGTCCGCCGAGTTCTACCCGCAACTGCTGGGTTTCGAGTACATCCCCGGTGACGCCGAGACGATCGATCCGGATTGGCTCGCGATCACCGCGCCGGACGGTTCGTGGCGAATCGCGTTTCAACAGATCGACTCACTACCGGCCGCAACATGGCCGGACGGCGAGCACCCTCAGATGTTGCACCTGGACTTTCGCGTCGACACCGTCGAGCAACTCGACGAAGAGCACACGCGCGCACTCGAATTGGGTGCGCAACTATTGCGGGACCTGCGGGACGACCCGGAAGCGCCGATCCGAATCTATGCCGACCCGGCCGGCCATCCGTTCTGCATCTTCGTCGGGACGTGAACCGCCGCGCCCCGCACATCAGCTCCCCACATTCGGATACCCGACGCCGATCGGAGTCACATATCCACAACCGAGGAGCCGATCCGCGGACTACGGACGCCAACCGAGCATCCGAGTGGTGTGGTCGAGTGCCGCCCGGGGCACACAACCACACCACTGCCGCAGGCACTCAGCCCAATTGCACTGTGACCGTGGCGCGGTGACCGAAGATTCGCTTGCCCTCGAACGTGGCACCCAGTGAGATGACCGCAGTACGCGTCGCCTCGTCCTTGGACTTGATCTTGCCGGTGAAGACGATCTCGGCGGCCTTGTGGGTGTCGACCGGGATGGGGGTGGTGAAGCGGACGGTGTAGTCCTTCACAGCGCCCGGGTCGCCGAGCCACTCGGTGATGTACCCGCCGCCTACGCCCATCGTGAGCATCCCGTGGGCCAGCACGTTCTCGAGATCGATCAGTTTGGCGAACTGCTCGCTCCAGTGAATCGGGTTCGCGTCGCCGGCAACACCTGCGTAGTTGACCAGGTCACCGCGGGTCAGGCGCACCGTGCGGGGCGGCAGTTCGTCTCCGACGTTCACCTCGTCGAACTTCTGTGTGGGCCGACCCCGGTACTCCTCGACGACCAGAGGTTCGTGTTCCTGCGGAGTGGACAGTGTGCCGCTCTCGCCGGAATCGGCACCGCTGACGTCCGTCGTCGCGCCGAACATCACCAAGTTCTTCGCAGACTCGGCGATGGCCGGATCGATCTCGCCGGACCGACCGACGAGCAGCGTGGTGTACGTGGTCTGCACCAGTTCGTTCTTCTGGTTGGACACGACGTTCTTGGTGACCATCATGTCGCGTCCCATGACCGTCTTGAAAGAGTCGAGCGAGACATCGCACGTCAGTTGATCGCCGGCGAGGATCGGCTTCTGGAACACCAGCACCTGATCGGTCTGGAGGATCTGGCTCAGGTCGTAGCCCTCGGCGATGGACTGGAGAAGCTTCTTCTGCGCAAGGGTGCCGACCAGCGACATGAACGTCAGAGGCGCGACGAGGGCACTGTGACCCAGCGCGGCCGCGGCATCTCCGTCCCAGTGGGCGGGGTGGAAATCCTGGACGGCGCGGGCGTACTCACGGACCTTCTCGCGGCCCACCTCGTAGTAGTCCTCGGTGCGGTAGTGATAACCGACCATGCTCCGAGCATGTTCCGCCGGATCGAATGCTTCACCGTCGGTTGCTGCCGTACCGGACTCCGCTACCTGCTCTGCCACTGTTGTCCCACCGTCTCGTACCCCACTGTTCACCATTACCCGAGCAACCTACCGAACAACGGCGTTCGTTGGCCAGGCCGGCGGGTTCAAGCCGAGCGGTGTCGCGGTGAGTCGTGGTAGCCCACCATGCCCACCATCGAGGCATGTTGCGACGGCGCGACGTTGGCGATCGTGGCACCCCGCGGGCGGTGTCGACGCGACGCGACCGCGTCGACGGCCATCAGAGCCGCACCGTGCGCGGTGAGAGACTCCGGATTGGCGGGTGCGACGACCGGCAGCATCAGATCACGACGGAACAGGCGCCGCAGCGTCGGAATGTTGGCGCAGCCACCGACCATCACCAGGGCGTGAACGGCACAGGGCGCGTCGACGATCACACTGGCCACCCAGTCCTCCAACGACCGAATGCTGCGTTCGAGAACATCATCGAAAGTGTTGCGCCACAACCTGACCGGACCACCGACGAAGGGTCCGGCAACTTCGGCCACCCGCAGTCGAGAAAGCTGCTCACGCGCCGTTCGGACCGATACCGTCAATTCTGCCCGTGCCCGATCGGACGCCAACTCGTCCGCTCCGTACGTCGAGAGCAGGTAGCGGGAGAGTTGCTCGTCGCAGCTGTTGCCTCCGAACAACGTGGTGCGCACGGAACTGAAGACCGTACCGGTGGCCGGGTCTGCCACGGACACCGTGGTGCCCGACGCCCCGATGTCACAGACCGCGACCGTACGAGCGCCCTCGAGCTGGCCCGTTCCCTGCAGATACCGCAGCTGAGCTCCGAGTTCGGAGGCGACCAGCAGTCGATCGGCCTCGTACGTGGAGTAGGCGGACGTACGCGCGCGAGCACCGGGATCGTCGGGTACCGCCAACACGATGTCCGTTCGGTCGACCATCTGATCGCGCGACATGGAGTCCAATAAGTCGATGGCGACCTGAAGGTGATCGTCAGGATCGAACGAGTGAACGATGTGGGCCGACCGCACCGACTCGTCGATCGCATCGACTGCGACCCCTCGGGCAGTGGCAGAACCCACCGAAACACCAAGGACTGTTCTCATGATTCCTCGACTCGACTGGCTACTCCGACCTGCCGATAGTAAACCGCCGAACCGTCGTCTGGACAGCAATCTCGGTATCTGAATGAACTTTCGGTTTGTTTTGGGACATATAACAAGCAGCGAAACTCGTGCGGACCGATCCTAGGCGACGTGATCGAAAGGATCTCGACGGTACGCCAGCAGCGGACCCCACTCCTCCTGCGCCGAGGTCATCGCCGCACAGGCGACGCCGTTGGCCGAGTCCATTCCGCGCGCGGCCGCGACGATGGACCGAGCCGACTGCACGAGGGAGACATCGAATCGGAAGCTGTGCGCCGCCAATTCGGCGAACGCGTCCTCCGGACTACAGCCGCGCAGCGCGATGAGAACACCCACCGCCCTGTCGATAGTGGTGCGAGTCAACGGTTCTGCTGCGGGATTCTCGGTCATCGAATACTCACCGTCTGCTGGTCGATGACTCGATGGTAGCCACGCATGAGCAGAAGTTCAGGTGTCGGAGTCGAATTCACATACCCGTCACGAGAAGGACTTGTCCAAGTATCAAAAATGCACGCTCACAAGGGAATCAACGAATCGATCTCACTCGACCGGACTCGCCGCCGGTTCTTCGTCGACGGTCGTGGGTTCGGTGGTGACCGGAACCTCCGTGGTGGTCTCGATCGGGCTCGTGGTCGTCGGAGGATCGGGGTCGGGTTCCGGCTCGACGGTCGTCGTTTCTTCTCCACCCGAATCACCACCGCCACCCGAGTTGCCGCCGCCCGACGCCCCGCCGTCCGCATCGCCGTCCGAGTCGCCACGACCTTCGCTGCCGCCGCCGGAGACCACGCCGGGTCTGCCGCCACCCGATCCGGCCCGGGAGTCCCCACCCCCCGACGAGCTCTTCGACGTGGGGACCGGACTCGCGGGGAGCGCTTCACTCCAGGTACCGACCGGCACCGGCCCGTACACAGGTGCCTCGAACACCCCGGCCTCGATGGACGGAACAACCGATGGCGCAGGCGGGGGGACCGCCGAACCCGCGACCACCGCCACCGACGACGACGCGACCTCGCTGCCCCCGGCCGACGGCATCTCGGTGCGATCCGCGCTGTCGACCACGGAATTCTGGGTCGGACCGGCCGCCGACAGCGCCCACACCGTGGCTCCGCTCAGCGCGGCGAGAACCGACGCCCAAACCGATCATCGTCAGTCGCGCACCGCGTGGAGTACCGGCCGCATCGCTGCCGGAACCGTTCCAGACCTCGTCGACCGACTCCGCAGGGACGTCGACCGGCCCGCCTGCCCATGCAGTGAGGGCGTCGACGGTGCCGATCAGTGCTGCTGCAACTCCCAGCGGAACCTCGGCGTTCAACCGCGGATCTCCGGCGTCGACCACCACGACATCGCGAACCTCATGGGCGGCGAGCGCTGCACGAACGATCCCGCAGAGCGCGATGCTGTCGCACACCACTCCGGAACCGCTGATCCGCAGGTCGTTCTGGGCCGCTTGCACCCTCATGATTCCGAGCATCGTGGTGACGGCGTCACCCACGCCGCCGGGAACCGCGGCAACGGACACGGTGCGCGTGGAGATGGCTCCCAACTCGGGTAGATCGGCCTCGACCAGCACGGCCGACACTTCTTCGGCACCGACGTGTATCCCGAGCGCAATGGCCATGGTCGTCGACTCCCCCCGACTTCGATTCGGGCTCAGAGTACCCTTCGAGCCCGAAATCGGGGAAACAAATTGTTTTGCTCGATCAGAACTCCAACCTGCTGGCCTCGTCGCGGGCCGTCTCGGCGGCCCGGCGCTCGCGCTCGAAGAGCAGGCCGAAGGTGAATCCGTTCTCCCCCGCCGTCGTGCCTGCTCGCGCGCCGAGGGTACGCAGAATGTCCGCCGCGATCACCGCGTCCTGATGCTCTCCCAGCACCTCCTGAATCGTCTTGAAGTGCTTGATGTTCGCTTTCGAGACCTTCTTGTCCACCACCGGTGCAACCAACTCGGCCGCATACCGTGCTCGTTTCGATGCCTTCCGTGCCCGATGCAGCGCCTCGTCGTCGGTACCGCGCACGGCACTCTTCGTCCGATCGATCGCTTTCTTTCCTGCCTTGCGTGCCAGCTTGACCAACACGCGGTCGGTGACCTCGCCGTCGATCGGTAGCCCGCGCGACCACTCCGCCAGCGTCGTGAGCAGCGCGCGGTAGCGCTCTCCGTCGAGTTCGGTCATCGCCGCCTCGCGGTACCGAATCTGCTCGGCGAGCAGGTCGTTCTCGATGCGCGACGCGACCGGACCGAGCACCAGTTCGGGCGGTAGTTCGCGCAACGCGGCGGCGAACCGGGCACGTTGCACCTGACGATCGCGCACTTCACCGAGAATGCTTGCATACCAAGACAGTTCGGCCTCGAGCTGGGCGGCGGGCTCATCCTCGAACAGGCTACCGAACACACGAAGGGTACTGCGGTATCGCCGAATCGCCACCCGCGTGGAATGAATCGGATCCAGCCCTCGACGCAGATACACATCGCCTGCGACGATCGCCTGCGCCTGCGCGTCGAGATAGTCCGCCAACAGCACCACCCCGGGTTCGGCGGGTACCTGACGCACCACCGACAGCGCCCGATCCAGCTTCGACGGATGCGCCGACGGCCGGGCACCGGCAGCCCGCAGCACCTTGCCCGCCTTCTTCAGAAACGACTCCGACCCTGCGGGTCCGAGTTCCACCTCGACCTCCCGCCACCGCGGACCGGTCGCGCCGCCGATCAGGACGACGGAGACCTCGTCGTCGGCCACTTCCGCGACCACAGCCCCGTCGGCGTCGGACACGGTGTGAATCGTGCGATGCGTCGTCAGAGTCGCGACCGCAGACAACTCCGCGCCCATCACCGCACCGCGCAGCACGTCGTTCAGCTCGTCCGGCACCGCACCGTGCGCTCCGTTGCCGAGAGGGAGCCGAATCTCGGTCCGCGCCTTCTCCGCCGGGACCTTCGCATGCCAGCCGTTGTCGGATTCACCGGTACGACGCCGAACCGTGATTCCGCGTCGCAACAGGTCGTGGCCGGTCGTGTCGAAGTACTCACTGCTCAGGTCGGTCTCGCTCGACGCCAGAGCGCCGCCGGAGGGCACCAGTGAAGCGAGAGTGGGCAATCGGAAATCTGCGTCGACGTCGAACTTGTCTTCGCGCTCGGTCTGAATCGACTCCATACCTGTCATCCTGCCTCGAGTACCGGGGCCGATGGAGTCCGAAACTGCAGACCGGTCAGCGTCGCGGAAAGTCGAAGTCCGGCAGCGGAAAATCGAACGTCCGAGTGGACCGTGTGGTGGTCGGCGGACGCGTCGTCGTCGTCGCCCGGGTCGTCGTGGCGGGGCTCGTCGTGGTCGGACGAGTCGTGGTGGCAGGCGGGACAGCCGTCGGTACAACGGTCGACCGATCGGGGGTGAGCGTGTCGGGTGCCGTCGTCTGCTGAATGTCGGACGGTGCACTGGTCGTGGCCACGGTGCGCCGCGCTGCGGTGGTGCTCGCCGCGTCGGAAGTGGTCGGCGCTGGGGCCGAGGGCGACGTTGCCGACGGGTCGACCGGAGGCGAGGCCTGCGCCGTCGTGGTCGCGGGCGGCAACGACGACCCGGTGGGGTCGGCGGGTGATCCGTCTGCGGCAGGCACCACGGATTGCGACCGAGCGGTCGGTGAGGCGTCCTGCGAACTGTTCACCGACGGAGACGGCTCGTCGCCGCTGGTGCGTGCGGCCGCAGTGACCACGGTGCCGGCTGCACACACCGCCACGATCGCCGCGAGTGCGCCCCCGAGATGCCGAGACTTGTTGACCCTGGTCATCCGCTTGGAGGAGGTGTCGCTGTGCCGTGGGCGCTTGGAGACCACCGGGGCGACCGCACCCACCTCCACGTCTGCGGAGTCCCGATCCACGGCAGCGAACCGATCGGTGAGCACTTCGGGCGGTGCCGGGGTGGGCCGCCGACCCACCGTCCGAGCGATCCCGGCAGCGCCGTGCGCCGCCAGCAGTTCCGGCTGCTCGGGCACGTAGACCGGCATCGACACCGCGTCGAACAGGACCTGCCGAATTATCTGCATGTTGGCACCACCACCGACGGCGACGATGGCGTCGACGTGGATGCCCTGTGCACCGACCTCGTCGAGCACGTCCACAGCCATCGAGACGGCTCGGCGCACGGCGTCGCCGATGAGCTCGTCGAGATTGCCACGCCACAGCGATGCACGTCCGCCGACGAACGGTCCGATGATCGACACGCTGCGAAGCAGTGCCAGTTCGTGTTTCCCGGCGCGGACGTCGTGAACGAGCCGCCGCCGAGCCTCGACCGTCAGCGCCTCGGCCGCACCGAACGTCGCGATGAGGTGATCGCACAGCACCCGATCGCAGTCGTCACCACCGAGAGCGTCCGTACGACGCGACGCGAGGACATCACCGCTGTCGACGTCCACCACGGATACCGAGGTACCGGATGCACCGACGTCGAACAGAGCGACGCAGCGCTCACCGGCGAGCACCCGCGTCTCCCGCAGCGCACCCAACTGGGCACCGAGTTCGGAGACGAGCACAACGCCATCGGAGAAGTCCTGGTCGTAGGCCGTCTTGGGGTCGCTTTCGCGCAGTGCGAGCACCGGATGGAAATCCGCGGACGCATACTCGGTCGCCAGATTGTGAACCGACGTGATGACGGCATCCCACGGATCGGGAGCGAGGCCGTTGGGTGCCGGCCGGGATGCGACGGGCTCGTGTACTTCCAGGACAGCACCGGAGCGAGCGTTGTCGCTGATCACGCTGCGCAGACCACTCGACCCCAACGAAGCGCCGAGTACGGACACATCGGGAACCGCGGACACTAGAAACCTCGCTCTGGTAGGCCCCAACCCACGTCGAGTTACCAGAGTACCGCTACAACCGGACATTCACCACGTTTCGCGGTGAGAAACAGACCTCAGGATCGTTTACTCGACGCTCGAGCGAACGAAGTTCAGGTAGGCCTTCGACGGTGTCGGCCCACGCTGGCCCTGATACTTCGACCCCACCGCGGCGCTGCCGTACGGATTCTCGGACGGCGAAGACAGCCGGAAGAGACACAGCTGCCCGATCTTCATGCCCGGCCACAACGTGATCGGCAGGTTTGCGACGTTGGACAACTCCAGCGTGATGTGGCCACTGAAGCCCGGATCGATGAAGCCTGCGGTCGAGTGCGTGAGCAGACCCAGCCGCCCGAGCGAACTCTTCCCCTCGAGCCGACCGGCCAAGTAGTCCGGCAGCGTCGTCAATTCCAGCGTGGAGCCGAGAACGAACTCCCCCGGATGAAGAACGAACGGCTCACCTGCGGCAGGTTCGACCAGCGTCGTCAATTCGTCCTGCTGTAGCGACGGGTCGATGTGGGTATAGCGGGTGTTGTTGAACACCCGGAAAAGCTTGTCGAGCCGCACATCGACACTCGACGGCTGAACCATCGACGGGTCGAACGGTTCGATCGCGAGGTTTCCCAAGGTCACTTCGGCACGGATGTCACGGTCGGAGAGCAGCACCTCTGCAGGCTACTGGTCCTGGGCGGTCCCTCGCGACACACCCGAACCCCGATCACGTTACGTAGCTCCACAAAGGAAAAGCCGGACAATCGAGCGGCACGACCATTCACATTCGGGCAACTCCTATCAGGAAGAGTGAAATGACAATTCCGTTCGACGTCCCCTCGTACTGGGACGACAGATCACAATGCCTCGTTCTGGCCACCACTCCCGCCGAGAATCCGACCTTGTGGGAACAATTCCTGGACGGCGCAGAGGAAAGCTATATGCGACACGGTGTGACCACCGCACTCGAAATGTCGACCATTCGCGACGGCAGCACCACCTCACTGTTCTTCGCCGCACTCGACCGAACCGGGCAAATAGTCGGTGGAGTACGAGTGCAAGGACCGTATTCCTCGGTCGATCAATCTCACGCACTGATCGAATTCGCCGAGTACCCCGACGGGCTCCGACGCGTGCACACCATGCTCGACGAACGCATCGGCCACGGAGTCGTCGAACTCAAATCTGCGTGGGTCGCTCAGGGCGCACCCCACGGCCGGGCCGTCACCGCGATGATCGCGGAATCACCCGCCTACAGCACCGCGCTTCTCGGCGCGCGCTACGCGTTGGCCACCGCGGCATCCCACGTGCGCGCCGCGTGGCTCGACACCGGAGCGGTCATCGCCACCCAGATCGCACCGATCCCCTACCCCGACGAGCGCTATCGAACCGAGGTGTTCTGGTGGGACAGAACCACACTCGCATTCAACGCCGATCTGGCCACCTGGCGCCGGATGCGGCAGAACACCGTCACCCTGCTCGCGCACCGCCGCGCGGCCGCCGAACTCCCGGAAGCAGTCGCATCATGAACGATCAACACCTACCCGGCCACCACTGGAAGCCTGTGATATTCGACGAGACGGACGCCACACAGCGCGCCGCTCTCGACGAACTCAGACGCGATCCGACCCTCACATTTCTGGACGAGAGGAAGACGCAGAGAAAAGGCCTCCTCTCACTTCTTCCCAGCCCTGAGCAGAGCCTTCTCGACGAAAACGACAGGTGGGTCTTCTTTCCATGGCGGAAAACCGTCGTCGCGGTACTCGGACCGAACTCGTTCCGACACCTGAGGCTCGACAGAAACCGAAACAAGATAACTCTCGCGGAACAGAATTCTTTAGGAGATCTCACGATAGGAATCATCGGGCTCAGCGTGGGACACGCCATTGCCCACACCCTCGCACTCGAAGGAATCTGCGGGACGCTTCGCCTCGCCGATTTCGACGAGATCGAACTTTCCAACCTCAATAGAATTCCCGCGTCCATCCTCGATCTCGGCGTCAACAAAGCGGTCGTCGCTGCCCGACGCATTGCCGAAATCGACCCGTACCTACGCGTCGAAATCGCCGAGGACGGCATCACCGAGAGCACCATCGACGAGTTCTTCGACGGACTGGACCTCCTCGTCGAGGAATGCGACTCCCTCGATGTCAAAGTCCGGGCCCGCGAGGCGGCCCGGTCGCGACGCATCCCGGTACTGATGGAGACCTCCGACCGAGGGCTTCTCGACGTCGAGCGCTTCGACCTCGAGCCCGAACGCCCGGTGTTCCACGGCGTGCTCGGCGAGATCGACTCTGCGAGTCTGCGAGGGCTCGGCACGCGCGACAAGATCCCGATCGTTCTCGATCAGCTCGACGCCTCGCTGCTCTCGGCGCGCATGGCCGCTTCGATGGTGGAAGTGAGCGAAACCATCGAGACCTGGCCGCAACTGGGCGGCGACGTTCAACTCGGCGGTGCCACCATCGCCGCAGCCGTTCGACGCCTCGGCACCGGAGCGCACCTGCCGTCCGGACGAATCCGCATCGACCTCGACACCCATCTCGATGCGCTCGTGCCCCCGAACCCGACGCGTCGGGTGCAGGAGCCCTCGGTCGATACCGCCGTCGACGCCCGACGGGCGTGCGTCGATCCCGACGCGCTCGTTCTCGAGGCTGCCCGTCGAGCGCCGTCCGGTGGAAACAGTCAGCCGTGGACCTTCACCCGCGACGGACGCACCGTGCGGATCGAGGTCGATCGTTCACGAACCTCGACGCTCGACATCGCCTTCCGCGGCAGTTGCGTCGCCGTCGGTGCTGCCGCTTTCAACGCCCGAGTGGTGGCCACCGCGCAGGGCAGGCTCGACCGCACCGACGTCGGCGAGAACGGAGTCGAGATCACGCTGGGCGCGGGGGACCCACAACCCATCACCGATCGACGCCTGCTCGACGGCGTTCTCGAGCGGTGCACCAACCGGGAGTTGGGCACCGGCGCGCCGTTGGACGCGGACATCGCCGCCGACATCGCCGCTGCAGCGGCCGCAGAAGGTGGACGGGCAGTGCTGCTGACGACACCCGAATCCATTGCCGCGGCCGCGGATGTCCTCGCCGCCGCGGATCGCATTCGGTACCTCACACCGCACCTGCATCGAGACATGTTCTCCGAGTTGCGTTGGCCGGGAGATCCCGATCCCGACCGGGGCATCGAGGTATCGACTCTGGGGATCGACGACGCAGACCTGTCCAAGCTGGAGATCGTCAAGCGGCCGGACGTCATGGAGCTCGTCCAAGTCTGGGACGCCGGCGCGGCACTGGGGACCGATATGCGGGATCGAGTGCTGTCGAGTTCGGCACTTGCCGTGGTCGTCGTACCCGGATCGACCGCGGAACATTACATCAGAGGAGGATGTGCAACAGAGAACGTATGGGTAACTGCGCATTTGCGTGGATTGGCGGTGCAACCGGTTTCCCCTGCGTTCCTCTACGCCCGAAGCGTGGAGGAGTATCGGCAACTGTCGACGCACCACGCAGAAGCACTGCAGCAGTTGAGTTTTCGGTTCCGCGCACTGCTTGAAATGGAAAGCACCGAATCCGTTGCACTGGTGTTGCGGCTCAGTTGCGCCCCGAAAACAGCCATACATAGTCGCAGACTTCCTGTTTCAGCGTCTGTATCGGGGTAGAGTTCCGGCGAAGACCAGGGGGAACAGTCCTGCACTGAGTCTACGAGAGGCGGGAGTAGGGCCCTGGAGCACAAACGGACGCTCGAGGTCCTCGTCACCGGCGTCGCGACCGAACTCATGGGAGTCGATGCGGCGACGGTGCGCGAGGCCTACGAATCCGTGCTGCGGCAACTCGTGGACTACCTCGGCATCGACTTCAGCTTCCTCCGACACAACGACTTCGAGGCCAGGGCCACCAGACTCACCGCGGAATGGCCACCGCGACTGAGCGTGCCCGATCCGGATCCACTGGCTGTGGTCTACTTCGACGACGCAGACTCGGTATTCCGCCTGGCCGAGACACTGACCGAACCGGCAGTGTTTCGGCCGGATCCGGAACAGGAGGACTACCGTCGACGCGTCGAGCAGGGGTCGGGATTCTCCGCGACCTCGATGGCCGTCGTGCCATTGCTGCACTCCGAACGCACCACCGGCATCCTCGGCTTCATCAAGATCGGTGACCGAAGCTGGTCCGAGGCAGAACTCAACGCGCTCAAAGCAATTGCGGCACTGCTCTCTCAACTGCAGGCACGGGTGATCGCCGAGGAGCAACTTCGATTCTCGGCACTGCACGACCCGCTGACCAAACTGCCGAACCGCACGGCTCTCGCACAACACCTCCGCGAACGACTCGACCCGTCCATGCCCGGTCCCGTCGCCGTGATGCACATCGATCTCGATCGACTCAAAGCACTGAACGACTTTCTGGGCCACCTGGCCGGAGACCACTACCTCGAGACCATCGCCGATCGACTGCAGAGCTTCGTCGGCAGGTCGGCCGGTCTCGTCGCACGCCTGGGCGGCGACGAGTTCCTGGTGGTACTGGCCGGGCCGTGCTCGGCCCGCGTCGCAACACACCACGCCGAGATGATCGCCGAAGCCGTGAACGCCCCCGTCACCCTCGGAGTCGAACGCATCAGCAGAAGCGCGAGCATCGGAATCGCCTTCGGCCAGCCCGGCAAGCACACCGCCGAGTCGCTTCTGCGGCAGGCAGATCAGGCCGCCCTGGTGGCCAAACGCGCAGGCGGCCACGACATCGCGCTGTTCACCGAAGAGATGCACGCCGACGCCGAACTCCGCAACGACGTCGAGATCCACCTGCGCGAAGCCATCGCGGGCGACTCGCTCACCCTGCACTTCCAACCCGAGGTGGACCTGGTCACCGGACGCATCACCGCGGTCGAAGCCTTGGTCCGATGGCAACACCCCACCCGCGGACTGCTCCCCCCGTCCGCATTCATTCCGGTCGCCGAGGAGACCAACCTCGCCGGTGAACTCGGTCGCTGGGTCCTCGACCACGCCTGCCGCACCCTCGCCGACTGGCAACGCGAGATCCCCAACCTCGACATCGCGATGCGCGTCAACATCTCCCCCGTCCAACTCGTCACCAACGGATTCGTCGGTGCCGTCGCCAGAGCACTCACGGAATTCTCGATAGCCGGGCCCGACCTGTGCCTCGAGATCACCGAAGTGGCAGTGGTACAGGACCTTTCCCGCACCCGCGTGACCCTGAGCGAACTCCACGAACTCGGCGTGCAAGTGGCGATAGACGACTTCGGCACCGGATACAGCTCCCTGTCACACCTCAAGGAACTCCCCGTCGACGCACTCAAGATCGACCGCGCCTTCGTCACCGACCTGGGCAACGAGAACACCGGCGACCTCGCGATCGTTCAGTCCATCATCGGACTCGCCCGCGCATTCGGGCTGACCATCATCGCCGAAGGCGTCGAAACGCAGAGCGCCAGAAGAACCCTGATCGAACTGGGATGCACCCGCGCGCAAGGATACCTGTTCTCCAAACCGGTGCCGGCCGACGACGCACTCGAACTCCTCCACGGCGTGCGCATCGACATCTGACCATCCTGATAACCTGACATCCGCACCACACGCCGGTGTAGTTCATTGGTAGAACGCGACCTTCCCAAGGTTGAGAGGCGGGTTCGATTCCCGTCACCGGCTCCACCGACCGCCCACCTCGGACCGTCCTCCTGCAGGCTCCACTCCTGCCCATCCCGGTCGTTCCTGCAGGCTCCACTCCTGCCCATCCCGGTCGTTCCTGCAGGCTCCACTCCTGCCCATCCGATTTGCTCCCGTCTCGTCCGTATCGCTGAACTCACAGACGCTGCATAGTCACTGCGGTCACTCCTGAAACAAACCGACCACCGCACAATTTCGGTCGATACCCTTGCTACCGACCGGTAGCATGTGCGAATTCATTCATTGTATTCGCAAGAATTCCTGCATTTCCGAAGAAACTTCTTCCGCCTTCTTCGCCGTGCTAGAAATCAAATGTCGACATCTTTTCACCGACAAATGACCTGACAGGAATCCCCCTCATGCGATCACTTTCGACAATTGTCGCGGTCACCCTGACGACGATGGCCGTGGCCGTCTCGTCGGCGACCGCCGCCCCGTCACTGGCCACACCTCCGAGAACCCAAGGCGGAGCCGGAACCCTTCTGTGGGAGGATCAATTCAACGGATACGGTGGACCCGACCCCGCCAAATGGGGATTTCAGACCGGCCGCTGGGGCGCGAGTTCCGGTGAGCAGCAGTACTATACAGATTCCTGGAACAACGCCAACCAGTTCAATGGCTCACTGAACATCACCGCGCGTCGGGAGAACGCACCCGACCGCAAGCGGGCACCGTACAACTTCACCAGCGCCCGCGTGGTCAGCATGGGCAAGCAATCGGTGACGCCGCCGGTGCGCATCGAAGCATCGATCAAAATGCCGAGCGCCCAGGGTCTGCTGCCCGCATTCTGGACCCTCGGTCTCCAACCCGGTGGCGAATATTCATGGCCCAGCCAAGGGGAAGTGGACATCGTCGAAATTCCCGGGCTGTACGGGCCGTCATTCAATTTGCACGGCCCCTCCAAGTGGAACTCCAATCAAGATACGAAGACCGGCGGAAGTATGAATCCGGTCAACAACGGATTCCACACATACCGAATCGACTGGTTGCCCAACAGCATCACCTGGTTCGTCGACGGAGTCGCTCGGTTCTCCCTCACTCAGGCCCAGTACGAGGCGAAGGGCGGCAACTGGAAAGCGTTCTCGGGCTCGTGGCCGCACTACATCCTCTTCAACGTCGCCGTCGGCAACAACTGGGTCGGCAAGACACCGAACAGCACGCCGTACCCGCAGACGATGAGTGTCGACTGGCTACGCGTGAGTCGTCTCTGACCTGCAGAGCAGCACTTCCTGTCCGCACGGGGCTCAGCCACCACGGCTGGGCCCCGTGCGGTGTGCGCAATCGGCACGGTTTCGACGGCAGAACAATTCTTGTGACTTTTCTCAGCGACGCCGTCTCGTCATAGGGACATTCCACAGTCAGGGGAATATCGTCTGTTCATGCGCGGGCCACGGCGGAGTCTGATCACCCTCGTCATCGCCGCTGCCACCGCGCTCCTTGCGCCTTCCGCACACGCCGGGCCCGTGATGCCCATCGCCGCCGCCCCCGAGCAACCCGACCACGCCGATGCCATCCGCTACTCGGCATCGAACCGCGACGCCGCCCCGCCCGGAGCCAACGACATGAGCTGCACACCCACCGCAGCCCACCCGAATCCTGTCGTCCTCGTGCACGGCACCGATGCCACCGCGTACGCCGACTGGGCAGGCTTCGCGCCGATCCTGAAAGCAGCAGGCTTCTGTGTCTTCGCCATCAACTACGGCACGTCGCCGGACGGCAGATCCAACGGGTACGGCGTCATCGAAGACAGTGCAGCGCAACTGAAGGCGATGACGTCGTCGATACTCCAGGCAACCGGTGCCGCCGCAGTCGACGTGGTCGGCTACTCCCAGGGTGCCGCGGTGGCTCGATACTTCGTCAACAGACTGGGCGGCGCCTACGTCGTCGATCGATGGGTGGGAATCGCATCACCGACGTACGGCGGCACCATGTACGGAGTAGCGCCCGTCGTGCAGGCGGTGCCGGGTGCAACCGGTGTCCTGGCAAGCGAATTCGGTCCCGGTCTCGCCCAACTGATGGCCGGATCCGACTTTCTCGACCGACTCAACGCAGGCGGCGACACCGTGCCCGGGGTGGAGTACACCTCCATCGCAACACGGGTCGACGAGGTGATTCAGCCGTACACCAATGCGCTGCTTCGAGATCCGGGAGCGCACAACATCGTGGTGCAGGACGTGTGCCCCGATACCGAGGTAGCGCACTTCACGTTCACCTACGATCCCACCGCGCTGCGGTTGGCGCTCAACGCCCTCGACCCGGCGAACGCGCGTCCCCCGACCTGCGTACCGGTGCCGCTGGGAGCCGGAATCCTCGACGTCGTCCTCGCCAGCCACTGATCCTCAGGTCAGGAGCTGATACGCCCTGAGCCCGACGTACAGTTCGGCGGCCTGGATCGGATCACGGAAGTCGCGACCGGTGAGCTCGGCGATTCGACGTAGCCGATACAACACCGTGTTCCGGTGGTAGTGCAGCGATTCGGCGGCATCGCGGGTGGAACCGCCGCACGAGAACCAGGCGTCGAGAGTATCGAGCAGGCTCTGCCGTTCGGCTCGCGGCAACGCCAGCAGATCGCCGAGTATCTGACGGGAGGCGATCCGGCCCGATTTCGGATCGCGGACCAGCAATAGCGGCACCGGCACCGAGTCGTAGCGCACCGGTGCGGGCGGTGATGCCTCGCCCGAGGTGCACGACCGCGCCAGCCGGGCCTGGCCGACGGCGTCACCGATACCCGACGGCGACCGGAACACCGAGCTCACCCCGACCCGCCCCGGACACAGCTCGCTCAGCGTGACCACAGCGGAGTCGATCTCCGATTCCGTTGCGGCACAGATGAGCCCGACGGTACCGTCCACCTCGGCGTCCCACACCGATTCGGCACCCGCGGTACGGAGGCGGGCGATCAATCCGTCGATCCCCATCGCTGCGGTCAACGGCTCCTGCGAAACCACCGCGAAGTAGCCGTGGTCGGGAATGCGGAACGTTCGCAACGCGTCCGCCGCCGCAGTCGGATTCGCGCCGTGATCGGCGAAGAGCACACGGATGAGGCGTCCACGAGCTTCGGCGCTTTCGCGCGCACGCATGTCGGCGCTCTCTCGATAGGCTTCCGCTGCCTCGTCGGAGTACACGTCGACCAACGCCCAGACCTGAGCGGCCATGTCCAGCAGCGCATGACTCGCCCGGCCGTCCGAGCGTTCCATCAACTCGTCCCAGACCAACCTGCCGCCCAGCCGAAAGGCGTGCAGCAGGGCAGCCAGCGGTACCCCCTGCTCGGCCTTGAGCCGGCCCGCGTCCCGCGCCGACTCCAGCCGCATGGGAGCACGACCGGACAGCTTGCCCAACATCGAGGCCAGATTGCTCCGCGACGCCTCGTAGAGCTGCTCGGTGGTGAGCAGCGTCGATTCGAGGTAGGCGTGCTCGGCCCCCAGGATGCGTCGCACCAGTTCGGTCGCGAGATCGTCGACGCCGTCGAGCATCGTCGCGGCCAGATCGGTCGGTGACGGATGCACATCGAACTCGGTCGCGGTCATGACCGAACTCTAGCCGTACCCGTGTAAGCCACGCCACAGCGGAATTGTGCGGTGGCACAAACTGTCGCATCCGATTGAGGCCCCCGGCCCATAGCGTCCCGCGCCCGAGTGCGACCACAATCACAGTGAAGCCGTGTACCCGAACGACGAGTGGAGCCGAGAAGTTGACCAGCGACGTCACCCCACACCTGCAATCCGTACCGACGACGGGACCCACCGAGGCAGTCGACTCAGCACTCGCCGATCTGTCCGCGGGAGAGAAGAACTGGGAACGCCTCACCCTGGCCGAACGCCGAGCGCTCCTCCAACGTGTGCATGCGCTGACCACAGCTCACGCGCAGGAGTGGGTGACGGCGGCAACGTCGATCAAGGGACTCGACGCCTCGTCCAGCCTCGTCGGAGAGGAATGGCTGTCGGGTCCGTACTCGTTCCTCAACGGACTCGGCACCGTGGCGCACACACTCGCGGCGCTCGAAGCAGGCACCAGCCCACTGGCCGGTGCGAAGTTCGGGACGGCACCCGGTGGGCGCACGACGGTGTCGGTGCTGCCCCTCAACATCTTCGAGCGACTCCTGCTCAACGGGTTCAGCGCCGAGGTGTGGCTGAAGCCCGGAATCGACCGTGCAACCGCACAGCGGACCGCGGGTCTCGCCCAGCTCGACCCCACCCGCACCGCAGGCATCGGAGTGGTTCTCGGCGCTGGCAACATCACCTCGATCGCGCCGCTGGATGCGTTGTACGAACTGATCGCGTTCAACCGGGTCGTTGCACTCAAGCTCAACCCCATCATGGATCCGCTGCTGCCCGTGTTCGAGAAGATCCTCGCCCCGCTCGTCGACATCGGCGCACTGCGTCTGCTCACCGGAGGAGCCGACGTGGGCACCTACCTGGTCCAGCACTCGTCCGTCGACCACGTCCACATGACCGGCAGCGCCATCACGCACGACGCGATCGTCTTCGGTCCCGGCCCGGACGGAGCTGCGCGCAAGGCGGCCAACGACCCGATCCTCACCAAGGAGATCTCCAGCGAACTCGGCGGAGTCTCCCCCACCATCGTTCTGCCCGGTGAATGGAGCCGTGCCGACATCGAGTTCCAGGCCGAACACATCGCCACCCAACGCCTGCACAACAGTGGATACAACTGTGTCGCTTCGCAGGTCGTCGTACTGTCCTCGGAATGGAAGCAGCGCGACCAATTCGTCGCCGCCCTGCGCGCCGCCCTCGACCGAGCTCCGGCACGAACGCCCTACTACCCCGGCAGCGACAAGCGAGTGTCCGACGCCACCGCCACCTACCCGTCCGCCGAACGCCTCGGTGAACGCGGCGGCCGCGTGCTCATCACCGATCTGAACCCCGGCGAATACGCACCGCTGCTGCAGACCGAGTACTTCGCACCGGTCATGGGGATCATCGAATTGCCCTACAGCGGAGCAGCATTCGCCGCCAAGGCGGTACAGGCCGCGAACGAGGAATTCACCGGAACACTCGGCATCAACATCATCGGCACCCCCGGCACCATCAAGGGACTCGGGGAGAAGTTCGACACCATGCTCGCCGACCTCCGGTACGGCACCATCGCCGTCAACGCCTGGACGGCCATCGGATTCCTCACCGCAGCGGCCACCTGGGGCGCATTCCCCGGCCACACCGTCGACGACGTGCAGAGCGGAATCGGCGTCGTGCACAACGCATTACTGATCGACGGGGCCGAGCGAACAGTGGTGCGCGGGCCTTTCCGGCCACTGCCGCGCTCGCTGGTCAACGGCGAACTCTCCATCTCGCCGAAGCCACCGTGGTTCGTCACCAACAAGACCGCAGCATCGACCGGCAAGCTGCTCACCGCATTCGCGGGCGCACCGTCCTGGTCCAAGCTGCCGGCAATTTTCGCCTCCGCCCTGCGCGGGTAGAACCCAGCGTCGACGACGATCGAAGGACAATCATGAGCTCTCAGCGCACGACGGCCGACTACATCGTGGTGGGCGCAGGTTCGGCAGGCGCGGTGGTGGCCAATCGCCTCAGCGCAGACCCACGCAACGAGGTGATCCTGCTCGAGGCCGGCCCCGAGGACAAGAACAAGTTCGCCCACATTCCCGCTGCATTCTCCAAACTCTTTCGCAGCGAGGTCGATTGGGACTACCTCACCGAACCGCAACCGGAACTGCGTGATCGCAGCATCTACTGGCCGCGCGGCAAGATGCTCGGTGGCTCGTCGTCCATGAATGCCATGATGTGGGTGCGCGGATTCGCCGCAGACTACGACGACTGGGCGGCAGTCTCCGACGACTCCTGGTCGTTCCGCAACCTCGTCGGCTACTTCCGCAAGATCGAGAACATCGAGGGCACAACCGAACTCGACTCCGGTACGGACGGCCCGCTCGTCGTTTCGCACCAGCGCAGTCCCCGTGCCCTGACGTCGTCCTTCCTCGACGCCGTCGAGGAGGCCGGTTATCCGGTGGAGACGGCCAACCTGCCCGAACCCAGGGGCTTCAGCCGCACGATGGTCAACCAGAAGCGCGGCGCACGGTGGAGCACCGCCGATGCGTACCTACGACCGGCGAAGAAGCGCAAGAACCTCACCATCCTCACCGATGCGCAGGCCACTCGCGTCCTCTTCGAGGGCAGTGCCGCGGTGGGCGTCGAATACACCTCGGGCGGCGCAGTACACACCGTTCGTGCACGCAGAGAAGTCGTACTGTCCGGCGGAGCGATCAACACCCCGCAACTGCTGATGCTCTCGGGCATCGGCGACCAGGAACAGCTGAAGTCGCACGGCATCGCCGTCCGGCATCACTCACCCGGAGTCGGACAGAACCTGATCGACCATCTGGCCGCACTCATCGGCTGGAAGACCGAAACCGACTCGCTCTTCCACGCCGAGAAGATCCCGGAGCTGGTCAACTACCTCGCACGCCGACGCGGCATGCTGACCTCCAACGTCGCCGAGGCCTACGGTTTCGTCAAGAGCCGCGAGGACCTCGCCCTGCCCGATCTCGAAGTCATCTTCGGCCCGGCACCCTTCTTCGACGAGGGACTCATCGCGCAGGACTCCCATGCCGCCGTCATCGGAACGGTGCTCCTCAAACCGGAGAGCCGCGGCGAGATCACCCTCCGATCGTCCGACCCGACGGCCAAGCCCATCGTCGAACCGCACTACCTGGGCGATCCGGAGGGCCTCGACCGCCGGGCGATGATCGAAGGCCTTCGGGCATGCATCGCGATCTCCGAAACACCCGCTCTGAAGGGACTGCTCGGCGACGTCGTACGCCCCAGGGTGGCGTCGAACATCTCCCCGGCGGACCTGCTCACGGAGGCTCTCGAGCAGAATGCGCACACGCTGTATCACCCCGTGGGCACTGCCCGTATGGGCAACGACGCCGACAGTGTCGTCGATGCCGAGTTGCGGGTACGGGGCGTCGACCGCCTTCGCGTCGCCGACGCGTCGATCATGCCGAGCATCATCCGCGGACACACGCACGCGCCGTCGGTGGTGATCGGCGAACGAGCAGCGGACTTGATCCTTCGTTGATCCGCGAGTGAACCTTCGGAAAATTTCCGGTTTGGCAGTCCGGTTTGTCGGGTAACAGGTGGACACGCTCCCTTGCAGGGGATCGAGATGGAACCCATCCGCTCGGCAAGCAGCGCCGAATGACCCACAACGCTCGAGAGACGAGCACGGAAGGTTGACCGACATGTTCACTGTTCGTAAAGCTTTGGCCGCCACCGCAATCGGTGCACTCACCATCGTCCCGCTTGCCGCATGCTCCAGCGACGACGCTTCCAGCACCACCGACGCAGCCACCTCATCGGCATCGTCGGCCATGGAAACCACCGAGAGCACCCCCGAGCCCGCAGCCGAGGTCGACAACCTCACCGGTGTCGACACCGCAGTTGCGCTCGATCCCGGCTTCACGGGTGCACTGACCACCCTGGGCCTCACGCCCGGTGTCGTCGGAACCGCCACTCTCGCAGACGGATCCATCCGCTTCCCGATCACCGGCGGAGACGTCAAGTACTGGGAGCCCGGCACCGTCGATCCCTACGTCCAGGGCGAGATCAACCACGACGGCAGCGGCCTTTCGCTGACCGCAGGCGAGACCGTCGTCGAGCTCACCAACTTCGATATCGACCCGGGCACGTCGCTGCTCACCGGTGACGTCTTGGTCAACGGCGAAGAAGCAGCCGCAGACGCAGTGCTGTTCGATCTCGACGGCCGCACCCTGCAGCCGCTCGCTACCGGACCCGACAACACTGCAATCCTGCAGGGCACCCAGGTGAAGATCTCGGAGACCGCTGCCGGACTGCTCAACAGCACCTTCAACACCGATGCTGTGACCCCCGGACTGCTCGTGGGCGTTGCGACCATCACCATCAACACCGCTGCATAACAGTTTCCTGACCCCGTGCGCGAGGCGTCACCGTCGACGACGGTGGCTCTCGCGCACGGGTGTTTGCATCGCAGGACCAGGAGCCGACCGATGAGAGCGTTCACGAAGATCTACGGCGGGCACCCGCTGCATGCGGTCGGTCTGCTGCTCTCGTTCGCCCTCGTCGGCTACGTCGTCACACTCGCAGGGCCGCAGACTCTGTGGAACAGCGACGTGTGGTGGAAATCCGTTCTCGTGTGGTTCTTCGGATCGGTACTGCTGCACGACGCAGTACTGTTCCCGCTCTACTCACTGGCCGATCGGCTCCTCACCAGCATTCCGAGCCGCCACCTGGCCGTGTCACCGGTGAACTACGTTCGCGTTCCCGCTCTCGGGACAGCACTGACGTTTCTGATGTTCTTCCCCGGGATACTCTCTCAGGGTGCGGAATCCTATCGGGCCGCAACCGGTTTGACCCAGGAACCCTTTCTCGGACGTTGGCTCGCGCTGACCGCGGTGTTGTTCACCGTGAGCGCCGCCGCCTACTTCATCCGATGGACTCTCGTACGGAGCCGAGCATGAGCGTCACCGCCGATACACTCTTCAACCGCGCAGCAGCCGGACTACCCTGCTGGATAGGCGATTCCGACGGCAGCAGGGAGCAACTTCCCACCGCGCGGTGGATGGGCGGCAGCGCCTCGTCAGCCGAGGATCGCCGCGCGGATCACGCCATGCTCAGCCGATGTACCGGCCCCACCATCGATCTCGGCTGCGGGCCGGGTCGACTCACCGAAGCACTTGCGCGACGCGGCGTCTCGGCACTCGGTGTCGACACATCCCGAACAGCAGTCGATCTGACCATCGGGCGCGGCGGCAACGCCGTTCTCCGCGACCTGTTCGAGCCACTGCCCGACACCGGCAACTGGTCGTGTGTCCTCCTCGCGGACGGCAACATCGGCATCGGGGGCGACCCGGTGCGTCTGCTCCGCCGGGCGGCCGACCTGCTCGCACCCCACGGAGCCGTCATCGCGGAAGTGGATGCGCCCAGCGATACAGGAATTCGTCACCGCACCGTACGGTGGGAAACCGACACCATGGTCGGCGATTGGTTCGCCTGGTCGAGCGTCAGCGCCGACGCCACATCGGATCTCGCCAATGCCGCCGGCCTTCGAGTGGTCGACGTGGCACCGATCGACGGGCGCTGGTTCGCTCAGATGACGCTGGCTCCGCTCACCAGTTCGTGAACAGCAGATGATTGATCGCCAATGCACCGATCACCTGCAGCGCCAACCAGAAGCGATGCGTCCTGATCGGCAACACAGCGGGCGCGATCAGCATCCACATCGCGAAGGGCAACCAGATTCTCTCGGTCTCGGCCTTGCTCAACTGACTCAGATCCGCCATCACCACCGCAGCGACACCGCCGATCACCAACAGATTGATCGGTTCGAGCCGGGTGAGAATCCGTGGGAACGCCGCGGGCACAGCAACACCCAGCGCACAGAACAGCGCCGCGAAATTCGCCCAACCCCAGTACTCGAACGGACGGTCCTTCGCGATGCCCTGGTAGTAGCGCTCCTGCACCAGCAAGTAGCCGTCGTACCACCAGAATCCGTACGCCGTGAAGATCCCCGCGACGATCAGTGCACCGATCAGCGCGCCCACCAACGGCAGAATCCTCCGCCCGGCAATCAACACCGCGACCGCAGGCAGGCCCATCAGCACCAGCCCGTAGTTGAGGTAGATACCGAAACCGAGCAGCACTCCAGCACCGATCGACGCCGGCCACAGGTACCGCTTCGTGGAAATCGCCAGCAACGCAACGCCCCACGCGGCAACACCGGCATAGAACGCATCCGCCGAGACGGCGATCCAGATCGCCGCCGGGGCGATCGCCACGAAAGGTGCTGCACGCCGCGCGATGTTCTCGTCACCGAGCACCTTCAGTGTCAGCACCAGCGCGACGGCGGCACTCGTACCGACCAGCACGCACAGCGTCGCCGCCCAGGCTCCACCGCCGAGGCCGAGACGATCGAGCCACACGAAGGTGAGCAATGCGCCCGGTGGATGACCCGACACATGCGTCGTCCACGAATCGGCCTGGTAGTCCAGGATCCGCTCGGAGAACCCGCGGAGCGTGGCCGGAATGTCGGTGACACCGGGCACCTCGTGCAGGTACTCGTCCGTCGACGCCAGCCGGTCGACGAAGCCGCGCTTCCAACCGTCCACCATCGCCAGCGACATCGTCCAGGCCGCCGACGCACCCCACACGAGGAACAGCAGTCGCGTCCACGACAGTCGACGTGCCACCGTCGGCCCCCACAACACGGTGGCCACGGCGATCAGAACGGCGACGGGAGTCCCCCATCCCACGTGAATCTCACGGAAGCCGAACAGCGGTGCCGCATCGGCGAAATCACGCACCTGCTGCGGAGTTCTGTTGATGATGGGAGTGACGAGTTCGTTGCCCAGGTACGGAACGACGAATGCGACCACGACGAGCACGACGGCCAACGTGCCGGCGACGGCTTCTCTCCAGTAACGGATAGTCTTTTCTCCCTGCGGACTCGAGGCGACCACGACTTCGGACCAGCATATCGACCGACGGTGATGGAGGATGAGCAGATGAACAACGACGCGAAGGGACGGGCCGAGATAGCCGTCATCGGCGGCAGCGGCTTCTATTCGTTCTTCGCCGACGATGCCGAGGAGGTCGTGCTCGACACCCCCTACGGCGCTCCGAGCGCCCCGATCACATTGGGTGAGGTCGAAGGTCGGCGAGTCGCGTTTCTGCCCAGACACGGCCGGAATCACGAGTACTCACCGCACACGTTGCCGTATCGCGCCAACATGTGGGCGCTGCGGATGCTCGGGGTGAGCCGAGTGTTCGCCCCATGCGCGGTCGGATCCCTGGTGTCCGAATACGGTCCGGGGACAGTCGTGATCCCCGATCAACTCGTCGACCGAACCTCCGGGCGTGCGCAGACCTACTTCGACGAAGGCGGAATACACGTCGAATTCGCAGACCCATACTGCCCCACGTTGAGGAAGTCCGCTGTCCAGGACTCGGCGATCGACGGCGGCGTCATGGTCGTCGTCGAAGGTCCTCGGTTCTCCACGCGCGCCGAGAGCCAATGGTTCGCCCGCCAGGGTTGGACGCTGGTGAACATGACCGGCCACCCCGAGGCGGTCCTGGCTCGCGAACTCGAACTCTGCTACGCGCCGATCGCATTGGTGACCGACCTCGACGCAGGCATCGAGTCCGGCCAGGGCGTCAAGGCAGTGGACGTGTTCGCCGAATTCCAGAAGAACATCGAGCCGCTCAAAGCACTGGTGCGCTCGGCCGTCCGCGACGCTCCCACCGGTGACTGCCCGACGTGCCGAGTGCACACCGGCCTCACGCTGCCGATCGAACTGCCATGACGCGGGTACTGCTCACCGGCGCAGCCGGATTCATCGGTGGCCACATTCTCGACGCCGCCCGCGATTCCGATCTCGAGATCGTCGCTGTCGACGCCATGCTGGAGTCGGCTCACGGCCCAGGAGCGCGAGCCGACGGGGTCATCGATCTCGATGTGCGAGACAAGGACTCGCTCGTCGACGTATTGCGCGGGGTGGACGTCGTGTGTCACCAGGCCGCAGTCGTCGGAGCGGGCGTCGATGCCGCAGATGCCCCGGCCTACGCCAGTCACAACGACTACGGGACGGCGGTTCTGCTCGCTGCGATGTACGAGGCGGGGTGTTCGCGCCTGGTTCTCGCGTCGTCGATGGTCGTCTACGGCGAAGGGCGGTATCTCAACTCCTCCGGTGAGACGGTGATTCCTCGGCCCCGCACCCGAGCCGACCTCGACGCGGGACTGTTCGACAATCGCGACCCGATATCGGGCGAGCCTCTCGATTGGCTTCTGGTCGAGGAGGATTCGACGCTCGAGCCCAGAAGTACCTACGCCGCGAGCAAGCTGGCACAGGAGAACTACGCCTCCGCATGGGCGGTCGCCACGGGCGGCTCGGTGATCGCACTGCGGTACCACAACGTGTACGGACCGCACATGCCGCGAAACACCCCGTACTCCGGTGTGGCGGCGATGTTCCGGTCTTCACTCGAGCTCGGTCGGGCCCCGACGGTCTACGAGGACGGCAAGCAGGCCCGCGATTTCGTGCACGTGCACGACGTGGCGGCCGCGAACATCGCATCGATCGAGGCGGAGCTGGACGGCTTCACCGCCCTCAATGTCTGCTCGGGACAACCGATCACCATCGGTGAGGTCGCCACCATCCTCGCCGACGCACGCGGCGGGCCGACGCCCGAGATCACCGGACGCTACCGCGCGGGCGACGTACGGCACATCGTCGCCAGTTCCGCGCTGGCCGAACAGACCCTGGGATTCCGCGCGACGATCATGCCGAGGGACGGTCTCACCGCCTTCGCCGACGCACCGCTGCGCGACGCCGAAGGCACGGGACCGCCCCGTGTCTGAACCGAAGTCCGTCACAGTCGTCATCCCCTGCATGAACGAGGCCGAATCGCTTCCGGCAGTGCTCGATTCGGTCCCGGCGGGCTACCTGACGATCGTGGTGGACAACAACTCGACCGACGCCACCGCCGCCGTCGCCGCTGCCCACGGAGCAACGGTGGTCTCCGAATCGGTGCCCGGTTACGGTGCAGCAGTTCATGCAGGCGTCGTCGCGGCCGACACCGACATCGTCTGCGTCCTCGACGGTGACGGTTCGATGGATCCACTCGACCTACCGACCCTCGTGGCGGCCCTGGATCACGCGGACCTCGCCGTCGGTCGCCGTCGACCGGACAGGGGAAGCTCGCCCCTGCACGCCAGGATCGGCAATGCCGTTCTCGCACTTCGACTTCGCACCAAGTACAAGCTGCCAGTGCACGACCTGGGAGCGATCCGCGCAGTACGCCGTCAGGCACTGCTCGACCTGGACGTCACCGACCGACGCTCGGGCTACCCGCTGCAGTTGCTCGTACTGGCGGCCGAAGCCGGCTGGACCGTCGTCGAACACGACGTGGTCTACCGGCCACGGACAGCAGGAACGTCCAAGGTCTCCGGCTCGGTGAAGGGGACGATCGTCGCCGTGCGAGATTTCTGGAAGGTGCTCTCGTGACCGTCACCGCTCTCGTCGTCGCCAAAGCCCCCGTTCCCGGGCTGGCCAAGACACGCCTCGCCGCCACGATCGGCGACGAAGCTGCCGCCGAGCTGGCCGCAGCCTCGCTGCTGGACACCCTCGACGCCGTCGCGGCCGCCGACGTCGACCGCCGTGTCGTAGCCCTCACCGGCTCCCTCGCCGACGCGGCCCGCGCGGACGAACTCTCTCGTGCTCTGGCGTCGTTCACGGTGATTGCGCAGCGCGGCGACGGGTTGGGCGAACGACTGGCGAATGCACACGCCGACGCAGCCACCTCCGGTGCCGTACTGCAGATCGGTATGGACACCCCCCAGGTCACGGCGCGACTGCTCTCCGACGCGGCGGCGCGACTGGGCAGCAGTGACGTGCTGGGCTCGGCCGAGGACGGTGGCTGGTGGGCGCTGGGCCTGCGTGACCCCGACCTGGCACGGTCCCTGCTCGACGTGCCCATGTCTGCGCCCTCGACGGGCACCGACACTCTCGATGCTCTGACCGCCGCAGGAGCGTCGATCACGATGCTCCCCGAATTGCGCGATGTCGACTTCGAGTCCGATCTCGACCCGGTGGCGCAATTGTGCGCACCGAACAGCAGATTCCGTATTGCTGTCATGGCAATGGGTAATTGATCGGGTCTCGATCCGTTCCGAGAGGTCTGTTTCAACCCGAACTCGGCCGGTTTCACGAAATCTCCACATCCGTTGTGGAACAGCGCGTTCGATCTGCCCGAATTGCCGGACCGTAAACAACCAATATCGAATCGCAACAAATCCGAACCACCGTTTCACGGCGATTTCACAGACACAGGTGCTAGAAAGTGTGACATGACCGGGTTGTTGATAGGCGTAGCCGTATGGATGGTGATCGCGACAGTCGTCGCGACCGTCCTCGGCCGCGTCGCGCGCCGGGGTGACTCCGAAGAATTGGGGTCCACCATCGAATGGGACGTCGACGCTCTCGATCACGAAGTTCACCACGAGAACTGACGGTGTTCAGTCGACCCGTTCGACGATCTCCGTCAGAATACGGGCCGCCGCGGCCAGTGTCTCCCGCTGCTGCGGCGTCAACTCGTCCAGTTGCTCTGCGAGCGCGATCTCCCGAGCTGCGACCTCCTGACGCGCAGTCGCAGTCCCGGCATCGGTCAGCCGCAGAACCACCTGCCTGCCGTCCGTCGGATGGGGCTCCCGGCATATCAGCCCCGACTCGACCAAGGCGTGCGACGACCTGGACACCGACGGTGGCTTGATCCGCTCCCGCGCCGCCAACTCGCCCGTCGTCATCGGTCCCTCACGGAGCAACGTCGTCAGAATCGACAGGTGAGCGACGGGCAATCTGTCGCTGGAATGGCGCAGCCGGAGCCTCCGATTCAGCCGCATCGCGCTGACGGACAAATCCCTCGCCAGCCGGGAATCGGGCAGATAACTCACGCTGTCCAGATTACGACACCGAGGTGCAATCGCCCGATTTCCCGAAACAGCGGATACCTCGTCTTATTACCTCTCGAACAAACCGCTGATATGGTTCTTCCCGGTTGTCGGGGAGAGAATCGAAATGGGGAGAACGTCGTGAGTCGCGTGGGTTCCAGAATGTTGACCGTTGCCGTCATTTCCGCGGCCACATCGCTGCTGGTCACCGGCCCCAACGCACTTGCCAATCCCAACGCGGTCAACCCCATCGCCGGCCTCAACGGCACGTTCGGGCTGCCGCAACTGAACGGCCGCGCACAAGCCGTCGCTCAGGTGACCGGGATGTCGAGCCCCAACAACACCCAGAACGTCAACATGATCGGCACCGACCTCGGCATCATGTGGGACAACGGCCGCGGCGAGGTACTGACGGCTTTCGGCGATACCGCCGGACTCGGCGTACCCAACCTGCTGCAGGGCAGCCTGTGGTCGTGGCGCAGCAACGCCATCGTGCGGAGCAACGACCGAAACCTCGCCGACGGCATGAACTTCGACAGCGTCGTACTCGACCCGATCGGCCAGACCAAAGAGGTCGTCCCCAGCCCCAAGATTCCGTTCGTCGAGATCAGCCGAATCCCCACGGCAGGCGTGGCCGTCGGCGACAGCCAGTACCTGAACCTGATGTCGGTGAAGAACTGGGGACCCGCAGGAACCTGGGAAACCAACTTCTCCGGCCTGGCAGTGTCGAACGACAACGGGGAGAACTGGGCAGCGCTACCCGAGACCCAGCGGCCGAGCGTCGGCGGCGATCGCAACTTCCAGCAGAGCGCGTACCTGAAGGACGGCGGCTACGTCTACCAGTACGGCACCCCGCCCGGCCGCTTCAATCTCGGTCACGTGGCTCGCGTCAAGGAGCAGGACATCGCCAGGCTCGGCGAGTACGAGTACTGGACCGGCCAGGACTGGAAGAAGGGCGACCCGGCGGCAGCCGCACCCATCGTCGGGGGCGTCGGTGAACTCTCCGTCGCGTACAACGCGACCCTCGGTCAGTACCTGATGCTGACCACCGACAACGCCAACTCGATCGTGCTGCGACGCTCGCCGTCGCCCGTCGGGCCGTGGAGCGCGCCGGAGGTTCTGGTCGACACCCGCGAGGTCAGCTCCATCTACGCGCCGTACATCCACCCCTACTCGACCGGCCGCGACCTGTACTTCCTGGCGACGGTCTACCAGAACTACAACGTTCTGCTGCTGCGCGCGACGCTGTAGAAACCCCCACTAGGCTTCCCCGGGTGGACGCCGCAGACTGGGATCGCAAGTACGAAGGCCGAGAACTCGTGTACGGCGAGGCACCGAACGCAACGCTGGTGGAAGTCGCGACGACGCTGAAACGTGGTCGGGCACTCGATCTCGCGTCCGGTCAGGGCCGAAACGCCATCTGGTTGGCCACCCGCGGCTGGACCGTCGACGCCGTCGACTTCTCCTCGACGGCACTGGACAGGGCCAGCCGTGTCGCCGCCTCGGCACCTCGGTCGGTGCGCGAGCGCCTGACCTGGGTGCACGCCGATGTGACGCAATTGTCAACCGAACCGAACTATGACCTGGTTCTCATGTTGTACCTCCACTTGCCCCCGGAGGCACGTCGCACGGCCGTGTCCGCCGCAATTTCGGCGCTGAAACCTGATGGAATCCTCATGATTCTCGGGCACCACACCGACAACATCGAGACAGGCACCGGTGGACCACAGGAATCCGAAATCCTCTACACGCCTGAGGATTTGACGGCGGACATCGACTCGCGATTGACCATCGTCACTGCCGAGAACCGCTACCGCGACGTGAGCGAGGGCACAGCCGTGGACGCACTGCTACTGGCGAGTAGGTCTCCCCTTGGCAGCACAGCGGATCGGGGGTAACATCCCCTATGTTACCGACGAGTAGCTAACTTGGGCGGTACTTACGAGACCGCACCACCGACTGGAGAGCGAACGAGCAATGGGCCATTACAAGAGCAACCTTCGGGACCTCGAGTTCAACCTCTTCGAGCTCTTCGGACTCGACGAGACCCTCGAAGGCGACAACTTCGGCGACATGGACGGCGAAGTTGCCCGCGACATGCTGCGCGAGGTCGTTCGCCTGGCCGAGGGACCGCTGGCCGAGTCCTTCGCGGACGCCGACCGCAACCCGCCCGTGTTCGACCCCGAAACCCACAGCCTGAAGCTGCCCGACTCCTTCAAGAAGTCGTTCAAGGCGCTCTACGACGGTGAGTGGTGGCGTGTCGGCCTCGACGAAGAAGTCGGCGGCATGGCAGCCCCTCGCAACCTCCTGTGGGGCATCAACGAGATGCTTCTCGGCTCGCAGCCCGCAGCATTCATGTACTCCGCAGGCCCCGGCTTCGCGAACATCCTGTTCCACAACGGAACCGATGAGCAGAAGGAATGGGCCAAGGTCATCGTCGAGCGCGGCTGGGGTGCCACGATGGTGCTCACCGAGCCCGACGCCGGATCCGACGTCGGCGCAGGCCGCACCAAGGCCATCAAGCAGGACGACGGCTCGTGGCACATCGAAGGCGTCAAGCGCTTCATCACCTCGGCTGTCTCCGACGACCTGTTCGAGAACATCTTCCACCTGGTACTTGCGCGTCCCGAGGGTGCCGGACCGGGCACCAAGGGCCTGAGCCTGTTCTTCGTACCGTCCATCCTCTTCGACTTCGAGAAGGGCGAACTGGGCGAGCGCAACGGCGCATTCGTCACCGGCGTCGAGCACAAGATGGGCCTCAAGGCCTCCGCCACCTGCGAGCTCACCTTCGGTGGCCATGGCGTCCCCGCCAAGGGCTGGCTCGTCGGCGAGGTCCACAAGGGCATCGCGCAGATGTTCGACGTCATCGAGCACGCTCGAATGATGGTCGGCACCAAGGCAATCGGCACTCTCTCCACCGGCTACCTCAACGCACTCGAGTACGCCAAGGAGCGCGTCCAGGGCGCTGACCTGACGCAGATGACCGACAAGACCGCCCCTCGCGTCACCATCACCCACCACCCCGACGTGCGTCGCAGCCTCATGATGCAGAAGGCGTACTCGGAGGGCCTGCGCGCGGTGTACCTCTACACCGCCGCACACCAGGATCCGATCACCGCCAAGCAGGTCTCGGACGCAGACACCGACATCGCGTACCGCGTCAACGACCTCCTGCTGCCCATCGTCAAGGGCGTCGGCTCCGAAATCGCCTACCAGGTACTCGCGGAGTCCCTGCAGACCCTGGGCGGCTCCGGCTTCCTCCAGGACTACCCGCTCGAGCAGTACATCCGTGACGCCA
Organism: Rhodococcus sp. 05-339-2; assembly: GCF_002258965.1. Classification (NCBI taxonomy): domain Bacteria; kingdom Bacillati; phylum Actinomycetota; class Actinomycetes; order Mycobacteriales; family Nocardiaceae; genus Rhodococcus; species Rhodococcus sp. 05-339-2. The sequence goes on from NZ_NOYW01000004.1 coordinate 606,696, forward strand.
AGATCGACTCGCTGTACGAGGGAACCACCGCCATCCAGGCGCAGGACTTCTTCTTCCGCAAGATCGCCCGCGACCGCGGCGTGGCGCTGGCTCACGTTGCCGGACAGATCAAGTCGTTCATCGACAGCGAAGCAGGCAACGGCCGACTCAAGGCCGAGCGCGCACTGCTCGCCACCGCACTCGAAGACGTGCAGGCCATCGTCACCTCGATGACCCAGCACCTCATGGGCGCACAGGACCAGCCCACCGAGCTGTACAAGGTCGGCCTGGCATCGGTGCGCTTCCTCATGGGCTTCGGTGACCTGCTCATCGGCTGGCTGCTGCTGCGTCAGTCCGAAATCGCCATCGCCGCACTCGACAACGGTGCAGAGGGCAAGGACAAGGCGTTCTACGAAGGCAAGGTCGCCGTGGCCTCGTTCTTCGCCAAGAACATCCTCCCGCAGCTCACCTCCACCCGAGCAATCCTCACCAACATCGACAACGACATCATGGAACTCGACGAAGCAGCATTCTGATTCCCTGACATCGTCAACGGCCGCACCTGTTCTCGGGTGCGGCCGTTGCCATGTGGTGGGGATGGTGGGATGGGATCGGTTGCCGCAAACGCGCGCGCATTTGTTGACGTGGCGGAGTTACGGGTCCCGGCTGGCGCAAACGCGCGCGCATTCGTCCGGGTTGCGAGAGTTACGGCTTCCGGCTGCCGCAAACGCGCGCGCATTCGTCAGATGCGCGCGAATTCTGCAGGATCCTCAGGCAATTTCGCGCGCGTTCAGCAAATGCGCGCGCGTTTGCCGGCCAGACGGCGTACTCCGCACGCTCCCTCGCGGTGGTGGCAGGGCAGCAGCCCGCTCCACGGCTCGAGCTACACGTGCCACCACCTCCGCCGGATTCGCCAGGTCTGCCCAGGTCCAGCGCACCACGGGATAGCCGAGATCGCGTACGGCGTCCTCCCGCACTTTCTCCCTGAACACCACGTCGCCGGGGTTCTCATCCTCCCGTAGGTACTTGGTGTACTTGGCTTTACCATCGAATTCGCACACAACAACGCCGTTGACCAGCCAGTCGATTCGCGCCAGCGCCCGCCCATCCGGATCCAGGATCTCCACCTGCGACTCCACAGAGAATCCGTTCTCGCGCAGCATGATTCGACTCTGAGATTCGCCAGGGTTTTCGCTTCGCCCGTCCATGAGAGAGACGGCTCGCCGCGCCTGCGCCACACCTTTCCATCCCCGAGCACGCTGCAACTCCGCGTCGAGCTCCTGTGGATCGCAGCGCTTCAGAGCCGCGTCACCGGCAATCACCGCCGACACAAGGGGCTCGGTACGAGCAAGGTCGACAACCGTCCGCGCCAGCGAGGTCACGGAAATTCCGTCGACGGTCGCGTACGGCACCCACGGCGCACAGTGCACGATCACCGCTGCGTTCGCGCGACCTCCGCCGCGGCGATGTCGAGTGACGTGCACCTTGTCGAATCCCCCTGCGGGTAAGGGTAATTCGTACAGCAGTGCTGCAGATCGATGACTGAGGGCGCTGCCCTCGGCAATTGTCGGAAGTACGGCGTCGATCAACAGCCGATGACGTCCCTGCTCCGAGAGGCCGGCAAGCCTGGACGACGGAACGTAGACGCCGTTCACCAGACGCTCCCAGCCCCCGCGTTCGTACAGCGCCCGTAACTCGTGATCGGCGTGGCCGTCGGCGAGCGCCTCCGAGCGTCGCACCATTCGGTGATCCTTCATTCTGCGAGTTTCGACTACGCGCGCGACGTCTCGAGAAGAAAAGTAGCCACCTGTGCACAACTCAGGACCTGTGGATGAATACAGGTACGGGGGTACCAGTTCGCCCACCGTTCGTTGCGCAAACGCGCGCGCGTTTGCGAAATCCCGAGGCGAGACGGTACGCAACCCAGGGCCAGCAAGGCCGAACCCGCGGGGCCGAGCAGGAACAAACGCGCACGCAGTCGTCAGACGCGCGCACAATGACCCCCGATCCGGCCACCAATTCGCGCGCGCTCGACAAACGCGCGCGCGTTTGCGAAATCCCGAGGCGAACAGGTACGCAACCCGGGGCCAGCAAGACCGAACCCCCGGGGCCGACCACGAACAAACGCGCACGCAGTCGTCAGACGCGCGCACAATGACCCCCGATCCGGCCACCAATTCGCGCGCGTTCGGCAAATGCGCGCGCGTTTGCGAAATCCCGAGGCGAACAGGTACGCAACCAGGGCCAGCGAGGCCGAACCCACTAGGCCGAGCGAAACGAAGGACTATTGCTGCAGTTTGCGAAACTTGCTGCCGTGGAACACGATTGGGTTCACTTCGCTTTGCACGTCCAGGGAATGTATGCGCAGCAACACTATTGCGTGGTCGCCCGCGGGGATTTGCTGTTCGATGGTAGTGTCCAGCCAGGCGGTGGCACCGACGATGAAGGCTGCGCCCCCGTCGGTGACGGTGAGATCGAGGCCGGCGAACCGGTCACCGGTCTTGGCGGCCAGGGTACGGACGGCGTCGTTGTGTGCCTCGCCGAGAACGCTGACGCCGATGTTGGGTGCCAATTCGAGTTTTGGCCAGGTCGTCGACGTGTTCTGGATGCATACCGCGACGAACGGCGGGTCGATGGACACCGAGACGAAGCTGCTGGCCGCCAAGCCCACCATGACACCGTCGATCTTCGCGGCGATTGCGACGACGCCGCTCGGGAACTGCGCGTACGCCTCGCGAAGCGTCTGCTGATCGAGGACGGTACGTGTGAGCGACATTGGACGAAGCTCCCCTTCCGATCTTGTGGTGCACCCCCGCGTGGGCGCAATTCTGTCGAGCGAACACCTAGTGCAAGCAAACACCCGATCGGGCGGCGACGCCACAGTCCGAATCGCCATGATTCGAACCGTCGGCGCGCGGGTGCGGCATCACTCGTCTTCGTCCGGTTCCGGAGCGGGGTCCGCTGCGGGTGCCGGAGCGGGGTCCGGGCGATCGGGCTGAACGCACCGCACGATGGGGATCGGGTCGTACTTCACTGTTCTGGTGTTCCGTGAAATTTCCCTGCCCGACGCGGCATCGCTGATCACCCTGGTGTCGCTGGCGGTGAATCCCTGGCCCCCGCCGGAGGCGACGCAGCCTGCGCCTGCAGGCAATGTCACCGTGTTCGGTGAGGTGAAATTGGTTCGCGAACCGGTGATCGATTCGACGTCGACCGTTTTCGTTCCCCACAGTCGGACGGTGACGCTGGACGAGTCGGCGAACGATTCGATGACCACGCCGGTGTCGTTCGGGTTGGTGAACTTCAGGTCGATGGCACCTTCGAAAACCGTCGCTTCGCGCGCTTCGGGGTATCGGCTGATGTAGTAGCTGTGTTCGGTGTGATCGGTGTCTTCCATACCGGCGAAGTACGACGCGTTGTAGAGCGTCGTCGCAAATTGGCTGATGCCGCCGCCGATTGCGCGATCGGGTCGGCCGTTGTCGATGATCCCCGACTCCACGAAGCCCTGCGCGCTGCCTCGCGGACCGGTGTACCCGTTGAGCGAGAACGTCTCTTTCGGCTTCACGAGCGCACCGTTCACGATCTGCGCCGTCAGCCCGATATTGACGCCGGACGCGTACTCGAACCCGCCGGTGGTGTACTCGGCGATCACTTCTCGCACCCCGAGATTCTGTGCGGCCTCGGTGGTGAGAGCGGGTGGGGCCGGTTCGTAGATCGCCTCGGTGGTGCGCGGTCCGTCGGCGGACAGCAACGCGGGCAATTGTTCGAGAGTCTTGCGCCACTCGACCAGCTCGCCCATCTCTCCGGGAACGACGGTCGGGGCACCACCGGCGAAAGTGAACGACGCGTCCGTCGGCGGCGTCTCGGTGCGCACGAGTTGCGGCGCGAGAATGCCTGTGGCGACGTCGGTGTCGTAGATCGGAGTCAGTCCGCCCTGGCCGTCCGGGTCGAAACGCAGCACTTCGCCCACACGATCCGTCGGAAGGATCGCGTCGACGTTCTGCCGGCCCGCTACGGTCACCGGTGCCTCGACCGCAGGAACGGCGATGTCGGCGAAGGCGCGATCCACGGCGTCCTGAGTCACCGTGACGGGTGTTGTTTCGTAGGCCGCTTCCGTTGCGCCCGAGGCCCATTCGGCCTGCAGGTTTCGACGCGTGCCGTCGGCGTCGAGCACCCGGCCGGACAGCGGCGCGACGGCAATCGGTGTGCTGCCGTCGAACACCACGTCGCCCTCGACAGGATCTCGGTCGGTCTCGACGCGCAGTCCGTCGACGGCAGCGGTGAGCGCTTGCTCGTCCGTGGTCGACACGACGCCGATCTCGCGGCTGCCGAACAACGACGTCAGCCGAGTGATCGGATTGATCGGCTGCGATCCGGCTCGGTCGAGCGTCGCGTTCCAGTCCACACCGAGGCCTGCGGCGGCCGGGAGTATCTCGACCTGTCGATCGCCGACGTCGACCGACACAGGCTGCTCGGCGCGCGCACCCAGCTCCGAGCGCAACAGGGCTTCGGCGTCGGGGTGACTCTTGCCGCCGACCTCGATCCCGGCGACGGTGACGCCGCGGGGCACTCGGTCGCTGGAGGTGATCCAATCCGCCGCGTACAGCAGCGTGAGAACGGCGACCACCGCGCCGGTCCCGATCGCGATCTTCCGCCACGGCGGCACGAATCCGGACCCGTCGGCGGCCTGCGGCGAGCCATCCTCCGGCGGAATCACAGGTGGTCCGGCCGGCGACTCCGATTCGGGAGAAACAACGGTCTCGGTGGGAGCACCAGCTTCTGCAGCAGCAACAGGCTGCTCAGGAACGACGGGCTGCGCGACGGTCGGCGATTCGTCGGCTGCGGGCGGCGGCTGCGGGGCCGGGATCTGATCGGGCGCGGCGTCCCCGGGACCCACGTCGTCGGCGTCGGTGGACTCGGCCTCGTCGACGACCGGATCTGCGGCCACTGTGTCTGCATCGACCGACCCTGGATCGACCGACTCAGCATCGACGGACTCGGCGTCAACCGACTCGGCATCGACGGACTCGGCATCAGCCGACTCGGCATCGTCCGACCCCGGATCGACGACATCGGATGTCGCGTCGGAAGGCTGCTCCGCCTCGGAGGAATGCTTCGGACCGTCGGTCTCGTCGCGGATCGCACCGAAGACCTCGGTGGGAGCGTCGTACGGCGGTACGTCGGGTTTCGGTTCGGCACCGTTGGGCGCGCCACCCGACCTACTGTTGCCCTCGCTCACGTTCGACCCTTCCAGGACCACCGTTGGTTGTGTTCCGCCCTTCTGCCCGGCGTACCCCTCGCACGAGCTTACGCAAACCGAACGGTGCCGCTCACTTCGGAGACCATCGGCACAGAGACGAGTAAAGGCCCCGTGCTGCTGCCGGGTCGGGGGTCAGGCAGCAGCACGGAGCCACTGGGAATATAGGCCCACTGCGGCACGCCGTTACAACGACCGCGAAATTGTCTCGTCATTTCATTCGGTTGAATGATCCAGGGGTCGTCGAGCTGTCCCCTTGCCCGACGGCTCGGGCCCAATGTCCGGTTCTGACCAGCGCGAGAGTGAGGAGAAGCCGATCTCGCGGATCGGTCAGATCCTGACCGGTCAACTCCTCGATTCGGTGGACCCGGTAGATCACGGTGTTGCGGTGGCAGTAGAGCGCCTTGGCGGCGTTGGTGGGCGAGCCGTCCGACGCGAGCATGTGCGCCAGGGTGTCGAGAAGAGTTCCTCGATGCGGCTCCGGGTGCGTCCACAGCTTTCCCAGAGCATGGCGGACCAGCAATTCCGACGATCGATCATCGGCCGCCATGATCACGCGGGGCAGTCGGTCCGTCGCCAACGCCACGCCACTGTCTTCGGTGATGGTCTCGGCCGTCAATGCCGCGAGGCGATACGCCGCAGCGAACGACGACAGGCCCTCCGGCGAATGCGCGACCCCCACGGGCCCGACCGCCCGAGCTGCGAGTGCGTCGACGACGGAGTGCCACGATCCCGTTCCGAGTGCGACGAGCGCGAACTGGTGGCCGTCCCTGGTGTTCCAATGCGAGACCGCACCGATCTGATCCATCGCGTCTTCCGGTGCCGGGAGCGGCGGCGACCCTTGATCGTCGAGCGGACCGACGACACACGCGATTTGCTGCGATGCCGAAAGACCAAGGGTGGCACGCGCTTCCATGACGAACGCTGGATCACCGCCCCGCCCCGATCGAAGGCCGTCGAGTATCACCAGCACGTGGGCGAGATCGCGCTGCTGCATCCGGGCGCTTTCCTGCCGGTATGCCTCGACGAGTGTTTCGTACTGGCTGTCGAGCGCGCGCCACAGCTGTTGCCCGGCCACGAGCAGCAGATGCTCGTCGATGCTGGTGCGGCACTGCTCGCGCTCGAGCATCAGCTCCTCCCACAGCGTCCGACTCCCCAGCGTGTACGCCTTGAGCACCAACTCCATCGGAATTCCCTGGCGCGCACGCTCTCTGCCGGTACGGCGCCATACCTCGCGCGCGTTGTCACCCGCGGCGGTCAGCCCCGACAGGGTGCGGAGCCCCTGATTGATGTGCTCGCGAGTGCTTCGACGAATCTCGCCCGCGATGTCCGGAGTGGAACTGGCCAAGTAGCCAGGTTCCTGCTCGATCAATGCGAGCGTGATGGAGTCCGCGATCGAATCCGCCCGTGACGTCAGGGCTGCCCATGCACGGCGGATCTGCTCCTGGTCGGCGTCCGTCACCGCGCCCCGGGCAGCCGAACGCGCGGATCCGCGTCGACCATCGGGAGCTCCCACCTGCACAGTTTTGCGCACTGAGCCCACATGGCAGGTCGATTTGACCGTTACTGGTGCCCAGGGACCCAAACATTCTGTGCGCAGCGCCCATATCGCCCGTTGTGCGAAACGCACCATAGTGAACGCAACAGATTGTGAGGTGGATCACTTGAACTCTCTCGACACGTTGGACCCGGTCCTCACCATGACGGACATCGAAGTGTCGTTCGGCGGAATCGTCGCGCTGTCCGGAGTCAGTCTCGAGGTGCGACCCGGCGAAGTCCTCGGCGTCATCGGACCCAACGGCGCAGGCAAGACGACGCTGTTCAACGTTGCGTGCGGACTCGTCCGACCGCAATCGGGAACACTCGGACGACACGGCGACACGCTGACTCGACTACGACCGCACGACCTCCCCCGACTCGGTATGAGCCGAACACTGCAGGGACTCGGGCTGTTCGATCGGATGACGGTTCTCGACAACGTCATGGTCGGTGCAGATCGAACAGCGCACACCGGAATCCTCGCGGGCCTGCTCGGCCTACCGTCGAGCGCATCCGACGATGCCGCGGTCAGCTCGACCGCAATGGCCACCCTCGAACGGCTGCGAATCGACGACTACGCGTACCGACTGCCACCGAGCCTGCCGTACGCGGTGCGTAAACGCGTCGCACTGGCACGCGCCCTGGTGAGCGAACCGACACTGCTCCTGCTCGACGAACCCGCCTCGGGACTGTCCAGTGACGAGATGAGCGAACTCGGCGACGAGATCCGTGCGCTCGCAACGTCGACGGGTCGTTCCGCAGGCCCCACCCCGGCGGCATCGACCGGCTCCGAACCGGAAAGACCCGCAACATCGGTCATGCTCGTCGAGCATCACATGGATCTGGTCATGAGTGTGTGCGACCGGATCTACGTGCTCGATTTCGGCAAGGTGATCGCTCAGGGAACGCCCGACGAGATTCGCGAGGATCCGGCCGTGCTCGCTGCTTATCTCGGAAACGAAGTGGCACATGAAGACTGACGCGGCGCATCTGACGATCACCGATCTGACCGTTCGATACGGACCGGTCACCGCCCTCGACTCGGTGTCGATGACCGTCACGGCGGGAGCTGTCACCGCCGTCCTCGGCGCGAACGGAGCAGGAAAGACGACCCTGCTGCGCACCATCTCGGGGTTGCTGAAACCGGTATCGGGGAGGATCGAACTCGCCGGGGTCGACATCGTCGGCGTTGCACCGGATCGGATGTCCCGCAAAGGTCTTGCGCACGTTCCCGAGGGTCGGGGCGTGATCGCCGAGTTGACCGTCGACGAGAATCTTCGACTCGGCGCGATGGGACGCAACCGAAGTCACGACGCCGTCACCCTCGACCGCATCTACGACATGTTTCCGCCCCTGACCGGTCGTCGAACATCCTCGGCGCACACCCTGTCCGGCGGCGAGCGACAGATGCTCGTGATCGGCCGGGCGCTGATGGCGACACCGTCGGTACTTCTGCTCGACGAGCCGTCACTCGGACTCGCGCCGAAGGTCGCTGCGCAGATATTCGAGACGTTGCGCGGACTCGTCGACTCCGAGTCGATGACCGTCGTACTCGTCGAACAGAACGCCCGCAGCGCTCTGTCGATCGCCGAACATGCCGTCGTACTCGATCTGGGCAAGGTCGCGGTGGAAGGCCCCGCCGACACCTTGGCCGGGGACGACGCCCTCCGACACGCCTACCTCGGGTTCTAGAGCAAGCCGAAAGGACGCCAGCCACAGTGCAACAACTGCTCACCATCCTCATCAACGGCGTGACCACAGGCATGATCTACGCCGCGTTCGCGCTCGCCCTCGTACTCATCTGGCGATCGACCCGCATCGTCAACTTCGCACAGGCCCCGATGGCCATGATCACCACGTACGTGGCACTGGTCGTCATCGACGCCGGCTACTCGTACTGGATCGGATTCGGGGTCGCGCTCCTGTGCGGCCTGCTCCTGGGAGCCTTGACGGAGCGACTCGTCATCCGATTCGTCGACAGCTCGTCGCACATCAACCCGGTCATTCTCACGCTCGGGTTGTTCATCATCATCCACGCGGTGGCCGCCATCGTCTTCGGCAACCAATTCCGTTCGTTCCCTGCGCCGTTCGGCCTCACCGGCCAGCGGATCGGCGACGTGAACGTGGCGTTGACCGGGTACGACATCTTCAAGATCCTCGCCGTCCTCGTGGTCCTGGGATTGCTGATCCTGCTCTTCCGGTTCACCGATCTGGGACTGAAGATGCGTGCGAGCGCCTTCGAGCAGGAGGTCGCCAAACTCCTCGGCGTGCGCGTGAGTCGAATGCTCACTCTCGGTTGGGCGCTGGCCGCAGTGGTCGGTTCGCTGGCCGGACTGCTCATCGCAGGCGGCTCGCTGGTGCACCCGGGCTACATGGACTCGATCGTCGTATTCGGTTTCGTCGCAGCGGTTCTCGGCGGACTGGACAGCCCGGCGGGCGCAGTCGTCGGTGGCCTGCTGATGGGCGTAGGGCTGAGTTTCGTCAGTGGCTATCTCGGTCAGGATCTGGTCTCCAGCGCAGCATTGGTGATCCTGATCGTCGTTCTTCTGTTGCGACCGAGCGGGTTGTTCGCCAGCTCCGCGGCCAGGAGGGTGTGACATGAACGCAACTCTCACTCGCCTCACCGCAACACCGGTTCGACGCCACGTGCTCGGTGCCGTCATCGGGCTGGTCGTCATCGTCCTCGCGCTCGAATCCCTGAGCACCTTCCGTCAGAGCCAACTCACCTCGGTGGCCTACCTCGCCATCGCGGCCGGCGGCCTGACGGTGCTGACCGGGCTGAGCGGCCAGCTGTCACTCGGGCACGGCGCATTCATGGCGGTCGGTGCGTACACCGCGGCATTGATGTTGCGGGCCAACGATTCGGGATGGTCGGTCCCCCTCGTCCTGCTCGCCGCCACCGTGATCTCGGCGGTGGTGGGTGTCGTGGTCGGTGTGGCGGCCGCCCGACTGCACGGGCCGTACCTGGCCGGCGCGACTCTGGCGCTCGCCGTCGCGGTACCGGGCCTCGCCCTGTACTTCTCGGACTACCTCGGCGGCGAACAAGGACTCGTCGTACCGGCACCGAAGGTGCCCGAGCTGATCGACGACATGATGTTCTTCGTCACCGGAAACGAGCTCAGCGGAACCAAATTCGTCGCCTATGTCAGCTGGATACTGCTGGTGCTCGTGTTCTTCCTGTTGGCGAACGTCTCGTCGAGCCGAATCGGCCGTCGCTGGCGGGCCGTCCGGGACGACGAAGTGGCCGCCGAGTTGTCCGGAATCGATCTCGGCCGCGCACGCATTCTCGCGTTCGTGGTCAGCGCGGCCTGTGCTGGAGCGGGCGGTGCAGTCCTGGCGATGTCGGCACGAATCGCGGCACCGAGCGGATTCACGCTGACTCTCTCACTGACTCTGCTCTCCGCCGTCGTCATCGGCGGGCTGGGAACCCTTTCCGGCGCGTTGATCGGGGCGGTTCTGCTGACCTACATCCCGCCGGTGGTCACCAACTTCGGGCTCGATCTGGGTCTGAGCAGTCTGCAATCGGCCGAACTCGCACCACTGGTGACCGGAATCTTCACCGTCCTCGTCATCCTGTTCGCCCCACTGGGTTTGGTGGGCACGTATCGCAAGTTACGGACAACCAGAAAAGGAATGAAATGAAAAAGTTCGGATCGGTGGCTTTCAGAACGACCGCGCTCGTCGCCGTCGTGTCGTTGGCCGCGGCGTGCGGTGCAGGTGGCCGAGAAGAGACGACGGAATCCTCGGAAGGGTCGACGGTCGGCATCACCGACACCTCGGTGAAGATCGGTGCCCACTTTCCGTTGACCGGGGTCGCAGCGCCCGGATACAGCGAAATCCCCACGGGCGCGCAGGCCTACTTCGACTACGTCAATGCCGCAGGTGGCATCAACGGCCGACAGATCGAGTACGTGGTTCGGGACGACTCGTACGATCCGACGACCACCACCCAGGTCGTCAACGAACTGGTTCTCCAGGACGAGGTGTTCGCCGTCGTCGGCGGACTCGGCACCGCGACCCACAGCGCCGTCATCGACTTCCTCAACGAGGAAGGTGTGCCGGACCTGTTCGTCTCCTCCGGTGCGATCATGTGGGGCAACGATCCGGAGAAGTACCCGAACACCTTCGGGTGGCAGCCCGACTACCAGGTCGAGGGCAAGATCATCGGCGACTGGGTGACCAAGAACCGGCCCGACGCCAAGGTCGGACTCTTCCTTCAGGACGACGACCTCGGCCGGGACAGCGAGGCCGCAGTGCGCCAGTATCTCGACGATCAGATCGTCGAGGTCGTGCGCTACACCTCGGGCAACACCGACGTCGCACCACAGATCGCTGCTCTGCAGGGTGCCGGAGCGGATCTGGTCCTCGGCTTCAACGTCCCCTCCTACACCGCACTGAGCCAGCTGACAGCCATGCGACTCAACTACGACCCCGAGTGGTTCTACAGCTCCATCGGATCCGACGTCGACCTCGTCGGTTCTCTGCTCGGACGGTTCTCTCAGGGCGCGGTCACCGACGGCGCGCAATCGCTCGAAGGGATGATCTCGCTGGAATACATCCCGGGCGTCGACTCTCCGGAGAATCCGTGGACCCAACTGTGGCAGAAGGTCTGGGCCGAGTACGGAACCGGTGACCCGTTGACCAATTACCGCATCTACGGACTGAGCCAGGCATACGCCTTCGTACAAGCCCTCCAGGCGGCAGGCGAGAATCCCACCCGTGAGGGCATCGTCGCAGCCATCCAGGAAGGCGGAATGGACTTCGAGGGACCGCAGTTGGCCCCGTTCCGATACTCCGATTCGAGCCACCTCGGAATCTCCGGTGCCAGTGTCTTCCAGATCCAGGGAGGCGTGCCCGAGTACCTGACTCCGGTGCTGCAGACCGACATCGGGGATTCGGCGGTGGAGGAATACACCGGCGAGGAGTCCACACCACCGGAAAGCGGCATACCGGGCTGATCACACGTGAAAGGGCACGCAGAGCGAACTCTGCGTGCCCTTTCCCACGTTGTGGTCGGCAGATCCGAAAACCCCTCGATTACCGGATCCACCGACCCTATGACCCCCGGTCGGAGAGCAGCCGAAGCTGCAGTGATCAGCGCTCGATGATGGCGGTGACGCCCTGGCCACCGGCCGCGCAGATCGAGATCAGGCCACGGCCCGAGCCCTTCTCGGCCAACATCTTCGCCAGCGAAGCCACGATGCGTCCACCGGTCGCGGCGAACGGGTGGCCCGCCGCGAGCGAGGATCCGTTGACGTTGAGCTTGCTGCGGTCGATGGAACCGAGAGCGCCGTCGAGGCCGAGACGCTCCTTGCAGTACGCGTCGCTCTCGAAAGCCTGCAGAGTTGCGAGCACCACCGAGGCGAACGCCTCGTGGATCTCGTAGTAGTCGAAATCCTGCAACGTCAGGCCGTTGCGTGCGAGAAGACGCGGAATCGCGTAGGTCGGCGCCATCAGCAGACCGTCCTTGAACGACCCGTTGCCGTGGACGTAATCGACGGCGGCGGTCTCGGAATCGACCAGGTGCGCCAGTACCGGCAGGTTGCGCTCGGCAGCCCACTCGTCGCTCGACAGCAGCGCAGCCGACGCACCGTCGGTCAGCGGCGTCGAGTTGCCTGCCGTCATGGTGGCGTCGCCCAGCTTGGTTCCGAAGACCGGCTTGAGCGTCGCGAGCTTCTCGACGGTCGATCCCGGACGCAGGTTGTCGTCGCGAGTGAGGCCGAGGAACGGCGTCACCAGATCGTCGAAGAAGCCGCGATCGTAGGCCGCCGCCATGTTGTGGTGGCTCGCTGCGGCCAGTTCGTCCTGGTCCTCGCGGCGGATGCCGAACTCCTTGGCCGTGATGGCGGCGTGGTCACCCATCGACAGGCCGGTACGCGGCTCACCGTTGCGCGGGATCTCGATGCCGAGCATGCCGGGACGAACGTTGCCGAGCAGCTTGATGCGGTCGGTGGTGCTCTTGGCCCGGTTCAGGGAGAGCAAGAACTCGCGCAGTTCGTCGTTGACTCCGATCGGAGCGTCGGACGTGGTGTCGACACCACCACCGATACCGGCATCGATACGGCCCGACGCGATGGCGTCGCCGACGGCGATGATCGACTGGAGGCCGGTGCCGCAGGCCTGCTGGATGTCGAAGGCCGGGGTGTACGGGCTCAGTGCACTACCGAGTACGACCTCACGAGTGAGGTTGAAGTCGCGGGAGTGCTTGAGCACGGCACCGGCGGCGACGAGGCCCAGGCGCTCGCCCTGCAATCCGAATCGCGAGACCAGCCCGTCGATGGTTGCGGTGAGCATGTCCTGGTTGGACGCCAGCGCGTACTTCTTGTCCGAGCGCGCGAACGGAATGCGGTTGCCACCGACGATTGCGACCGGTCGTAGCTGCTTGCTTGTCACTGACGTCTCCAAACATCGTCGAATAAGGCCCTGGTGGAGTTTCATCTTACTGGCGAGTAAGTTGGTTGTCGACACCCGGTCGTGCGCCTCGCTCCTCGAGCGAGCAGCGCTGAATGAAAGGTACGACAGTGGCAGCCTCCAAGGGAGCCCCAGATCTCTACTCAACGTTCCTCGCGTCCGCGCCGGGAGCCTTCATCGCCAAGCAGGCCGGCTTGCCGCAGCCCGAGAAGCTGCGCCGCTACAAGGCGGGCGAGCCGCCGCTGGCCGGACCGGTCCTGATCGGCGGTAGCGGTCGCCTCGTCGAGCCCCTGCGTGAGCTGCTCTCGGACTACCCGCAGTCGCAGCCGCACGACGACAAGCACGGCGGACTGGTGTTCGACGCCACCGGCATCGGCAACGTCGCCGAGCTGGAGCAGCTGTTCCAGTTCTTCCAGCCGGTCATCCGCAACCTGGCACCGTCGGCGCGCGTCGTCGTCATCGGTACGACGCCGGAGGAGACCTCGAGCGTCGACGAGCACGTCGCTCAGCGCGCTCTCGAAGGCTTCACCCGCAGCGTCGGCAAAGAGGTCAAGCGCGGAGCCACGGCGCAGCTCGTCTACATCTCCCCCAAGGCGTCGACCGGCTTGTCCGGACTCGAATCCACCCTCCGCTTCCTGCTCTCGGCCAAGTCCGCGTTCGTCGACGGCCAGGTCATCACCGTGGGTGACGCGGACTCGCAGGCCCCGGCCTCGTGGGACAAGCCGCTCGCAGGCAAGGTAGCCGTCGTCACCGGAGCCGCACGCGGTATCGGTGCCACCATCGCCGAGGTCCTCGCCCGCGACGGAGCCACCGTCATCGCAGCCGACATTCCCGCTGCCGGAGAAGCACTCTCGCAGACGGCCAACAAGGTGGGCGGCACCTCGCTCGCGCTCGACGTCACCTCGCCCGACGCCGGAGATGTCCTCTCGAAGCACCTCCTCGAACGTCACGGCGGCGCCGACATCATCGTGCACAACGCAGGCATCACCCGCGACAAGACACTCGCCAACATGGACGAGAGCCGCTGGAACTCCGTCATCGGCGTCAATCTCGCTGCGCCGCAGCGCATCACCGATGAGCTAGTCAAGTCGGGTGCACTGAAGGAAGGCGGCCGCGTCGTCGACGTCTCCTCCATCGCCGGCATCGCGGGCAACCGCGGCCAGACCAACTACGGCACGTCCAAGGCAGGCGTCATCGGCCTGGTGCACGCGTCCGCACCGGTGCTGGCGAAGAAGAACATCACCATCAACGCCGTCGCTCCCGGGTTCATCGAGACCGCGATGACGGCTGCGATTCCGTTCGCCACCCGCGAGGCCGGACGACGCATGAGCTCGCTGCTGCAGGGCGGCGAGACCGTCGACGTCGCAGAGTTGGTCTCGTACTTCGCTTCTCCCGCATCCAACGCCGTCACCGGCCAGGTCGTGCGCGTGTGCGGCCAGAGCCTCCTCGGCGCATGAGCACCGTCACGCTCACCGCGCAGCCGAAGACCTCCGACATCTACACCTCGGCAGCGCTGGGCGCACTGCCGTTCTTCGGATCCAGGTCGTCCTCGGTTCCCAGCACGGTGTACGAGCTCAAGGGTCTGCGAGTGGACCCCGACAACCTCGCCGGGTACTGCCGGGCGACGGGGCTGCGATTCGGCGACCAGCTCCCGGTGACCTACCCCTTCACCCTCGTCTTCCCGACGGTGATGAAACTGATGGTGTCCAAGGGCTTTCCGTTCGCCGCCATCGGTTCGGTACACGCCGAGAACGTCATCGAGCAGTACCGTGGCATCTCCGCGTCCGAGCCGCTGGACGTGCGAGTGCACGCGGAGAATCTGCGCGAGCACCGCAAGGGGTTGCTCGTCGACCTGATCAGTGAGGTCAAGGTAGGACGCGAACTGGTCTGGAAGCAGACCTCGAGCTTCCTGAGCCTGCAGAAGACGTCACTGTCCGGTGGCCCCCGCGAGGCACCGCCGGCCGACGAGGTTCCGCCGCCCCCGACCCGCACTCTGCGCGTCGACCAACGGATCATCAGCCGGTACGCGGCCATCTCCGGAGACCGCAACCCGATTCACGTATCCTCGCTGGGCGCAAAGGCATTCGGGTTCCCGAAGACCATCGCGCACGGAATGTGGAGCGCGGCAGCCGTGCTGCAGACCGTCGAGGGCCGAATTCCGGAGGCTGTGAACTACAGCATCCGCTTCGGCAAGCCGATCATCCTGCCCGCGACGGTGAACGCCTACGCCGAGGCCGTCGGCACCGGCTGGGACCTGTCGCTGAAGAACCCGAAGAAGGGCTACCCGCATCTGACGGGAACCCTGCGGTAACCGCCTCACCCTCGAACTCGAAGTTGTGGACGGATTTCTCCGGATTTCCGTCCACAACTTCGAGTTGGGCGCGGGGCTCAGGTGGTGGCGGTCTTCTTTCCGGCCAAGCCGCGCCAGGCCAGATTCTCCAGTAGGTCGGCGGCCGCGTCGACCTCGATTTCGCCGCCTGCCACTCTGTCGGCCACAGCCTCGCCCGCCCCGACCAACGCGACGGCCATCAGCCCGAAATTCTGGGACTGCTCCGGATCTCTCGTACTCATCGCGAGCAAGCCGGCCGTCAACTCGATCAACCGATCTCGGCTGCTCTGCACCTGTGAGGCGAACGCCTGCTGACCGATAGCCTGACGGTAGAGCACCATCCACGACTTGCGGTTCTCGCCGACGAATCCGAGGAAACCGATCAGGGCCTTGCGCAACTGCTCGCGCGGCGTCAGCGTCGGATCTGCGGCGGGAGTCAGGGCCTCGACGAACTTGACGCCCTCGCGGTGGATGCAGGCTGCGAACAACTCGTCCTTGGACCCGTAGTACAGATAGAGCATCGGTTTGGAGATGGCCGCCTTCTTGGCGATCGAATCCATCGATGTCTCGTGAAAACCGTTGTCGGAGAACACATCCACCGCCGCGTCGAGCATCTGCTGCTCACGGACGGCGCGGGGCAATCTCTTCGTGCCACCAGCCATGGATCCTCCAATACGTACGAACTACTAGACCTTACTCCACAGTAAGGTCCAGTACCGCACAATCAGGACCCGCACGCCCCCTTGAACCGAGCAACCGTAGCAGCGGCCTCGTCCACCTGAGCCGCCGGCAGACGTCCCGTCGCCACCGCGTCCTCGAGATTGTCCAACACCGCGGGCACCTGATCGGTGGTGAGCCACAGCGCCACATCGGCTCCCGCGACCAACGCCGCCTCGACCGCGTCGACGATCCCGAGCCTGGCCGTGATCGCCGCCATGCCGCTGAGGTCGTCGGTGAAGATGGGGCCGTCGAACGGCGCGGCACCGTATCCGACGCCATCGCGCAACAACGCCATCGCCGCCGGGCTGATACTCGCCGGCACCCCCGGCTCGGTCAGTCCGGGCACATCGAGATGCCCGACCATGACACCGACGCCGGTGTTGTTCAGCGCCGCGAACGGCAACAGATCCTTGGTTTTCAACTCGTCGAGCGACGGGGTCGTCACCGCGCCGGTGTGCGAGTCGCCCGAACCCGAACCGTGCCCGGGAAAATGCTTGATGACGGGCTTCACACCCGCGTCCTCCAGACCCCGCGCGTACGCCCCCGCGTAGTCGATGACGACCTGCGGATCGTCGGAGAACGACCGATCGCCGATGACGGAATCGTCGGGCTGACCGCTCACGTCGACCACCGGAGCGAAGTCGACGGTGACACCGAGATCCTTCAACCCCTGGCCGCGCGTCAACGCCATCGAATACGCCTCGTCCACCGACACCGTCTGCGCCAGTTCCCGCGCCGACGGTGCGGCACCCAGCAGATCCGCGACCCGCGAGACCCGTCCACCTTCTTCGTCGATCGTGACCATCGGAGCCACCGCGGAGGCGTCGAGCACCTGCGGTACTTCCCGATTACCGAGCATCGACTCGTCGGTCCAACTGCCGACGAAGATACCGCCGACCTGCTCGGTGGACATGATCTGCACCGCGTCCGCAGTTCCGGTGACCCCGACGGTGAGCAACTGAGCCAGCCGCTGCCGCTCCGACAATCCGTCGACGAACGCAACGCAGCCGTCGACGGGCGGTACCGGTTGCGGCACCGCCGTGTCGACGGCAGTCGTCGTCGGAGCAGCCGGTGCCGTCTGCGTCGACGCGACCGGCGCAGACTCGGTGGAGCACGAGACCAACAAGCCGACACCGACGGTCATCACCGCAGCGGACCGAACCGAAAACCGAAGTCGCATGGAATACGACGGTAGCCCAGATCGTCGGTGTCGCTGCCGACCCGGGGTCCGGATCGATGCGCCTTCGTTGCACTCCGACCGACCGAAACCCACATCGATCCGCCGAGGGGTGAGGGTAATCTGGACGAACGCGACATGAGGAGGAGATCGACCGTGACCGCAGACCTCATACTCATTGCCTACGACGGATCCGACAACGCCAAACGCGCCATCGACTATGCCGGACGGTTTCTCACCACCTCACGCGCGATCGTCGTCACCGCATGGGAGCCGATGGTGCGTCAGGCCGCGCGCATGTCCGGCCTCTCCGGTGTGATGCAGCCCGAATGGGTGCCCGACGACGAGGCCGAGGACGTGGCGCTCACCGACGCGAAAGTGACCAACAGCGAAGGCGTCGCGCTGGCCGAGGCCGCAGGCCTGAAAGTGGAGGGTCAGTGCACCGAATGCACCACCGCCATCTGGGCCGCGATCGTGGAGAAAGCCGACGAGATGAACGTCGACATCATCGTCACCGGTACGCGAGGCACCACCGGTCTACGTGCGCTGCTCCGGAGTTCGGTGGCCGAGCACGTTCTTCGACACAGCCATCGACCCGTCCTGATCGTTCCGCCCGGCAAGTAGAGCGTCCGACGGCTGTTTTCCGTGACGCAGGTGATACCGTGATGCCCGCGTGGGGGTCCACCTCGCCCGCTACCGTTCTGAGCCGACTGACTGGAGAACCGAGATGAAGTTTGCTGTCCCGGGTGTCATTGCCGCCGTCGTCGGAGCCGTACTGGGTGCGGGCGTCGTCTTCGGAGTCACCGCAGCTGCAGCCGACAACTCTCGTCCGGATATCGATCGCTCCGGAAACGCCGACTCGTCCTTGCTGAACCAGGTTGAGTACGGCAGCCGCTGACGCTGGTCGCTCTCGTGAATCGGTGATCTCGGCCGAGCCGCTCGGCCGCAAGTGGCTTCTCGGCGTCTCGATCCTGGCGTTCCTCCTCACCTTTCTGCAGGTCCCCGGCTTCACCGTCGCCGACACCAAGTACGACCTGGCACAGAACCCTCTCGGATTTCTCGAACGCGCCTCCCATCAATGGAACAGCGCAGCCCCGCTCGGCCAGGTGCAGAACCAGGCCTACGGCTACTTCTTCCCCCACGGTGCCTTCTTCGCCGGCGGCGATCTGCTGTCGATCCCGCCGTGGATCACTCAACGCGTCTGGTGGGCGCTGCTGCTCATCGCCGGGTTCTGGGGAATCGTGCGGCTCGCCGAAGCTCTCGGTGTCGGCAGCCGTAGTTCCCGTCTGATCGCAGCGACGGCCTTCGTTCTGTCTCCGCGAGTGATCACCACCCTCGCGTCGATCTCCTCCGAGACGATGCCGATGATGCTGGCACCGTGGGTGCTGGTCCCGATGGTGCGGTATCTCGCCGGCGACGATGCGAAACATACGGTTCGGCGCTCGGCCGCGCAGTCTGCACTGGCGGTGGCCCTGATGGGCGCGGTCAACGCCGTCGCCACCGCCGCCGCCGTTCTGGTCGCCGTGATCTGGATGCTCACGCATCGGCCGAACAAGCGGTGGTTCGTCTTCGGTGCCTGGTGGTCGGGCTTTCTGGTGCTTGCGACGCTGTGGTGGATCGTTCCACTGCTGTTGCTGGGCAAGGTCTCTCCGCCGTTTCTCGACTACATCGAATCCTCCGGCACCACCACGCAGTGGACGTCACTGACGGAAGTGCTGCGCGGTACCGGCAGCTGGACGCCGTTCGTCTCTCCCGAGCGAGTGGCCGGTGCCGTTCTGGTGACGCAGCCGGCGGCCGTCATCGCAACGGGCTTGATCGCGGCCGCTGGAATCGCGGGCCTGGCGATGCGGTCCATGCCCGCCCGCGGCCGGTTGACGATCATGCTGTTCGTCGGTCTGGTCGGCCTCGGTGCCGGGTTCGTCGGTGATCTGGACGGCCCGTTCGCTGCCGCCGTTCGAGTGTTTCTCGATTCTGCAGGCGCACCGCTACGCAACATCCACAAACTAGAGCCGGTCATTCGAATTCCGTTGGTGCTCGGGCTGGCTCATCTGTTGGCCCGGGTTCCGCTGCCGGGTTCCGCGCCGCGATCGCAGTGGAAAACGGCCGTCGCGCATCCCGAGAAGCACCCGATGATGGCGGTGACCGCGTTGGTGCTCGTCGCCTTGACGCTGTCCACCTCGCTGGCGTGGACGGGCAAGCTCGCGCCCCGCGGTGCGTACGAGGCCGTTCCGCAGTACTGGCACGACGCGGCGGACTGGCTCACCGAGAATGCGTCGGGATCGAGTCCGGACGGTTCCGACGCGCAGCGGGCCCTGATCGTGCCGGGCGCACCGTTCGCTCTGCAGACCTGGGGATTGACCCGAGACGAACCGCTGCAGGCTCTGGCCACCACCCCCTGGGCCGTCCGCGACGCCGTACCCCTCACCCCGCCGGGTGCCATCCGGGCACTGGACTCCGTGCAACGACTCTTCGCCGACGGTCGGCCATCGGCCGGATTGGCCGATACCCTTCTGGGCCAGGGCATCAGCTACGTCGTCGTGCGCAACGACCTCGATCCCGAGAACTCCCGGTCCACGCGTCCGGCATCGGTGCACCAGGTGCTCGACGGTTCCGCGGGACTCGAGAAGGTGGCCGAATTCGGTGAGGACGTGGCCCCCGGTCAGGTCGACGGCGTTGTGCTCGACGGTGACCTTCGACCGCCGTATCCGGCTGTGGAGATCTATTCGGTGCGTGATTCGGCGGGCATTCCCGCGTCCGGCCCCTACACCGTTGATCTCGATCGTGTCCCGGTGGTCCAGGGTGGACCGGAGTCCATTCTGCGCTCGAACGAGATGCGGAACAACGGGATTCGCAATCCGGTGCCGTCAGGCCCCACTCTGCTGGCTTCGGATGCGGCCGCGGCCGGCATTGCCGTGGACTCGGTGACGGTGACCGACACCCCGATGAGCCGTGAGACCGACTTCGGCCAGGTCGACAATCACAGTTCTGCCCTGCGGGCCGCCGACGAGCCACGGCGTTCGCTCAACGAGGTTCCCGACTACCCGGTGTACGGGGCGAAGACCGTCGACGCCGAATGGGAGGGCGCGACCCTGACGGCGTCGAGCTCGGCGTCGGACGCCACCCAGATCGGCGGCAGCGCCCCCGGCAGCGGTGTCGCCGCCGCCGTGGACGGCGACCTGGCCACCAGCTGGATCAGCAACGGCATCGAACGTGCTGTGGGGCAATGGCTTCAACTCGACTTCGATACTCCGGTGCGCGGCGGGCTCTTGCACATGCGCACCAGCCCCGGGACGATCGGCGACCCGGTGAAATGGGTGGAGATCACCACTCCGAACGGCTCGACGGCGGCGCGCGTCGACGAGCCGGGTGAGCCGATGACGGTGTCACTGCCGGGCGGTGAGACGCCGTGGCTGCGCATCACCGCGAAGTCGACGGTCGACGGAACCCGAGGCAGCCAGTTCGGCATCAGCGAGGTGTCGGTGGACGACTACTCCGACCGGGACAATCCGAAGCAGGTACCGATCGTGCACCGCGCGGTGCTGCCCGAGACTCCCGCCGGGGCGAGCGTCGACGCCTGGGAACTGGGCCAGGAATTCCCAGGCCGCTCCGGGTGCCTCGACACCGAGGATCGAATCCGTTGCAGCAGTGGACTGTCCAAGTCACCCGAGGAACTCGGGCGCTTCTCACGCACGATCGACGTGCCGATGGGCACCGCGGTGATCCCCGATCTGACGGTGCGTACGCGGCAGTCCCCCGAACTCGAAGCGCTGCTCGCGCAACCGGGGCGGCCGTTGGCCGGCGGGGCGTCGGACGTCGCGGACCTGCACGGCTCGGCGTTCGCGGCGACCGACGGCGATCCGCGCACGTCCTGGACAGCGCCGGAGAAGTCGATCACCGACCGAGCGGGGACCAACCCGACCCTGACCATCGAATTGCCTGCTCCCACACTGGTGGACGGGCTCGAGCTCAGCCCGAGCCTGGGTGCACTCCCGGCCCATCCCACTCGGGTCGCGGTCAACCTCGGCAACGGGCCGATGGTGCGCGACGTCGACACCGACGGCTCGACGACCCTCGAGCTGGCACCGCAGGTGACGGACAGGATCGTCCTGTCGATCGTGGACTGGGACGGGGTGTTGGACCGAAACTCTCTGGGCTTCATCCAGTCTCAGCCGCCCGGCTTCGCAGAAGTGACACCACTGTCCGGTGGTGAACCGATCGGCGCACCGTACGACGGCGATCGCGAGATCACCGTCGACTGCTTCGACGGCCCCATCGTCTCCATCGCCGGGCAGACGGTGCGCACGTCGGTGACGGCCACCGCGGACCAGTTCCGATCCGGTGAACCACTGAAGGCCTCGGTGTGCGACGCCGACACTCCGGTGAACGAGAACTTCGTCAACCCGGTCTCGCTGCCCGAGGGACACCAGGACGTGGTGGTGGAGCCGGGAGCATCGTTCTTCGTCGACGGTATTCGGTTGCGCACCATGCCCATTCCGGCCGACTGGCCGACGGAATCGGCCCCGCAGTCCGCCAGGACCACCGCCTGGAGCCCCGATCACCGCGAGGTGACGCTGACGTCCACGACGGAGGACCGCTTGCTGGTCATCCCGGAGAGCAACAACAGTGGTTGGCGCGCAACCACTCCCGGTGGCGTCGAACTGTCCCCGGTGGTGGTCGACGGGTGGCAGCAGGCCTGGATCGTTCCGGCCGGGGCGTCGGGCACGATTTCGCTGGATTTCGCCACCGACCGCTGGTATCGGCTCGGCATCTTCGGTGGGCTGCTCCTGCTGATCCCGCTGCTGTTCGCAGCGCTGGGTCGGCCGCGCAGTATGCCCGATCTCGGGCCCTCGCCGCGGCCGTGGCGGAGCGTTTCGGCTGCCCTGGTGGCACTGCTCGGGGCGACGATCGTGTTGGCCGGAATTGCCGGTGCGATCACGGTGGCCGTGATCGGTTTCGGCGCGGTGTTCCTGGACCGCCGTTACGGTCGCGCGCTCTCCTCGCGCGTGTTGGTCGGCGCGGCAGGCGGATTCGCGTTGCTGGGCGCGGCGCTGCTCTCGCTCGGGCCTTGGCGATCGACCGACGGGTACGTGGGCGAATCGTACGGAGTGCAGCTGGCCGCGCTGATCGGCATCGTCGCGTTGGCGATCAGTGCGATGCGGAGACAGTGATCGGCTTCTTCGGTGCGAAGCGTCGTCGGGCAGGTTCTTCGACCAGCGCGTAGCTGGCCGCGGCCACCGGAATCGACAGCGCGAGAGTCACCGTCAGTACGAACCACATCCCACCCGAGAACGGGATGATGCCGAACACCGGGAACACCACGGCCAGGACGGCCAGGTGCCAGATGAAGATTCCGTACGACCACCGTCCGAGCGTGAGCATCACCGGATGCTCGAACACTCGGTGCCGACGACCGGTGTCGGCCAACACCAGTGGCGAGAGCATCGCGAACGCGAGCACGGCACCGAACACGATCTTCAGCTCGAACTGCCACGGCTCGGGACGTACCAGTCCCTGTGGGCCCGCCAGCGGAGTCGCCGACAGCACGAAAGCCGCGACCGCGATCGACGGCATCACCCATCTGCGCCGAGCCCACCGATGCACCCATGTCTGTGGGCCCACGGACACCTCTGCCAACACCATTCCGGCGGCGAACCACGGAAAGTACCCGGGCAGCCAGTTGTCGTGATGGATGGCGTCCGCGGTCGTGATCGGGACGAAGGCCCAGGACAGCGTCACCGCAGATGCACCGAGCAGCACCGAGATCCGGTGCCGGGCCGAGGCCCCACGCAGTCGAACCATCAGCCAGGCGAACACGGGTAGCAGCAGGTAGAAGGCCACCTCCACCGACAGCGACCACATCTGCGTCATGCCCTCGGTCAACGTCAGGGGCACGAACACCTGTGTCAGAGACAGATTGGCCAACCACACCCGGTAGTCGCCACCCGCATTCGGCAGAAACAGCAGCACCAGCACGACGACGACCCAGTAGGCGGGCAGGATGCGCACTGCCCGCGACCAGAAGTAGCGACGAGCCGGCTGAGCAGGCGCGAGTCCGCGGGCCTGCGCGGCATGGGGGCGCCACAGCAGAAACCCCGACAGCGCGAAGAAGATGGCAACGGTCAGATCGAACCTGCCCCAGATACGCCCCATGAGCGGGGAATTCGCGGCACCGGTCTGGAATGCGACGTGGGTGACGACGATGCCGATCGCGGCCAGCGCGCGCATTCCCTCGAGCGCAGGGACGAACGCGCGCAGCGGAACGACGGAGGGCGAGTGGACTCGAGTGCTCATGGTGGTCTCAAGTGTGCCGTGTCGAACCGGCGCAGACGAGACCGGTGCCACTGTCTGCTGTTACTGTCACCTGCGACGTGTCGTATCAAATCGGGCATCGGGTCGGGGCTGACGTCTTTCCCGACCGCGGTGTCTTCCATGAAGCGGTCAACTAAGGAGATTCAGCATGGCGGAGCGCTCAGGGCCGAGCCGGATACTTGCCCTCGTACTCATCGGCTTGGGCGCGTTTCTGGTGGTCGCCGCCATCCTCATTCCCACGTACACCATCTCGGCGCTCGAGAAGACGCCGTTGGACCTCGAAGTCACCACCGTCTCCACCGGTGAGGGCAGCGTCCTGAATGCGAGCTCGCTCGCGGCCGGTCGCGCAGTCGTCGACCAGAACGTTCCCCTCGTCTCGCAGCGATTCGTCACCGTCGAGGATCCCTCCGACGCCGACATCATGACGCTGCAGGCAGGCCAGACCCTGCGACGCAGCGACAAGCAGGCCGATACCGGGCTGCTGACGGCGAGCGTCGATCGCGTCACCATCGACCGCAAGACGTCGATGCCCGTCGAGAACCCGATCGGCACCATCCAGGTGGCAGGCAACGCGCCGGCCGACGAGGTGGCCCACACCGGACTGCAGTACAAGTTCCCGTTCAACGCGGAGCAGAAGAGCTACCCGTACTTCGACGTCAACGCCCGCGCATCGAAGGACATCGACTTCGTCGAGGCAACCGAGATCAACGGAACGCCGGTGTACCAGTACCAGCAGACCGTCGGCCCGGTCGACCTGTCGACCGTGGTCAACCTGCCGACCAACAAGGTCACGCTGCCCGCCGACACCTGGGGTGTCGAGGGTGGAGCCGCTCCGGTGACGATGACTCGCTGGTACGAGAACACCCGCACCCTGTGGGTCGAACCCGAGACCGGCGTCGTCGTCAAGGGCGAAGAGCAGATTCACCAGTACTACGCACGTGAAGCAGGCCGGCCCGAGGTCGACGTCCTCAATGCTCCGATCACGTTCGACGAGAACACGGTCGAATACCAGATCCAGCAGGCAAAGGACGGCCAGGACCGGATCTCGCTCTTCGGCCGCACCGTCCCGATCATCGCCGGAATTCTCGGTGTCATCTCGCTGATCGCCGGAGTGTTCCTGCTGCTGCGCGGTGGCAACGGTGGACACCGTCAGCCGGCCCGAGCGGACAACACTCCGCGACCGACCCCCGGCGGCGGAACCGCGACGAACCGCGACTGGACGACCGACCGCACCGAGGAAATCCCGAGGACGAACCTGTCCAAGGAGTAAGTGCGCTACGCGCAGTGGCGTGGTTGAGTGCCCGTGAGGGCGCACAACCACGCCACTCGTCTATGTGGGGGCCGACGATGGTCTACGGTGTCGACATGCTGACAACACGCAGAAAGAATGTCCCGGCCCACTGAGTACGACGACGCACCATCGAACGGTGCGCCCGATATCGTCGCCATGACCGACCACATCGCCTCGGTGTACGCAGATGAAATCGCCGTCTACCAAGACGTGCTGCGGCACCTTGCCGTCGACCGCACTTCGCCCCACCCTCGCCGGCCGATCGACGACCACCCGGTGGAAGGGCCCTCGCTCACCGTTCCAGGTCTGCGCATACACGTGCGGCACAGCTACCAGGACGCGGCCGATCTGGGATCGTTTCCGGCCGAATCGAATCCGCTCCTTCTACGCATCCACGTCCAAGGGTTCTCCGACGAATACCAGGACCGCAAAGCTGCAGGGTCCAATCTGGTGGACTCGGTGACCGATCCGGAAAGCGAGGCCTGGACGCGTGCGCTCCTCGGCCAGCGGTGGGCCGACTATGCGTACGAATTGGTGCGCACTCCGAAACGACCGACGAATACGACGACGCGAATGTTGTTCGCACAGCGCGTCTATGCGCTGTTGCTCGATACCCACGGCGAGCCGACACTTGCGCCCGACAATTTCGCCTTCCAGCGGGTATGGAACGCGATCGATTCGGCCCGCAAGATCATCCCGACATCATCCACTGTGGCAGCGCACCTCAGGGCCGTGGGACCGTTCTTCGAGACCGCAGACATCCGTGATCCGAACACAGAGGCCGACGGCGGGTGGCGTCTCGACATCACCGGTGACGACACAGAAAATCTCCCGACGCCGGCAGCCGCTACCGCGCGAAATCTGATTCGGAGGGTGCGGGTTCGCGGACGAGTCGACAGCAGGTTTCGCCCCATCCGCGTCCATGTCGAGCAGGACCGGGCTCGCGTCTACTTTCGTTGGGCGAAGAATCCGAATACATTTGCGATGACGTTGCGGCTTCCTCGATCCGAGGACGAGTTCTCCGGCCCTCCGCTGGATTCGCCCGATTCCATTGTCGCCATCTGCCTTTCGGACTGGCAGGAGGATCTGCGAACAGGCTTGCTGGTGTGGGGGCGACGCACACGGCGGGCCGACGGTGCCGTGCACATCTCGTGGCCGATCACCGAGATGACCGGCAGTCGACAACATCGGGTGGCAGCGGTACCGCGACACGACACCTCGGGTTCTTGGCTCGCCAGAGCAGGCTTGGACATCGGCTCCGCCCGAGAAGCGTTGGAATCCGGTGCGCTCGCGTGCTGGCTGCAGGCGTATGTCGACAATCGCGAGGCGCGACCGTCCGTAGGACATGCCGCCGCGCGATGGATCGACGACACCACCGCGCGTATCGACGTACTCGAAGTGGTGTCGGGCACTCCGCAATCGGTGGCAACGCAGCTCGTGCACTCGATCACGCACACCCTCGCCAACGCCGGCGCACGAGCAATCGAGTCGCGATTCTCGGACCGAAGTTTCGAGAAGTTCGGGTACGTGCCGAATCCGACAACTGGCCACGGCATGTACCTCGACGTTACCTCGATGCCGTGACAGTCCGCCACCGACCCCAGACCGTTGCTCGTTGTCGTCGTCCGGGTCGACTTCGAGATCCTCAGTGAGATCAGGCCCGTCGCCGACTGATGTCCTTTCCCCACAGGGCGAGTCCGCACACCACCACCATCGTCACCGCGGCAGTGGCTGCAGCGACGGTGACGAATTGCGCGAGAGTCGACGCCACGAACAGCAACAGCAACACCTCTGCGGCCAGGGCGATCCAGGCAACGACTGCTAGGTGGGTGCGCTCACCTGCGATGGCCCACAACAACGCGCTCTGCAGCACGGCCAGACACGCACCCTGCAGCACGAACAGCCAGACGTAGTTCTGCACACCGGAATACGTATCGCCCACCACCAACGGCAACAGTGGAGACGCCAGTGCACCGCCGATCACCAGAACCGTACCGAGCCCTGCGACGACGGCCAGCGCCGACCGCACCGCGGCAGCAGAATGCAGAGGGTTCGCCATCCGTGGGTACAGCACCACCCCGACGGCCTGCGGTAACCAGAACGCCGCCTTGGACGCAACGGCCCCGACGGCGTACAGCCCGGCCTCGTTGGAGCTGAGCAGCGTGCGTGCCAGCACCAGATCCAACGCGGACATCGCGATCAACACCAACTGCACCTGCGACGCCTGCAGTACGGCCAGCACGGTGACCTTGGTTTCCGACACCGAGTTCACCGGCACCCCGGCCGTCCATCGCGCACCGAGGGCCACCACGCCGATGCCCGCGGCCGTGGCGAGAAGAACCGAACCAGGACCACCGCCGAGCACCAACACCAGCACGGCCGGAGCCACCTTGCCGAACCCGGCGGCGGCCAACACGATGCTCAGGGCTCCGAAACGTCCCCGTCCCTGCAGCAAACCCTGTTCGGCGGCCAACAGCACCAGCACCGGCGCAGCGATGACCGCCGACACGGTCGCCGCCATCGAGACGTCCATGGCCGCGGACAGTGCAGGTGACAGTGCCAGAGCGAGCACCCCCACCACCGCCGCGCACCGATATCCCACCGTGCGTAGTTCACGAGAACTGCGTCCGCGCACCACCTCACGCGCGACGACGGATTGCAACGCCAACGCCGGAACCGCGAGAACCAATTGCGCAGCAAGCAGACTCGCGAATTCTCCGTAGCCCTCGACGCCGAGCATCCGGCTCGCCAGAACCTGCAGCAGGTACGCCGCAACGTTCGCGAACATCGAACCGGCCGTCACCATCCCCATCCCGGCGACCGACGCACCCGCGGTGTGCTCTGCCTCGGACGAGGCACGGAAAGACATGAGCCCACGGTATAGGGTGCCGATCATGGCGTGGTCGAGGTCGAGGTGGACACCGCCGCTGTACAGCCTGCTGCTCGCGGTCGTGATCGTCGGCCCACTGCTCGGCCCCGGCTATCTCCTGCTGCGCGACGCTGTCAGCACTCCCCGTTCCTACTTCACCGACTCCGCCTGGGGAATCGCCGACGCGGCCGCGAGGGCAGTACCGCAGGACGCCGTTATCGCCACGCTGTCGACGGTGTTCGACGGTGGCCTGGTCGTCAAGACCATTCTGCTGCTGGCCCTGTGGCTGACCGGGTGGGGTGCCGCGGTCATGGCCCGAACAGTTCTGCCGACAGCCCCGCTACCCGCACTGCTCGTGGCATCGACGGTGGCCGTGTGGAATCCGTACGTCGCCGAGCGGCTGCTGCAGGGACACTGGAGCCTGCTCGTCGGATACGCCGCCCTCCCGTGGACCGTGGTCGCTGCGCTCGCGGTCAGAGAGGGCCGTTCCTGGTGGGCGCTCGCAGCCTGTCTCGCCGCGGCCGGGCTCACCCCCACCGGCGCGTTGCTCGCCGCAACCATCGCCCTGGTGGTCCTCGCCCTCCCCGGGGGTGCCCGACGCGGCCTGCGCGTGGTCGGCGCCGTCGGGCTGGCGGCGGTGGCGTCGGCGCCGTGGCTGGTGGCGACGGCGGTGTCCGGCGGTGGCGTCGAGCAGGCGGATCCGGCGGGTTGGGCGGCGTTCGCAGCGCGGGCCGAGCCGGGTCTGGGCACCCTCGGCAGCCTCGCCGGTCTCGGTGGAATCTGGAACTCCGATGCTGTACCCGCCTCTCGCACAGGGCTTTTCGCGTTCGTGGGTACGGCGCTACTGCTGACCGTTGTCGCGTTCGGTGTGCGTCCGTTGCTCAGGCGTCGAAGAAATCCGGTGATCGTAGGGCTCGGTGTTGTTGCCGTGCTTGCCATCGCAGCCCCTGCGCTGGCAGCGACGGGACCTGGTCTGGCAGCGGCCAGGGCGCTCGGCGAGACGGTGCCCGGTGCCGGCCTGCTCCGCGACTCCCAGAAATGGGTGGCGCTGGCCGTGCCGATCTACGTGTTGGCCGCGGCGGCCGCTTTCACTCCTCGGTATCGACCGAATCCGGTGCAACCAACCGCGCTGACCGCGGTCCAGCGCACCCGATTCGGCAGCGCCGTTGCAATCTCGGCCCTTCTGATCGCATTGCCCGACCTGGGCTGGGGCGTCGCGAACTCGATGCGACCCGTGGCGTATCCGGCGTCCTGGCAGGCGGTCGCAGCCGAATTGCAGGGCAGCGACGGCGATGTCGCGGTACTACCGGCCGGGATGTTCCGCCGCTTTCCCTACAGCGGGAGTGCTCCCGTTCTCGATCCCGCGCCGCGCATGCTGCCACTGGACGTACTGCAGACCGGCGAGCTCATCGTCGCGGGCGGCACGGTGCGGGGCGAGGGGGCGCGCGCGACGGAGGTCCAGAATGCCCTGCTCGCAGGTGAACCCACGAACGTGATCGCAGAGCTGGGCGTCGGCTGGGTACTGGTGGAGAACACCACCCCCGGCGAACTCGGGCGGTCCGAGCAAACACTGGATGCACTGGACGTCGTGTATTCCGACGACCAACTCACGCTCTATCGGGTACCCGATCCCGTGCCGACCGAGAGCCGGCCGGCAGCGGCCGTCGTCGTTGCCCACCTCGCCTGGGCAGTACTGCTTCTCGGGGGCCTAGCGGTAGGACTGCTGCGCCGAATCCGAGTGCTGCGCACCCACCAGACCTGACGACCACGTGCCGCGCGTCGTCGCGTCGAGCACCGAGTAGACACCCTGCGCGCACTGCTCCCAGGAGAATTCGGCCGCGCGCACTCGGGCCTTCTCGCCCAGGCGAGTTCGGGCTTCGGTGTCCTGCAGCAGCTCCGACACGGCAGCGGTCAGGCCGGAGACGTCCCGGTCCCCCTCGGCATCGGAAAGCCCGCCCACCAGAACACCGGTGACGCCGTCGATGATGGAATCGGTGAGCCCCTTGGAACTTCGGTAGCCGACGGTCGGCACGCCGTGCTGGGCCGCCTCGACGACCGCGAGACCCCAGCCCTCCTTGCGGGAGGGCATGATGTGCACCCAGGAGCGACCGAGCAGAGCGTGCTTGCGGTCCTCGTCGACGTGTCCGTGAAAGGTGACGTACTGCTCGATGCCCAGTTCTGCGACGTAGTCGCGGAGGTTCTGTTCCCACCAGCCGCCACCGATGACGTCGAGGTGGATGTCGGGGATACGACCGCGCAGCGCGGCGACGACGTCGAGTGCGTCCTCGATCTGCTTGTGCGGAACCAAGCGGGACAGGACGGTCAGCGACGGATGTGCGGTGCGGGTGCTCTCGTCACCCTCGGGCACCGACTGCGGAATCTCGTCGGCTCCGTTGCGCACCACGGCGATGCGCTCTCGGTCGACGCCCAGTGCGACCAGTTCGTCCGCGGACGGCAACGACACCGTCAGGTACTGATTGCGGCGGTGGACCCTCGGCGACACCGTAGATTCGAGCCACCAGCCGAGCTTGGCCATCATCGGCCCCGCGACCGGCCACTGCTCGCGGTGGCAGTGGTGCACCAGCAACGTCACCGGAACGCCGAGCGCCGCCCGTGAGAAGAAGGGAATGCCGTTCTGGGTGTCGATCACCGCGTCGGGTGCGATGCCCTTGAGCGGGCCGAAACCGAGCCGTCCGGCTGCGATGGCGGCCAGTGCGCGGGGATACACCGACAGGCGTCCACCGCCGCGACTGATGCGGATGCCGTCGACGATTTCCTCGGCGGGAGCTCCGGGGTACGACGCAGTCCTCAGCGTGACGCGGACGCCGCGTCGAGCCAGACCCGCGCCCACCTGCTCGAGGTAACGCTCGCTGCCGCCGCCCTGCGGGTGCCCGGTATCGCGCCAGCACAGCAACAGAACCTCGCGCACAGCTCGCTTCACCCAATTTCCGCATGCTCGTCTCGACCGCAGTCGATTACCGCTGCCACAGTAACCGCTAGGGTTCGTTTTCGTGACTTCCGCCGTGACACGTCTGTTCGCCTCTCGCGCGACACTGCGCCGCTCGGTGAGTCTGCTGAAGGACTTCGGGCACGAGCAGAGTGCCCCCGACATCTTCTACGGCGCGCTCGCTCGCGATTCCGTGGAGCTGATCGGCGATCTGTATCGGGGCCTGACCGGCACCGACATGTCCGCGGCGACCGTACTGGACGTGGGCGGTGGACCCGGATACTTCGCCGAGGTCTTCGGTGCGAGCTGCGCGCGCTACCTGCCCGTCGAGCCCGACGCGTCCGAGATGCACGCAGCGGGACTGCAGATACCCGGCTCGGTACGCGGCTCCGGGATGGCGCTGCCGTTTCGTGACGACAGCGTCGACATCTGCTTCTCGTCCAACGTTGCCGAACACGTCCGCGAGCCGTGGACCATGGCCGAGGAAATGCTGCGAGTCACCAAGCCCGGCGGGTTGACCGTGCTCTCGTACACCATCTGGTTCGGTCCGTTCGGCGGCCACGAGACCCGACCCTGGCACTACCTCGGCGGCGAATACGCAGCCCGCCGCTATGCCCGCACCACCGGTCACGAACCGAAGAATCGATTCGGCGAATCACTGTTCGACATCAGTGCGGCAGACGGATTACGTTGGGCGCGAAGCACACCCAACGCAACACTGCTGGCCGCATTCCCGCGCTACCATCCCCGCTGGGCCTGGTGGATGATGCGAGTACCCGTACTCCGAGAGTTCCTGGGCAGCAACCTCGTCCTCGTCCTGACACCGAACACATAATCTGGACCGATGACGGCACTCGCGCTCGACATCGGCGGCACCAAGATGACAGCGGCACTCGTCGGCGACGACGGGCGGCCCCAGAATCCGGTGACGGTGCCGACTCCCGAGTCCGGGGTGTGGAAGGCGTGCGCGTCGTTGCTTCGGAAGATGGCTCCCGGACAGCACATCGACCGCATCGGCGTCGCCTGCTCCGGTCCGGTGAACCTCGAGACCGGGTCGGTCGCACCGATCAACATCGACGAGTGGAAGAACGGTTTCGGTCTGCGCGATCACATCGCCGTGGTCTTCCCCGAGGCCGACATCCGCCTCGCGATGGACGGCAGCGCAGCGGCACTCGGTGAGCACCGCTACGGTGCGGCCGTAGGTGTGCCGGATGTGCTGAGTCTGGTGGTGTCGACCGGGATCGGCGGTGGGTTGGTGCTGGGCGGGAAGATCGTCGCCGGTGCCAGCGGCAACGCGGGCCACATCGGCCACATCGTCGTTCCCGGTTCGACGACGCCCTGCGCGTGCGGCGGAATCGGCTGCGTGGAAACCGTCGCGAGTGGGCCTTCGACGGTGCGGTGGGCGCGTGAGCTGGGTTGGACCGGCAGCAGCGGAACCGAATTGGCCGCCGATGCCGCCGCCGGGGAGCCGATCGCCATCACCTCGTTGCAGCGCGCCGGAGTGGCACTGGGCCAGGCGATCGCGTCGGCCGTCGCCCTGGTGGACGTTCGCATGGTGGTGATCGGTGGTGGCTTCGCCCAAGCCGGCCCGCCGCTGTGGAATCCGATTCAGGAGTCGATCGCGCTGCACGCACGCCTGAAGTTCCTCGATGGCCTGCAGGTGGTGCCTGCTGCGTTGGGTGGACTAGGCACCCTGGCCGGGGCGGCCGCGCTCACTGCCTGAGCGTCCATATCCACACAGCCAGAACGGGACCCACCCCTCGGTGAGTCCCGTTCTGTGTCGTGAATACTACGCGCCCAGGCGCTGCTTGAGGGCGTCGAATTCGTCCTGAATTCCGGTGGGCAGTTTCTCGCCGACGAAGTCGAACCACTCCTGGATCAGCGGGATTTCGGCCTTCCACTCGTCGGAGTTCACCGCGAGTGCCTCGGCCACGTCCTCGACGGTGGTGTCGAGTCCGTCGATGTCGAGTGCCTCGGCGGTGGGGACGACACCGATCGGCGTCTCGATGCCGGCGGCCTTGTGCTCGATGCGCTCGACGATCCACTTGAGCACGCGCGAGTTCTCACCGAATCCGGGCCACAGGAAGCGCTTGTCCTCGCCGCGACGGAACCAGTTGACGTAGAACACCTTCGGCAGCTTCGACTCGTCGGCATTCTTGCCCAGGTCGATCCAGTGCTGGAAGTAGTCGCCCACGTTGTAGCCGAGGAACGGCAGCATGGCCATCGGGTCGCGGCGGACGGTTCCGACGGTGCCCTCGGCCGCAGCGGTCTGCTCGGAGCCGACGGTGGCTCCCATGAACACGCCGTGCTGCCAGTCGCGAGCCTCGGTCACCAACGGAACGGTGGTCTTGCGACGTCCACCGAACAGGATCGCCGAGATCGGGACGCCCTTGGGGTCGTCCCACTCGGGAGCCATCGACGGGCACTGAGCCATCGGCACGCAGTAGCGCGAGTTCGGGTGCGCGGCATCGGTTCCGGACTCGGGGGTCCAGTCGTTGCCCTTCCAGTCGATCAGGTGATCGGGCTTGCCTTCGAGGCCCTCCCACCACACGTCGCCGTCGTCGGTCATGCCGACGTTGGTGAACACCGAGTTGCCCTGATCGATGGTCTTCATCGCGTTGGGGTTGGAATCCCAGTTGGTACCCGGTGCGACACCGAAGAAGCCGTATTCGGGATTGACGGCGTAGAGGCGGCCGTCCTCACCGAAACGCATCCACGCGATGTCGTCACCGATGGTCTCGGCACGCCAGCCCGGGATGGTGGGCTGGATCATCGCGAGGTTGGTCTTGCCGCACGCGGACGGGAACGCCG
Organism: Rhodococcus sp. 05-339-2; assembly: GCF_002258965.1. Classification (NCBI taxonomy): domain Bacteria; kingdom Bacillati; phylum Actinomycetota; class Actinomycetes; order Mycobacteriales; family Nocardiaceae; genus Rhodococcus; species Rhodococcus sp. 05-339-2. Next base: position 640,332 of record NZ_NOYW01000004.1, read on the forward strand.
CGGCGATGTAGTAGGCCTTGTCCTCGGGGGAGATCAGCTTGAGGATCAGCATGTGCTCGGCGAGCCAGCCCTCGTCGTGGGCCATGGCCGAGGCGATGCGCAGCGAGTAGCACTTCTTGCCGAGCAGGGCGTTGCCGCCGTAGCCGGATCCGTAGCTCCAGATCTCGCGATCCTCGGGGAAATGCGTGATGTATTTGGTGTCGTTGCACGGCCACGGCACATCCGCCTGGCCCTCGGCGAGCGGAGCGCCGAGCGAGTGCAGCGCCTTGACGTAGAACCCGTCGTCACCGATCTTGTCGAGTGCGGCCTGGCCCATGCGGGTCATCACGCGCATCGAGACGACGACGTACTCCGAGTCGGTGAGCTCGACGCCCAACTTGGGGTCGGCCGCGTCGAGAGGGCCCATGCAGAACGGCACCACGTACATGGTGCGTCCGCGCATGCAGCCGCGGTAGAGATCGGACATCAGCGTCCGCATCTCGGCGGGGTCCATCCAGTTGTTGGTGGGACCGGCGTCGATCTCCTCCTTGGAACAGATGTACGTACGCGACTCGACGCGAGCGACGTCCGACGGATCGGAGTTGCCGAGGAACGAGTTGGGCTTCTTCTCGTCGTTGAGACGAGTGAAGGTGCCTGCCTCGACCAGCTTGGTGGTCAGGCGCTCCCATTCGGCGTCGGATCCGTCAGCGAACACCACGGATTCCGGTTCGGTCAGTTCGGCTACCTGGGCAACCCAGGCGAGCAGTTCTTTGTGTCGAGTCGGCACGTTGTCGGTGCCGCTCAAACCGGGAATGGTGGCTGAGGTCATCTAACTCTCCTGGGGTGAGCCGGAACCGTGAAGTACTCGCACGATCACTGTTGGGCAAACATGCGCGAGCAGATCTCGGTTTTCCCCTCTCGGCGGGGCGCTGCTCGACCGTTCGAGCCGCAGTACACCATCGTAACGGGTACAGCAAGCCGAGCGTCGAGCGCCGGGTGTCCTGGTACTCAGGTTAACGCCGAGCGACGTAAATCCGGAAACAGGGTGTTGTCCGATTAGTCACAGGACCGATTCAGATAGGGAAAGATCCACGCAAGAAGGCGTCTACCAGCACCGACGTCCACTCGAGACGGACCGACTACAGCTCGCCCGATTCGGTCATTTCGCCCCGGCCGATACCGTTCGCTTCTCGAAAAATTTCCCAGGATCGGTACTGCCCGTCACGTCCGAACGATGTGAACTTGTCGGTCACACCATCGCCGTCCACGTCGGTCGCCACGGTCATCCCGGCGTCGGTACGGCGTACGGTGGTCTCGAAGTGACCGTCTCCGTCGAGATCGAACAGGTCCGTCGAGACCGTGGGCTCACCCGAATCCCCGACGTCGTGAGGTTCGGCCTCCTCCGCGAGGAACCCACCTGCTGCGAAGCCATCCACCGCGATCATCGACGCTCCTCACCTCGCTCAACGAACCGACACTGCACCTACTGACTCCGACGCACCGGCTCGTCGAATGGTTCCACCTGCTCCGAAGAGAAATGGACGGGTTCACGGGCTACGAACACACCGCGATCGAGCCCGCGGAATCGCTCCAGCCCCCGCTCGAGTGCAGACAGATCGCGATCGCAGGCAGACAGCAGTGCCGATCGGTGGTCGGCAAGCCGACGAAGCTCGGCGTCCACCTCGGCGAGTGCGACGTCGATGCGGGCCACAGCATCGCGATCCGCAGTCGCGACGGCGGACGCGAGCATCGACTCGGCATCGAGAATCCGCGAGAGCACGTGCTGCTCCACCGACGATCTCACCCGGGCCAGGCTTTCCTGTGTCCAGCCGCGCAGGCGGGCCCGATCGGCCACCAGCGCCCGTGACCGCGTGATCCACCAGGCGAGCGCACCTCCGAGGACGAGTGCGATCACGGTGTTGGCGACTGCCCAGGCGGGCACCAGCGCCATCGGCGACACCACCAGCCGCCCGAGTCCTACCCCCGCCGACGCACCGACGACGATCATGACCGCATCCTCGATCCCCCGCCGCCGGGACGGCTCCCCGATGTCGAGCGGGGAGTCCTCGACATTCGATTCCGCCTGCGCCGGCGTGAGCCCGAGATCGGTCTCCACTGCCCGCAATCGCGCTGTGAGCGCCGCGTCGGCCCGATTGCGGGCTCCGCGCGCGGACTCGGCGACATGTACGGGAAGGTGAGTGAGTTCGGCACGCCCCGACCCGTCGATCGTGCGCTTGAACTCGGCGAGCAGGGCGCGAAAATCTTCGGCGGCAGCATGGAGGGACTCCACACGCACCCGTTGAATTCGATTGTGCAGCAATGCCCGTCGGTCGCCACCGAGATTGTCCCGTTCGCCGACGAGCTCGGCTCGCCGCGCACGGAGTTCGGCCGTGTCACCTCCCCCGGTCACCGCGCGCGCTCTCGCCACGATCGACGATTTGGCTCCGGCTGCGCAGTCCTGCACTGCCGCAACGTATTTGCGCTGGGATCCGATAGCTGTGGCCTGCAGCAGCAGCGCGCCGAGCCGGTCCGCCACTGCTCCGAGACCCGACTCCGCGGACATCGCGGCGTCACCGCTGTCTCGGCCCGTCCGCGCCGACCGAACCGAGATCGGGTGGAACGTGCACTCCACCGCCCGTGGAACACACTCGGCCACGACATCGCTGTCGGCGGAGACCACCTCACGCCAGTGTCGATGCACGTCGATCTTGTTCACCAGGAACAGGACCGGCGTGGATTCGAGGGCTGCTCGCCATTGCTCGACCTCGACGCGGCCCACCGGAGCCGACGCGTCGACGACGATCATCACGACCGCGGCATCGGCCACCGAGTCCGTGAAGCCGATGGTGGAACCACCGAGTCGAGACAGCTCCCGGCGCAGTTCGGACTTGCCCGATCCGGGGGTCCCGGTGAGATGAACCCCGGCGGGTCGACTGACCCTTGCCCGTTCGATTTCGTCGAGTGCACCCGAATTCCAGCGTCGGAGAACGCTTTTCATGTCTTCCGACAGGGGCGTCATCGGCGCAGCATTCGTACGTGTCCTCGACACAGCGCGAGTGCCGCGCGACGCACGTCGGGGTCCCCGGCAGCAGCCGCGCGCTGTTTCCACAGCACCGCCTGTTCCAGCGCGACCTCCTCCGAACCGGTCTCGATCGGCACCCCGAGACGTAGAGCAGCGTGGCGCATCTCGGCAGCTACCGCCTCGTCCGAGGCCAGGTACGACTCGACGGCGGCACGAGCCCGCCTGTTCCGGGCGGAGATCCGGTGCAGTCTGCGATGCAGCTCGACGTCTCGAGCCGCCGCGGCCGCCGAGACGGCGGTGGAGACCGCGGCGATGACGGCGTCGGCACCGGTGGCATCGGCGAGTATCCGTACGGCATCACCGTCGGACACAGCCGTTGGTTGCCGCAGCACGTCGACGAGCAGGGCGAGACCTCGAAGTTCGATGCATTCGATCAGCGCTTCTCGTCGAGACGTCGACACCGCGAGGTCGGCGGCGCGAAACCGATCGACGGTCATCAGGTCGGTCGGACGCAGATCGGCCGCTGCGACGGCGCGCACGTCGGACATGTCCAGAGGTGCGCCGGCTCGGCCCACTCCCCGCAATCCCGCCGCGGTGGTTCCCATCAGTGGCAGAACCGTCCGCCCCAGCTGCTCCGCTGCCGCTGCGGCCGCGGCTGCGGGATCGTCGAGTGTGTCCGCCTTGGTCAGCACGACGACGGTCCCGTCCAGAGGATCGCTCGGCCGAGCACTCAGCAGAGCAGTGTCGACCGGCGACACCGCACCCGCGATCACGTGGACGAGCACCTCGCCCTCGCTGCTGTCCGCTCTGCCCTCGTGCCATCGGACATCGAGGCCGTCGACATCGAGCGGCGCCGCGTCGAGAACGGCGAGCACCGCGGATTTCCCGACGCCGGAGCGGCCGGTCACCCGTGCGGTCATCGGCCGTAGGCGATCGTGGACGGCGGTGTCGACGGACTCGCGTGCGTCGCTCGACGCAACGCGGTCACGCAACAGGCCAAGACCGACCTCGGCGACATCCATGATCGATTCCCCCACCGACGACCCGCCGCCCACGTCGAGAGGCGACGCACAGCCCCCTGCTGCGGCACCGATTCTGGCACATGTGGGCGCTCACGAGCCGACCGTCGGGAATTGCATCGTTGTAATTAGCCGGGCTCGTCCCACCGCTGATCAGCGGTGGGACGGTAAGTCTCAACTTCAACTCGAGACCCACCTGTCACACGCCCCGTCGATGCGCGACAATGGACCGGTGAACGAGCCCCAGGACCCCTCTGTCGACACCGAGGACAATGCCGTGAAGACCCAGGAACGGGGCTCACGGCTGTACCCCCGCGTGACGAGTTTCCGCTCTCGGCGCGGAGCGCTGACCGAAGCGCAGCAGACCACCTGGGACAACCTGTGGCCGCGCATCGGCCGCGACGTCGCCGACGAGCAGATCGACATCGACGCCTGGTTCGGCCGCAGCGGTCCGGCGATTCTCGAGATCGGCTCGGGTACGGGCACCGCGACCACGGCGATGGCCTCGGCCGAGCCGCACGTCAACCTGATGGCCGTCGAGGTCTACCGGCCCGGCCTGGCCCAGACACTGCAGCAGATCGAACGCGAAGGCATCGAGAACGTTCGGTTGCTGCGCGGTGACGCGATGGACGTGCTCGAGAACATGCTGACCTCGGAATCGTTGACCGGCGTCCGCGTCTTCTTCCCCGACCCGTGGCCCAAGGTTCGACACCACAAGCGTCGCCTGCTGCAGGGTCCGACGTTCGCGATGATCGCGGATCGGTTGAAGCCCGGCGGCGTTCTGCACGTGGCAACCGATCATGCCGAATACGCTGAGTGGATTGCCGAGGCCGGGAACGCCGAGCCCGGTCTGACCGTTCTCGATTGGGAGTCGCCCATGACACACGAGCGACCGGTGACCAAGTTCGAGGGCAAGGCACAGCTGGTCGGTAGCTCGGTGACGGAATTGACCTGGGGAAAGAAGACAGCATGAGCGTCAGTACGGACATGCCCGACACCGTGGTCGACCCCTCAGAACTCGGCGCACTCGGTGAATCGCGCCACAGCAAACGCGTCCTGCTGGTGTGGGACGCCCCGAACCTGGACATGGGACTCGGCGCAATTCTCGGTGGCCGACCCACCGCTGCGTACCGTCCGCGCTTCGATGCCCTGGGCCGATGGCTGCTCAGCCGCACTGCCGAGCTCTCCACCTCCGGCACCGCGACGCTCGAACCCGAGGCCACGGTGTTCACCAACATCGCCCCCGGCAGCGCAGATGTCGTCCGACCCTGGGTCGAAGCATTGCGTAACGTGGGTTTCGCGGTGTTCGCCAAGCCCAAGGTCGACGAAGACAGTGACGTCGACGCAGACATGCTCGACCACATCGACTTCCGCAACCGTGACGGCGGCCTCGCCGGTGTCATGGTCGCGTCCGCCGACGGTCAGGCGTTCAAGGGTCCACTGGAGGCCATCGCAGCAACCGGAGTGCCCGTGCAGGTGCTGGGCTTCCGGGAGCACGCAAGCTGGGCTGTCACGTCGGACATCCTGGAGTTCCTCGACCTCGAGGACATTCCGGGCGTCTTCCGTGAGCCACTGCCACGGGTGAGTCTCGATTCGCTTCCCGACGAAGGTGCGTGGCTGCAGCCCTTCCGACCGCTGTCCGCCCTGCTCGTCGGGCGCCAAGGAGTTTCTTAAGTGTTCGCCAGATGGGGAGACATCGTCTACCGCCTGCGGTACACCGTTATCGGTGTCATGGTGGCCGGACTGCTGGGCTTCGCTGCCTACGGTCTCGATCTCAACAGCCATCTCAGTCAGAGCGGTTGGGACGATCCGACGTCGGAATCGGCCCAGGCTGCCCGTCTGGCGGACACGACGTTCGGTCGCGACAAGCAGGGTGACGTCATCGTCCTCTACACCGCACCCGAGGGCTCGACGATCGACGATCCCGAGTTCCAATCCAAGATCGTCGCCAACCTCGATTCGCTCGCCGCCGACCACCCGAACGAGATCGAGAAGGTCAACGGCAGCTACTTCCGCACGGCAACTGCCCCGAACCTCGCCGCCCTCGGTACCACCGACAAGCAACACGCGATCGCCAGCATTGCGATCGCCGGTGCCAACGACACCGAACTGACCAACAACTTCCAGGCCGTCAAGGACGTCTTCTACATCGACGGTGTGAACGTGCAGGTGACCGGCTTGCAGGCCGTCGCAGGCGCGTTGCAGTCGACGATGGCCGGCGACATCCACCGCATGGAGCTACTGGCGATCCCCGCCGTCGCGGTGTTGCTGTTCTTCATCTTCGGCGGCGTCGTCGCGGCTGCTCTTCCGCTGATCATCGGCGGTCTGACGGTCGTCGGCGCCAACGGCATCGTGAAGGTGTTCACCAACTTCACCGAGGTCAACTCATTCGTCGCACCCGTGGTCTCACTCGTCGGCCTCGGGCTGGCCATCGACTACGGATTGTTCATCGTCTCGAGATTCCGAGAAGAACTGGGCGACGGCTACTCGACGCCACAGGCCGTGCGCCGCACCGTCATGACGGCCGGTCGCACCGTGGTGTTCTCCGCGACGATGATCGTCGCGTCCCTCGGTGGTCTGCTGCTGTTCCCGCAGGGCTTCCTCAAGTCGGTGGCCTACGGCTCCATCGCAACCGTGGCTCTCGCAGCTCTGACAGCCATCACGATCCTGCCCGCGATGCTCGCCATCCTGGGACCCCGCGTCGACGCCCTCGGTCTGAAGTTCATGCGCAAGACCAAGTCCAGCGAGGAGATCGAGAACGGCATGTGGGGCCGTCTCACTCGTTGGGTGATGCGCAACCCCGTCAAGGTCACCGTCCCGATCGTGCTCGGCCTGGTGCTCCTGACGCTGCCGGTCGGCAACATCAAATTCGGCGGCATCAACGAGACCTACCTACCGCCCGACAACGTCACCCGCGAAGCGCAGGGCGAGTTCGATTCGCTCTTCCCCGGCCAGCGGACCGAACCCATCAAGCTGGTGATCAGCAACGCGCAAGGTGCCAACCTCGCCGCGATCACCAATCAAGCGAACAATGCTCCCGGCCTGGTCGAGCAGTTCTCTCCGGTCGGTGCCAGCAAGGACGGGATCATCGTCTTCAAGGCAGGACTGGTCGATCGCAACGACTCCAAGCCCGCCATCGACTTCCTGCGCAGCATCGACGTGCCGGACGGAGCGTCCGTTCTGGTCGGCGGCACCCCTGCCATCGAGCAGGACTCCATCAGTGCGCTCATCGACAAACTTCCGCTGATGGCTGTGCTCGTGGTGTTCATCGTGACCCTGCTGATGTTCCTGACGTTCGGATCGTTGGTGCTGCCGATCAAGGCGGTGCTCATGACCGTCCTCGGTCTCGGGGCCACCATGGGCATCCTGACGTGGATATTCATCGACGGCAACGGTGCGGGGCTGATGAACTTCACTCCCGGGCCGATCATGGCTCCGGTTCTGGTGCTGATCATCTCGATCGTGTTCGGCTTGTCCACGGACTACGAGGTGTTCTTGCTCTCTCGTATGGTCGAAGCGCGCGAAAAGGGCGCGAGCACAAGCGAAGCCATCCGTATCGGAACCTCGCATACCGGACGCATCATCACCGCAGCGGCCCTGATTCTCATCGTCGTGACCGGGGCGTTCGCGTTCTCCGATCTGGTGATGATGAAGTACATCGCCTACGGCATGATCGCGGCCCTCATCATCGACGCCACCCTCATCCGCATGTTCCTCGTGCCCGCCACGATGAAACTGCTCGGCGACGACTGCTGGTGGGCCCCGCAATGGATGAAGCGGATTCAGCAGAAGCTCGGACTCGGCGAGACCATCCTCGAGGACGAACTGCTCCCCATGGCGGACGTGCCCGAGCTCGCTCTCGCGGGCGGTGCACCGTCGAGTACGGTCGCGCCGCCGATGCGTCCGGCACCGCGCCGCAGCGAGCCGCTCACCGAACCCATTCCCGTGGTCGCACCGCACGGCGGGGGCCCGATCCGAGCGACCCACGCGGCGAAGGAAGAATCCCGACGCAGTGTGACAGGGCGTCCGGCAACCCCACCCGAGCCGACCCGTGCGGCTCCCGCCACGCCTGCGGCACCGGCTGCTCGACCTACCCCGACTCCCCCTCGGACCCAGGCCGCTCCGCAGGAACGACCGGCTCCCAGGCCTGCCCCGAGCCGGCCGGTTGCGCCGCGGCCGACCGTCGAACCGGAACCGACCCAGGCAGCGGAGGTCGTCCGGCCCGCACCGCCGGTCAACCCGGTGGCAGCTCCCCCGTCGGCGGAGCCGCCCCGCGCACCGAGCGCACCGCGTCCACCCGTAGCGCCGCCGAGCCGAACCCGGGCCGCACGCGCGCCTCGCGCCGAGGAACCGGATTCCCGTTCCATCGAGAGCTGGCTCGCCGACCTGCGAGCACCCAGCGCATCACCACCCCCGAGCACACCGCGCAACGGTTCGACCGCCAACGGGTCCGATCACAACGGATCGAACCACGGCGCTTCGAACCACGGCGGTCGCGACGAGACCGGCTCCCCGCAGAACGGTTCCGATCGCAACGGCCACAGCAACGGGTCCGAACGAAACGGCACCGACCGAAACGGCACCAGCGGGTCCGATCGCAACGGCACCGAGCAGACCGGTACCGAACGCAACGGCAGCAACGGATCCGCGTCGAGCGAGCCACGGTCCGAGAAGCCGTCGGGCCGCCGATCCGCACCGACCACCGAGGGTGGCGACAGCGGTCGTCATCGCGGCGGCGAGAACGGACAGGTGCTCAGCGTCAGCGAATTGCTCGCACGCGAGCGCAACCGTTCACGCTGACGCTCGTGTGATCGGCTAACCTCCCTGAGCCGAGGTTCACTCACGTGGCGACGGTAGTCGCGTGCATCCAGGGGGAGTTACACACACGTGTTCGTTCGATGGGGAAAGTTCGTCCACCGACTCCGATACACCGTTCTCGGTGTCATGGTGGCCGGGCTGTCGATCTTGGCCGCGTACGGCTGGGATCTCACCGACCACTTGAGCCAGAGCGGCTTCGACGATCCGACGTCGCAATCCGCGGCTGCGAACAACCTTGCCGAGGCGACGTTCGGCCGTAACACCGAGGGCGATGTGATCGTCCTGTACACCGCGCCGGAGGGGTCGACCATCGACGACCCGGCGTTCGACGCTGCGGTCGTCGGCAGTCTCGATTCGCTGGTTGCCGATCACCCGGACCGCATCGCGAAGATCAACGCCAGCTACTTCCGGACTGCCGAGGCCCCGGTGCTGGCGGCGCTCGGAACCACCGACAAGCAGCACGCCATCGCGAGCATCGCCATCGTCGGTACCGACGACACCGAGCTGACCGAGAACTTCCAGGCCGTCCAGAACGCGTTCTACATCGACGGCGTCGACGTACAGGTCGCCGGCCAACAGGCCGTGGCGGCCGCCCTGCAGTCGACGATGACCGACGACATCCATCGAATGGAAATCCTTGCCATCCCGGCGGTGGCAGTGCTGCTGTTCTTCGTGTTCGGCGGCGTCGTGGCCGCTGCGCTGCCGCTCATCGTCGGCGCGCTGACCGTCGTCGGCGCCAACGGCATCGTGAAGCTGTTCACCCACGTCACCGACGTGAACACCTTCGTTGCACCGGTGGTGTCGCTGGTCGGACTCGGCTTGGCGATCGATTACGGACTGTTCATCGTGTCGCGTTTCCGAGAGGAACTGGGCGACGGCCGGTCGACGCCTGATGCCGTCCGTCGATCGGTCATGACGGCCGGTCGGACGGTGGCGTTCTCGGCGACGATCATCGTCGCCTGCCTCGGGGGTCTGTTGCTGTTTCCGCACGGGTTCCTGCGGTCGGTCGCCCTGGGTTCGATCGCGACGGTCGCTCTCGCGGCACTGAACGCGATCACCATCCTGCCGGCCATTCTGTCGATTCTCGGCCCACGCGTCGATGCCCTCGGCCTGGCGTTCATGCGCAAGACCAAGTCGTCGGAGGAAATCGAGAACGGGATGTGGGGCAAGCTCACCACCTGGGTGATGCGCAACCCCATCAAGGTGGTCGTCACCATCGTGCTCGGGCTGCTGGCGTTGACGCTTCCGATCGGGAATCTCGCGTTCGGCGGCATCAACGAGACGTATCTGCCACCGGACAATCCGACGCGGGTGGCGCAGGAACGGTTCGACGAACTGTTCCCCGGCCAGCGCACCGAGCCGATCGAATTGGTCATCCAGAACGCCCAGGGGTCGAACCTGGCCGCCATCACCACCCAGGCGAACGACGCACCGGGCCTGGTCGAGCAGTTCTCTCCGGTCGGTGCCAGCAAGGACGGGATCATCGTCTTCAAGGCCGGACTGATCGATCGCAACGACGCAGCGCCCGCCATCGAGTTCCTGCGCAGCATCGACACTCCCGAGGGCACCTCGATGGAGGTGACGGGAACGCCTGCGATCGAACGGGATTCGATCGATGCGCTGGTCGATCGTCTACCCCTGATGGCGGTACTGGTCGTCATCGTCGTGACCGTACTGATGTTCCTGACGTTCGGCTCCTTGGTGTTGCCGATCAAGGCGGTGCTGATGACGACCCTCGGGCTCGGTGCCACGATGGGCATTCTGACGTGGATCTTCATCGACGGCCACGGCGCGGCGTGGCTGAATTTCACGCCCGGGCCGATCATGGCGATGATTCTGCTGTTGATCGCCGCCATCGTGTTCGGGCTGTCCACCGACTACGAGGTGTTCCTACTTTCTCGCATGGTCGAAGCACGCGAAAATGGTTCCAGCACAAGCGAAGCCATTCATATCGGCACTTCGCACACCGGCCGCATCATCACCGCGGCAGCATTGATCCTCATCGTCGTCACCGGAGCGTTCGCGTTCTCCGATCTGGTGATGATGAAGTACATCGCGTACGGCATGATCGCGGCCCTCATCATCGACGCCACCGTCATTCGCATGTTCCTGGTACCCGCGACGATGAAACTGCTCGGCGACGCGAGCTGGTGGGCACCGGCGGGCATGAAGCGCATGCAACGCAGACTCGGACTGGGCGAAACGGCTCCGAAAGACGACTGACGCGCCGCCGCCCCACAACGCGTGAATGGACCACTGCACCGCCGAGACGTATGCAATGGTCCATTGATGCGGTGTGGCCGGGCTCGGGTCGGACGCGTGAATGGACCACTGCACTCCTCAGACGTATGCAATGGTCCATTCACGCGGTGTGGGAGGTCAGGAAGACACTGCCGCACTCTCTCGGTCCGCGAACACCTTCGCGTAACGGGTGCCCGCGATCAGCAGCAGTAACCCCACTGCGATGAAGGCGATGACTCGGAACAGTCCGTCCAAGGCGACGAGGTCGAACAGGAACAGTTTTGCGATGGCCGCCGCGGTCAAGGACAGTCCGGCCAGCAGTGCCAGATGCGCGTGGGTGACACTGCGCAGCCCGAATGCCAGGAGTGCGAAGGCTGCGATCATCCACTCGATGGTCGCCGCGGTGTGGCCTGCAGTGAAGCCCGTTGTTTCGCCACCGATTCCGATGCCGAGGGTCACCGTTGCCGCCGTCAGGCCGTACAGCGCGAGTACGCCGGAGACGATGCCCAGGGTCCGCAGTCCGTCGTCGACCGGTTTCAGTTCGGCCAGCACGTACGCGAAGGCGAATGCCGTTGCAGCGAGCAGGATTCCGCCCAGGGCGATACCGACGCTACCCACTGCGTGATCGGAGTCCAGCAGCGCCTGCGGCGGACTGACCGAGACGAACATCAGTGCGCCGATCACGCCGAATCCGCTGCCGATCGAGTATGCGAGTGTCGAGCGGGTGCTGTGGGCCACCGCGATCAGGGCCGACGCGACGGCGAACAGCACCACCGGGCGAATCTCGAGGGTCGTCGACTCGACTGCGGCCTGCAGCGTCGCCAGCGCTCCGATCACCGCGACGGCGATGCGAGCGTGCCCTGGCAACCACCTCACCAGAATTACGATCGCCACGGCTGCAGCAGCAAGAACCAGTTGGACAGAGACGGTCGCGGCGCGATCGAAAACGTCGGCAGAGACCAGCACCGGCACAGACGCGAGAGCGACCATGACGGTGGCGACCACATCGGAGACGTTGCGGCGCAGCAACTCCAGTGAGGTTCCGATCCCGAAGACGGCCACCGACACGACGGCCAGGAGCAGCCAGAGGTCGCCGGTGGATCCGGACAGATCGACACTCGCGATGGCAGCCAGCACCGCACCGACGAGGGGTACGGTCCGAACGACCTGCAGGAGTGGCCAATTGCGGCCGATCTGAGCCGGAAAGCTGGCGACGTACGTGGCGATGAGGAATGCGATCAGGGTCAGGGTGAGGCCGTCGGTCAGCACCGGTCCACACACCGCGACACCGGCGAGAATCAGCACCGCCATCGGCTGCGACGTCCACTGCACTGCGAGTGCCGTTCCGGCTGCGGCAATTCCGAATGCGGTGATCAGCCCGAGTACGGGATCGAGCCAGCCGTACAGGACGGACGTCGCGAGTACATCGAGGTACAGGCCCGCGATGCCGGTGGCGGCGAGGGCAATTCCGCCGATGCGTCCGCCGGAGCGGCCGAACACTCGGACACCTGCACCGATCAGCGCGAGTGAGAACACTGCGCCCGCGGCGACCCGCAGCGGAGGGCCGAACCACCCGGCCTGTGCGGCGAGGACGAGCAGCATCACGACACCGACGAGGGTGACGCCTGCGCCTGCGACAGCCAGCAGACGACTGATGACACCGTCACGCTGCCACCACGGTTCGCGCGGCGGAGCCGGCGGGCGAGGCGCGACGACCGGTCCCCTGGGTGGTGCGGGGTAGGTCATGGCGGGCTGGGGCCGAGCCGTCTGCTGCCCCGCCGGCTGACGGACGATGTGGCCGAACGGCTGACCGTAGGGCAGCGGTGGCAGCGGTGGCGACGCCACCGGCGGCGCAACGGCAGGAGCTGCCGGTGCCGACGCCTGCCGCGTGGGAGCGGGAGCCGTTGCGGCACCGAGCTGGGACTGCAGGTTCTGCAGGTCGACGGCCACCTGGCGCATGTGGTCGCCCAATGAATCGAAGCGGCTGGACAGTCGCGCGACGAGTTGCGGATCCAGCCCGGAGCTCTGGGGAGAAGTCATGGGTTAGATCCTGCGACCGTGGCGGCCGGAAAGCGTGAGTAGTGCTACTCGGATTGCTCGAGTAGAAGCGCCTCGCTAGCCGAACATACGACGGATCGAGCTACCGAACGGATGCTTGGCGGTCACCGAACCCAAGCGAACCTTGCCCGAGACCACGAGATGCAGCGGCCCGTACGGAGGCCCGGTGCGGACCTTGTTGGTGGCGCTACCCGCCACCGTCTCGACGCGGTTGAGATCGACTGTCGCTTCGGTGGGCACGATCAGTGTCACGGTGCTGCAGTAGTCGTCGACGTGAATCTCGACCACCTGCGTGGACATGACCGCCTGGGTGAAGTCGAGTGTCACCGTCGACATGCGGGTGGAGACGCGCATGCTCGGCGGCACGTTCCACGGTCCCTTGCGGGTGATGGTGGACATGGTGCCGCGCAGTGTGTCCGACGCGCCGCTGCCGTGTCCCCAATGCTCGTGAACGACGCGGCGCGCCGTCGGTTGCGGGGTGGGCGCGGGAAAGGGCTTCGGTGCCGGGCGATGTTCCTCGGCGATCTGCATCCCGGGCAGGTCGGCGAGTACCGAGTTCAGTTCACCGCGGGTCTTCGACGCCAATGCGGTGTCCATTCGCTCGGTGAACTCACCGAGCGACAACATGCCCTGGCCCACCGCGCGCTGCAGCAGCTGCCCGACGTGTTCGCGTTCGGCATCGGACACTCTCAGATCCCTCGCCTCCATGGGTTCAGGGTAGCGAAGATCTCAGGCTGCGCGACCGCCGAGAACGGAGAGCATTCCGGACACCGACGCCGGCCATCCGAACTGTTCGGCGCGCAACCTGGCGGCGGTGCGGCGGCCGTCGACCGGTAGTTCGAGTACTCGTTCGATCTCGGAGGCGAATCCGTCTGCGGTGTTCTCGGAGGATCCACCGCAGTGTGGGGTGACGATCTGCGCCAACGCCGAGGTCTCGGAGACGACGACGGGGGTGCCCGCGGCGAGCGATTCCAAGGCAGCGAGGCCGAACGTCTCGTGTGGTCCCGGTGCGAGAGCGATGTCCGCAGAGGCCAGCAGGGCTGCGACGGCCGCTCTGCCGTCGACGAAGCCGAGGAAGTCGACGGGTAGGCCGCGGGCACGTCGTTCGAGGCCGGCTCGGCGGGGGCCGTCGCCGGCGATGATCAGCCGCGCCCGCATTCCCGAATCGCAGAGCGCAGCAAGCGAATCGATACTTCTCTCGACGTGCTTCTCCACCGACAGCCGGCCGCAGTGCACCAGCAGGCGATCGGCGTCGCCCAACCAAGCCGACCGGTTGCCCACGTGCCGACGCCGCGGATGGAACAGGTCGAGGTCCACGCCGAGCGGCACTCGGTGCACGTTGCGCACTCCGATGCGCTCGAATTCCTGCTGCGCGAACTCCGTGGTGCACACGACGGCGTCGTACTGCTCGGCCGTACGCCGATTGGCCAGGTCCGCGATGGGGCGAGCACAGCGCATCGGCATCGTCTGCGCGAGCAGACGGTCCAGACGTTCGTGAGAGATCATCACGCTGCGCACGTCTCGGCGCGCGGCCCAGGCACCCATGCCGCGCAGTGTCAGTCGGTCCGATACCTCGATCACGTCGGGCCGCAATCCGGCCGCCACCGAGGACACTCGGCGCGGGTCGGCCACCCGATACCCACCGGTGAGCGGAATCCGCGGTGCCGGCACCTCGATGCGCACCACTCCCGACGGGAGCAGCGTCTCACTCCGTCGATCGCCCGGCACGATCAGAGTCACCTCGTGGCCGCCGGCCACGTACCCCGATCCGAGCTGGTCGACGGCCGTCCGCAAGCCGCCGGACCTCGGTCCGTAGAAGTTGGCCACCTGCACGATGCGCACCCGACCAGTCTCCCCAGCCGAGAGTCCGCCCGACGGCGCGGTGATGGACAGTGGCCGAACCCACACGTAATTCTGTGTGGGGATCGCTACCAACGGGTAGGTGAGGCAGATGCGAGTGACACTGCAATCGACCGGTAACGCCCCCGCCCCCGAGGTCTGGGAACGCTACATGGAACCGACGGCCTGGAAGACCTGGGCTCCACAGATCATCGGCGTCGAGTACCGCGGTGAGCGCCTGGACGCCGACACCACCGGCCGAGTGCTGGGGCCGCTCGGGCTGCCGATCGACTTCCGGGTGCATTCGGTCGACGAGCGATCGTGGACGTGGGCATGGTCGGCCTGGTTCCAGAATCAGGCCATCGGGGTCGACCTGACGCACGGCGTCGTCTCACGACCCAACGGGACCAGGGCGTGGCTGACGATCGACGGCCCACTGCCACTGGTTCTGCCGTACGTCCCGATCGCCAAGTTCGCGCTCGGCAGGTTGTGCAGTCCGTAGCGCTACTCGGACCGTGTGACGGTCTTCTCCTCGGACTTGTCGGCCACGTCGGTCGGCTCGGGCGTCGGTAGCGAGGACTCCTCGCCCGACCCGTCCAGGTGGCCGTCGAACTCGTCGATAGCCTCGTCGCGCTCGGCACCGGTCTGATCGAGATCGGCGTCGACCCCCTTCGAGTGCTTCGCCGGGTCGACGGTGGTGTCCACTGCATTTTCGTTGTCGGTCATGGAATGCAGAGTGCCCCTCGGCTACCGACGCAAACCCTCACAGCCCTTTTTCGATGACGTATCGGGTCAGTTCGACGCGGTTGGCCAGCTGCAGTTTTCGCAAGGTCGCCTGGACGTGATTCTCGACGGTGCGATGGCTGAGCGTCAGTCGGGTCGCAATCTGCTTGGCGCTCAATCCTTTTGCGACCAGGCGCAGTACTTCGGTCTCGCGGTCGGTCAGCGTCGGGCGAGTGTCGGATGCAGGCTCGGGCGAGGACGACATCCGCCGGAACTCTCCGAGTACCAGGCCCGCGAGGCCGGGAGTGAACACCGCCTGCCCGGCCGACGTGGCACGGACCGCGTCGAACAGTTCCTCGGCCGATGCGCTCTTGACCAGGTAACCGGTCGCACCCGCCTTGATCGCGTCGAGCACGTCGCTGCGTTCGGCGGAGGCCGAGAGCACCAGGATCTTGGTCTCGGGCGAGGCGTCCAGGACGGCGACGGTGGCATCGGCTCCGTTGCCGTCGGGCAGATGCATGTCCATCAGCACCACATCGGGTGTGGTCGCTCGGGCGCGGCGCCCCGCAGCGGCGACGCCGTCCGCGGTGGCAACGACCCTGAATCCGGCGGCCTCGAGATCCCGGGCGACACCGTCGCGCCACATCGGGTGGTCGTCGACGACCATCACCGCGATGTCGGCATTCGCTTCCTCTGTCATTCCGGTCCCTTCGCTCGCGGAATGCGGATCTCCCATTCGGTTCCCTCACCCTCGTCGGTGTCGAGTATCGCAGTACCGCCGAGAGATTCGACGCGGCCGAGGATCGATTTCGAGACGCCCATCCGACCCTCGGCCTCGGCGGCGGCGAGCCGTCCGGGAGGGATTCCGCGGCCGTCGTCGCGGATACTGACGATCAATTCCCCGTCGACGTCCTCGAGCAACACGTAGGCCTTCGCATCGGCTCCCGCGTGAAGTTCGACGTTAGACAGTGCGGTGGCCACGACGGCGGCGAGTTCCTCGGCGACGTCGGATTCGACCAGCACGGGATCGGCGGGCGTCGAGACCGAGATCGATGTGCCCGCCTGAGTTCGCAGCAGCGCCCTGACGTCGACGATCGAGCCGGTGTGGTCGTCCCGAGGAGCTGCCTGTTCCGAGATCAGTACACGCAGAGCCACTTCCTGCTCGCCGGCCAGCTCGGCGAGTTCGGCTGCCGGCCCGCCTATTTCGAGACCACGCCGTCGTACCAGGGCCAATACCTGCAGCACTCCGTCGTGCACCTGCCGGGCCAGCCGCTCTCGCTCCTCGGTGATCGCGGCCGATCGTGCTGCGCGGCGCAATTCTTCGTGGGCGCGCCTGGCGGTGTTCGACGCCAATCCCAGTGCCAGTCCGGCCGAGAGCAGGACCGGGGCGGTGGCATCGGACCAGAGATCGGAGTCGAAGCGGTCGCGGACGAGTGCGCTGACCACCGACATCGCCACCCCCGATGCAATTCCGCCCTTGGGGCCCAACAGGATTGCAGCAGAGATGACGGCGTTGGTGGCCCACAGCGTGGTCGGCAGAGTCTGGCGGGTGCTGTACCACTCGTAATCGGCAACCAACCTCGTCGACGCCATCAGCGCGATGACGATGACCTGATCGGCGAGCACCACCTGCCAGCGTGGCAGTGATGCGCGTGCGAGCATCAGCGCCGATGCCCCGGACCACACGGCCATCAGAGCGACGAGGAACCAGCTCAGCCGCGGGTTGGTGTAATTGTCCACGGTCGCGGCCTGATAACTGATCGCGTAGACCAGTGTGATCAGCCGGAAAGCCTGCGAGGCCCGCCAGAGCGGGGTGTCGGGATCGGACGAGGTGAGCGTGGTCCGTACCCGGTCAGCCGTCCGCATCGGTCTTCGGACCTGCCGTCTCGGTACCGGCAGCCTCGGTATCCGGGGTCGTCAACTCTCCCTTGGCAAGCCGCTCAGGCACGTCGCTTCCGGGCGGAGTGTCCGGATTGCTCGGCTCGGCGGAATACAGCGGGTCGGGCACCTCGAGTTCCTCGTAGACCTCGTCCGGGTCGTCGGCGAGCAGCGACCGCACGGCGGTGTTGAGGACGGCGACGATCGGCACCGCCAGCAGGCCTCCGACGATGCCCGCGAGCAGAATGCCGACGGTGATGGACAGGACCACCGCCAACGGGTGCAGTCGCACGGCGCGGCCCAGCAGGAGTGGTTGCAGCACATGGCCTTCGAGCTGCATGACGGCCACCACTATGCCGAGGGTGATCACCGCGGTGATCAGGCCCTTGGTGACCAATGCGATGAACACCGCGACGAATCCGGTCAGCACCGCACCGATGATGGGGATGAATGCTCCGATGAACACCAACGAGGCCAATGGAAGAGCCAGTGGCACACCGAGAATGGCCAGACCGGCACCGATGCCGACGGCATCGGCGGCTGCGACGGCAACCGTCGCCCTGACGTATCCCACCAGGGACCCGAAGCCCTGGATGCCGGCGGTGCGGATTCTTCTGCGGGCCGCGGTCGGCGCCAGTCGGGTGACGAACTGCCAGATCTGATCGCCGCCGTACAGGAAGAAGATGAGGGTGAACAGTGTCAGCAGTGCGCCGGTGAGAATTTCACCGATCACCGCTGCGGTCGTCAGGGCTCCGCTCGTAACGGCTTCCTGATTGTCCTGAATGACCTTGACGAGGCTGTCGGTGGCCTGCCTGATCTGATCCTCGCTGATGTGCAAGGGACCGTTGCTGAGCCATTCTTCGATGCCGTTGATGGACTGGGTGAACTGGTCACCCACCTGCGGCAGGCCTTCGATGAACTGCTCGACGATGAAGGTCATGATCCCGGCGACGACACCGATGGTGGCGATGATCACGACGATCACCGCGACGGCACGTGGCACTCCGCGTCGGTGCATCCAATCGACGACGGGAACGAGCATCGCCGACGCCAGGAGCGCCAGGCCCAACGGAATCACGACGGTGCTGAGCTTGGCCACCACCAGGCAGAACGTGATGAATCCGGCAAACAGGACAAGCAGTCGCCACGTCCATTCCGCGCCGACCCGCACCAGTGGATGCACCGAATCCGCAGCCGAAGTGGGGCCCGGGGACGCCCCCGTACCTTGCGCCCGCAACTCGTCGGTGCTCACCCGCTAAATTTAACCCGTGCTGGCATCTTTCCGAGCGGTCTCGCTCACCCTGAAGAGTCGCTGGCCGCTCTATATGCTCTCGATGCTCATCGCCAACGTCTTCGGTGCGGTCCTCGTGTTCGCCTTCGTGCGATACGGCCTGCCCATCCCCGAATCGCAATCGATCGTCGCCGACCGCGTGCGCAACGTGTACATCTTCGGGGCGTACCTACTGGTGGCCCTGGTCGTCAGCCTGATCTATGCGTACTTCCTCCTGCGGTCGGTGATCAGGTGGCAGCTCCGCGGCGGCCCACCCACCCGCAAGGAACAGATGACGACGCTGCACGCGCCGTTGCGTCAGGCGATCGTGCACCTCATCCTCTGGATCATCGGCGGCATCATCTTCGTGCTGCTGACCATCGCGGAGATGCCGTCGCTGTCCATCGCCGTCATCGTCACCGTCGGTATGGCCGCCACCGTGACGTTCGGATTCACGTACATGCTCGGCGAACGGATCCTGCGACCGGTCGCGGCTCTGGCGTTGAGCGAGGGCCGATTCGACCGCACCATGACGCCGGGCGTCGGCACCCGCATGGCCATGACGTGGGGTCTGGGCACCTTGATGCCCGTCATCGGCATCATCCTGCTGTGCGCCACGCAGATCACCACCGATCTGGTGTTCTCTCCCAACGCGCTCGCGGTGGCCATAATCCTGCTCAGCATGCTGGCGATCGTGCAGGCGTTTGTGCTCTCGATGCTCACCGCGAGCCAGATCTCCGACCCGATCAGCCAGCTGCACCGCGCCATCGAGCGCGTTCAGCGCGGCGAGACCGACGTCGAGGTCGACGTGTTCGACGGCTCCGAGATCGGACGCCTGCAGGTGGGCTTCAACCGAATGATGGAGGAATCGGCCGAACGACGCGTCCTGCGAGAGCTGTTCGGCCAACACGTCGGTGAGGACGTGGCGCGTCGGGCATTGCAGTTCGGAACCGAACTCGGCGGCGAGACACGATTCGTCGCAGTGCTGTTCGTCGACATGGTCGGCTCCACGGCCACCGCCTCCGAGCGCCCACCGGGCGAGGTCGTGGTGCTGCTCAACGAGTTCTTCCGAGTGGTCGTCGACGTCGTGGGACGTCATCACGGCTTCGTCAACAAATTCATGGGCGACGCGGCCCTCGCGATCTTCGGTGCCCCACTCGATCGTCCCGACGCCCCGACCGCCGCGCTCGCGGCCGCGCGCGAACTCAGATTCGCGCTCGACGAGATCACCGGCCTCGATATCGGCATCGGTGTATCCGCGGGTCTGGCTGTCGCCGGAAACATCGGTGCGTCGGAGCGCTTCGAGTACACGGTCATCGGAGACCCGGTCAACGAGGCCTCGCGACTCACCGAGCTCGCCAAACTGCGTCCCGGACGCGTCCTGGCGTCGACCTCGGCCCTGTACTTCGCCGACGACGAGGAACAGGAACAGTGGGAGCTGGGAGACCAGGTGCAACTGCGTGGTCGACGACGGGCCACCCACCTGGCCTGGCCGGTGGACTATCCCGATTCCTCCTCGCGCGACAGTTAGTCTGACAGGGTGCCCGACCCCAGCTCCACCCGCGGACCCGCAGTGCGGCGTCCGCGAAACCGACTGCGGTGGGTCAAGTGGATCGCCGGAATCGCCCTGGTGGCGCTCCTGGTCGGCGAGGCGATCTACCTGTGGCCGCGGCTGCACGAATCCTGGACAGCCGTCCGCGAGATCCACTGGGGTTGGCTGGCGGCCTGCATAGTCGCCCAAGCGGTGTCGCTGAGCGCTTTCGGCAGGGTGCAGAAGCAGTTGCTCGACGCAGGCGGAGTGAAGGTGCGTCAGCGCAAGTCCGTGGCGGTCATCTACGGCAGTACCGCGATGGCGCTCACCCTGCCCGCAGGCCAGGTGTTCTCCACGGCGTTCACCTATCGCGAGACACGCCGCTGGGGAGCGAGCCCGGTCGTTGCGTCCTGGCAGTTGGCGATCTCCGGCGTGATCGCCGCGGCAGGACTGGCCGTGCTCGGCGTTGCGGGCGGACTGGTGGTCGGCAGCTCGTTCAACACGTTCACCGTGGTGCTTCCGATCGCAGGCGTCATCGCCATCGTCGCCGCCGTTCGCTACATCTCCGATCACCCCGAGTCGATCAAGACCGTCGCGCGCTGGGGACTGCGGAGATACAACGCGTTGCGCAACCACGAGCTCGACGCGGGTGCCGAGGGGATCGACAAGATCATCGGCCAGATCCAGTCCGTTCAGCTCGGCAAACGCGACGGCGCACTCACCCTGTCGTGGTCGGCCGTGCATCGACTGGGCGACGTCGCCTGCTTGGCGTTCGCGTGCTTCGCCGTCGGCGCAGATCCGCGACTGTCCGGTTTGCTCATCGCTTTCGCCGCGGGCAAAGCCGTCGGATCCGTTCCCCTCGCACCCGGCGGCCTCGTCGTCGTCGACGCCACCCTCATCGCGTTCCTCACCAGTGCTGCCTCGATCAGCGCATCGCAGGCCGTCGCCTCGGCCCTGGTGTACCGCGGCGTGAGTTTCATCCTCGTCGCCATCGTCGGGTGGATCGTGTTTCTCGTGCTGTTCCGCAAGCACCAGCACGCCGATCTCGAGTTCGACATCGCACTCAAGCAGCAGGAGACCGCGGAGCTGCGACGTACCGAGGACATCCGCGACGCCAAGGGCGATCCGGAGCCCGCGTAGCGTCACGAGCTGTGTTGTCCGTCACCTTCTGTTCACTCGGAATATATACGGACCCTGGTCCGCTTGTGTACTATCAGCATTGAAACTTCAACCCTTAGGAGTCCCCATGACCACCGCGATCGCACTTCCCGAGCTCACCGCAGGCACCTGGGTCATCGACCCGGCGCACTCCACCGTCGGATTCACCGTCCGCCACCTGGTGGTCAGCAAGGTCCGTGGCCGTTTCCAGACCTTCAGCGGCACCATCACCGTTGCCGAGGACGGCACGCCGTCGGTCGACGCCGAAATCGACGTCGCGTCCATCACCACCGACAACGAGCAGCGCGACGGCCACCTCAAGACCGCCGACTTCTTCGAGGTCGAGAAGTTCCCCACCGCGACGTTCAAGTCCACCTCGGTCAAGGCCGACGGCGGAGATTTCGTCGTCACGGGCGACTTCACCCTCCACGGCGTCACCAACTCCATCGATCTCAAGCTCGAGTTCAACGGCGTCAACGCAGGCATGGGCAACGGACCGGTCGCCGGCTTCGAGGCCAGCACCGTCATCAACCGCAAGGACTTCGGCATCAGCATCGACATGCCCCTCGAAGGCGGTGGCGCTGTCGTCGGCGACAAGATCACGCTGAACCTCGAAATCGAGGCCGGACTGCAGGCGTAAGTCCGCCTCGCTTCGCCCCCTCTTCCGGATCAGTGCGACTTCGTTGCAGTCCACGCGACTGACACCCACATCGATCCGCACCGGGTGGTACACCGAACGGCCCGCACCGCATTCGTCGGTGCGGGCCGTTCGCTGTCGGTGTCTACAGTGGTGCGCGTGAAGTTTCGTTCCCCAGTAGTTGCTGCCGTCATCGACCTGCTCATGGTCGTGCTGTTCGCCGCGATCGGTCGGCGCAGTCACGCCGAGGCCACCGCACTGTCCGGCCTGTTCCACACCGCCTGGCCGTTCGTCGTCGGTGCCGCCATCGGCTGGATCATCGCGTTCGCCTTGTACCGCAACAAGTTCGACGCTTTCCTCATCGTCCCTACGGGCATGGTCGTGTGGGTGATGACGGTCGCGGTGGGCATGGTGTTGCGTGCGGTGACCGGGCAGGGAACAGCCGGATCGTTCATCGTCGTCGCAACGCTGTCCACCGCAGTTCTGCTGCTGGGTTGGCGAGCGCTGACGAAGTTCGTGCCGAGCGTTCGTTGACTGCAGAGTTCGTCGAGAACGGCCTCGGCACGATAGGATGATCCACGGTGCGCCGGGAAGTCTGGTCGGCAACAACTCTGTGCTGCGTACCCACTGCCTGACATTCGGTCGGTTCGCAGCTCGACGAAGCTACCGAAAGGCGTTCTCACCGTGACAGATTCATCGACTCCACCCACACGATTGCCGCTGTTCTCCCGCGGCTCCTGGTCCGAGGCCGACCGCGTCGCGCAGATCCTTCGCAAGGAGACCGTCGGTGGAGCACTGCTTCTCGTCGCCACCCTCGTCGCACTGATCTGGGCCAACTCACCCTGGTCCGCGGCATACGACTCGCTTATGAGCACCCGGGTCGGCCCCTCGGCGCTCCATCTCGATCTGACGCTCTCGACGTGGGCCGCGGACGGGCTGCTGGCCATCTTCTTCTTCGTCGTCGGACTCGAGCTCAAGCGAGAATTCGTCGCGGGTGACCTGCGTGATCCGGCACGCGCCGCGTTACCGGTGGCCGCGGCGGTCGGCGGAATGGCAGTTCCTGCAGTCATTTTCGTCCTGATCAACCTCGGCACCGGAGACGGAGCTCTGCTCGGCTGGGCCATCCCGACGGCAACCGACATCGCGTTCGCCGTCGCCGTTCTCGCCGTGATCAGCACCCACCTGCCGACTGCATTGCGAACCTTTCTGCTGACTCTGGCCGTGGTCGACGACCTGCTGGCCGTCAGCGTCATCGCAATCTTCTACACCGACGACATCAACTTCGTCGCGCTCGGCCTGACACTGATTCCGCTCGCGCTGTTCGCCGTGGCCGTACAGATGCGCGTTCGCTCCTGGTGGATCCTGATCCCACTGGCTGTCGTGACCTGGGTTCTGATGCACGAGTCCGGCGTTCACGCCACCGTCGCGGGCGTCCTCCTCGGCTTCGCCGTTCCGGTCATGCGCAGCAAGGCCAACGGTGGCCCCGAAGCAGGCCCCGGCCTCGCCGAACACTTCGAGCACAAGATCCGGCCCATCTCCGCGGGCATCACGGTTCCCCTGTTCGCATTCTGTGCGGCCGGTGTGACCGTCGGCGGATTCTCCGGCCTGGCCAGCGCGCTGACCGATCCGATCGCCATCGGCATCATCGCCGGCCTCGTCATCGGCAAGGCCGTCGGCATCTTCGGCACCACGTACCTCGTCTCTCGCTTCACCCGGGCCACGTTGGACGCCGGACTCAAGTGGCTCGACGTTCTCGGTGTCGCGATGCTCGCGGGTATCGGATTCACCGTCTCGCTGCTGATCGGCGACCTTGCCTTCGGCGAAGGAACTCAACGAGACGACCACGTCAAGGTCGGTGTGCTGACCGGTTCGATCATCGCCGCATCGTTGGCCGCTGTGATCCTGCGCAGCCGCAACAAGGCCTACCGGGACTTCCACATCGAAGAAACCCGCGACGACGACCACGACGGCATCCCGGACGTGTACCAGAACCGGAAGTAGCGACCGTTGGAATCCCGACCGCTCCGGTGACACGATGAGTTCCGTGAGCGGAACCGTGCGAGAGCTGTTGACCCGGCACATCGAGGACGGGCTGACGCCGGGGGCAACAGCGTTACTGGGTGGCCCTGATGCAGAACCCGTCGCGGTCGGGTCATCGGCGGTCGGCGGCCCACCGATGGCAGTCGACGCCATCGTCCGGATCCAGTCGATGACCAAGATCGTCACCAGCGTGGCCGCCCTGCGCCTCGTGGAGGCGGGCCGACTGACGCTGGACGACGATGTCGTGCCCTGGCTTCCCGAACTCGCCGACCTGCCGGTGCTCACCCGCCCCGACGCTGCACTCGACGACACCGTCGCTCGAGAGGGACCGATCACGTTGCGGCACTTGCTGACCAACACCAGTGGGTACGGAATTCAGATGGCGGACACCCCGCTGGCCCGGGCCATGAGGGACAACGGCACCGAAGCAGGCCCCGCGCCGTCTCCGCTCGGCGCGGACGAGTGGTTGGCACGCATGGCGGAACTTCCTCTGGCGTTCCAGCCCGGTACCGGGTGGCGCTACCACCACGGCTTCGCGATCCTCGGCATCCTCGTCTCTCGCATCGTCGGCCGGTCTCTGCAGGACCACCTCCGCGGCGACCTGTTCACGCCACTCGAGATGCCCGACACCGGGCTGTGGGTACCGACCGACCGATGCCACCGCCTGACGGCGGCCTACCGGTTGGAGAACGGGTCGTTGATCGAAACCGAACCCATCGCAGGCGGGCCCTACGCGGGACCGCCCCCTGTCGACGTCAGTCACGGCGAGCTGGTGTCGACGGTGACCGATTTTCACCGCCTCCTTCGTGCGATCGAGACGTCGGTGTCGACCGAGCACCTGGAGCTGATGACACACGACCAGGTGCCTGCGTCGATCAAGACCGACGACAGTTTCTACCCCGGCTTCTGGCCGGGAACGGGGTGGGGATTCGGCGTCTCGGTCGTCACCGACGGTGACCATCTCGGTCGGTACGGCTGGTCCGGCGGGCAGGGCACCGACTTCTTCGTCGACCCGGACGGGACGGTCGGCATCCTGCTGACGCAGACCGAATTGTGCGAGGCCTCCTTCGCGCTGCTGTCGGAGTTCCAGGAACTGCGCTGAGTGGATTCGTAGCGCCTACAGTTGTCGCCGTGAGCGAGAACCGGCTTCGGGCGTGACACAGCCGCTGGCCCGTCGCCTCGGTCTCGTCGACGCCGTCGTCATCGGTGTCGGTTCGATGGTCGGGGCCGGGGTGTTCGCGTCGTTCGCTCCCGCATCGGCCGTCGCAGGGGCGGGCCTGCTCATCGGTTTGGCCGTCGCATCGGTCGTCGCATTCTGCAACGCCACCTCCTCGGCCCAGCTGGCCGCGCAGTATCCGACGTCGGGCGGCACGTACGTCTACGGCCGTGAGCGGCTCGGCGAGTGGCCGGGCTTTGCGGCCGGGTGGACGTTCGTGATCGGTAAGACCGCGAGTTCGGCGGCCATGGCTTTGGTGTTCGCGGCATATGTCGCGCCTGCCGGTTACACCGAACTCGTTGCGATACTTGCCATCACAGCGCTCACCACGGTGAACTACTTCGGCATCACCCGCACGGCCGTGCTGACGAAGATCTTGGTCACCGCCGTCCTCACCGTCCTCGTCATCGCAGTGGTCCTCGGCCTCACCGGCTCGTCCGTTCCCGCCGTCGACGGACTCGGCTCGTTCACCGAGAACGGGTGGTACGGCATTCTGCAGTCGGCGGGACTGCTGTTCTTCGCCTTCGCGGGCTATGCGCGCATCGCGACCCTCGGCGAGGAGGTCGTCCGACCCGAACGGACCATCCCACGCGCCATCGTCTCCGCGCTCGGTATCGCATTGCTGGTCTACACGCTCGTTGCGGTGACGTTGTTGACGGTTCTCGGCCCCGAACTCCTGGCCTCGTCGTCTGCCCCATTGGTCGATCTCGCGGTGGCGTCGGGACATTCGTGGGCGTCGCCGGTGATGCGGATCGGTGCCGGCCTGGCTGCGCTGGGGGCGTTGCTCGCGTTGATCGCCGGCATCGGCCGCACCTCCCTGGCGATGGCCCGCCACCGCGACCTGCCGTCGTATCTGGCCGCAGTCCACCCGCGGTACTCGGTGCCACATCGCGCTGAGATCACCCTGGCTGTGATTGTCTGCGTGCTGGTCCTGACAGTGGATCTGCGTGACGCCATCGGCTTCTCGTCGTTCGGGGTCTTGCTCTACTACCTGGTGGCCAATCTGAGCGCGTTCACCCAGGATGCCGAGCATCGCCGCTACCCACGCGCCCTCCAGGTCATCGGCAGCATCGGATGCGTGGTGCTGATCGCCACGTTGCCGGTGCCGTCGATCGTCGTCGGAACCGTCGTGGTCGCGCTCGGTGTCGGGTACCGCCTTCTTCGGGTTCGGCAACTGTTCACTTGACGCCTGATTCGGCAGACGTCAATATAGACGGATGTCGAATCAAGACCTTCCCGTCGACGGTGAATGCTGCTCGCCGCTGATCCGTGAGCCCCTCACCGCGGACTGGGCAGGAGATCTCGCCCGCATGTTCAAAGCACTGGGAGATCCCGTGCGGCTTCGCCTTCTCAGCCTCGTCGCCAGCCATGCAGGCGGCGAAGCATGTGTCTGCGACATTTCCCCCGCATTCGACCTCTCCCAACCCACCATCTCGCACCACCTCAAGGTGTTGCGCGAAGCCGGGCTGCTCGACTGCGAACGCCGCGGCACCTGGGTCTACTACTCGGTGATTCCCGCTGCGCTGCAGCAACTTTCCGCCGTGCTGAACGCTGCAGAGTCCACGGAGGTCATGGCATGAGTACGAAAACCGATACTGCCGTGGTCGGCAAGCTCTCCACCCTCGACCGGTTCCTGCCCGTGTGGATCGGCGTGGCCATGGTCGTGGGTCTGCTCCTGGGACGCATGATCCCCGGGCTGAACGACACGCTGTCGGCCATCTCGATCGACGGGGTGTCACTTCCGATCGCCATCGGACTGCTGATCATGATGTACCCGGTACTGGCCAAGGTTCGCTACGACCGCCTCGATACCGTGACCGGAGACAAGCGCCTGCTGATCGGCTCGTTGGTGCTCAACTGGGTCCTCGGTCCGGCCCTGATGTTCGCTCTCGCATGGCTTTTCCTTCCCGACCTGCCCGAGTACCGAACCGGCCTGATCATCGTCGGCCTCGCTCGATGCATCGCGATGGTCATCATCTGGAACGACCTCGCCTGCGGCGACCGAGAAGCCGCCGCGGTTCTGGTCGCGATCAACTCGGTGTTCCAGGTGTTCATGTTCGCGGTCCTCGGATGGTTCTACCTCTCGGTTCTGCCCGGCTGGCTGGGCCTGGACCAGACGACCATCGAGGCGTCGCCGTGGCAGATCGCCAAGTCGGTCCTCATCTTCCTCGGAATCCCGTTGATAGCTGGATTCGCGTCTCGCTTCTTCGGCGAACGCGCCAAGGGCCGCGAATGGTACGAGGAGAAGTTCATCCCCAGGATCGCCCCGTGGGCGCTCTACGGCCTGCTGTTCACCATCGTCGTTCTCTTTGCGCTGCAAGGTGATCAGATCACGTCACAGCCGTTCGACGTGGTGCGTATCGCGCTGCCACTGCTCGTGTACTTCGCGGTGATGTGGGGCGGCGGCTACGCCCTCGGTGCCGCGATGGGTCTGGGCTACGAACGCACCACCACCCTCGCGTTCACCGCGGCAGGCAACAACTTCGAGCTCGCGATCGCCGTCGCCATCGCCACCTACGGTGCGACATCCGGGCAAGCCCTCGCCGGAGTCGTGGGACCACTCATCGAAGTGCCCGTACTGGTCGGCCTCGTCTACGTCTCGCTCGCACTGCGCAAACGCTTCTCCCCCGCCGTGTCCACGACCACGTCCCCGAAGGAATTCTGATGTCCGCCACCCCCAGCGTTCTGTTCGTCTGTGTTCACAATGCCGGCCGATCTCAGATGGCCGCCGGATTTCTGACTCATCTCGCCGGTGACACCGTCGAAGTGCGTTCCGCCGGAAGCGCTCCCGCGGACACCGTCAACTCCGCAGCGGTCGAGGCCATGGCCGAGGTCGGCATCGACATCTCGTCCCAGTCCCCGAAGATTCTGACCCCGGAAGCCGTCGAGACATCCGACGTCGTGATCACCATGGGCTGCGGTGACGCGTGCCCGGTGTTCCCCGGAGTGAGCTACCGCGATTGGGCACTGGCCGACCCGGCAGGCAAAGGCGTCGAGGCGGTCCGGCCGATTCGCGACGAGATCAGGAGCCGCATCGAAGACCTGATCGCCGAACTGGTTCCGGCCAAGCAGAGTTCGGTGTCATGACGACACCGAGCGTGCTGTTCGTCTGCGTCAAGAACGGCGGCAAGTCTCAGATGGCGGCCGGTCTGATGCGCAAGGCCGTCGGCGATGCGGTGGAGGTGCACTCGGCGGGAACGAAGCCGAGCGGAACGGTCAATGCACTCTCGGCCGAGGCCCTCCTCGAAGTCGGCGTCGACCTGGCCGGTGAACAGCCGAAACCGATCGACCCGAAGTTGTTGTCTCGCATCGACTACGTGATCACCCTCGGGAGCGAGGCGAGGGTCGATCCCGTCGACGGTCCGACGTTCGAGAACTGGAACACCGACGAGCCGTCCGAACGCGGTATCGACGGAATCGAACGGATGCGTCTGGTGCGCGACGACATCGCCGCTCGAGTCGAGGAACTCGCGTCCCGATTGCGCGACACCGACGGTTGACTCGAATGAACTCGGAGGTGGTGGTGATCGGCGGCGGTCAGGCAGGACTGGCCGCCGGTTACTACCTGCGACGAGCCGGGCTGGACTTCGTCATCCTCGACGACCAGACGCATGCGGGAGGCTCCTGGCAGGACTACTGGCCGTCGCTGCACCTGTTCTCGCCTGCCGAGTACTCGAGACTCCCCGGTTGGCCGATGCCACGCTGGCCGAGCGGGTTCCCTCCGGCATCGCACGTCGTGGACTACCTGCGGGCATACGAGAAGAAGTACGAGTTGCCGGTGCGCAGGCCCGTCGAGGTGAAGTCGGTGCATCGTACGACCGACGACTATCGAGTCGATACCGACGGTGACTCCTTCTGCGCCACAACGATCGTCAATGCCACCGGGACGTGGTCACGACCGTTCTGGCCGAGCTACCCGGGCATGCGCGAGTTCGGCGGGACCCAGCTGCATGCCGCTGACTACCGCGTGCCCGATTCCTTTGCAGGCAAGCGCGTGGGCATCGTCGGTGGAGGGAACTCGGCTGCGCAGATTCTGGCCGAGATCTCCACTGTCGCCGACACCACGTGGTTCACCAACCGCGAGCCGAGGTTTCTCCCCGACGATGTGGACGGCCGAGTGTTGTTCGATGTCGCCAGCGATCGAGCTCGCGCTCTTGCCGAGGGCGCAGCGGATTCCGGCGGGGTCGCCGGTCTGGGAGACATCGTGATGGTCCCGCCGGTGCGAGAGGCTCGCGATCGTGGAGTTCTGCATGCCAGGCCGATGTTCACCGCGCTCACCTCCGACGGTGTCACCGACGGGCACACGACAGAGCGGCTGGATGCGATCGTCTGGTGCACCGGGTTCCGCCCTGCTCTGCATCACCTGCGGCCACTGCACCTGCGCGCCGACGGGTCGGGAATCGTGTTGGACGGCAACCATGTTCGAGGTGAACCGAGCCTGATTCTTCTCGGCTACGGCGACTGGACCGGCCCGGCGTCGGCAACGCTCATCGGTGTCGGCCGCACAGCGCGTGCAGCCGTGGACACCATCGTCAACAGCAGAAAGGTGGATCAGTCATGAACACGTACCCCGTAGTGGTGGTCGGCGCAGGGCCCATCGGTCTCGCCGCCGCGGCGCATCTGACCGAAACCGGTTCCCGGGTAGTCGTTCTCGAACGCGGAAAGTTTGCCGGATCGGCAGTGTCCGAGTGGAATCACGTTCGACTGTTCTCCCCGTGGTCCGAGGTCGTCGACCCCGCGGCCGTCCGGCTGCTCGAATCCACCGGCTGGACCGCGCCGGACGGCGACACCTACGCCACCGGACGCGAATGGGTGGAGCGGTATCTCGCGCCCCTGGCCGCCGTTCTCGGCGATGTGGTCCGAACCGACTCCGAGGTGGTCGGCGTCGCTCGCCGCGGACGCGACCGGGTGGTCGACGCCGGCCGCGACACCGAGCCGCTGTCGGTGCACATCCGCCACTCCGACGGCACCGAGGAACGCATCCTCGCCCGCGCGGTCGTCGACGCGTCCGGCACCTGGGGATCACCCAATCCACTGGGCAGCGAGGGACTTCCGGCCATCGGCGAGAAGACCGCCGCAGACCGGATCGACTACCGTGTTCCCGACCTGACCGACCCGGTGATCCGCGCCCAGTTCGCAGGCAAGCACATCGTCATCGCCGGCAGCGGCCATTCCGCGCTGACCGCGATCATCACCTTCGCCGAACTCGCCGCGGACGAGCCCGGTACGACGATCACCTGGGCCGTGCGTCGAGGCGTGACCGCGGAGGTCTTCGGCGGCGGGGACGCGGACGAACTTGCCGCTCGCGGCGCTCTCGGTCAGCGTGCCAAGAAGGCGGTCGACGACGGCTTCCTCACCGTGGTCTCGGGCTTCCGCACCGAAACTGTTGCTGTGGAGGGTGATCGGCTCGCTCTGATCGGTGACACCGGATCGCGCATCGATGACGTCGACCGCGTCGTCGCGCTGACCGGGTTCCGCCCGGATCTGTCCTGGCTGTCCGAGGTTCGCCTCGATCTCGACCCCACCCTGCAGGCACCGAAGTTCGTCGCCGAGTTGGTGGATCCGAACCTGCATTCGTGTGGATCGGTGTCACCGCACGGCGTCGAGGAACTCACCCAGCCCGAGCCGGGCCTGTACCTGGTGGGCATGAAGAGCTACGGCCGCGCGCCGACGTTCCTGGCGATGACCGGATACGAGCAGGTTCGCAGCATCGCGGCCGAACTCGCGGGTGACCACGAAGGCGCGCGGAAAGTGGAGCTGACGCTGCCCGACACCGGCGTCTGCGGCGGCGCGGGCCTGTTCGACGAGCCCGACGCCCCGTCGAGCGGCGGTTGCTGCGGTGCCCCTGCTGCGCCGGAGTTGATCACTCTCGGCGCACCGTCGCGTGACTGACTCTGCGGCGGTGGATTCGGCGTTGCCCCTGGAAATTTCGCACCCGGGGCGACGCCGAATCCTGTCGGTTCTGTGCGTCACGGAGATCACCAGCTGGGGAATTCTGTACTACGCCTTCCCCGTTCTGTCGCCTGCGATCTCCGCGGATACCGGATGGTCGACGACGGCGATCGTGGCCGAGTTCTCGATCGGCCAGTTCGTTGCAGCATTGGTCGGAGTTCCCGTCGGTCGCATCCTGGACCGCCGCGGACCGCGCTGGGTGATGAGCGCAGGGTCGATTCTCGCGATACCCGCGCTGGTTCTCATCGCGACGTCCCCGACACTTCCGCTGTTCTTTCTCGGATGGTTCGTGGCCGGTATCGCCATGGGGGCGGTGCTGTATCCCCCTGCGTTCGCTGCACTGACACGGTGGTGGGGCACCGACCGCGTCCGAGCCCTGATGATCCTCACTCTGGCCGCGGGACTGGCCAGTACGGTCTTCGCTCCGCTGACGGCGATCCTGTCGAGCCACTCCGATTGGCGTCGAACGTATCTCGTACTCGCAGTCGTCCTACTGATCGTCACCGTTCCCGCGCACTCGATCGGGTTGCGCGGACAGTGGCCGTCGACGGGTGAGTCCGGGCACGCGCGAGCAGTACCTACTGCTGCACAGACCGTCCGTAGTCGTCCGTTCGTCATGCTCACCGCAGCGATGAGCGTCACCGGCTTCGTCGCGTTCGCCGGAATCTTCAATCTGGTTCCGCTGCTGATCGAACACGGTGCCCATACTGCTCTCGCGGCAACGGCTCTCGGTCTCGGCGGAGCCGGGCAGGTGCTCGGCCGCATCGGTTACCTTCCGTTGCAACGCTTCGCCGGTACCCGAACCAGGACCGTAGGGATCATCGCCGCAACTGCCCTGTCGACCATCCTGCTCGGCGTCGCCACCTCGGTCGTGGCGCTGATCGCCGTCGCGATCGGTGCCGGACTCGCGCGCGGACTGTTCACACTCGTCCAGGCCACCGCCATCACCGATCGCTGGGGTCCGAGCCAGTACGGGCATCTGAGCGGCATCATGTCTGCGCCGATCGTCATCGCGATGGCCTCGGCCCCCTGGGCCGGTGCCGTGCTCGCCGAATGGACCGGAAGCTACTCGGGTGCGTACGTGATTCTCGGCCTTCTGGCGCTGACCGCCGTCGGGCTGGCTGCGCTGAGCATGCCGAACACCGACCGTCAGCCGAAGGCCTGATACCCCAGCCACCCGGCGAGACCGAGCCCCAGAATCCCGACCGCAATACGCAGAATGATCGGCGAGATCACCTTGACCGTCGGTGGCCCGCAGGCACCGCCGGCGAAGCAACCGATCGCCAGCGCGAGCGCAGCCCACCAGTTCACCTGACCGGAGAACGAAAAGATGATCGCGGCAATCAGGTTCGCGATACCGAGGAAGAAGCTCTTCAGAACGCTTGCGCGCCAGAACGTATCCGCCGTGCAGATCAATGCCAGCGCGAGGAAGATGACCCCGGCCCCGGCCCCGAAGTAGCCGCCGTAGATCGCGACCGCGAACAGCGCCAGCGGATAGAGCGTCGGAAACTGCCTGCCTCCGGACAGCTTTCGGATACTCGGCTGCAGCAGTAGCGCGATGGCTGCCATGGCGACCAGGAACGGCACGACCACCTCGAACGAACCGTCCGGCGTGTTGAGCAGCAGAATCGCACCCGTGGTGCCGCCCAGCGCCGAGTAGATCGCGTAGCGAACCAACTGCTTACCGTCCTTGGCCAGCTCGGCCGAGGAGCTCACCGTCGCTCCGACACCGGCCGCGACCAACGCGACAGTGTTCGTCACGTTCGCCGATACCGCAGGCAAACCCACTGCGAGCAGAGCAGGGTAGGACACGAGCGATGCGAGCCCGGTGACGAACCCGATGAGCCCGGCGAAGAACCCGGCCACCACCAGAAGTCCGAAATCGAGCACAGTCACCGAATGAAACTACCGCGCCTAACTATCTGGCCTGAACCTCAGGCTCATTCGACGGGGTTCGCCATCTCCTGCAGCAACCGGCTCGTCATCCGCACTGCCTGGTCACCACCGTCCGCGTCCTCGATGTACACCGCGAATGCGACGTCACCACTGGTGGCGAGGACGAAGCGGTCGTCGCCACTGTCCCCGGCGAATCCCTGCACACCGTCGAACGTGTCGAGACCGCTACTGCTCGACGAGTCGGCGAGTATGCCGCGCAACCGGTTTACCGCATCCGACCCCATTGCCTTGGACTCTCGATCGGCGACTGCGGTCTGCCCCGCGACGATCGCCGGAGTCGGAGCGCTGCCCCGAGAGATCGCGGCTGCCATCTGCGCGAGTCCGAACGGAGTCACGGTCGCCTCGTCACCGGAGGCAGTGGACACGGTCCTGATGCCGTCGATCGCACTGCGGCTGGCGGCGGGAGATCCTGTGTGGGCGTCGAGTCCCGGCATCGAGTAGTTGATACCGAGACCCAAGCCGGCAGCTGCGTCTTCGGCACTGTCGTCGCCGCGATCGGACTGCACGGCCCGCACGAGCTCAGACGCGGTGCCTGCCGGGTAGGAGCCCCCGAACACCACGTCGCCCTGCTCGTTGGCGTAACTGTTCTGTGCCGCAGCGAGAATCGCGCCGGTCGAGGTGGACACGGCGACGATCGACGCCGACGATCCCGCCATGACGACCGCATTCTCGGCTGCCAACTGGATACGCGGATCGAGTGTCGCGTGCAGATCCGGCCCACCCGGTCCTTGGAATCCGACGCGGCGTTCGCCCGTTCCGTCGACGGTGTAGGTGTCGACGGCCCAGCCTGCGGTGGCGTCGCGTCCTTCCTGCCATGCGGCGCGCAGCGAATCCAGCACGGGAGAGGTGATCCGACGATCGTCGACGATCAGTTTGGGTTGCGGCGAGACCACGACGCCCGGCACGGCGCGCAGGTCGTCTTCGAGGACGGCGAAGTCGTCGTCACGCAAGGTCACGGCGGTGATCGGTGCGCCGCCGGCCGAGTTCAATTCGGCCAGCATCGATTCGGAGGTGATGAGCGGGGCGACGACGTCGATGACATCCGCTAGTTGCGCCGTGGACGTGGCCGGATCGCTCATCTGCGCCGGGTCGAGGGAGATGGCGTTGATGGTGCGCTCGCTCATCAGCACGTTGTTCGCGGCGTCGAAGATCAGCGGCGGGGCGGCGTCGGTCCGGGTGTAGCGGACCGATCCGCCCGAGGTGAGGTCGGGGACGAGGGTGGCCGGATCCCACGCGATGCGCCAACCCACGCTGAGCTTCTTGGTCGAGCCCTGTGCGCTGTACTTCCAGTCCTTGCCCTCACCGAAGTTCCAGGCGGACGCCATGGTGAAGAATCCACTCTCGTCCGAGAGGTCCATGTACTGGGTCAGGTCGAAGTCACCGGTGGACGTGCCACCGGCCGACAAGCCGTCGAACATCTGGTTCAGCGCGGCCGTCGCGGCGTTCGGGTAGGTCGTCATCGCGGCAGCGGCCGCCACATCGCGGTTGTCCAGGGCGTCGACGAACTTCGAGACCAGCACCTCGGCCTCGCTCGGCGGGCGATCGACCATCCAGAACACTGCCGAGACCGTCAACGTCGCCGATGCTGCAACGGCGACGAGGTAGCGACCGCGGACCTTGCGCGGGCCACGACGGGCACGACTCATAGAACTCATGAATCACAATATTCACTGTAGTCACACGAGTAACAAGCACGGGATTCATACGAGCCGGTCACGATTGAGACTCGGCCGCAGCCGATTCACCGCAGAAAACGACCCGCAGCCTCGATGGCCGGGCTCGAACTGCCCGCGTCGTTCACGAACACCGCGAACGCGAGATCGCCCGAGATCCCGACGAACCAACCGTGGGCGCCTTCGTTGTTGGCACCGAACTCCGCGGTGCCGGTCTTGCCGAGCAACCCGGGGATGTCATTGAGCGCCGTCGCGGTGCCGCCGGTGATCGTCTCGCGCATCATGGTCTTGATCTGCTCGGTGACCTGCGGGTTCACCGCTGCCGGCTGCATGTTACCCACGCCCGGCTCTCCGACGACGATCGTCGGCGGCAGCAATCCGTTGTTCGCGATCGACGACGCGACCAGCGCCATTCCGAACGGCGACGCGGTCACCTGCCCCTGTCCGATGGCGGACTCGACGCGCTGCGCCGGGGTGTCGGCCGACGGGACCGAGCCGGTGACGGTCGTCAGACCGGGGGTGACGTAGTCGACGCCGAGGCCGTACTGCGCGGCCGCGTCGGTCAGTCCGTTCGGCGGGAGTGCCACACCGAGGCGGCCCATCGTCGTGTTGCAGGACTTGGCGAAGGCGGTGTGGAGCGGCACGTCGCCGAGATCGAAGTTGTCGTCGTTCGGGATCTGCCTGCCTTCGATGTTCTCCGTCGCCGGGCACGGCAGCACGGTATCGGGGGTGACGGCACCGGACTGCAGTGCAGCCGAGGTGGTCACCGTCTTGAACGTCGACCCCGGCGGGTACAGGCCGGTCAGCGCGATCGGGCCCTCGGCATCGGCGGCGGCATTCTGCGCCACTGCCAGAACCGCCCCCGTCGACGGCCGAAGCGCAACGATGGCCGCCTGCTGCGGCAGCGAAGCAAGGGCATTCTCGGCTTTGAGTTGCAGTGCCGAATCCAGGGTGGTCGCAATATCGTCGCCGGTTCCGGCATCGCGTCCCGCCAGCGGAGTGACGGTGCCGTCCGCTGCAACAGCCTGTACAGCCCATCCACGATTGGCCGCCTGCTCCTGCTCCCACAGCGTCGTGAGGTCGTTGAGGACCGGCGACACCAGGTTGCGGTCGGTGGCGAGCAACCGCGTCTGCGGGGCCAGGGTGACTCCGGGGACGGTCGCGAGCTGAGCACCGATGGGGTCGATGTCCGCCTGACGAAGCAACACGATGGTGGCCGAATTACCCTGCGCTGCAGCCACAGTCGAGGTGACGTACTCGGCGGTGATACCCGGGACGACGGATCCGACGAGGTTCGCGACAGCCACGGGATCGGCCGTCGCATCGACGTTGACCAGGGTGACCACCTGCTGCGACATCAGCTCGACGCCGTTGCCGTCGAAGATGCGCGGCGCGACGAGCGCGTCGGTCGGAGTGAAGCGCACCGACGAGTCGGCCGTCAGGCCCGGCACCAACATCGCCGGATCCCAGGTGATCTTCCAGCCCTGCTCGGTCTCCGCCGCGGTCGCCGAGGTCGTGTAGTTCCATTCCTTCGGCTCGCCGTCGGGTTCGGCGGTGCCGTCGGTGGTCGTCGAGAAGCGCCAACCGGCATTCAACGTGAACGTGCCGGTATCGGCGTTGGCGTCGGTGGCCTCGAAATCGGGAGTCGCCGTCACCGTTCCGCCTGCCGAAAGCCCGTCGTACAGCTCGGTGAGGGCTGCCGTCGCGCCGGCCGGATCGGTGGTCAACGCAGCCGCCTGGTCGATGTTCGCACTGTTGACCGCGGCGGCGAACTGCTCGGCGACAGTCTGCGGCTGATCCGGCCCACTCTGACCGCAGGCG
Organism: Rhodococcus sp. 05-339-2; assembly: GCF_002258965.1. NCBI lineage: Bacteria > Bacillati > Actinomycetota > Actinomycetes > Mycobacteriales > Nocardiaceae > Rhodococcus > Rhodococcus sp. 05-339-2. The sequence continues at coordinate 677,163 of NZ_NOYW01000004.1, forward strand.
GCGAGCACCAATGCCAGTACCGACACGATCGCGGCCAGAGTCGTGGGTCTTCTCGAAGTGCGCACGGGGTCGATCATGCCTCGAGCGAGTCCTGGCGGAGTCCAAGAGTTGACCAAGACCTTCCGCGCACCGTGATCGAGCACTGTTCCTTCGACTCACCAGGACCCTTCATGTTCGCAACACCGAAAAGTGCGGCTGTCCGCCGCGCCACCCTGGCCGTCGTCTGTGTGACGACGGCAATGCTCATGCTCGACATCGCGGTGGTCAACACCGCCCTACCCTCCATCGCAGCCGACCTGAATTCCGGCGTCAGCGCCCTGAAATGGGTCGTCGACGCCTACACCCTCGCCTTGGCGACCGTGGTTCTCAGCGCCGGCTCGTGGGCCGATCGCCGCGGGCGGAAACGGGTCTTCCTCATCGGCATCGTCACGTTCACCGTCACATCGTTGTCGTGCGCGCTCGCGCCGAACATCGTGATCCTCGACATCGCCCGTGCCGCACAAGGAGTCGGCGGAGCGTTGCTCTTCGCCTGCTCGCTCGCGCTGCTCGCGGACGTGTTCGAGAAGGGGCCGGACCGGGCGTCTGCGCTGGCCGCCTACGGTGCCACCATCGGCGGAGCCTTCGCGGTCGGCCCACTCGTGGGCGGCGTGCTCACCGAGGTGTTCCATTGGCGCGCAGTGTTTCTGATCAACATTCCCATCGGACTGCTCACTCTGGTCGCGACCCTGAGATGGGTGCCCGAATCTCGCGATCCTCGCCCTCGCGGAGCAGATGTACCCGGGCAGGTGTTGGTGTCGGCCGGCCTGGCCGGCTTGGTCTACGGACTGCTGCACGGCAACGAGGCGGGGTGGACGGAACCGACGACCGTGCTCGCTCTTGCTGTCGCAGCAGTCACCCTCGTGGCGTTCTGCCTGCACGAGCTCAACGCACCGGAGCCGATGCTGCCGCCGCATCTACTCGCCAACCGTGCGTTTGCCGGAGCACAGATCGCCGCGTTCGCCATCTCCGCCTCCCTGTTCGCGGTGTTCGTCTATACCACCGTCTACCTGCAGAACGTGCAGAATCTCTCGCCGATCGAGGCCGGTCTGGTGTACCTGCCCGCGACGGTGGCGATGTTCGTCGTGGCAGGCATGACCGCGAAACTGGACGGTCGAATTCCGGTTGCGCTCTCGTTGACCGTGTCGCTGATCCTCGTCTCCGTCGGCCTGCTGATGATGACCGTCGTGGACGTCGACGGCTCGCCGTACACGTTGATCCCGGGATTCGTGGTCGCCTGCATCGGTGCCGGGGTGTTCAACCCCGTCATGAGCGGACTCGTTCTGGGCGAAGGCACAGCCCACCACTCCGGCTTGGCCGCAGGCATCAACGACGCGTTCCGGCAGAGCGGAATCGCCGTCGGAGTCGCCGGACTCGGCGCGTTTCTCCCCGCTGAGTCGATGCTGCCCGGCGGTTCACCGATCGAGCTGGTGCACGGGCTGCACGCGGCATTGTTCGTCGCCGCACTGATCGCCGCGGTCGGTGCACTCGTCTGCGCGACGACGTTGCAGCACACCACCCGGCCGGAGGCCATGACGTCCACTTCGAGTCCGGCAGAGGTGGCGGCATGACCGTTCTCGCTGACGCGATCGAGCATCGGTACTTACACTGACGCCGAACAGCACGTGGGGAGGGGGCTCGCGCATGATCTACCGATTGCTCGGCCCCCTGGAGGTGACGCGGCCCGACGGCCGTCCAATCGATCTCGGACCGCGTAAGCAGCGAGCCGTACTTGCTGCACTCCTGGCCGACAACGGGCGGGTGGTGTCCACCGATCGGCTGATCGACGTGCTGTGGCAGGGCAATGCCCCGTCCAGCGCCATGGCGAGTCTGCAGGCGTACATCTCGAATCTGCGACGAGCTCTGCGCGTCGACCCTGCCGCGGCGTCGGTCATCGTCCGGCAACCACCGGGCTACGTGCTCGACCTCGATGATCAATACATCGACCGGGCCGTATTCCTCACGGAGGCGGAATCGGCGAGGCAGCACGTTCGGGCAGCGCAGTGGGAGCAAGCCCTGACCAACGCAGATCGTGCGCTGGCCAGGGTTCGCGGGCCGTTCCTCGAAGATCTTCGCGACGAGCACTGGGTGGAAGTGGAGGCGGCGGCATTCGAGGAAGTCCGCACGGAGTGCCGCGAAACCCGCATCACTGCTCTGTTGGCCGCAGGACGTGTGGCACCGGCTCTGGTCGACGCCGCCGCGCTGTGCCACGAATACCCGCTGCGTGATCGCACGTGCTGGCTCCGCATGCTCGCGTTGCACCGAGCCGGACGCTCCACCGAAGCACTTCAGGCATACCGCGATCACTCCGCGCGGTTGGACGACGAACTCGGATTGGACGTAGGCACCGAACTCGCGTCCCTCCACACCGCGATTCTGCGTCACGATCCGGGTCTGGCGGCGTGGCCGCGACAGCCGGGATGGTCGGGGGCCGAGCGGCTGTCGATCCCGGCATCGCCGGCGGGGCCGCCGGAGTCCGCCGCGATGGAGCCGGAATCCACGCTGATCGGACGGACTTCGGAGTCCGAACTGATCGCCGGGATGCTCGACCGGGTTCGCGGCGGCGAGAGTCGCTGGCTCGTGCTGACCGGTCCCGCCGGAATCGGCAAGACACGCCTCGCCGAGGAGTGCGACCGCCGCACCCTCGCCGCCGCCGGCCGGTCACTGTGGGCCAGATGCCTGGAGGACGACGGCACCCCAGCCTGGTGGCCGATTCGACAACTGTTGCGCCAGTTGGGGGTCGACGCCGAGAGTGTCCTCCTCCCACCCGCCCACGTGGAACCGGACGAGGCGAGATTCGCCGTCTACGAGCGAGTCACCGCAGCCATCGAGGACTCGGTGGCGGGATTCGGGTCGGGTGTGACGACGTTGGTCGTCGATGACGTCCAGTGGGCAGACACGACCTCTCTGCGATGTCTGATGCATCTGGTCGCAGCGCTGCACCGGCACCCGGTGTGGTTCGTTCTGACGTTGCGCGAGAACGAGACCGGACCCGAGGTACGCAAGCTGGTCGAGACGGTGCTCCACGCAGCGGGGAACCGCCACCTCACGGTCACCCCGCTCGGCCCCATGGAGGTCGACGCACTGGCCCGGCGCGTCGCGGGCGAAGATCTCGATGCCGACGAAATTCACCGCCTCGCCGAGCGCACCGGCGGAAACCCACTGTTCGTGTCCGAGTACGCGAGACTACCCCGAGACGATCGCCGGGACGGTGAGATTCCCTCTGCCGTGCGGTCGGTACTCGACCGCCGCCTCCACGCAGTGGAACCAGCCGTACTGCAGGTACTTCGGGTTGCAGCGGTGATCGGAGACGCCCTCGACGTCGGCCTGCTCGCTGCGGCGACCGGGCTGACCGTCGATACCCTGGTCGACTACCTCGACGACGCCGCAGACGAGCGCATCATCGTCGCCGATCCCGCCGGAGGTGGCTGCGTCTTTGCCCACGGTCTGTTGAGAGACGCAGTGCTGGCGGCTATTCCGGCATTGCGTAGGCAACGTATCCATGCGTCGGTTGCCGAGGCACTGATCGATTCCCACGATGCCGACCGATCGAGCAAGCGCGCGCAACATCTGATGGCCGCGCTGCCGATCGTCGACCCTCGAAGCGCACTCTCCGCCTGTACCGATGCCGCCCGTGAAGCGACCGAACGGTGGAGTTCGGAAACAGCAGCACGATGGTGGGATGGTGCGGTCCAGGCATTCGATCTCCTCCCTGCCTCGGAACAGGTGCCGGACGACCGCGACGACCTACTGGTCGCACGCGTCGAAGCACTCGCTCGGGCAGGGCGCGGTCAAACCGTCCTCGACGTCGTCGACGAGTGTCTGCTCGACGCCGTGCGTCAAGGTCGAACATCGACTGTCGGACGGTTGGCCGCAGCCCTCCTGCGCGCCGCGGGTGCATGGCCGTGGGTGTCCTACGGCCGCGACCCGGCACCGTTGCTCGGCAGACTCGCCGGAATGGAGCAGTTCGTCGAATCGGACGCGGCCGCTCATGCGCGTGTACTGGCGGCAACCGCCGTCGGATTCTGCTACCACCCGGACTCGTCCGTTCCCGACGCGCTGAGCCGTCGAGCACTCGATATTGCCTCGGCAACAGACGACTTCGAGATTGTCGCCGATGCTCTGCTTGCTCGGATCCTGCTGTTCTCCGGTGTGGCTCAGCGCAGCGAGGAGTCCCTCGGGCTGATTCGCGAGTTGTTCACGCTGCCGCATCGCCATTCTCCTTTCGACAACGTCATCGCCCATGCGGTTGCGAGCATGACCGAGATGAATCTGGGCGATGTCGAGAACGCCACCGATCACCTGCGACGCGGAATCGCCGGGTGCGATCTACTGCGCCTACCGGTTGTTCGCGTTCAATTGCGCTGGATGGAAGCAACATTGGCAGCCTGGCACGGAAACTTCGACGAGTGCCGTCGCCAGTACGAGACCGCCCGCCAGATCCATCTGCAGACCGAGCTGTACACCGCGGGCAGTGCCGGGCTGGCGATGAACGCACTGGAGTGGGAGTGCGGCAATCTGGCCACCGCGGAACCGGGGATCGTCGAGCCGCAATCGTGGAGCATCGCGATCGACGCAGCCAATGGCAGGAAAGCTCAAGCGACACAATCGATATCGGGCTGGTTGACGGAGTCTCGGCCACCGACGTGGACGACACTCGGCCACACGACCCTCCTGGCTCGCGTCGTCGCGGATCTCGAATTGGTCCAGTACGCCGAGCAATTCGTGGAGTTACTCCAGCCCTTCACCGACCGCATCGCGACGGTGGGGCATGTCGGCTCCATCGGTTCGGTCGCGGAGGCGTCGGCCAGGCTCCACGCAGTGCTGGGGCGCAGCGACCGCGCCGCCGAGTTGCTCGATCGAGCCGAGGCACTGGCCAGCCGAACCTCCAGCCGCCCGACCCTGCTGCGGTGTCGGTTGCTCAGGGCCCAGCTACAGCCGCCGTCGAGTGCCCGCGAGAACGCGATTGCCGAGGTGATCGCGGAGGCCCGACGAATCGGCATGCTCGGGCTGACCGCACAGTTCAAGAATTCTCCAAGCGCGGTGGGCAATTCTCGTCCTCGTTGAAGCACTCGACGAGAAATGGACCCCATCATGGCTTTTCACACCCCCACGATCCACGCAGATCTGAACTCACTGCGCAGCGAACTGACCGGCTCGCTCGCGCTGCCCGGCGAGCCGGGCTACGAACTCGCAACGCCCTGGAACGTCGCCGTGCCCGTGCGACCGCTCGCGGTGATCGAGGTACACGACGTTCGCGATGTGGTGAGCACAGTTCGATATGCCGCCCGCACCGGCTTACGGGTCGCCGTCGGTCGAACCGGACACGGCGCAGTCCCGATCGAGGGCGACGTCCTGTTCGTCCACACCGGACGCCTGAACAGCTGCGTCGTGGACGCAGACACCCGGACAGCTCAGCTCGGTGCCGGTGTGATCTGGCAGGACGTCGTCGACGCCGCCGCGCCGCACGGCCTGGCTCCTTTGTGCGGATCGTCCACCGCCGTCGGGGTGGTCGGCTTCCTCACCGGTGGCGGCATCGCCCCGCTGGTGCGCACGTTCGGTCTGTCCTCAGATCACGTCCGAGCGTTCGAGCTCGTCACCGGAGAGGGTGACATCCTGCGTGTCACGCCCGATCAGCATGCAGAACTCTTCTGGGGACTGCGCGGCGGAAAGTCCACGCTCGGCATCGTCACCTCCGTCGAGATCGACCTGATGCAGCTCTCGCACTTCTACGGCGGTGCACTGTATTTCGTCGGTTCCGATGCCGCCGCTGTCGCCCACGCCTGGCTGGATCTGTGCACCGACCTCCCCGAGCACACGTCGACCTCGATGGCCCTGCTGCAGCTGCCGTCGCTGCCGCAGGTTCCACCACCTCTTGCCGGTCGCTTCACCGTGGCGATTCGGTTCGCCAGTGTCGCGGGCCCGAAGGAGGCAGAAGCGCTCCTGACCCCGGTTCGAGGCGTCGCCACGCCCGTCATCGATGCGGTGGGCATGCTGCCGTACGCGGCGATCGGGGCCGTGCACGCCGATCCGGTCGATCCAATGCCGAGCCACGAATTCAGCTGTCTGACCGAACAATTGACTCATGACGCGATCGACGAGTTGCTCGCCGTCGCAGGCCCGGAGTCGGGGTCACCGCAGACGGTCGTGGAAGCACGCCTGCTCGGCGGTGCGCTCGCCCGCGAACCCCGGCACCGCAGCGCGTTCTGCCATCGGAATGCGGCATTCACCCTCTTCACGACCGGCGTGCCGGCGCACGGGGCAGAAGTCGAGCCCGTTCTTTCGCATGCGGAGCTCGTCGCTCAGGCGATGTCGCCATGGTCGACCGGAGGATCGCTGCCCAATTTCGCGTCCAGTGGCGATCCGGAGCGCATCTCGAGGATGTACGACGAGGACACCGCACACTGGCTGGGCGCCCTCGCCGAAGAGCACGATCCTGCGGGTGTTTTGCGCGTCGGACCAGTCGTACGCGACATCGGTGGCGCACCTGCCGAAGGAGGTGTAATTATGTAATCAGTCTTACAACACAGCGAAGGAGTCCTCATGAAACCCAACGGACGCTCGTTCGGCCGCCCCGGCGGCTGGCAGCACGCAGACATTCCGGACGCCACCGACGCCGCCGACTGGTTCGGTGGCCGACTCCCGGACACCTGGTTCGACGGTGCCGCGTCGGTCGAGGTCGACCGAGAGGAGATCGTCGTCGTCGGAACATTGCCTGCAGAGCCGGACAGTTCACCGGCCACCAACGAGGGTCGCATCGCACGGTTCCGAGAAACGACCCGCGGCGACCGCATGCAGATCGCCGCCGAGGCCGAGAAGCGATACGGACGCAAGGTCGCCTGGGGTGTGAGAACCGGATCCGACGTGGTCCTGTTCACCCACCTCGCGGTACCGGTCATGACCCGCCTGCGTCAGCCCGAGCGTCGCGTCCTGGACACCCTCGTCGACGCCGGCGTCGCTCGCTCCCGCGCGGACGCCCTCGCGTGGGCCGTCAAGCTGGTCGGAGAACACACCCAGGAGTGGTTGGACGAGCTCCGCGGCGCCATGGAGACGGTCGACGATCTGCGCAAGAAGGGCCCGACGATCTAATTCGATTGCGCGCTCGCGGGGTTCGGGGCTAGCGTGGGTCCTGCCCTGTTGCCCACAGATTCGGAGTGGCCATTGCTCTTCCAAAGGTCCTAGACGCCTGCAGATCGTCCGCATGCACACCTTTGGAGCGCCCATGCCTCATTCATCCTCCCTTTCTGTCTCGAACCTGACGTTCTCCTGGCCCGACGGCGACCCCGTGTTCGACGCCTTGTCGGCCATCTTTACCAGCGGCACAACAGGTCTCGTCGGTTCCAACGGCGCGGGGAAGTCGACCTTATTGAGGTTGCTCGCCGGGGAATTGGTACCGCAACGAGGTTCCATCACGATGCCGGGCGTCTTGGGCTACCTGCGACAGGACATCACACTGGACCCCGACCTACCCGTGGATCGGGTACTGGCCATCGATTCGGTGCGAGAAGCACTGCACCGCATCGAATCCGGTTCCGCCGACGAGGAAGACTTCGCAATCGTCGGGTCGGCCTGGGACATCGAGGAGCGCGCTCTGGCGTTGCTGGACAAGCTCGGCCTCGGCAGCGTCGTCGGGTCCCTCGACGACCTGGATCGCCGAATCGGCACCCTGTCGGGCGGCGAGGCCACGCTGCTCGCTCTCACCGCGGAGCTACTGGCCGAGCCCGACGTACTACTGCTGGACGAACCGACCAACAACCTCGATCGGGTTGCGCGACAACGGTTGTACACAGCGGTCGACGGGTATTCGGGTGTGCTGATCGTGTGCACTCACGACCTCGAACTGCTCGAACGCGTCGACTCCATCGCCGAGGTGCGGGCAGAGCGCAGTGGAGTCTCGCGGCTGCGCATGTTCGGCGGCAACTACCGGCACTATCGCTCGGTGATCGACGCCGAACAGGAGGCGGCGCGGGCAACGGTCCGCGACGCGAAGAACGACGTCCGCAAGCAGGAACGCGAATTGATCGACACCCGAATCAAACTCGACCGCCGTCTGCGGTACGGCAAGAAGATGGAAGAGCAGAAGCGCGAACCCAAGATCATCATGGGCGCGCGAAAACGCGCCGCACAGGAATCGGCCGGAAAGCTACGCGGTACCCACACCGATCGCGTCGACGACGCCAGATCGTCGCTCTCGGCCGCCGAGGACCTCGTGCGCGACGACCGCGAGATACGCGTCGACCTCCCGGCAACGAGAGTTCATCCCGGACAGGTCGTTCTGACCCACGAGGAGCTCACTGTCGTCGGTCCCGAACGCATCGCTCTGGTCGGGCCGAACGGCAGCGGCAAGACCACACTGCTACGGGCTCTGGACGCCACCGGAGCCGAGGTTCCGTGGAAGTACCTACCGCAGCGACTCGACATCTTCGACGAGGCTCGCACCGTCGCCGACAACGTCGCAGACGTCGCGCCACAGGCCACCGCCGAACGGATTCGAGGCCAACTCGCGCGCTTCCTGTTCCGCGGATCCGACGCCGATGCCGTCGTCGCGACCCTCTCCGGAGGAGAGCGACTGCGCGCCGCACTGGCACGAATTCTGCTGGCAGAGCCCGCTCCGAAACTACTGATGCTCGACGAGCCCACCAACAACCTCGACATCACCAGCCGACAACACCTCATCGACGCACTCGAGACATTCGAAGGTGCACTGATCGTCGCAAGCCACGATCGACCGTTCCTCGACGCCATCGGCCCGACCCGCACCATCGACCTCACCCCGACCGCAGAGTCGGCCCGAGAAGCGCCCACCCGTGAGGAGTCAATGTGACGTTCAGTGGCCTTTTCGGGGGTCAATGTCACATTGAGTGGACCGGAGTGGAGCCTGCGGAGCGACCCACAGGCGCAGTGGGCAAGAATCGCGGGGTGGAGTACGCCTCGAATGCAGACGATGGGACACGGATTGCGTACACGGTGGTGGGGTCGGGCCCACCGTTGTTGATGGTGCACGGCAGTTTTCTGACGCACACGATCTGGCGGACGTTCGGGTATGTGAAGGCGCTGCGCGGGAGTCGGCAGTTGATTCTGATCGACAGTCGCGGTCACGGCCGCAGCGACAAGCCCCATACTCCCGACGCGTATGCGATGAGCATCATCGTCGGCGATCTGACTGCGGTGCTCGACGCAGTGGGTGTCGACACCGTCGACTACCTCGGCTATTCGTTCGGGGCCCGGGCGGGCTTGGCGTTGACCGCGGCGAGGCCCGAGCGAGTGCGATCACTGGCCGTGGGCGGCGGTAGTCACGGCGCTCAGGCCGGAGCGTTCGATCGCCTGTTCTTCCCGGGATGCGCGGATGTGTTGGAGCACAGTGGCATGGACGGGTTCCTCGAGGCGTGGAACGACCACCGCATGTTTCCGATCGATCCCGGTACGCGAGCGGTGTTCTCCGCCAACGACGCTCAGGCCATGGCTGCGTACATCCGAGCCAATGACGCCGATCCCGGACTACCGGACGAGACGTTGCAGCAGTTCACCCAGCCGTCGCTGTTCTACGTCGGCTCTCAGGACGGCACCCGGCTCGACGACACGCGCGCTGCCGCAGCGTTGGTACCGAACTCCGAATTGCATGTCATCCGCGGATTCGATCATGCGACGACGATGGCGGCCTCCGCAGAAGTGCTCGGCGTCCTCGAACGGTTCTGGGGCAGGTGACCTGAGCGCCCACAATTCGCCTCGAGAATCGGGATCCCGTCTCCGCAGGCAAATTGTGGACAGTCACATCACCTCTTCAGCGCAGGAAACTGGTCGTCGCGCCACTCGGTCTCCAGCGGACCCACGGCCGCATCCTCACGAGCGCGCAATTCCACACGGCGGATCTTGCCGGAGATCGTTTTCGGTAGCTCGAAGAATTCGATGCGACGCACACGCAGGAACGGAGCCAGGTGCTCGCGTGCGTATTTCAAGATCTCGAATGCCGTGTCCTCGTTGGGTTCCCAGCCCGACGCCAATGCCACGTATGCCTTGGGAACGGCCAGTCGCGTCTCGTCCGGGGCCGGCACCACCGCTGCCTCGGCAACGGCGGGGTGTTCGATGAGCACGCTTTCGAGCTCGAACGGGGAGATCTTGTAATCCGAGGCCTTGAACACGTCGTCGGTGCGGCCGACGTAGGTGATGTAGCCCTCGGAGTCCCGTGATGCGACGTCGCCGGTGTGGTAGTAACCGTCGGCCATCACGGCGGCATTGCGTTCGGGGTCACCGAGGTAGCCGGTCATCAGGTTGAACGGGTGCTGGGCCAGGTCGAGGCAGATCTCGCCCTCGTCGGCGAGTTCGCCGGTGGTGGGGTCGACGATCACCACCGGGACGCCCGGCAACGGCCTACCCATGGAGCCGGACTTGAGTACCGCACCGGGCGTGTTGGCCACCAGTGCAGTGGTTTCCGTCTGTCCGAACCCGTCGCGGATACTCAGGCCCCACTCCTGCTGGACCCGCGAGATCACCTCGGGATTGAGCGGTTCACCGGCTCCGATCGCCTCGCGGAGCGAGCCGCCGCCGCCGGCGAGATCGGCCTGAATCAGCATGCGCCACACGGTCGGTGGCGCGCAGAACGTCGTCACCTCGGCGCGCCGGATCTGCTCGAGCAGTGCTTTCGCGTCGAACTTGCCGTAGTTGTAGATGAAGATGGTCGCCTCGGCAATCCACGGGGCGAAGAAGCAACTCCACGCGTGCTTGGCCCACCCCGGGGAGCTGATGTTCAGGTGCACGTCTCCCGGGCGCAGCCCGAGGAAGTACATGGTGCTCAGATGCCCTACGGGATAGGAGATCTGAGTATGTTCGACGAGTTTGGGCTTGCTGGTGGTGCCGGAGGTGAAGTACATCAGCAGTCGGTCGGTGGGAGCGGTCACCGACTCGAACGATCGAGCTTCGACATCACGGGCCCCGGAATAGTCGACCCAACCGTCGGAGGCGGAGGTGGCGATACGCAGGTAGTCACCGGGGACATCGTCGAATTTGCCGGTGTCCGAGGGGTTCACGATCACTGCTCGCGCATTGCCGCGTACCACGCGGTCGGTCAGGTCCGAGGATCCGATGGCCGTGGTGGTCGGCATCAACACAGCGCCCAGCTTCATGACCGCGAGCATCGCTTCCCACAACTCCACCTGATTGCCGAGCATCAGGATCACCGAGTCACCGCGGCCGATTCCCTGCTGCTCGAGCCACCGGGCAACCTGGTCGGAGCGACGAGCGATGTCGTCGAAGCTGTACTTGGCCTCGCTGCCGTCCTCCTCGACTATCCACAGCGCGGTGCCGTCGTTGCCTCGTGCGATCGCGTCGAACCAGTCGATCGCCCAGTTGAACGTCTCACCGAACGACGGCCACTCGAAAGTGTCGACGGCGCGGTCGTACTCGCCGTAGGCGTCGAGCAGTAGATCGCGAGCGTTCCTGAATGCCGTGTATGCCGATTCGGCCATGTTTCCTCCTGCGCGTGTGATGCCCATCACCGTCACGGTAGGTGAGATGAACAATTGCTCGCTACCCCTGAACGGGGGTGGCAACTCGGCTAGCCTCGACCACCGTGGCCATCGGATACTTCGCGATCGCAGGTGCACTGGGGACAGTCCACGCAGCATTTTCCGGCTATTGGGCCGCAGGTGGACGGTGGATGCTCGATACCGTCGGTGCTTTCGCCACAGAGTGGGTCGACAGCGACCCGGCAACAGCGCGAACGGCACTGCTGGTGCTCGCGCTGGTCAAACTCGGCGCGGCGATTCTTCCGGCCCTCGCGTACATGAACCGGCCGCGCCTGGCAGCACAGAACCGGACCAGGGTGCCGTCGTTGATCCTCGGCATCTCCTGGCCCGGCTCGGTGCTGCTGATCCTCTGGGGCGGGGCGTCGTTCGTCGGCGCGGTGATCGGCTTGATCGCCTCGGACGAGAATCGAAGTGTCAAGTACGGGCACTTGTTCTTCGACGGCATCTTCCTGCTCTGGGGTGCCGCGCTTCTGACGGCACTGATCCTCGCGCGAAAGACCGCGTACCAGCCGCGTTAGATGCGCTCCCCCGTCTCGGGGTGGAAGAGGTGGATCGCACCGTCGAGGCGTGTCAGGCCGATGCTCTCGCCGATCCTTGCCGGGGCACGCACTGCCGAACGCGCCACCAACGACACCGGTCCCCCGTCGAGCCCCTTGACCTTCGGGTCGTCGAGGTGTGCGTAGACGTAGGACTCGCTGCCCAACTCCTCGATGAGATCGACCTTTCCTTCGAATCCTTCACCGCCACCGTGCACGATGCCGAGATTCTCGGGCCGCATTCCGATGGTGACCTCGTCGATTCCCAGGCTCGCGAGCTTGGTCAGTTCGTCGCGCTCGAGCGGGAGGAGGAACTTGCCGATCTGCACGCCGCCCGAGCCGATGGGTACCGTCATCAGGTTCATCGCCGGGGAGCCGATGAATCCTGCGACGAACGCATTGACGGGGTTGTCGTACAGGTCTGTGGGAGAGGCGAACTGCTGCAGTTTGCCGCCGCGCAGGACGGCGACGCGATCGCCCATCGTCATGGCCTCGACCTGATCGTGGGTGACGTAGACCGTCGTGGTGCCGAGTCTGCGCTGCAGCGCCGCGATCTGCGTACGCGTCTGCACCCGTAGCTTGGCGTCGAGGTTGGACAGCGGCTCGTCCATGCAGAACACCTGCGGTTCGCGAACGATGGCGCGGCCCATGGCAACTCGCTGACGCTGGCCGCCCGAGAGCTTGCCGGGCTTGCGGTCGAGGTACTCGGTGAGATCGAGCAGACGGGCCGCTTCCGCGACGCGTGCCTGACGCTTCTCGAGGCTCACTCCGCGCATCTTGAGCGCGAAGCCCATGTTCTCCCCGACGGTCTTGTTGGGGTAGAGCGCGTAGTTCTGGAAGACCATGGCGATGTCGCGGTCCTTGGACGGAACGCCCACCATGTTCTTGCCGCCGATTTCGATTGCGCCACCGTCGATCTCCTCAAGACCGGCGAGCATGCGCAGGGCGGTGGACTTGCCGGAGCCGGACGGTCCGACCAGGACGACGAACTCGCCGTCCTCGATCTCGAGGTCGAGGGAATCGACGGCGAGCGAATCGGCACCTTCGTAGACGCAGGATGCCTTCTTGTACTTGATTGCAGCCATGAGACTTTCTCCTATTTGATGGCGCCGAAGGACAGACCGCGCACGAGCTTGTTCTGCGCGAACCATCCGGCAAGGACGACGGGGAGTGCTGCGAACGTCGCAGCGGCGGACAGCTGGGCCCAGTACAGGCCCTGGCCGGTGATGAATCCGACGAGGTACACCGGAATCGTCTGGGCCTGAACGGCAGTGAGGTTGACGGCGAAGAAGAACTCGTTCCACGAGAAGATCACGCAGATCAACGACGTCGCCGCGATACCGGGAGAGACGAGCGGCAGGATCACCTCGCGTACCGAGGTCCACAGCGACGCACCGTCCATGCTGGCGGCCTCGAGCAGTTCGGCCGGCACCTCCATGAAGAACGAACGCATCATCCATACGGCGATCGGAAGATTCATCGCGGTGTAGAGGACCACCAGGGCCCAGATGTTGTCGAGCATGCCGATGTCACCGACGATGACGTACAGCGGAACGATGACGGCCACGACGGGCAGCATCTTGGTGGAGATGAAGAAGAACAGCACGTCCTGGGTCTTCTTGACCGGCCGCAGCGACAGCGCGAACGCCGCTGGAACACCCAGCAGCAGAACCAGAATCGTCGACACGATCGTCGCGAACGCCGAGTTCAGCAGGGTGGTGCCGATGCCGCTCTCGAGGACACCTCGGTACTGATCGAGGGTGGGGGTGAAGATCAGCTTCGGCGGGTTGGAGTAGGCGTCGGCCTCCTGCTTGAAGCCGGTGATGACCATCCAGAGCACCGGGAAGAAGAAGGCGATGCCGGCCACCCAGGCGACGAACGACCAGACCGTGCCCGGGCCCCACTTGCTCTTCTTGCGGATCTCCTGGCCGTCGGAGGTCTGTGCGACGGCCTTGTTCTTGCTCGTGGTTGCCGTGCTCATCACGCCGCCTCCTCGTTTGCGCTGAAGCTCTTGAAGATCAGTCTCAGCGCCAGAGTGCTGAGGATGATGGTCGCCACCACGGTGACGACACCCATGGCCGCGGCCTGACCGATGTCGAATCCGAGGAAGGCCCGTTGGTAGATGTAGAACGGCAGGTTGGCCGACGCGACTCCCGGTCCACCGGAGGTCATCATGTAGACGGCGTCGAAGGTGTTGACGAGGTAGATGGCACCGAGAACCGTGCCCAGTTCGATGAACCGGCGCACGTGCGGCAACGTCAACTCGCGGAAGAGTTTGAACGGGCCCGCCCCGTCGACGCGTGCGGCCTCGGCGATGTCCTTGGGCATGGACTGCAGCCCGGCGAGGATGAGCAGCATCATGAACGGCGTCCACTGCCACACCAGGTTCGTCATGACCGCGGCCAGCGGGAACCGCGAGACCCAGTCGATCTCGCCGACCCCGAACGGGCTCAGCGCGAAATTGATCAGACCGAAGACGGGATCGAACATCGTCGTCTTCCAGATCAGCGCACCGGCGACCGGGGTGACGAGGAACGGGGTGATCAGCAGCGTGCGAATGAGGCTGCGCCCGATAAACTTTCGATCGAGCAGCAACGCCAGGGCCAGACCGAGCACCACCGAGATGATCACCGTTCCGACGATCATGATCACGGTGTTCATCGCGACCTCGCGGAACTGACTGTCGCGGAAGACGTCGATGTAGTTGTTCAGACCGTTGAACTCACGCGAACCGGGACGAACGAGGTTCCAGGACTGCGTCGAGTAGTACAGAGTGAACAGGAACGGAATCTGGGTGACGATGATGGCGAACACCAAGGCGGGCAACAGCGGTCCGCGCCGACGCCACCCCTCGGCCTTGGAGATCGTCCTCGGTCTCGGTACGAACTTCTCCGGTCCGGCCGGAGCCGTCCGTTCTTCGGTGGTGGTCATCCCTGGTCCTCCTGGTAGGTCCTGCCGACCACTTCGGCGTATTGCTGCGCTTGATCGAGAGCGTCGTCGACACTGATCTGCCCGGCGACTGCGGCACTGATCTGTTGACTGACCCGGGTACCGAGGTCCTGGAACTCCGGAATGGTCAGGAATTGGACTCCGGTGTACGGAACCGGATCCACGGTGGGGTTGTTCGGGTCGGCACTGTCGATGGAGTCGAGGGTCAGCTGACCGTAGGCCGCCGACGCCTCCGCGTACTCGGGAATCTCGTAGGTCGACAGGCGACTACCGGGAGGCACCCGCTCCCAACCGAGTTCGTTACCGACCTTGTTCAGGTACTCCTTGCTGGTCATCCACGAGACGAACTTCCACGCGTCGTCGGGAGCCTCGCTGGTCTTGGGGATTCCAAGGGCCCAGGAGTACAACCAACCGTTGTCGCCCTTGGCCGCCGACGGGGCCTTGGCGTAACCGATCTGCCCGACGACATTGCTCGACGACGGGTCCTCGAGTACCGAGACGGCCGAGGTGGCGTCGTACCACATTGCGGTGTTGCCCTGCGAGAGTTGCGTTCCGCACTCACTGAAGCCACTGGTGGCCGCGCCGGCCTGACCGTGCTCACGCACGGTGTCGACGTAGAACTGCACGGCTTCTCGTACCTCGGGACTGTTCAACTGAGCGTTCCAGTTCTCGTCGTACCAGCGGCCGCCGAACGCGTTGATGACGGTGTTGAGCGGCGCGAGCACCTCACCCCAACCGGGCTTGCCGCGCAGGCAGATTCCGGAGAGGCCGGGGCTGTCGAGTGCCGCGGCGGCATCGGCCACCTGCTGCCACGTCGGCTCCTCCGGCATCGTGATGCCTGCGGCCTCCATGAGATCCTTGCGGTACATCAGGAACGACGACTCACCGTAGAACGGCACGGAGTACATGCTGCCCTCGTACGACAGCGACTCCTTCAACGTCGGGATAAAGTCGTCCTCGTCGTACCCCGGCGTGGCGTCCGCGTACTCCGAAAGGTTGGTCAGCCAACCGTTCTCGGCCCACTGCGGGGTTTCGAAGTTGCTGATCATCACCACGTCGAACTCGCCGCCACCGGTCGCGACCGAGGCCGTGATCTTGGCACGGGCCTCGTTCTCCGACAGCGACACGAACTTCAGGTTGATGCCAGGGTTTTCCGCCTCGAACTCCGGAGCAAGCGAGATGGCGTCGGACATCTGCGAATTCGAGACGATCGCAACGGTGATCGTCGTACCGTCACCGTCACCACCGAACGAGCCGGCACCGGCACATCCGGACAGAACCAAGGTCGTCGCGAGCGAGCCCGCGACAACCACTTTCGGTAATACCCTCACTGAAATACCTTTCCATTGGAGGTCGCCGTTGCTGGAGCTTGCGCAACGAGCCAACGTGCACTTTCGATATCGGTGACCAGGATCGAGGCCAGGCCACCCCGCAGAGCACCGAGCAACGCTTCGTGTTTGCGCTGTCCGCCGGTGACGAGCACAGCCCGATCGCAGGCCCTGATGGCGTCGAGTCCCACCGAGACGGTTCGGCCGGGAAGCGATCCTCCGGTGTCGTTGCCTTCGGCGTCGTAGAACCGGCCGCCGATCTCACCGACCGCACCGAGTCGACGCAGTTCGTCGAGCACCTCGAGGTCGATGAAGCTGCCCTCGAACAACGTGGTGGACGTGGAAACGGGACCGATGCCGTACATCATCACATCGGCATCGGTCCCGGCCTTGAGGGCGCGTGAGATCACCGAATCCTGCTCCAACGCAACAACTGTCGCCTGATCTGCGTACAGCGGCGCATTGAGCCTGATGGGTGTCGCCTGCAGGTACGCAGCACACCGCCCGAGCGTGTATTCGACGCCGGTCTGGTAGTCGGCCGAGGTGATGGAACCGTCGAGTTGCACCACCGCAGCACATTTGGTGGATCGCGTCTTCAACGAGCTCGCGACCGACACCGTCTCGGGTCCCCAGGTGAAGCCGAGAACGTCCTGATCCTTGAGGCGACGCGAGAGCAACGTCGCCGCCGCGCGACCCAGGGACCCGTAGCCGGCATCGGTGCCGTCGATGACGTCCGATACTACGAGCACCTCGGTCAATCCGAACTGCGCCTCGAGTTCCCGTTCGAGTTCGGCGTGGACGGTGCCCTGGAGATCGTCGGGAACGTTGATCTCGATCGTCACCAGACCCTGGGTGCGAGCCCGTGCAACGAGCCGGCCTGCCGTCGGGCGCGAGACGCCGAGCTTGACGGCGATCTCGGCCTGAGTCGCGCCTTCGAGGTGGTACATGGTTGCGGCGCGCAGAGCCAGGCGTAGATCCTCTCCGGACCGCGAAGGCTTCGCTCCCCCGGTGCCGGACGTCGATCCGTCCATGTCCGCCTCCCTGAAATGTGAGCAGATGCTCAACTCGTGTTCATCTGCTCACTAAGCTAACATTAAGGTGTGATCTACACAACACCCCCTCGCCACCAGCGACCCGTGCCACAATCCATGCAGGCCAGCGTCCTGACCGGAGTGCAGGAGATACGACTCGAAGAACGGCCCGTCCCCACGCCCGCGCACGACGAGGTCCTCGTGCAGGTCACGGCAGTCGGAGTGTGCGGTTCCGACGCGCACTACTACCGCGAAGGGCACATCGGCGACTACGTCGTCGACGGTCCGCTCGTACTCGGGCACGAAGCAGCGGGCGTCATCGTGGCCGTGGGCTCCGAGGTCTCCGACACCCGCGTCGGGCAGCGCGTGTCCATCGAGCCGCAGCGCCCCGATCCCACCAGCGCACCGTCCCGGGCAGGCCGCTACAACCTGTGCCCGGCCATGGAGTTCTTCGCGACGCCGCCCATCGACGGCGCGCTCGCGGAGTACGTGCTGATCCAGTCGACCTTCGCCCACGACGTCCCCGACGACATCTCCGACGAGGCCGCAGCCCTCTTCGAGCCACTGTCGGTCGGCATCGCATCGGCCCAGAAGGCACGCATCTCCGCAGGCTCGAGCGTGCTCATCGCGGGCGCGGGTCCCGTCGGGCTCGTCACCGCGCAGGTCGCGCGCGCGTTCGGTGCCACCGAGGTGATCGTCACCGATATCGACGCTTCCCGCCGCGCCAACGCCGAGAGATTCGGCGCGACGCGCGTACTCGACCCAGCCGCCGAGGACGTGCGCGCACTGACGGTCGACGCCTTCGTCGACGCCTCCGGTGCGGCCCGAGCCGTGATCGACGGCATCCACGCCGTCCGACCCGCAGGCACGGTCGTCCTCGTCGGCATGGGCGGGTCGGATTATCCGCTGCCGATCTCGCGGATCCAGAACCGAGAACTGCTGCTCACCGGCGTCTTTCGCTACGCCAACACATGGCCGATCGCACGCGCGCTGGTGGCGTCGGGCATGGTGGATCTCGACGCGATGGTGACGGCGCGGTTCGGACTCGACGGCGTCGAGGATGCACTGAACGCCGACCGGCAACCCGGAAGCATCAAAGCCGTAGTGATTCCAGGACTTTCGAAGGAGACCAACGCATGAAGTTGAACTCGCAGAACCTCGCCGACTTCATCGAGGACGTCGCCGTCCCGACGTACGACCGGTCCGAGGTGACGGTGGGCATCGTGCATTTCGGCGTCGGCGGCTTCCATCGAGCGCACCAGGCGATGTACGTCGATCGTCTGCTCCAGCAGGGGCAGGCGATGGACTGGGGAATCTGCGGCGTCGGGGTACTGCCCGGCGACCGGCGAATGAACGACGTCATGCACGCTCAGGACTGCCTGTACACGTTGGCGCTCAAGCATTCCGACGGCACGTGGGACACCCGAGTCATCGGTTCCATCGTCGAGTACCTGTTCGCGCCGGACGACGCCGAGGCCGTGATCGAGAAGATGGCCGCCGAAACGACCAAGATCGTTTCGCTCACCATCACCGAGGGTGGCTACAACTTCTCCGCAACGACGGGCGAGTTCGACGCGGAGAATCCGGCGATCGTCGCCGATCTTGCCGAGGGCGCTGTACCCGCAACGACATTCGGGCTCGTCACCGAGGCGTTGGCTCGACGCAAGGAACGCGGCATGACGCCCTTCACCATCATGTCCTGCGACAACATCGAGGGCAACGGCCATATGGCGCAGTCGACGTTCACGACGTTCGCGCGACTGAAGGATCCGGCGTTGGCCGACTGGATCCGGGCAGAAGGCGCGTTCCCCAATTCGATGGTAGATCGCATCACACCGGTCACGACACCGGAAGTGACCGAACAGCTTTCGCTGCGGTACGCCATCGACGACCAGTGGCCCGTCGCGGGCGAGCCGTTCACGCAGTGGGTGCTCGAGGACAACTTCACCCTCGGCCGTCCGCCGCTGGAAGACGTGGGCGTGCAGGTGGTCGAGGACGTCACCCCCTACGAGCTGATGAAGCTGCGGTTGCTCAATGCCAGTCATCAGGCGCTCGCGTACTTCGGTTACCTCAGTGGCTATCGCCTCGTCCACGACGTGTGCCAGGATTCGCTGTTCTCGGAGTTCCTGCTCGCCTACATGGACGAGGAGGCAACCCCGACGCTGCAGCCGGTCCCCGGCATCGATCTGACCGACTACAAGAGGACGCTGATCGAGCGGTTCTCCAATCCCGAGATCCGCGATACCGTGGCGCGCCTCTGTGCCGAGTCCTCGGACCGAATTCCCAAGTGGCTCTTGCCTGTCATCCGCAAGAATCTCGAGACCGGCGGTGAGATCGCCCGCTCCACCGCGGTGGTGGCCAGTTGGGCTCGCTACGCCGAGGCCGTCGACGAGTCCGGCGAGCCCATCGAGATCGTCGACCAGTTGAAGGATTCACTGGTGCCGATCGCGCAGAGTCAGCGCGAGAACCCCACGGCCTTCATCGCGAACCGCGCAGTGTTCGGGGATCTGATCGACAACGAGCGCTTCGTCGCCGAGTACATGAAACAACTGTCGTCTCTGCAGGAGCAGGGCGCGCGAGCGACACTGGAATCACTCAGGTCGACTCACTGAATCGCTCGGCGTCTCGAACCTGACCGGAGACGATGACGGTATCGCCTGCGCCGATCACCGTGTCTGCCGTGGCGTAGGTGAATCCTTCGCCCTGACGCTTGACCGCGACGACGGTGACACGGTGCTTGGTGCGTATCCCGCTCTCGCCCAATTTCTTTCCGATGATGGAAGCGGGCGGAGAGGTCTTGATCATGGCGAAACCGTCGTCGAATTCGATGTAGTCCATCATTCGGCCGCGGACCAGGTGGGCGACGCGCTTGCCCATGTCGTGCTCGGGCCTGACCACATGGTGCACGCCGATCTGGGTGAGAATCTTGGCGTGCGCGTTGCTGAGCGCTTTGGCCCAGATGGTCGGCAGCGACAGATTCACCAGTGCCGATGCGGTGAGCAGGCTGGCCTCGAGATTGGACCCGATGCCCACGACGGCACGGTCGTACTCGTGCACCGACAACTGTCGAAGAGACTCCTCGTCGGTGGTATCGGCCACCACAGCGTGAGTCAAACGGTCTGCCACGCGTTGTACAACGGCGTCGTCACTGTCGACGCCGAGCACCTCGACCCCCTGGTCCATCAGTTCCAGGGCGAGCGACTTACCGAAGCGGCCGAGACCGAGAACGACAACGACGTCGGAGGATGGTTTCCTAGCCAATGAACGGCCTTTCCGTGGGGAGCGTGTAGCGCCGGCCGCGGTCGCGGGCGGCCAGAGCGCTGACCAGGGTGATGGAACCGATGCGACCCAGATACATCAAGGCGATCAGAATCACCTGACCCCAGCCGGGCAATTGTGCGGTGATTCCGGTGGACAGGCCTACCGTCGCGAACGCCGACACGACCTCGAACAGCAGGACGTCGAGGTCGAAGTTCGTGCCGGCGAGCAATGCGACGACCGGCAGCATGACCAATGCGACCCCGATCAGCGCGACGGTCAGTGCCTGTCGCTGCACTCGCGCGTCGATCCGACGATCGAACACCGTCACCTCACGATCACCGCGAATCTCGGCGAGGATGACGAACAGCAGGAGGGCGAACGTGGTGACCTTGATGCCGCCCGCTGTGCCGCCGCTGCCACCGCCGATGAACATCAGTACGTCGGTGACGAGCAAGGTCGCGTTGTCGACGTCGGCGTAGTCGACACTGTTGAACCCTGCGGTGCGGGGCATGACGCCCTGGAACGTCGCGACCAGCATCTTGTCCCAGAGCCCGAATTCGCCCAGGGTTCTGGACCACTCGAAGAGCAGCACGACTGCCGGTCCGAGAATCAACAGAATCCCGGTGACGGTCAGCGTCATGCGAGTGTGCAGCGACCATCTCTTACGTGCCCGAACGCCGCCGGCACGTGCGCGGAGGTGGCGGGCGATCTCGAAGAGAACCGGAAATCCGATGCCGCCCAACACGACCGCGATCAACAACGGGACGCAGATCCACGGATCGGTGGCGAACCCGATCATGTTGTCGCTGAACAGGGCGAAGCCGGCGTTGTTGAACGCGGAGACCGCATGAAAGGTCCCCAGCCAGAGTGCGCGCCCGAGAGGCTCGTCGTATCCGAGAAAGAAGCGCGCCGCCAGGGCGATCGCGACGACACTCTCGATGATCAGACTGGTACGGAACACCCCGACGACGACGCTACGAACGTCGCCCAGCCCTGATGTACGAACCTCTGCGGCTGCATTGAGCCTGCCGCGAAGTCCTATTCGGTCGGCCAGAACCAGACCGACCAGGGACGCGATCGTCATGATTCCGAAGCCGCCGATCTGGATCAGACCGAGGATCACGCCCTGCCCGAAACCCGACCAGTACACCGGGGTGTCCACCACGATCAGACCCGTCAGACTGACAGCCGAGGTGGACGTGAACAACGCCTGCAGAAAACCGGTCTCGCTGCCGGGGACGGTGGCCGCCGGCAGCATCAGCACACCCGCACCCAACGCGATGGCGAGCGCGAATCCCGTGGCCATGACCCGGACCGGGGTGGGCCGGAAGATCGCGGACCAACGCGATGCCTGGTGAGCGTCTGTCACCCAGGAGACAGTACCGGTGGGACGAGCCGCTTCGCGGCACGTGCACGAAACTTCGTAGCAGGGGTCGAGTTTCCGCTCACGTGCGCGTCAGCGCTCCACTGCCGATCGGCCGCTAGTCGACCAAACGCTCGCCGGTCACCGTGGAGAACAGATGGGTGCGCTCGGCGGCGTAGGAGAGCGTGATTTTCGATCCGCGCTGCGGTGGGATCCTGCCGTCGGCGCGGACGACGATGGCCTGACGCGTGCCGTTGATATCTGCCTGGCCGTAGACGTACGCGTCGGCTCCGAGTTCTTCGACGACGTCGATGGTCACTTCGAGTCCCGCCCCGGTGGTGATCTGCAGGTCCTCTGGCCGAACGCCGAGTGTCACCGTGCTCTCACCGATGCCCGCGACCGCCGAGCGCGGCACCGGAACCACCTCGCCCCCGAACCGGACGCCGCCGTCGACGAGGGGAAGCTCGAGCAGATTCATGGCAGGCGATCCGATGAAGCCGGCGACGAACACGTTGTTCGGGTGTTCGTACATGCGTCTGGGCGAGTCGCACTGCTGCAGCACACCGTCTTTGAGGACGGCCACGCGATCGCCCATGGTCATGGCCTCGACCTGATCGTGGGTGACGTACACGGTCGTCGTGGCGAGTCGACGCTGCAGCGCGGAGATCTGCGCGCGGGTCTGCACCCGGAGTTTGGCGTCGAGGTTGGACAGCGGCTCGTCCATCAGGAACACCTGGGGTTTGCGAACGATGGCGCGGCCCATGGCAACTCGCTGACGCTGACCGCCGGAGAGCGCCTTGGGCTTGCGGTCGAGGAACTTGGTGAGATCGAGGATCTTGGCAGCATCCTCGACGCGCCGCTTGATCTCGGCCTTGTCCTCACCCGCGATTCGCAGCCCGAATCCCATGTTCTCGCCGACTGTCATGTGCGGGTACAGGGCGTAGTTCTGGAAGACCATCGCAATGTCGCGATCCTTGGGCTGGTGGTCGGTGACGTCCTTGCCGCCGATGGTGATGGCCCCCTTGTCGACTTCTTCGAGACCGGCGAGCATTCGCAGCGACGTCGACTTTCCACAACCGGACGGGCCGACGAGGACGAGGAATTCACCGTCCTCGATGTCGAGATCGAGCTGGTCGACGGCAGCTTTGTCGCCGCCGGGAAAAAGTTTGGTGACGCCCTGGAATGCAACGGTGGCCATGATGGCGGTCCCTTCACCGGCAGGAACGTGCCGGACGATCCGAGTGAGGTTCACATATGTGAATGAATGCCAGAATGCTGACTTCGTTTAGAAGTATGTATTACTGTGATGCCCATTACAAGGTTTCCACCGAAGGAGTTCGAGAAGAATGACCGACACCGTTTCACGAGTGCTCATCACCGGAGCCGCAGGCAACATGGGCGCGATGCTCCGGCCTCTACTGGCCGCTCCCGGCCGCATGCTGCGCCTACTCGACATCGCCGAGATCGGCGACATCGATTCTGCCAGCGAGGAATTCGTGCAGGGATCGGTCACCGATCGCGCCGCCGTGGCCGCTGCAGTGGACGGTGTCGACGCAATTGTGCACCTCGGCGGATTGAGCACCGAGGACTCGTGGGCAAACATCCTGTCGGTCAACGTCGACGGCACCCAGGCCGTGTTCGAGGCCGCGGTGACGCACGGAGTCACCCGCGTGGTGGTGGCGTCGAGCAATCACGCGGTCGGCTTCTGGACCCACGACGAGGCAGGCGGCGAACCGCTTCCGGGAGACGCCGCTCCTCGACCCGACGGCTTCTACGGCTGGAGCAAGGCAGCGGTCGAAGCCCTGGGCCGGATGTACCACGACCGATTCGGCATCGACGTCGTCAACCTGCGAATCGGCTCGAGCTTCGATGCGCCGCCGAACTACCGTGGCCTTGCCACCTGGATGTCTCCTGCCGACACAGCCCGCCTGATCGAGGCATCACTGTCGGACAGCGCCAAGGGATTTCACACGGTGTGGGGCATCTCGAAGAACTCGCGCGCGTGGTGGTCCGGCACTGAAGGAGCGGAGATCGGATACCTGCCTCGCGACGACGCGGAACAGTTCGCCGAGCAGTTCCTGGCCGAACACGAGTGGACGTTCGACGATCCGATCCTGCAGCGAGTCGGCGGCGCATTCTGTGATCACCCGCTCGGTCAACGGATGCGGTGATGCACGTTCTGTTCCACTCGACCACCCCGACTGCAGGATTCAGCGCCGAGTCCGGTCGAGTGGAGCACCCGTTGCAGACTCCTACGAATACGTTGTGACGATCGACCCCAACGCATCGAGCTGGGGTCGATTGACGAGACCGAGGTGGTAGAGGTGCAGCTCGTTCGCCCCGGCGTCGACCGTCGCGGCCACATGCGCGGCCACCTCGTCGAGCTTCTTCGGCGGCAGTACCGATACATAGGCACCCACATCCACCCCGTCGCCGACGGCAGCGCGGGTGGCCTCGACCACCGACACGGCCTCGGCCGTCGCAGGCCAGGCCGACACGAGTACCGCGTCGACATCGGCAGGTGCGGCAGCGGTCAGTGCAGGCGAAGGCCCGGTCTTCCACGGATCGGGGTGACCGTGCAGCGTCACGCGTGCCGACGGAGCCTGTTCACGCACGGCGGCAAGCACTTCCGCACGAAGGTGATCGGCGTCGGCGTGCCGGACCGCCACCACAGCATCGATCTCGTCGGCGTCCAACACGTCCGTGATCGCCGCGCCTGCAGGCATGGTTCCGGCCGACAGGGCGTCGACACCGTCGCGCAGCTTCTGCGTCACCTTCGCCGAGTCGACGCCTCGCTCGCCCCACGCGTCGAGCTCGCGCTGAGTGCAGCTGATGGACATCAGCGTCTCGCCGATGCCCGGGAACGCGCCGTCCGTCTTCTCGTGTGGTCCGACGTGTGCGAAACCGAGCTGCCCGCAGGCCTCCACGGACACGCCGTGTACCTCGACGCCGCGTATCGCCTCGGCGGTGAGCGTGGCGCAGTAACGAACGATGTCTGGATGTCCTGGAGCGAGCGCATAGCGATAGGCGTCTCCGAAACAGTCGACGACGGTCGCGTCGGGATGGGTGTGGCCGAGAATTGTGCTGTGCGTCAGTACGATCCAGGCGTTCACCAGGAATCCGGCGTCGATCAGGATTGCCGCCGCCTCGCCGAACGCGTCCTCGGCCCCGCCCCAGTCGGCCGTGCGCGCGGTGATCGCGTGCCCGGCCCAGGCCTCGGAACGCACCGGGCGATACAGCGCGGCATGGTGAGCGTCGACCACCTTGTGCAGCGGGTGCAGCGGAGTTGCCGCCCTCGTGGAGTGATACGTCGCGGCGAGCGAGATCTCGCGCACCCCGAGCGTGCGGGCACGTTCGACGAAGTGCGGATCGCCGAGGACGTCCCAGGGGTAGGCGTGCGCGACGATGCGGTCGACGGTCATAGGAATCATCCTTCGATGGCTGATTTGTTCGATAGAGAGAACTGAGTTCACACATGGGAACACAATTCGAGCCCGGCTGTCCACGATTCGACCGCCGTGCGGCAATCGGGAAGGCCCTCGGAGTCGTCGACACCCCACCGCCCCGGCAGGTGACACGCGGTCGCACGTGGATACGTGACGGCGTCCGCGGAGTCGAGCTGAACTGGGACAACACATCCGCATGGCTGCTGACGCCCCCGGCTGCCGAGACTCCACTGCCCGCGATCCTGCTCATGCACGGCCACGACGGGATGAAGTTTTATGGCAAAGAAAAGGTGGCCGACGGTCCCGACGGCATCGCGCCCGGCATCGCCGCGCTGCGCGAGCACGGGTACGACGACAGGTCGCCCGCAGCAGGCCTGGTGGCAGCAGGTTTCGCAGTACTGGTCCACGACGTGTTCCCGTGGGGCTCCCGACGGGTGCCGTGGGAGCAGCTTCCCGAGCGGGCCCGCCGGGCCGCTACGCACCTGGAGGGGCTGCAACGATACGAGGCCGCCGCCCGCGAGCACGAGCACGGTCTGGCGAAAGCGGCTGCGCTGCGCGGTACTTCGCTGGCGGGACGGATACTGACCGAGGATCTGACGGCGCTGCACGTACTGCGCGACTGCGCCGAGGTGGACGCCGATCGCATCGCCACGGCAGGATTCTCCGGAGGCGGAGCCCGCGTGGCGCACCTGTTGGCCTGCAGCGACCGACTCCGCGCCGGGGTGATCACCGCCTCGATGAGTACGTACGCCGACATCGCCGACGGGCATGCGGACGACACCAGCTGGCTGATGATCACCCCCGGCCTGCCCGCAGTCTGCGACTGGCCGGAGATTGCCGGCTCCGCCGCTCCGACCCCACTACTGATCCAGTTCGCCCAGCAGGACTCGCATTTCGGCTCAGCCGGAATGCGCGACGCCGAGGCATCGTTGCGTCGCGACTACGGAACTTCGAAAACACTGTCCACTCAGTGGTTTTCGGAGCCACACCGCTTCACCCGGGCGATGCAGGATGCTGCCGCGAGCTGGCTGAGTCTGCACGTGTGACCGGTCATGCTTGACAGCGCTTGTGACTGCCGTCATAGTTGGTCCAGAATTCACATAGAAGACGTTAGTTCAGATATGTGAACAGACCAGACCTTCCACCGCCCGGCAAACCAGGGCCGGAAGAACCCCGCCAGACTCGCCCGCCGGTTCCCATCCGGCCCCGAACGCTTCGGAGCGTCCCCCATGGTCACCACCACACCACCCCGGTCGGGAGGCACCCGCGCGCCCAGCGCATCCGCACCTCCCGTTCGGCCGAAACGCAAGCGCCGCATCTCGGCCCCGTACATCCTGATCGCACCGGTCGTCATCCTGCTCGCCGTGTTCATCTTCTACCCGGTCGGCAGTGTCTTCTACTACAGCCTGCAGTTCTACAACCCGACGACGCCGTGGGACAACGGCTTCGCCGGCCTGGAGAACTTCAAGCTGATGTTCGCCGACGACCTGTTCTGGAACAGCCTGCTCGTCACCGCCAAGTGGGTCGGGGTACAGGTCGTCTTCCAGCTGATCCTCGGCCTCGGGCTGGCCCTGCTGGTCAACGAGGTCTTCCGTGGACGCGGCCTGGCCCGAGCTCTGGTGTTCTCTCCGTGGGCCGTCTCGGGTGTCCTCACCACCGGCATCTGGCTGCTGATCTACAACCCGTCGACCGGATTGTTCAAACTGCTCGGCAACATGGGCATCGGCGACGGCACCGCCGCTCCGATCGCCGATCCGGACACTGCGTTCTGGGCCACCAGCGTTGCCGAATTGTGGCGCGGCGTTCCGTTCTTCGCCATTCTCATCCTCGCCGAACTGCAGAGTGCACCCAAGGACCTGTACGAGGCAGCCAACGTGGACGGTGCGAACCGCTGGCAGCGCTTCCGCTTCGTGACACTGCCGCATCTGAAGGCCGTGATCATCCTGTCGACTCTGCTGCGCGGCGTGTGGGAATTCAACAACGTCGATCTTCTGTACACCCTCACCGCGGGCGGACCGGCCGACGTCACGACGACGTTGCCGCTCTACGTCTCTCAGCTCGCGACCACTGCACAGGACTTCGGATACGGATCGGCTCTGACCACCGTCGCGTTCGTCATCCTGCTCTTCTGCTCGATCCTCTACTTGCGCCTCAGCAAATTCAACAGCGATAAGGCCTGACGCACATGACCACTACTGCAGACCGTCCCGTCGTGACCACTCCGCCGCAGGACCACTCCGACAAGGTGCGCGTGCATCGCACCAAGCCCCGCGTGTTCAGCGTCGGACTCCCGTTGGCCGTCTACTTGCTCTTCACCCTCGTCCCGTTCTACTGGATGATCGTCTTCGCATTCCGACCCGCCGGTTCCAATTCGATGCTCCCCTGGCCCATCACGCTCGACCATTTCGACACCGTCTGGAACACCCTCGGTTTCAGCTTCTTCTTCAAGAACAGCCTCATCGTGGCAGGCCTGTCTCTCGTACTGACCACCTTCGTCGCACTGGCGACCGGCTATGCGTTGGCACGCTTCAAATTCCGCGCCAAGATCCCCTTGGTGATGGCCCTGCTGTGCAGCCAGTTCGTGCCCGGCGCAATGCTGCTCATCCCGCTGTTCCAGGTGTTCCGCGAGATGGGACTGGTGAACAACCTGTTCGGCCTCATCGTCGCCGACACTGTTTTCCAACTGCCGCTGGCGGCAATGTTGATGGCCGGCTTCATCTCTCAGATTCCGGTGGAGCTGGAGGAAGCCGCGATGGTCGACGGCTGCTCACGCCTGAAGGCCTTCCGCATCATCATGCTGCCGCTGCTGCGACCCGGCCTGATCGCCGTCGGTTCCTTCGCGTTCATCGGCAGTTGGAACAACTTCCTGTTCGGCCTGATGTTCATCAGCAGCCAGGACAAGTTCACCCTCCCAGTCGGATTGAGCTACACGATCGGTTCCTACAACGTCGACTTCGGCGTCCTCGCGGCCGGCGGCCTGATCGCCGCGGTACCGGTGGTCGCTGTGTTCGCCGTCATCCAGAAGTACCTCGTCCAGGGCCTCAGCGCCGGCGCGGTCAAGGGCTGATCATGACGTACGGAAAGAGAATCGACATGAATCGACGCACCCTGCTGCGCACCACCCTCGTCGGCGCGGTCGCGACGCTCGTACTGGCATCCTGCAGTTCCGAGACCTCATTGCCCGACGGTGAACTCGGAGATCCGAACAGCGGCACCCTCACTTTCTGGGACAACAATGCCGGACCGGACCGAACCCCGTTGTACGAGGAACTGATTCGACGTTTCGAGGAGATCAATCCCGGCATCGACATCCAGTACGTCGGGCTTCCCTCGGACAGTGCCCAGCAGAAGTATCAGACGGCTCTCGCCGGTGGGTCGGCTCCCGATCTGGGGATCGTGTCCACCGCATATCTGGCGCCCCTCGTCGCGCAGGATGCCGTCATTCCGCTCGACGATTTCGTGGCGTCCTCGCCACAGAAGGACGAGTACGACCCGAAGATCATCGAGTCGGCAATCGAGTCCGGTGGCGGAGAGAACCTGTACGGACTGCCGTACACGAGCAACAACGCCACGCTGTGGTACCGGGCCGACTGGTTCGACGAGGCCGGTATCGAACCGCCGGAAACCTGGGACGAGTTCTACGACGCTGCAGACGAACTGACCGACAAGTCCACCGGAAGATACGGGTTCACCATCCGAGGCGGGGCCGGTTCGATCTACCCGTTGCTGCAGCACATGTTCGCCACCACCGGCATCGACAACTTCTTCGACGGCAGCGAATCCACCGTCAACCGGCCCGAGATGGTGCAGGCCATAGAACGTTTCGCGGCCCTGTACGACGTGGACACGCCCACCGCCGACGTCAACAACGGCTTCCCGCAGATGGTCGCCAGCTTCGGCGGCGGCTCGGTGGCGATGATGCAGCACAACCTCGGATCGTTGAGCAATCACCGTAAGGCGCTCGGCGACAACGTCGGTGCCGTCGCACTGCCCCGCGCGGACAACGGCGTCCGTACGGTGATGACGGACCCGTTCCCGTCGTACACGGTGTTCAAGAGCAGCAAGCATCAGGCTGCGGCCTGGAAGTTCCTCGAGTTCATGACCTCGTCGGAATCGCAGGCCTATTGGAACGAGAACGTGGGTCAGATTCCGGTCAACGCCGCCGCTCGCTCCGCTCCCGCATTCCAGGCGATGCCGTCGGTGCAAGCCGCTCAGGCCGCCCTCGACGATCCGCAGACGGTGCTGGTCACCCCGCCGGACTACCTGCCCGATTTCGGCAAGATCGTCCAGGTTCAGATGCTGGGCCAGTGGCAGAAGGTCCTCATCGGGCAGCTCAGTGCTCAGGACTTCGCCGACGACTTCGCCGAGAAGCTCGACCGCTCCAAGGCCAAATACGATGCCCGACAGGGTAAATAGGGG
This sequence comes from Rhodococcus sp. 05-339-2, assembly GCF_002258965.1. Lineage (NCBI taxonomy): Bacteria > Bacillati > Actinomycetota > Actinomycetes > Mycobacteriales > Nocardiaceae > Rhodococcus > Rhodococcus sp. 05-339-2. Next base: position 707,054 of record NZ_NOYW01000004.1, read on the forward strand.
ATTCATCGCCATGTCAAGCGTCATCACCGAGGTTGCCGTCCAGGTCTTCAAGACCGAGGCTCGCACCGCCGTCGATTCCTACGGGCATCGACACCCGGGGCCGTCCGTCCCGACCACCCAGGCACTGTTGCGCATCACCGATTCCGACGGCGTCAGCGGCTACGTCCTCGGCAAGACGAACTACCTGCGCGAAGACCAAGTGGAGCAACACTTCCGGCCGGTCCTGATCGGCACCGACCCGTTGCATCGCGAGGAGATGGACCGCAAGTTCGCGATCCGGCAGCGCACCAGAGCCGTCGAACTCCCCGAGCACACCTGCAGCTACCTCGACCAGGCACTGTGGGATCTGGCGGGCAACCGGTTCGACACCCCGGTGTGGAAACTGCTCGGCGGGGCTCGCAGCGAGGTCAAGGCCTACGCGAGCACCATGTGTGGAGACAGCATCGAGGGCGGATTGTCGAGTCCACAGGAATACGCGGATTTCGCTCTAGCGCTGAAGATTCAGGGCTACCAGGGAATCAAGCTGCACACGTGGATGCCTCCTCTCGAAGGTGCCCCGAGCCTCACGCGGGACATCGATGCCTGCGCGGCGGTGAGAGATGCCGTCGGACCGGGGTTCTCGTTGATGCTCGACGGCTATCACTGGTACTCGCGTACCGACGCCCTCAAGCTGGGCCGGGAACTCGACGCACTGAAGTTCGACTGGTTCGAGGAGCCCATGGACGAATTCTCGATGCGCTCGTACAAATGGCTGGCCGATCAGCTCGATACTCCCGTGATCGGCCCGGAGACCACCCCCGGTCGGCATCGATCGCGGGCGGATTGGATCGCCGACGAGGCGTGCGACATCCTTCGTGTCGGCGCGATGAACGGCGGCGGCATCACGCCTGCACTCAAGACGGTGCACATGGCCGACGGGTTCGGGCTCGAGTGCGAGATCCACGGCAACGGCGCTCCCAATCTCGCGCTCGTCGGCGGTGCCCCGAACATCCAGTGGTACGAGCGCGGCCTCCTGCATCCGCTGGTGGATTACGACTGGGTGCCGCCCCATCTGAAGTCCATCGTCGACCCGATAGACGCGAACGGGATGGTGCAGATGCCAACCCGTCCGGGCCTGGGCGAGGACATCGACCTGGAGTACATCTCGAACAATCTGATCGCCGAGTACTAGTGTCCGTCGACAACATCCGTGTCCGCGTATGAAGCATCGTTCATCATGAGGGACACTGTCTCCATGGTGAACGATGTCACGGCCGCAGTGGTGCCGGAGAGCCAGCCGGTCAAGTCTGCGGAACGCACGATCCACATTCTCGAGACGCTGGCCGCATCCCCCACGCGCATGAGCCTCGGCGAATTGCAGGAGGCGTGCGGGTATCCCCGATCGAGTCTGCACGCCTTGCTGAGGACGCTCAAGGACCTGCGCTGGATCGAGGCCGACGAGTCCGGCTCGCGGTACGGCATCGGCACACACGCCCTGCTCACCGGCACGTCCTACCTCGACAAGGACTCCGTCGTCGGTCGAGCGGCGGCAGTGCTGGAAACGCTGCGCTCGGACGTCCGGCACACTGTCCACTTCGCCCGACGTGACGAGGATTGCGTCATCTATCTTGCCAGCCGCGGTTCCAAGCTCGAGGTGCGACGCATGCACCGCGTCGGACGCAAGCTGCCGTGCCACGTCACCGCCCTCGGTCAGGCACTGCTTGCCGAACTCACGACCGACGAGGTGACACAGCTGCTGCCGAAGAAACTCGAGCGGTACACCGAGAACACCATCGTCGATCGTGATGCCCTCATCGCCGAACTCGGCCAGGTTCGCAGACGAGGGTGGTCGTTGGAGCAGGAGCAGGGCACCGCCGGCGTGGTCTGCATAGCGACCGTCGTGCCCTATCGGATCCCGGCCACCGATGCGCTCAGCGTCTCGATGCCCGCGGAAGTCGCCTCGTACCCGGGCGAACTGGAACGTATCGCCGGGGTGCTCACCGACCACGCCGCCGCCTGGGCCCGAGAACTGCGTGCCGAGGGAGTGCGGTAGAGCCGCTTCGCGGCACGTGCGCGGAAACTCGTGGTGGGCTACGAGGTTCCGCTCACCTGCGCGTCAGCGCTCGACGCGTCAGCGCACCACTGCCTTCGCGACGGTCCACGCACGACCCTGCTCGCTGAGCGTGAAGCCCAGACCCGGGCGTGCGGACAGATGCATGCGTCCGTCCCGGGTCTCGAGGTGCTCGTCGAACAGTGGATCGAGCCAGTCGAAGTGCTCCACCCAGGTCTGCAGGGGGTACACCGCCGCGAGGTGCAGGTGGATCTCCATCGCGAAGTGCGGCGCCAGTTGCAGGTTGTGGTGCTCGGCCAGCGAGGCCAATTTCAGGAACTGAGTGATTCCGCCGATGCGGGGTGCGTCGGGCTGCAGGATGTCCACCGAACCGGCCTCGATGAGGCGGACGTGCTCGCCGACGCTGGCCAGCATCTCGCCCGTCGCGATCGAGGTGTCGAGGCTGCGGGCGAGCTGCGCATGCCCCTCGGCGTCGTAGGCATCGAGGGGCTCCTCGATCCAGACGAGGTCGAACTGCTCCAGGATTCGCCCCATACGTTGCGCTGTCGGCCGATCCCACTGCTGGTTGGCGTCGACCATCAGCGGAACATCGTCGCCGAGAAACTCACGCACCGCAGTGACGCGGGCGATGTCGGTACGCCAATCCGGCTGTCCCACCTTCAGTTTGATACCCCCGATTCCGTTTGCGAGGGAGATAGCGGCGTTCTCCATGACCTCCTCGATCGGAGTGTGCAGAAATCCGCCGGAAGTGTTGTACGTCTGCACCGAATCACGCGCCGAGCCGATCAGCTTGGCCAGCGGCAACCCGGCGCGCTTGGCCTTGAGATCCCACAGCGCGATGTCGATCGCGGCAATCGCCTGCGTGGCAACGCCACTGCGGCCCACCGAGGCACCGGCCCACACCAACTTGGTCCAGATCTTGCCGATGTCGTTCGGATCTTCTCCGATGAGAACCGGGGCGATCTCCTGGGCATGTGCGAACTGGGCGGGTCCGCCGGCGCGCTTGGAGTATCCGAAACCGATTCCCTCATGGCCCTGTTCGGTACGAATCTCGGCGAACAGGAAGACCACCTCGGTCATCGCCTTCTGCCGACCGGTGAGCACCTTGGCGTCGCTGATCGGATTCTTCAGTGGTAGCACGATCGAGGACAGCGTCACCTCGGCGATGCGGTCGATGCTCGCGGCCCCGGGGGCCAGCGCCGTGATCGCTGCATTCGGGGCAGAGAGTCCGCTGGTGGGCTTGTCGACGTCTACGGTCATCTGCAACTCCTGAAATCGTCGATTACGTTGCTTCACAGCATATTTCGACCCGCAATACGCGTCCAACACCGTTTACCGGCGGATCGATGCCGCCAGTGCATCGATGTTCGACGCGATGTCGGCAACCCGGCCGACGAACGTGTGATGCGTGACGCCCGACGAGTGGGGTGTCATCAGCACGTTGTCGAGATCGCGGAAGGGCAACGAGCTCGGCTCTCCCACCCCGTCGGGACCCGGGTAGCGGTACCAGACGTCGATCGCGGCCGCGGCAATCCGTTTGCGTGACAACGCGTCGAACAGCGGCTGTTCCTGCACCAGGGGACCGCGCCCGACATTGACGAGTACCCCGTCGGTGCCGAGCCTTCCCAGTTCGTCGGCACCGATCATGCCGCGGGTGTGCTCGTTCAGCGGTGCAGAGACCACAAGGACATCGGCGAAGTCGGCCAGCTTCCCCAGATCATCTGTCGTGGAGTGCCATTCGAGACCCTCGTCCGGTGCGTGTCCACTACCGGTGACCGCTGCCCCCACCGCCCCGTAGGTCCGGAACAACTGCCACGTCCGCCTACCGATGTGCCCGAAACCGACGAATCCGATACGAGCACCGCTCAGCGAGAGTGGTTGCGCGATTCTCGGGTCGTAGACCGAGGTGGCGAACACTCCCGAGCGGAGTGCGCGGTCCTGCTGCAGGAACTGTCGCCGCAGCATCACCGTCGCCGACACGACGTACTCGGCGATCGACTGCTCGTGGTGAAAGGTGTTGCACACCTGCGCATCGCGCCTCAATCCGGAGCGGTCGACATTGTCCGTTCCCGCGCCGGCAACGTGCACCATCCGCAGCCTCGGCGCAGCGGCACCCATGGCCGCACTGAACTTGCCGCCGACGTACACGTCCGCATCGGCAAGCTCCTCGACGACGCGACTCTCGTCGAACGGAACACACCAGACGACCTCGGTGCCGACGGGTAGCCCGGCCTCGAACTGCTCGCGGTGCGGCAGCACATTTCGATCGCCGACGACGATCTTCATCGCACCAGAGCCGGTCGCTTGCTGTCGAACGTCCATCCCTCGATCAGGTACTGCATGCCGATGGCGTCGTCGCGGGCACCGAGCCCCTCCTTCTGGTACAGCTCGTGTGCCGCGTCGATCCGTTCGAAGTCGAGTTCCACTCCGAGGCCGGGCTTGTCGGGGACGGTGAGGTAGCCGTCCTCGATGGTGAACGGCTCCTTGGTGACTCGTTGCCCGTCCTGCCAGATCCAGTGAGTGTCGATGGCGGTGATCGTGCCAGGAGCGGCTGCGGCGACATGGGTGAACATGGCCAGTGAGACGTCGAAGTGATTGTTGGAGTGCGAACCCCACGTCAGGCCCCAGGCGTCGCACAGCTGCGCTACGCGCACCGAACCGGCCATCGTCCAGAAGTGCGGGTCGGCCAACGGAATGTCCACTGCACCGGACCGGATGGTGTGGCCCATCTCGCGCCAGTCGGTGGCGATCATGTTGGTCGCTGTCTGTAGCCCGGTGGCGCGCTTGAACTCCGTCATCACCTCGCGTCCGGAGAAGCCGCCCTCGGGTCCCACGGGATCCTCGGCGTAGGCGAGCACATCGCGCAGTCCGCGGCAGGTCTCGATCGCATCCTTCAGCAACCACCCGCCGTTGGGATCCAACGTGATTCGCGCCTCCGGGAACCGTTCGGCAAGGGCACGTACCGCAGCGGCTTCCTCGGCCGCCGGCAGCGCTCCACCCTTGAGCTTGAAGTCCTGGAATCCGTACCGCGCCTGCGCGGCCTCGGCAAGGCGCACGATCGACTCGGGATCCATGGCCTCCTCGTGCCGGATGCGCATCCAGTCGTCGGCTCCGGCGGCCTCGTCGTCCGCACCGCGGTAGGCGAGGTCGGTCTTGTTCCGGTCGGCGACGAAGAACAGGTAGCCCAGAGCCTGCACCTTCTCGCGCTGCTGCCCGTCCCCCAACAGTGCTGCGACACTGACACCGAGGTGCTGTCCGAGCAGATCCAACAGCGCCGATTCCACTGCGGTCACCGCATGGATCGCAATCCGCAGATCGAACGTCTGCGCCCCGCGGCCACCGGAATCCCGATCGGCGAACGCGCGACGCATCTCGGCGAGAATCGCGTTGTAGTGGCCGACGCCCTTGCCCTCGACCAGCACGCGCGCATCCTCGAGAGTCTGCCGAATCGCCTCTCCTCCCGGCACTTCGCCGACGCCGGTGCGCCCGTCCGAGTCGGTGAGCACCACCAGATTGCGAGTGAAGTACGGTGCATGCGCACCGCTGAGATTGAGCAGCATGTCGTCGTGGCCCGCGATGGGTATGACGCGCATCTCGCTGACGACGGGGGTGCTGGTGTGGACGCTCATGTCCGACCTTTCCTCACATACTTCCGGTGACTCTGCTCACAGGAAACACTAGGGCCGCGGATCGATGCATGTCCAAGACCATCTACGCATCGACCGATGCAGTAGAGGTATCGGCAACTCCAGCCGGTGCTCATCGGGCCTGGCAGCAACATTGATACCGAGACTGAATCAAATGCGACTTTTTTCGACTTGGACATGTATCGATCGGCCTTCTAGCGTGGTGATCTATGAGCCAGGTCACGCCCTGGTGTCAGCGCACGTACCGCACCACAGCCCTAGGAGTCACCCCATGACAGCGTCGACGACACAGTCCACCAACCTCACCGGCCGGATGCTCATCGCCGGCGTCCCGGTCTTCGGTGCCGGCACGCAGATTCACGGAGTCGACCCAAGCACCGGCGAGGATCTCGAACCCGCCTACGGTCACGGCAACGACACCGACGTCGAGAAGGCCTGTGCCGCAGCCGCCGAGGCGTTCGCCGACTACCGCGCCACGTCCTCGGAGACCCGCGCTCAGTTCCTCGAGACCATCGCCGACAACATCGCCGCCCTCGGCGACACTCTGATCGAGCGCACCGTTGCCGAGTCAGGACTCCCGCTGGCGCGCATCACCGGCGAGGTCGGCCGCACCACCGGACAGCTGCGCCTGTTCGCTTCGGTTCTGCGCGAGGGCAGTTGGAACGGTGCCCGCATCGATCCGGCACTGCCCGAGCGCACGCCACTGCCCCGCCCCGACATCCGCCAGCGGCAGATTCCGTTGGGCCCGGTTGCAGTGTTCGGGGCCAGCAACTTCCCGCTCGCCTTCTCCGTCGCCGGCGGCGACACCGCTTCTGCCCTCGCGGCCGGATGCCCCGTGGTGGTCAAGGCACACGATGCCCATCCCGGAACGTCCGAGCTGGTCGGTCGAGCAATCGCCGACGCTGTGGCCTCCACCGGAATGCCCTCGGGCACATTCTCACTCCTGTTCGGCTCCGGCCGCGGACTCGGTACCGCTCTGGTGACCGATCCGCGCATCAAGGCCGTCGGATTCACCGGATCCCGTTCGGGTGGAACGGCCCTCGTGGCCGCAGCGGCCGGTCGTCGCGAGCCCATCCCGGTGTACGCGGAGATGAGTTCCATCAACCCGGTGTTCGTCATGGACGGCGCACTCGCCTCCCGCGGGGCCGAACTCGGCCGCGCCTTCGTCGCATCGCTCACGATGGGCTCGGGGCAGTTCTGCACCAACCCCGGCCTCGTGATCGCCGTCGACGGCCCAGGCCTGCAGTCCTTCACCGACGCGGCCACCACAGCGGTGCAGGAATCGACCCCCACCACGATGTTGACCCCGAACATCGCGTCGAGTTACGCGGACGGTGTCGCCACGCTGTCCGGTTCGGTCACCGAGATCGCCCGTGGTACCGAAACGGACGCTCCGAATGCCTGCCGCGCAGCACTGTTCGACACCGACGCCGACACGTTCCTCACCTCCGAGGCCGCGCAGGCCGAGGTCTTCGGCGCGTCGAGCCTCATCGTTCGCTGCACCGATGCACAGCAGGTCCGGGATGTCGCCGCGCTGCTCGAAGGCCAGCTGACCGCGACCGTGCACGCCGACGAGTCCGATCATGCCGAGGCAGGCAAGCTCCTCTCGGTTCTCGAACTCAAGGCCGGGCGCATCCTGTTCGACGGATGGCCCACCGGCGTCGAGGTCGGCCACGCGATGGTGCACGGCGGCCCCTTCCCCGCCACGTCCAACTCCCGCACGACATCGGTCGGATCGCTCGCCATCGAACGCTTCCTGCGTCCTGTCTCCTACCAGGACGTACCGACTTCCCTGCTGCCCAGCGCAATTGCCGACGGCAATCCCGACGGGATCTTCCGCCGCATCGACGGCCGGCTCACCCAAGACTGACACACCCCACCCAATTCTCGAGGAGACCACCATGCTCGACGGAGTCCTGTTCTTCCCCGTCACCCCGTTCACCGCCTCCGGCGAGGTCGATTACGACCTGCTGGCCGCTCATATCGCGAAGGGTGTCGACGCCGGACCCGGTGGAGTGTTCATCGCCTGCGGCACCGGCGAATTCCACGCCCTCGAAACCGAGGAGTTCGGCAAGATCGTGCGCACCGCAGTCGACGTCGTCGCGGGTCGCGTGCCGGTCTACGCCGGTGCAGGCGGATCCGTCGCCCAGGCAAAAGCATTCGCGGCGAGCGCGAAGTCGAACGGTGCTGACGGCATCCTGCTGCTCCCGCCCTACCTGGTGACGATGCCGCAGGCCGGCCTGGTCAACTACACCAAGGCCGTTGCCGCCGCGTCGGATCTGCCGTTGATCGTCTACAACCGCGGCAACGCCCGCTTCACCGAGGACTCGGCAGTCGAGGTGGCGCAGTTGCCCACCGTCGTCGGATTCAAGGACGGCACAGGAGATCTCGACCAGGTCGGCCGCATCGTCCGCGCGGTGTTGGACGCCCTGGAACCGTCGGGCAAGTCTTTCCAGTTCTTCAACGGTCTGCCCACCGCGGAGGTCTCGCAGCAGGCGTACCGCGCGATCGGGGTCACGCTGTACTCGTCCGCGACGTTCGCGTTCGCACCCGAACTGGCCCTGGCGTTCTATCGTTCGCTCGACAGCGGCAACGACGAGCTCACTGCCGCACTGCTTCGCGAGTTCTTCCACCCGCTGGTTCGCCTGCGCGACAAGGTTCCCGGCTACGCCGTCTCTCTCATCAAGGCGGGCGTGACGATGGAAGGGATCGAGGCAGGACCGGTTCGTCCGCCACTGGTGGACATCAGTGCCCCGCACCTCGAGGAACTGACCGCGATCGTCGCCGCCGGCCGGGCCGTGTTGGCCGACGAGCTCGCGGTGCACTGATGCAGGATCCGGTCCTGATCACCGGCGCTCGGATCACCCCGATCGCCTTCGTCGATCCTCCGTTGCTCAACACCGTCGGCGTGCACCAGCCCTACGCACTGCGCGCGATCATTCAGCTCGACACCGATGCCGGTGTCGTCGGCCTCGGTGAGACCTACGCCGACACTGCGCATCTCGCCCGACTCGACGCGGCCGCGCAGGCCATCACCGGCCTGGATGTGTTCGCACTCAACGCCGTTCGAGACGCTGTCGACACCGTGCTGGGGACGCTGTCGATCACCGGCGGAGACGGCGTGGCAGGAATGATCACCACTGCCAGCACCACCGACCGAGTGTTCTCACCGTTCGAGATCGCCTGCCTGGACGTGCAGGGGAAAGTGCTCGGTCGGCCGGTGTCGGATCTGCTCGGCGGGAAGGTTCGCGATTCGGTTCCGTTCAGTGCGTATCTGTTCTACAAGTGGGCAGCGCATCCCGGTGGACGACCGGATTCGTGGGGTGAGGCCGTCGACCCTGCTGGTCTGGTACGGCAGGCCCGAAAGATGATCGACGAGTACGGCTTCGAGGCCATCAAGGTCAAGGGTGGTGTCTTTCCGCCCGACGAAGAGATAGCCGGAATCAAGGCACTACGGGAAGCGTTCCCCGAGCTGCCGCTTCGGCTCGACCCCAACGCGGCGTGGACGGTCGACACGTCCATCCGCGTCGCGGCCGAACTCGACGGCATCGTCCAATATCTGGAAGACCCGACTCCGGGGCTGGAGGGTATGGCAGAAGTCGCGCGGGAGGCGAAGATGCCACTGGCGACCAACATGTGCGTCGTCGCATTCGATCACCTGAAGCCGGCCGTACAGAAGGACTCGGTTCAGGTGGTGCTGTCCGACCACCACTACTGGGGAGGTCTGCAGCGTTCGAGGCTGCTCGCCGGAATCTGCGAGACCTTCGAGATGGGCTTGTCGATGCACTCCAACAGCCACCTCGGCATCAGCCTGGCCGCGATGGTGCACCTCGCCGCGGCAACGCCCAACCTCACCTACGCCTGCGACACTCACTGGCCGTGGAAGGACGAGGATGTCATCGTCCCGGGTGTCCTGAACTTCGTCGACGGGGCAGTGGCCGTTCCCACGGCCCCGGGTCTGGGCGTCGAGATCGACGAGGATGCTCTGGCGGCGCTGCATCAGCAGTACCTCGATTGCGGAATCCGGGATCGCGACGACACCGGATACATGCAGAGCATCGATCCGAGCTTCCAGAACACCTGCCCGCGCTGGTAACGCGAGTCCCTGCACCCGCACAGCGCTAAACTCGCCCGAGGTCGTGGGGATCTGTGCGAGAGGTTAGTCCTGTGAACAGTGGCTGGCAGTATTCCCCTGCCTCGGTGGCTCGCACGTCCGGAGTCAACTGTCTGGTCAGCGGCCTTGTCGGTGTCACCTCGATCGCGACAGAAGGTCCTCGGGCCGCTCCGATCCTGCTCGCACTTGCGGTGTCGTGGTGCGGACTGGGCGTGTACATGATCGCCGCGGCACCGGTGCTCTCCCGTCGCCTGTATCTGATGATGCACCTGTCGGGACTGACCAGTATCGCGCTGTTCTGCACCGCAGCGGGCGGGCACACCGTCGCACTGTCGGGAATCTTTCTGCAACTGCTGCTGGTGACGCCCGCCTTCATCGTGCTTCCTCATCGCGTCGCACGTCGGACGACCGTGCTCAATGCGCTCTACATCGCGTATCTGGGCATCGTGGTGGGAGAGATCGATCCTGCGCTGGTGATCAACGCCGAGCTCGTGTTGATCGCGATCGCCATTTCTGCGGCGTGGGTACAGAGCGTGGCGTCGAACTCCGAGATCGACCACCTCACCGGGCTCTCGAATCAGCGACGCCTCAGCCGTGAACTGGATGCGCGGCCCGGCACCAGAGGCAGTTCGAGAATCGATGCGATCGCTGTCGTGGACATCGATCGGTTCAAGGTGATCAACGACGACTTCGGGCACGCGGCAGGCGATCACGCACTCGAGCTCGTCTCGTCCGCTCTCCGCACGTGCCTGCCTCGGCAGTACCTGCTCAGCCGCTCCGGCGGCGACGAGTTCACGGTGCTGTGCACGTCGGGCTCGGTCGCCGAGTTGAGCGCCGCCGTCGACTGCGTCCGGGCCGAGCTACCGTCGGATCTGACGATCTCGGTGGGAGTGGCGGGTAGGCAGGGCACCGAGTCCGCCCGCACCACTCTCGGCCGAGCCGATCGGGCGCTGTACGAATCGAAGAACCTCGGCCGAAATCGCACGACCGTCCACGACTAGGTCAGCTCGAAGCACCGACCTTGCGGAACAGCAGATCGATCATCGTCCGTTTCGATGCCTCGTCCTGCGGGTGTGTCAACATGGCCTCGATGACGAAGACGATCATGCGGGTCGCCGGTTCGATGTCGGTGTCGGCGACCCCGTCGTTGCGCAGCTCGACGGCTATCCACTGCTCCCACAGCGCATGGAAGTCATTGTGCCACTTTTCTATACAGGCCGAGACCGAAGTGCGCGAGTGGACCGTGTCGACCAGTCGGTGATATTTCTCCAGCTCGTCCACGACCCAGAGAACCTGCTCGGTCACCGACTTGTCGGCGAGGGCAACGAACCGGCTCAGTGCGTCGGCATGGATCTCGTCCAGCACGCCGACCAGTAGCTCGTCCTTGTCACCGAAGTACCAATAGATCGTATTGGTCGTCACTCCGGCAGCGGTGGCGATCCGCCCCATCGGGGTGTGCTCGTAACCGTCGTCGACGAACAGCGACCGAGCTGCGTTCACGATCTCGGAACGCTTCTCGGCGCGATCGACGGGTCGACGGTTGCGCGGCATTCCACGATCCTATCTTGATCGACATTCAAGAGGCTGCTAGCTTCTTGAATGCCGATCAAGAATCCGAAAAAGGGACGACCGACATGAGTGCCGACAACCAGAGCCGATACACCCGAACCGACGAATGGTTCGACTCGGAAGGGGTCCGTTGCGCCGTCGCGGTGTACCGACCCGCCGAAACCAGCGGGGATACCCCTGCCGTCGTCATGGCCCACGGCTTCGGCACCCCACGCGTCATTCGCCTCTTCGCCTACGCAGAGGTCTTCGCCCGCGCCGGTTACACCGTTCTCGTCTTCGACTACCGGCACTTCGGTGACAGCGACGGGGAGCCGCGACAGCTGCTCGACATCGGCAAGCAACTCGTCGACTGGCGCAACGCCGTCGCCTACGCACGAACACTCGAGGGCGTCGACTCGGATCGCATCGTCGGTTGGGGTACTTCCTTCGCAGGCGGACACGTGCTCACTCGGGCCGGCGCAGGCGAGAACTTCGCGGCCGTCATCGCCCAGATCCCACACGTGGACGGAATCGCGGCCGTGCGCGCGACCGGGCTTCGGCGCACTCTCCAGCTGGCCCCGTCAGCGGTGATCGACCGGATCCGCGCACTGCGCGGACGATCACCCCGATACGTGGACTCGGTCGGCAATCCCGGTGACCTGGCTGTCATGACCTCACCCGACGCCGTTCCCGGACGCGACCGACTCCTCCTCGAATCAGGCCTGAGCGAGGGCGACTACCCGGAAAACGTTGCCGCACGGATACTCCTGCGCATCGGGCTGTACTCACCCAGCCGCACCGCGTCGTCCATCCGATGCCCGGTGCTGTTGCAGATCATGTCCGACGACGTGGTCACACCGGCGTACGTCACCGTGAAGGTCGCAGCGAGAATTCCCGACGCCACCGTGCACATCCACAAGGGCGGACACTTCGATCCCTATGTGCAACCGTTGTTCCCCACCATCGTCGACGAGCAGCTCGCGTTCCTGAAAAGAGTTGTGCCGGTGCAGTAGAGCTACCGCTCGGCAGAGTCGGTGTTCGTCAACGGGGCGACGATATTGGCGAGCATGGTCGCGATGGTGGCGACGACGATGCGTCGTTCCGCGGCGTAACCGCTCTGGTACCAGGTCATTGCGGTGTGGCTGATGCCGCCGATCGCGGCGGTGGCGAGCAGGTCGATATCCACATCGGGCCCCGACTCCACGTCGCCCGCGAACGTGCGGAGGTAACCGAGCAACAGCGTCCCGAATTGCTGCATCACCGTCAGATACGTCTGCTCCACACGAGGACTGACCCCGAGCACCTCCATCCACACCACCCGGGCCAGGTGTGGGTCCTCGACGACCCGAAAGAAGGGATCGAGCAACTGTTCGGCGGCGGCTCTGAGGTCGCCGTCGGAATCGATATCCGCCATCGTGTCGGACACCGAGTCGGTCAGGTGTGCAATGCATTCCGCGTACACGGCGAGCAGGAGATCCTCGGTCTTGTCGAAGTACTGATAGAAGTGCCGGTCGGCGATCTTGGCCTCGCGGCACAGTCCGCGCACGGTGGCCGCTCGGTATCCGACGCTGCCGAACACCCGCAGTCCGGCGTCCAGCAGTTGCCGCCGCCGTCGGTCGTCGCGGTCGGCGGCACTCTCACCGCCGTAGGCCCGACCGGCCGCTTCGGACACCGAGCTCATGACCGTCGGGCATCCAGTTCGGCAGTCAGACGGATCAATTCGGCGTCCCGCTCCATCGTGGCGTCCATGATCGGGTTCACGATGCCGCGCAGTATCGAGATCGGAATCCAGCGACCGGGTACGGCGATGCGCGCAGCTCTTCGTCCGATCCCTCGAACGGCCACCCGGGCGAGCTTGTCCGGGGTGATCGGGCGGAGCAGCGGCGTGGGGAAGGCGCGGTCGATCATGGCTGTCGCGACGTCGTCGCCGCCGAATGCGACCTCGGCGATCGGCGTCGCGACCCATCCCGGATACAGCACTCCCGCTGTCGCTTTCGTGCCCGCAAGTTCCGCGCGCAGAGCACGCCCGAGCTGTTCGACCGCTGCCTTCGATGCCGCGTACGGTGCATTCGCCAGGCCGTTGAGGTACGCGTACGTGGACGAGGTGATCAATACGTAGCCGCCGGACTCGACGATGTGTGGGAGGGCGGCACGCACCGTGTTCCACACGCCGATCAGGTTGACGCCGATGACGCGCTCGAAAACTCCGTCTTCGACGGACCGTATGGTCGATGCCTGTGCACCGCTGGAGATTCCGGCGTTGGCCATCACGATGTCGAGCGTGCCGAAGGTCTCGATCGCGGTGGCGACGGCCGCGTCGAGCTGCTCCCGCACGGTGACGTCGGCGTAGGCGATCGCCACGCGCTGGTTGCCCAGTTTCGCCGCCACGGACTCGAGGTCGGTCGATTTCATGTCGACGAGGACGATCGACGCACCGCGTCGATGCAGCGCCGACGCAACGGCGGAACCGATGCCGCCTGCCGCTCCCGTGATCAGCGCTACCTGGCCCGAGTGATCCTTCATGCCGACACCTCGTCTTTCGCAGTCGCCTCGGTGGGCGAGAAGTGAATGTGGTGTTCCTGCGGACGAAATCGCTTGGCCCACCGGCGGAAGGTGAAGCTGAAGCCGGGGAACATCGCCACGACGTGCCCGGATTTGGACTGATACCAGCTGTGGCAGCCGCCGTCCTTCCAGACGGTGCCCTCCATCTCGCGGTGAATCTTGTCGGTGTAGGCCTGTTCTGCATCTGCAGTGACCTCGATCGCCAGTGCCCCACTGTGCCTGACGGCGTCGATCGCCCGCACGATGTACTCCATCTGCGCCTCGATGAGGAAGATGGCGGAGGTGTGACCGATACCGGTGTTCGGTCCGGTGACGACGAAGAGATTGGGAAAGCCGGGAATCGTGGTGCCGAGGTAGGCGCGCGGGTACGGATCCCAGACCTCGGACAGGGCCCGGCCGTCGCGGCCGATCACCGGGTACGAGATGACGCCGTCGGTGGCGTCGTATCCGGTGGACCACACCAGCAGATCGACGTCGACGTGTTCGCCGGTGGTGGTGACGATTCCGGTTTCGGTGATCTCGGCGATACCGTCGTTCCTGTCGTGCAGAGTGACGTTCGATTTCCCGAGTGCCGGATAGAGCGTGTTGGACAGCAGCACTCGCTTGCAACCGATGGTGAAGTCCGGGGTGACCTTGGCCCGAAGTTCGGTATCCGGAACCTGAGACTCGATGTGTTTCAGAGCAGTTCGCTGGGCTACGGCTTTGAGCATTCGCCGCGAGTACTTGAACCCGATGATTCGGGTCTCGAGCGTCCAGTAGATGCCGGCGCGAACCGCCCTTCGAATCGGTTCGATGCGCAACAGCTTTCGCTGGATCGCCGTGAATTCACGATCGTGGCGCGGCATCACCCAATGCGGGGTGCGCTGAAAGACGTGCAGCTGCTCCACGTCGGGTTGGATCGCGGGGATCACCTGTGCGGCGCTGGCACCGCTGCCTACGATCGCCACTCTCTTGCCGGCGTGGTCGCACTCGGTGTGCCAGTCGTTGGTGTGGAACTGGGTGCCCTGGAACTTCTCTCGCCCGGGGAACGGCGGTACGACGGGTGTACTGAGTGGTCCCGACGCGTTGACGACGAACTTCGCCGCGTAGTCACCCCGCGAGGTGGTGATGGTCCAGTGGTCTCCCGCCCATTCGATCTTCCGGACGTCGGTGTCGACATGCGTACGAGCCGGCAGACCGTTCGATTCGAGCACGTGGTCGGTGTATCGCTCCAGTTCCTCGCGTTCGGCGAACATGCGCGACCACTCGAACGGCTCGGAGGCGATCGAGTACAGCGGACTCTGCACGTCGACGGCCGCGCCCGGGTAGCGGTTCTGCTTCCACGTGCCGCCGAGGAAAGGACGCCTCTCGAGAATGACGAAGTCGTCGATCCCGCGATCGAGCAAGGCCTTGGCGGCGCACTGGCCACCGAAGCCGCTGCCGATGATGACCACACTGTGCATCTGCATATCGACTGACCCTCCCACGGGCGCGGCATCCGATGACGCGCGTCATCACTTTAAAGTGATGACGCGCGATTCCGCAATGGAATCGAGTCGACCCGCCAGAGGTCAACGACGGGCCGCGTACCGCACCAGGGACGCCCCCGACGGAAATGCTCTGCACTCCAGGAGGCGCAACCACTGCGACGGAGTTCCGTCGAACAATCGTTCGCCGTGCCCGCGCACGTAAGGGAACTGGAACAACCGGTATTCGTCCACGAGGTCCAACGCGATCAACTCCCGACACAGGGTGATACTCCCCGTGCAGACGATGTCCGATCCGCTCGAATTCTTGATCCTCGTGACCTCGTCGATCAGTCGGCCGGACAGCACGGTCGAGTTCACCCACCCGGGGTCTGTCAGCGTCGAGGACACGACGTACTTCGCGACGCGGTTCAGGTGATCGGTCACACCGGTTGTGTCATCGGTTTTCGGACCCCAGTAGTCGCGCATACTCTCGAAGGTCGAGCGCCCCACCAAGAATCCATCCGACTCGTCTCTCTGCGCGGCCAGCGCCGCGTCGAGCTCGGGGTCCCCGCCTGCCCGAGCGAACCAGTCGTCGGTCGCCTCGATGACTCCGTCGACAGTGATGTTCTGTGTGATCACCAGTGAGCGCATGCTCGACGTCTACCACCCCAACCGCACGTCCGAATCACGATCGCCCGAAAATGGTCGAAGACTGCGCCTCCGCGCGTGCGCAACCGTTGGTGTGCGGACCGGGGTCGACGCAGGTCGAGACCCACCCGTAGCGTTGGACGCATGTCGCGATCACCACGTAACCGGAAATCCCCCGCCGCTCCGAGAAAGCGAGCCTCTTCCGCACTCCAGGCCGGGCACCTTCGCGTGATCGCAACCGGCGGTCTGGGCGAGATCGGTCGGAACATGACCGTGTTCGAGTTCGACGGAAAACTGCTCATCGTCGACTGTGGTGTGTTGTTCCCCGAGGAGCACCAGCCCGGCGTCGACGTCATCCTGCCCGACTGGAGTTGCATCCGGGACCGCCTCGACGACGTCGTGGCGATCGTCCTGACGCACGGGCACGAGGACCACATCGGCGGCGTCCCGTACCTGCTGCGCGAGCGCGGTGACATTCCCGTCATCGCGTCGCGGCTGACGCTTCATTTCCTGGCCGCCAAGTTCGACGAGTTCAAGGTCTCGACGACGCTGATCGAGGTCGAAGCGGGGCAGACGCGTCAGGAAGGCCCGTTCGAGCTCGAGTTCGTCGCCGTCAACCATTCGATCCCCGACGGCCTCGCCATCGCCATCCGTACCGACGCAGGCCTGGTGCTGCACACCGGCGATTTCAAGATGGATCAGTTCCCGCTCGACGGTCGCATCACCGACCTGCGTAGCTTCGCGCGCCTCGGCGAGGAAGGGCTCGATCTTCTCCTCGTCGACTCGACCAACGCCGAGGTTCCCGGGTTCATGGTCTCCGAACGCGATCTGGTCCCGGCCATCGAGAAGGTGTTCCGCGAAACGTCGGGACGCGTGATCGTCTCGAGCTTCGCCAGTCACGTCCACCGCATTCAGCAGGTGCTCGACGCCGCGCATGCGCAGGGCCGCAAGGTTGCGTTCGTGGGGCGATCGATGGTGCGCAACATGAAGATCGCCACCGATCTGAGCTACCTCGACGTACCCGACGGGCTCGTGGTCGATCTGCCGAAGCTCAACCGGCTTCCGGCGCACAAGATCACGCTGATCTGCACCGGATCGCAGGGCGAGCCCCTTGCCGCCCTCTCGCGGATGGCGTCGGGCGAACACCAGATCAAGGTGGGCGACGGCGACACCGTACTGATGGCCAGCAGCTTGATCCCCGGTAACGAGAACGCGATCTACCGGGTCATCAACGGTCTCGTCGAGAAGGGTGCACGCGTGGTGCACAAGGGAAATGCCAAGGTGCACGTCTCCGGCCACGCCAGCGCAGGCGAGCTCGTCTACTGCTACAACATCCTCGAACCCGCCAATGTGCTTCCCGTCCACGGTGAAGCGCGACACCTACGCGCCAATGCCGATCTCGCGATCAGGACCGGCGTACCGCGTGATCGTGTGCTGATCGCCGAGAACGGAAGCGTCATCGACCTGTTCGACGGCGTCGCACAGATCACCGGAAGTGTCCCCATCGAACTGATCTACGTCGACGGCAGTGCCGTCGGTGGGGTGACCGAGGATTCGTTGGCCGAGCGCCGGCTGCTCGCCAACGAGGGCGTCCTGACCGTCATCGCCATCGTCGATCCCGATACCGGCCTGCTGGTCGACGACGTCGACTTCATCGGACGCGGATTCGCGCACGAGGCCAACGCTTTCGACTCGTTGGCCAAGGCGATCGGCAAGACCCTCACCCGCGAGAGCGACGTGAACGTGGCCTCCCGCGAGCACATCGAAAAGCGCATCGTGCAGGAGTCGGCGCGCTGGGCCAAGCAGACCCTGGGCCGTCAGCCCCTCATCGTTCCGGTCGTCGTCGACGGCTAGAGCGCGTCTTCTCGGTGACGCGGTGGCGTAGCCGCACCAAAGTCGCGCGTGGAACGGCTGCTGCCCGGTACGCCAGGCCGGCCTGTCGTGCCGGGTAGCCGGTCCCCCCGCCCGATCCGAGCAAATTGTGCGTTCGGCCCCTGTGGATGGTTCCGGCCCCTAGAGTCGTGTGAATAGCTCCGGTAACGATCCGGAACGTCGACCGGGGGGTCTCGATGGGGAAGTACGCGAAGTTCGGCCGTCGGTATGCGGCGGTGGTCGCTGCGGTGTCACTGGTGGTGTCGGGCGGGCAATGGTCGGCGGCTGCCGATCCACTCGGCGATTTCCAGAATCCGCCGCGCACCGCCGAATCGATCGCCGCGACACCACTCGACGATCCGTGGGTCGTGCCGCCGCCCGGATACGAAACAACTGCTCCCGGAACAGTTCTACGGACCCGCAGCGTCACCGTCGGACCACTTGTCACCCCGGTCACCACCACCCAACTGCTGGTCGCCTCGACCGACGCGAAGGACCGCCCCGCTGCCATCGTCACCAGCGTCATCGTCCCGACCGCGCCCTGGACCTCGCCCGGTCCGCGCCCTGTTGTCGCCTACAACATGGCCATCGATTCGCTCGGTGCCACGTGCGAGCCATCGTGGACCATGCAACGCGGCATCGCTCCGGAATTGGCACCCGTGCAGCTGCTTCTGGCGCGGGGCTACGCCGTCGTCGTCACCGACCATCAGGGGCCGCGCCATGCGTACGCCGTCGGACCGATGGCGGCACATGCCGTACTCGACGGTCTGCGCGGAGCGGTCACGACCGCCGCGATCGGCCTCGATCCGACTGCGCCCCTGGGCATCACGGGCTATTCGGGTGGGGCGATCGCATCGGGCTGGGCCGTGCAGGAGGCTCCGGCCTACGCCCCCGAACTGAACATCGTCGGCGCAGCGTTCGGCGGAACGCCCACCGACTTCGCGCTGCTCCGTCAGTCCATGAACGGCAACGCCGCGTCGGCGGTGTTCCTCGCGGCAGCGATGGGCGTTGCGCGCGAGTACCCCGAGATGCTCTCGCTCTACAACGACGACGGGTGGCGGCTCGCACAGGCGTCGAAGGACCTGTGCATCGTCGGGATCGCTCCGTTCGGGATTGTTGCTCCGATCCGTATCGAGTCACTGTCCATCACTCCCGATGCGTTCAATTCACCGCTGGCGCTCGCGGTTGCCGATCGGAATCGGTTGGGAGACGGCGGAACTCCGACGGCACCGGTGTTCATATATCACGGACAGCAGGAGTTCTGGATTCCGAAGGAAGGTCCGGAGACCGTGTTCGACAAGTGGTGTTCACGCGGAGCCGACGTCCGCCTCGAGGAATACCTGGGTGAACACAGCATCGTGGCCGGCACCGGAGCTCCCGCTGCGTTCGCGTGGTTGGACGACCGCCTCGCGGGAATTCCGGTTCGACCCGGATGCAGTAGCTTCGGCCGCTAGAGCCGAACCTACTCGCTCCGGACTGCTGCTCCGCGAGTCGACAGCACCTCGGTCAGCTCCTCGGCGTAGGCGAGCTGCCGCCGCAGCGTGCGGCAGCTGTCCTCGGCCTTGGTATGACATTCCCGAACGAAGGCCGCGGCCGACGACCTCGCGTCGTCGGCCGCGTTCTCGTCTCCGAGGATGTCGAGGGATTCCAGGAGCTGTTTCATCTCGGCCAGGGTGAAGTCGAGCGGCTTCATCCGGCGGATGACGAGCAGACGCTCGACGTCGGTCTCGGTGTACAGCCGAAAACCACCGGCCGAGCGAGCAGAGGGGGTGACCAGGCCGACGTCGTCGTAATGACGAACCGTGCGGATGGACAGCTCGGTGCGTTGAGCCACCTGTCCGATCTGCATGTGTGTGCCGTCGTCTGCCATGTGCCGCCTCTCCTCGCCCGAGCGTCCACCCTAGTCAGTGCTCGCCGCCCAGGTTTCCACTGAGACGATCGTGCCGCTCGACCGACGGCGCGTTCATACCGACGATCTTCACCGTCTTGCCCTTCGCCGCGTACTTGGTGGTGATGGCGTCGAGAGTCGCCACGGTCGAGGCGTCCCAGATGTGCGACTCGGACATGTCGATGACGACGTTCTTCGGATCTCCGACGTAGTCGAACTGATAGATCAGATCGTTGCTCGACGCGAAGAACAGCTCACCCTTCACCGCGTAGACGCGCGTGTCCTCGTCCGGATGAGCCACATCGACCACCTCGGTCAGGTGCGCAACCCTCCTGGCGAACAGCACCATCGCGGTGACGACACCGACGACGACGCCGTAGGCCAGGTTGTGGGTGACCACGGTGACAGCGACCGTAACAACCATGACGAGAGTTTCGCTCTTGGGCATGCGCCGCAACGTCTTCGGATGAATGCTGTGCCAGTCGAAGGTGCCGACCGACACCATGATCATCACGGCGACCAACGCGGCCATCGGAATGAGCGCGACGATGTCACCGAGCCCGACCACCAGGATCAGCAGGAAGGTGCCGGCGAGGAACGTCGAGATACGGGTTCGAGCACCGGAGACCTTGACGTTGATCATGGTCTGGCCGATCATCGCGCAGCCGCCCATACCGCCGGTGAACCCGGTGACCAGATTCGCCACACCCTGACCCCATCCCTCACGAGTCTTGTCGGAGTGCGAATCGGTGATGTCGTCGACGAGCTTGGCCGTCATCAGTGATTCGAGCAGACCGACCAAAGCGATCGCGAGCGCGAACGGCGCGATGATCGACAGCGTGTCGAACGTGAAGGGCACGTCCGGTATCAGGAACGACGGCAGCGAGGACGGTAGCTCGCCCTCGTCGCCCACGTCCGGGACGGCCAGCGCGAAGACGAGAGTGACGGCGGTGAGTATCACGATGGCGATCAGAGGTGCAGGCACGACGGTGGTGAGCTTCGGTAGGAAGAACATGACGAGCAGTCCGGCCGCGACCATCGGGTACACCAACCACGGCACCCCGATCAGGTACGGCACCTGCGAGGTGAAGATCAGGATCGCCAGCGCGTTGACGAATCCGACCATGACGCTGCGTGGGATGAACCGCATGAGTTTGGCGACACCGAGGACGCTCAACACGATCTGCAGGACTCCGCCGAGGATCACCGCGGCGATGAGGTAGTCGAGGCCGTATTCACGGGCCAACGGGGCGACAACCAGGGCGATCGCTCCGGTGGCCGCAGAGATCATCGCCGGTCGGCCACCGACGATGGAGATGGTGACGGCCATCGTGAACGACGCGAACAGCCCGACGCGCGGATCGACACCGGCGATGATCGAGAACGAAATGGCTTCCGGGATCAAGGCCAGCGCCACCACCAGCCCAGCAAGAACCTCGGTTTTCAGTCGCCTCGGTGAGCGCAACGCACCCAGCACCGAGACGTCTTCGACGGCGGTGGCAGGCACCTGGGCAGCTCGAGACACGACAACTCCGTTCGATGGGTGCGAGGGACTGCGACAGGTTCGGCGTCCGCTCCGCCGGCAACTCTACTCTTACCGGAGAGAAGGTTGTCAATCGTCGAGGTTTCGACGAGGTGCGCTAGATTCATACGAGAAACACGCCGAAACCCCCCAGCGCGATGCAAGGAATGAATGGATGTTCTCGCTCAACAGGCTGTCCTGCTTCATCGCTGTCGCCGAGGAGTTGCATTTCGGCCGGGCTGCCGAGCGGCTGCACATGACACAACCGCCGCTGAGCAGACAGATTCAACAGCTCGAAAGTGAAGTCGGCGTTCAGCTCATCGACCGCACGAGCCGGTCGGTCACCCTGACCGCCGCGGGCCTGGCCTTCCTTCCCGAGGCTCGACGCATCCTCGACCTCGCCGAGGGCGCATTGCTGACGGTGCGACGTGTGCCCACCGGAGACCTGGGGACCGTCGTCGTCGGATTCACCGGCGCATCGGCGCACGCGGTGCTGCCGCAGTTGCTCGACGCCGCACGCGACAAACTCCCCGACGTGAAACTGGTTCTCCGCGAGATGGTCTCGTCGGTGCAGATGGAATCCTTGGCCGTCGGCGATCTGGATCTCGGATTGGCCCGGCCACCACTCAAGCGGCCGGGTATCGCATCGCGGCCGGTGCTGCACGAGTCGTTGATCGCCGCCATGCCCCACGACCACCCTCTTGCCGAGAAGGCCGAACTGACGGTGGAGGACTTCGACGAGCAGCCGATCATCATGTACTCACCCGTCGATGCGCGGTACTTCCACGAACTGCTGATCAGCACGTTCACCATCGTCGGCGTCACCCCGCGCTACGTGCAGTACGTGACCCAGGTCCACACCATGCTGGTCCTCGTCCGCTCGGGCATCGGATTGGCACTGGTGCCGGAGTCCGCGTCGACCATGCGTCCGAAAGGTGTTGTGTTTCGGCCGGTTCGGACCGTCAAGGAACGGCCTGTCGAGCTCGACGCAGCCTGGCGGCCGGACAACGACAACCCGGCACTGCACCGCTTCATGACCGATGTACTGCCGACGCGTGAGTGGTCGTGATGCGCCGCTGATCGAGTTGCCGAGCGTGCCCGAAACCGCAAGTGAGCGCCCTTTTCACCGACTGCGCGCCCCCGATCAGGTCATAGCGGGGGCGCGCAGTCGATAAAAGCGGTGCGAGGTCCCCGTTTGCGTGATCGATGTGATTCGACACGGCAGGACCCGCCGATGACGCGCACTCAGCGCGGCAACCCCACCGGTGGCTTGACGGCCGTCACCGGGCAGTGTGCCTCGAGGAGGACGCGCTGAGAGATGCTGCCCATGAACAATTTTCCGACGGGTGATCGACGCCGGATGCCGATGACGACGAGCTGAGCCTGCTCGTCGAACGAGAGGTCGATCAGATTGTCGGCATGCGAGCGGCCTGCTTCGTTGTCGTGAATCTTCGTCGTGACACCGAGCGCCGACGCCTCCTCGCGAGCCGATTCGACGGTGGCAGCGAAGTCCGCCTCCCCTGCGCTGTCGTTCTCGGCCACGATGAGCAAGTCCGTTTCGCGCATGAGTGCCTCACGAAACGCGAAGGGCAGTGCGCCTTTTCCTTCGGTGGTCGGCGAGTAGCCGACGACGACGGTCATCGTGTCACCGGGGTGACGAGGGTGCCGTCGGCCAGGAAGCGATCGAGGTTCTCGAGCGTGAGCGCTTCCATCGCGGCGCGGGTCTCCACCGTTGCGCTACCCACGTGCGGCAGCAGCACCACGTTGTCCATCGCCACCAGAGCGTCGGGCACGTTCGGTTCGTGGGCAAAGACGTCCAGGCCGGCACCGGCGAGCTGCCCCGCTGCAAGCAACTCGATCAGCGCTTCCTCGTCGACGACGCTTCCGCGCGCCACGTTGATCAAATAACCCTGCGGCCCCAGCGCTTCGAGCACAGCTCGGTCGACCAGATGCGCAGTTCCCGAGCCGCCGGACGCGGCGATGATCAGCACGTCGACGTTCTCTGCGAGCGCTCTCGGGCCGGCAGCGTAGACATACGGCGAACCGTCGATCTCGTTACGATTGTGGTACGAGATCTCGCAGCGAAACCCTCTGAGCCGATCGGCAATTGCCGAACCGATGCGGCCGAGTCCGATGATTCCGACGCGCGTGCCGGTGACCTGACGCGTCAGTGGCGTGTTGCCCTCGGCGGGCCAGCGGCCGGCACGCACGAATCGCTCGGCGGACGAGAGCCCGCGCACGGTATCGATCAGCAAGCCGACAGCCAGGTCCGCCACGCAATCGGTCAGCACGTCGGGGGTGTTGCTCACGGCGATTCCGCGTTCGGCTGCGGCGTCGACGTCGGTGGTGTCGTAGCCGACACCGAAGTTGACGACGGCTCCGAGCTGGGGCAACCGGTCCATCAGCGCAGCATCGACTCCGGTCCGGCCGGAGGTGACGACCGCGGTGATCGAACTGCCGTGTGCGGCCAGAAAGTCCTCGCGCTCGTCGCCCTCGGGAAGAACCAGCGCGTCGTACTCGGAAACCAAGGTGTCCATCAACGACGGTTTGAGTGGTCCCACTCGGAGCACTCGACCGCCCTGATGCGAATCCTGCTGCGACACAGAGGTTTTCTCTGAGCTGACGGTGACCATTGTTCTCCTCGCGAGATGGTGGAACGTGCGCGTTTCCTGTACGGTATGCCGCTTCTCGAATACCTGTCCAACACGGAAATAACATGGACCGATACCCAAACGGCATGAACGACGCATTGCCGATGCCGCCTCGACCACCCCGACCTGCATCGGGCCTGGTCAGTCCCCCATGCCTGTTACCCAAACCCCATCGAAGCGTCCGGTGTGACCCACGAAACTGCTCGAAAACCGGTTCTCGTCCGGTTGACGATGAAGATCGCACGCTCCTACCGTGTGTCTACCGTCACAGATTCGGCTGCGACATGCAGACGCGGATCCTTTTTCCCACTGGAGGCCACCATGAGCCCTGCACTCTTCGTGCAGCAGGGACGGAACCATCGCGTCATCGCATCAGCCGTTGGCGCACTGTCACTTTCGTTGATCGTGAGCGGCTGCACAGTCGCCAACTCCAACAACGGTGGAGCCGCTCGCGCCGACACCCTGCGCATCGTTCTGCCGCAGGAACCACCGACCCTCGAGGCGTGCGATGTCTCGCTCACGTCGGTCGGGGTCGTCACCCGCTCGAACATCACCGAGCCCCTCATGGAACGCAACCCCAGCACCGGCGATCTCGAGCCCAAGCTCGCCGACTCGTGGGAACAGACCTCCGACACGGAGTGGACGTTCACGATCCACCCCGGCGTGACCTTCAGCGACGGCAGTCCCTTCGAAGCCGAGGACGCCGCGTTCTCCATCGACCGCACGGTCAATTCGGAACTGGGCTGCAACGTCGAAGGTTATGTGTTCGGTGACGCGAACCTGGTGGTGAACGCGGTCGATCCGATGACACTGACTGTGCAGTCCCCGGAACCCGACCCCATCCTGCCGCTACGTCTGTCGTTCGTCGAGATGGTCCCACGCACAGCCAGCTACACCGAGCGCGTGCGTGAACCGATCGGAACGGGACCGTTCGCGATCGAACGCTGGGACTACGGACAGAAGCTCTCGCTCGTACGCAACGAGACCTACTGGGGTCCGAAGCCCGAGTACGCCAGGGCCGAATACCAGTGGCGCAGCGAGGGAAGCGTCCGCGCCTCGATGGTGACCAACGGCGAGGCCGAGATCGCAACATCGGTCGGCCCGGAGGACGGGGCAGGTGACCTGGGAGTCGCTTACCCCAACAACGAGACCACGGCGCTCCGCATCCAGGCAGCGCAGCCGCCGCTGGACGACATGCGGGTGCGGCAGGCGATCAACTACGCGATCAACCGCGGCGGCATCGTCAAAGCACTGTTCCGCGGACTCGGCTCGCCTGCAGCGCAACTCATCTCCGAGGGTGTCGTGGGATTCAACGAGGACTTGACGCCGTGGCCCTACGACATGGACCGGGCCCGCACGCTGATCGACGAGGCCCGCGCCGACGGCGTACCCGTGGACACCGAGATTCGACTCATCGGGCGCACCGGACAGTTCCCCAAGATCAACGAAACAGTCGAGGTGATCCAGAACTCGCTGTCCAAGATCGGCATGAACGTCAAGATCGAAATGATGGACGCCGCCGGCACTGCCGAATATCAGGAACGCCCGTTTCCGGACGTCGGACCCTACCTGCTGGTCATTCAGCACGGTAACCAGGCCGGCGACTCGGCCTTCACCGTCGACCAGTACTTCACCAGCGACGGATTCCAGAGCGCCTACGGCACAGCGGAATTCGACAAAGAGATCGCCGCGGCGGGCGCATTGACCGGAGAGGACAGGCAGGACGCGTACGCGCAGGTGTTCGCCGACGAACCGAAGGACATCATGCAGATGGCCTACATCGCGCACATGAACGGTGTGCTCGCCAAGGCGTCGTCGGTCGACTACACCCCCAACTCGGCCACGGTCGACGAAATGCATCTCGCCGCGATGACTCGCGCCGATACCGAGAGGCCCTGACATGTTCAGATTTCTCCGCAGACGGATCTACACCAGCCTCGTTCCGCTGTTCGTCGTCCTGCTCGGCGTGTTCTTCCTCGCTCGGCTCACCGGCGACCCCACCAGCCTGTACCTACCCGAGTCGGCAACTCAGGCCCAGCGCGAGGCGTTCCGCGCCACCAACGGATTCGATCAGCCGGTGCTGACGCAGCTGCTGGACTACTTCAAGGGCGTCGTGCAACTCGACTTCGGGCAGTCGCTCCGTACCGGCGAGGACGCGTCGGCGATGGCACTGCGCGCATTCCCGGCGACACTGCAGCTGGCGTTCGCGACGATGTTCCTCGCGATCCTCGGTGCCGTGATCATCGGCTGCTGGGCCGCGTACCGGCCCAACTCGCTTGCCGATCGCATCTCGAGCCTGCTGTCGATGACCGCAGCCAGCATTCCCGATTTCTGGTTCGCCATCATGGGCGTCTACGTCTTCGCGATCCTGTTCGGCTGGCTGCCCACCTCCGGTGTCGACAACGGAATGCTCTCCTGGATACTGCCGATCGCGACTCTGCTCATTCGTCCCCTCGGAGTCCTCACCCAGGTGGTGCGCGGCGCAATGGTCTCGGCACTGTCGGCACCGTACGTGCGACTCGCGAGAAGCAAAGGGGCAGGCGATCTCCGGGTCGTCACCCACCACGCCCTGCGTAACGCAGCCGCACCGGCGCTCACGGTCGCAGGCGACCTGATGGTGGGTCTCGTCAACGGAGCGGTGGTCGTCGAGGCCATCTTCGGCTGGCCGGGCATCGGAAAACTGATGATCGACGCCATCCTGCAGCGCGACTTCGCAGTTCTCCAAGCGGCCGTGCTGTTGACGGCGGTGTCCATCTTCGTGCTCAACATCGTCATCGACGCCTGCTACGCACTGCTCGACGCCCGGGTTCGCGACAAGGTGAAGGTCTAGGAGAAACTGATGTCACTCGACTTCGAAGCACCGAAAACGTCCGAGCCCGAGGATGTTCCACCCCAGAGTCCGGTGGAAGCCCGCAAGGCGTCAGCCCCGCTGTGGAAGCTGCTGCTACGCGACAGGGTCGCCACCGTCGCCGCCGCGATCCTGGTGCTGGTCTTCCTCACCGCGGTCTTCGGCCCGATGCTGGTCGGCGACTCGGCGACCGATCAGGACCTCGACCGCTCCAACCTGCCACCGTTCACCCTCGACACCGGGTGGATGAACATACTCGGCACCGATCCATTGGGCCGCAGCATGCTCGCCCGGTTGATCGTGGCCAGTAGAACCACACTCTCGGTTGCCGTTCCGGCCGTCATCCTCTCGGCGATCATCGGCTCGTTCATCGGTATGTGGGCCGGCTTCCATCGAGGCTGGCGCGAGACCGCAGCGATGCGCGTTGCCGACGTGATCCTGAGCTTCCCGTCCCTGCTGATGGCGGTCGTCGTGCTCTACGTGTTCTCCCCCAGCGCCGCCAACATCGTTCTGGTCCTGACGGTCACCCGCATCCCGATCTACCTGCGCACCGCCCGCGCGGAGTCGGCCGAGCTGCAGAGTCGGTTGTTCGTCGATGCCGCACGAACATTCGGCGCGAAGAGCGGATCGGTGATCAGACGCCACGTGGCCCCCATCCTGCTACCGACCCTGCTCACCGTCGCGACCCTGGACTTCTGCTTCGTCATTCTCGCCGAGTCGTCACTGAGCTTCCTCGGCATCGGCATTCAGCCGCCGGACGTCTCGTGGGGCCTGATGGTCTCGCAGGGCCGCACCTACCTGCAGACCGCGTGGTGGCTCTCGTTCTTCCCCGGTCTGGCCATCGTGCTGACCACCGTCTCGGCCACCGTGCTCGCCGCGTGGGCGCGCATCGCCACCGATCCAGCGCAGCGCTGGCGACTCAATGTGCCCCGCTCCAAGCGATCTCGCCTGCTCCCCGTACGAAAGGTCGTCTCATGAGCGCACCGGCAACCGCACCTCGACGCGCCGATACCGGCAGCGTGGCCCTGGACGTGCGCGGACTGACCGTCGATCTGCGGACCCCGTCCGGCGTCATCCGCGCCGTGGACGACGTCACCTTCACCGCCCGCCGCGGCGAAACCCTGGCCCTGCTGGGTGAATCCGGCTGCGGCAAGTCCATGACGGCACAGGCCATCGTCGGGTTGCTCGAACCGATCGCAGACATCACCGGCGGTTCGGTCGAGATGGGCGAGATCGACCTGGTGACGGCCAAGACCAAGGTGCGACGCACGGTCGCGGCCACCGAACTGGCCATCGTCTTCCAGGACGCACTGACCGCCCTCAATCCGGTCTACACCGTGGGAACCCAACTGGCCGAACCGTTTCGGATCCATCGCGGCATGTCCGGCAAGCAGGCACGAGCAGAGGCCATCGCGCTGATGGCCCGCGTGGGTATCCCCGAGCCCGAATCCCGTGCCGACTCCTATCCCCACCAGTTCTCCGGCGGCATGCGTCAACGCCTACTGATCGCGATGGCCGTCGCCCTGAGTCCGTCGGTACTGCTCGCCGACGAACCGACCACCGCCCTCGACGTGACGGTGCAGGCACAGATCATGGCGCTGCTCAAGGAACTACGCACCGAACACGACATGGCCGTCGTACTCATCACCCATGATCTCGCCCTGGTGGCCGAGGAGGCCGACCGAGTCGCGATCATGTACGCGGGCAACGTCGTCGAGACCGGACCGGTGTCCGAGGTGTTCGGCGCACCGCGACACCCGTACACCAAGGGCCTGCTGGACTCGGTACCCGTCCACGCAGTCCGCGGTGAGGATCTGAAGTCGATCGGCGGCACCCCACCGGACCTGCACTCCATTCCCGACGGGTGCGTCTATCAGGCCCGCTGCCCGTTGGCCCGCGAGATCTGCATCAGTACTCGTCCCCCGCTCGAATCCGTCGGCAGCGGCCGGATGTCGGCATGCCACTTCCCGAACGAGGTATCCAGCCATGTCTGAGCAACTGTTGACCGTCCGCGGCCTGAACAAGACCTTCGACGTCGGCCGCGGCAAGCTCCGCGCCCTCGACGCCATCGACCTGGACCTGCGCCGCGGTGAAACCCTCGGCCTCGTCGGCGAATCCGGCTGCGGCAAGTCCACTCTCGCGCGCACCCTGATGATGCTCGAACGACCCGACTCGGGCACCGTCGCGTTCGACGGCACGGATCCGTTCGCGCTGCGCGGCAAGGAACTGCTCGCGTGGCGTCGGCGGGTACAGATGGTCTTCCAGGACCCGTACGGTTCGCTCAACTCACGAATGACCGCCGGGGACATCATCGGCGAGCCGTGGCGAACCCACAAGAGCCTGTACAGGACTCGACGCGACCGCTCCGCGCGCGTACGTGAGCTGCTGCATCTGGTGGGTCTTCGGCCGAGCGACGAGAACCGCTTCCCGCAGGAATTCTCCGGCGGTCAACGCCAACGCCTCGGTATCGCGCGCGCTCTGGCACTGAATCCCGACGTGATCATCTGCGACGAGCCGGTCTCCGCACTCGACCTCTCGGTACAGGCACAGGTGCTCAACCTGCTCAACGACCTGCAGAAGCAACTCGGCATCTCGTACGTGTTCATCTCGCACGACCTGTCGGTCGTCCGACACGTCGCCGACCGCGTCGCAGTGATGTACCTCGGCCGCATCGTCGAATCCGGGGCCACCGAAGCAGTGTTCGACCGTCCGGCTCACCCGTACACAGCGGCATTGATGTCGGCCGCACCCACACTCGACGCGTCGACGCGCGGGACGAAGATCCTGCTGAAGGGCGAGGTACCGTCGCCGCTGAACCCGCCGTCGGGATGCCGATTCCGCACGCGCTGCTGGAAGGCGACCGACTTGTGCGCCAGTGAGGCACCCCCGGTGGCGCTCGACGCCGACGAGGCCGATCACATCGCCGAATGCCATTACCCGCTCGCAGCAGGCAACCTCGGCCTCGTCGCTGCCGGGACGTGATGTCGACGCAGCTGAGCATCACCGGCTTCGTCGTCGTCGCCCTGGCGATCTTCTTCGCATCGGCGATGCAGGCGTCGATCGGATTCGGCATGGGCATGCTCGCCGCGCCGATCGTGGCGATCGTCGACCCCGGCCTCATCCCGGCAACGCTGATCATGCTCGCCGTTGTCGTCAGTGTGCTCGTTCTGGTTCGCGACCGCACTGCCCTCGACCTCTCGGGTGCCGGGTGGGCGCTCGCCGGTCGCCTCCCCGGTTCGGCGGTGGGTGCTTTGCTGCTCGTCCTGCTGCCCGAACGCGGACTGGCGATTCTGCTGGCACTGGTGGTGCTGGGCGGCGTCGCACTGACGTCGTTCGGCTGGGTCCCCCTGCCGCACAGACGAAATCTGATGGTGGCCGGGGCCGCGTCGGGAATTCTGGGAACGGCCACCTCCATCGGCGGGCCGCCGATGGCGCTGGTGTGGCAACGCAACACCGGAGCCGAACTGCGCAGCACCATGAGCTGCTTCTTCCTCGTCGGCTCACTCATCTCGCTGGCGGTGCTGGCAGTGGCCGGGGCAGTGGACACCCACACAGCGACGCTGTTCGTGTTCCTGGCCCCGGCGACGATTCTCGGCTTTCTGCTGTCACGGGTGGTCAATCGAGTTCTCGATCGCCGACGCCTGCGGATCGTCGCGATCACCGTCTCCGCCGTCGGAGCGCTCGTGCTCGTCGCCCAGCAAGTTCTCACCCTGTTGTGAGACTCGACGCGTCACGTGTCGCATCGGCTCCATTGGGTAGTCGGTCCGAATGACTACGAACAACACGCGCGCGCTGATCGTCGGTGCCACCGGTATTTCCGGGCAGGCCCTGTGCCGCGCCGCACTCGATGCAGGCTGGACCACCTACGGACTGAGCCGCAGCGGCAGTGTCCCCATCGACGGCGTCGTCCCCGTGGCGGCCGATCTGCTCGACCCGGCCTCGCTCGAGGAAGCACTGAAGGACGTCCGCCCCGAGGTCGTGTTCTTCACCGCCTGGATGAAGAAGGACTCGGAGCAGGAGAACATCGAGGTCAACTCGGCAACTCTGCGCAATGTGCTGAACGTGCTCGGCCCCCTCGACTCGGTGAAGCACGTCGCGTTGATGACCGGACTCAAGCACTACCTCGGACCGTTCGACGCCTACGGCGAGTCCGTGATGGCCGAGACCCCGTTCCACGAGACCGAGGATCGACTCGACACCCCCAACTTCTACTACGCGCAGGAGGACGAACTGTTCGCCGGTGCCGAGAAGTTCGGATTCGGCTGGAGTGTGCACCGCGCCCACACCATCTCCGGCTTCGCCGTCGGCAACGCGATGAACATGATGCTCACGCTGTCCGTGTACGCGTCGATCTGCAAAGAACTCGGCGAGAAGTTCGTCTTCCCCGGCTCCGAGACACAGTGGAACGGGCTGACCGACCTCACCGACGCCGACCTGCTCGCCGAGCAGATGATCTGGGCCGCAACCGATGACAACGCGCACAACGAGGCGTTCAACATCGCCAACGGTGACGTCTTCCGCTGGCGCTGGCTGTGGCCGCAGTTCGCCGCGCACTTCGGCGTCGAGCCCGAGGGCTTCGACACCGAGCCGCGCCCCCTCGAACCCCGCATGTCCGACGCGGCCGCCGCGTGGAAGCGCATCGCCGACAAGCACGATCTGGCCGAAAGCGACGTCTCCCGGTTGGCGTCGTGGTGGCACACCGACGGTGACCTCGGCCGCGACATGGAATGCCTGACCGACATGAACAAGTCCAAGAAGGCAGGGTTCCTGGGCTTCCGATCCACCCCGGATGCCATCGCCTCGGTGATCCAGCGCTACCGAGATGCGCGCCTGATTCCCTGAGTGCCTGCGGCAGTGGTGCGGTTAAGTGCTCTCTGCGGCACTCAACCGCGCCACTGCGGCTCCGCCGCATACTCGGCGTAGCGCTCCCGCACCGCCGGGGTCGGGTCGGCCTCGTAGGTCTGCGACGGTGCCTGTGCCCAGGTCGGCGGCTCAGTGGTGCCGGCCAACGTCCACGCGGCCTGACGCGCGGCACCATCGGCGACGTATTCACCCGGCTCGGGCACGGTCACCGGAACTCCGAGGATCGCCGGAGCCAATGCCCGCAACGCGGCGGACTTCGCGCCGCCGCCGATGAGTAGCACCCGTTTCGTCTCCACACCCTGCGCACGCAGGTGGTCGATACCGTCGGCCAAACCGCACAGCAGTCCCTCGATTGCTGCGCGCGCCAGGTGGCCGGGCGTCGAATTGTTCAGTCGCAGGCCGTGAATCGCGCCGGATGCATCGGGACGGTTGGGGGTGCGCTCACCCTCGAGGTACGGCACCAACACCAGGCCATCGCTGGTCGTCGACATCGCCAACCGAGACAGTTCGTCGTGGTCGACGCCCAGTAGACGCGCCGTCGCATCGAGCACCCGGGCAGCGTTGAGGGTGCACACCAACGGCAACTGCCGGCCGGTGGCGTCGGCGAATCCCGCGACCAGACCCGAACCATCGGCTGCCGCAACCGATGTCACGGCCGATACGACACCGGAAGTACCCACCGAGACCACCACGTCACCGGGCTGGGCATCGAGGGCGAGGGCCGCGGCGGCGTTGTCTCCGGTACCCGGCCCGATCAGTGCACCGCTGCGGAGTCGGCCGATGGTCTCGTTCGGTGCCGCGACCCGCGGAAGCTGCGGGTTGCGCCCACGAAAACCCAACTGCAACAGATCGGTTCGATACTCGTTCGAGGCGGCGGAGAAGTACCCGGTGCCGCTGGCGTCGCCCCGATCCGTGGCCAGGAAATCGAGCCCGGATGCGCCGCCGAGCTGCCAGCTGAGCCAATCGTGCGGAAGACACACAGCCGCAGTGCGATCGGCGTTCTCCGGCTCGTGGTCGGCGAGCCAACGCAGCTTGGCGACGGTGATCGAGGCCAACGGAACCACTCCGACGGCGTCGGCCCACGCCTGCCCGCCGTCGACGCCGGTCTCCTTCCCCAACTCCGACACCAAGTCGGTTGCGGCCTGCGCCGACCGAGTGTCGTTCCAC
Organism: Rhodococcus sp. 05-339-2; assembly: GCF_002258965.1. NCBI lineage: Bacteria > Bacillati > Actinomycetota > Actinomycetes > Mycobacteriales > Nocardiaceae > Rhodococcus > Rhodococcus sp. 05-339-2. Next base: position 739,882 of record NZ_NOYW01000004.1, read on the forward strand.
AGCAGAGCTTTACGGACCACAGTTCCCGTCTCGTCGAGACATACCATGCCGTGTTGTTGCGCACCGACCGATACTGCGTCCACATCGTCGAGTCCGCCTGCTGCCGCCACCGCCTCGTCGAGCGCATCGTTCCAGCGCTGCGGGTCGATCTCGGTGCCGTCGGGATGGGAGGCTCGCCCCTGGCGCACCAACTCTCCCGATTCGGCATCACGAACGAATACTTTGCACGATTGGGTGGAGGAGTCGATTCCTGCAACGAGAGCCACGATGAGCGGTCCTTTCCTACGCAAGTGTGACTTGGACCCTACCCGCGGTGTTCGGCTGCCTCGGTCACGACGGTGCGTGCATAGGCGATGGCCTGCGGGGTGGTCTCGAAAACACGGCGCGCCTCGTCGTCCTTGGTGGTGAACACACCCAGCGCAGTCAGCGGTCGCAGGTGTTCGGGTTTGGCCGCGGAGATCAAGACGGTGATGTGGCGGTGTTCGAGTTCGGTGATCGTGTCCTTGAGCACGATGGCTCCGGTGGCATCGATCGTGGTCACTCGTGACATGCGCAGGATCACCACTTTCACGTCCGACACGTCGGCGAGCTCGAGCAGAAAGCTGTGCGCGGCTCCAAAGAACAACGCGCCGTCGATTCGGTAGGCGACGATGTGTTCGCGAAGCAGATTGCCTTCTTCCTCCGAGACCGCGTCGAGTGCATCCAGAGGCACCTGCTCGACCGTGGCCGATCGCGCGACCGCGCGCAATGCGAGCACCGCAGCGAACCCGACGCCGACCGCCACGGCCGTCACCAGGTCGAAGACGACCGTGACGAGAAAGGTCGACGCCATCACCACGGTGTCCCCACGACCGGCGCGGGAAATTGCTCGGATGGAGGCAGTTTCGACCATGCGTACCGTCGTCGCCAGGAGCACCCCGGCCAGAGCCGCGAGTGGAATGTCGGCCACCAACCCCGCGGCGGAGTACATGATCGCGGCGAGAATCACGGCGTGAGTGAGCGCGGCGAGCCTGGTGCGCGCTCCGGATCGGACGTTGACGGCGGTGCGGGCGATGGCACCGGTGGCCGGGATCCCGCCGAACAACGGCGCGGCGATGTTCGCCAGGCCTTGCCCGAACAGTTCACGGTCCGGGTTGTGCCGGGCACCGACGCCCATCGAGTCCGCCGCGGTCGCGGACAGCAGCGATTCCAGGGCCGCCAGCGCTGCGACGGCCAGCGCCGGAGCCAACAACGCCGTCACGTCACCGAGGTGGAAGAAGCTCAGGTTCGGAGCAGACAGCGACGACGGGATGGTGCCGATGCGTGCGATGTCGAGGTCGAACAATCGGGTGACGACCGTTGCTCCGGCGACCGCGACCAGAGAGAACGGTATCTTCGGAGCCAGTCGGCCTCCGACGAGCATGACGATCGCGACGGTGACGGCCACGGCGGGTGTCAGGACGCTCGCGTGCGAGACGAACGAGCGCACCGCGTCGAACGCGGATTGCCACACCTTCTCACCCTCGGCGTCGGTGATACCGAGGGCCGACGGAACCTGTTGCAGCGCAATGACGACGGCGATGCCTGCGGTGAACCCTTCGATGACGGGTGCCGGCATGTACCGGACGGCTCGACCGACGCCGGCCGCGGCGAGCACGAGCAGGATGACCCCGGCCATCAGCCCGACGGCGAGTACGCCGGTCGGACCGTACTCGGCGACGATCGGGACGAGCACCACCGTCATGGCACCGGTCGGTCCGGACACCTGGAACCGGGATCCGCCGAACACCGCGGCGACGACTCCCGCGATGATCGCCGTGGTCAGGCCGGCCGCGGCCCCCAGCCCGGTACTGACGCCGAAGCCGAGCGCCAAAGGCAGCGCGACCAGGGCCACGATCAGACCCGCCAGCAGATCCGCACCGGGCGCGCGGAAGGCGGGTTTCCACTCACTCCATCTGGGCAAGAGGGCCGTCAGAGCCCTGGAGGCGTCGGTCTTACGGTCGGATTTCGTCGGTTCGGACATGTGACGCTCTCTGAGAACTCATCGATCCTGGTCCAGTTGATTGCTAAGTTTAGCAAGTAATGAACCAGGTGAACAGCAACGTGAGCCAGACCATCCGAGACCGTCGGGTCAGGTGCGTGCTCCGGACTCGCCCTCCAGCAACTCGGCCTGATTGGCCACCACTCCCGTGAGTATCTCCCGCGCAACGAGCAACAGGTCGGCCACCTTGGGCGACGTCAGCGTGTAGGACACCGACAGGCCTTCCCGAGTGCCTTCGATGAGACCGGCGCGCCGCAGGATGGACAACTGCTGAGACAGATTGGCCGGCTCGATGCCGATTTCCGGAAGCAGCTCGGAGACGGCATGCTCGCGCTCGCTCAGCAACTCCAGTACCCGAATGCGCGCAGGATGCGCCAATGTCTTGAAGAAGTCGGCTTTCATTCTGTACAGCGGCCGGCTCGATTCCGTGGCCATGAAGTCCTCCCGTGGCACCCGCCGCCGCGCAGCAGGCTACTTGCGAACACTAGCAACCAACGCACGGAAGAGAACGTCCTCCCTGCTCGTCCCGAAACTCGGCTACCTTCTCTCCCATGAGCGGAGAACCCGAAGAATCCACCGACTTCAGGCTCACCGTGGCCACCGCGGCCCTCGACCTGTTCTCCGTCAAGGGCTACGAGTCGACGACGGTGGACGACATAGCCGGTGCCGCCGGAATCTCGCGTCGGACATTCTTTCGCCAGTTCCGCGCCAAGGAAGACGTCGTCTTCGCCGACCACGAAATTCTGCTGGAGCAGGCCGGTGCGTTTCTCGAATCGAACGAGGGCGATCCGTGGCGGGCCGTGTGCGATGCCGCGCAGTTGGTGTACGAGCGGTTTTCCGAGTGGCGGGACATGTCGCGCCTGCGTTACCAGGTGGTCCACAAGATCCCCGCTCTGCGTGACCGAGAAATCGTCACCGTGTTTCGCTACGACAGACTCTTCGTCGAATATCTGCAGCGCGTTCTGCCCGATCACCCGCACCTGGAGATCCTGCAGTTCTCGGCCACGGTGACCGCAACGCACAACTACATCCTTCGTCGGATGATTCGCGACGGCCTGCCGACGTCGGTCGAGGATCTGCGTTCGGCACTCGCGCAGGTACGCGCGCAGTTCTCGGGTGAGATCGTCGTCGCGTCGTTCCCCCGAGGCACGTCCGTCACCAAAGTCGTCGACGCGTTGGCCGATCACACAAGCGCCTGATCGATCCGGACCGAATGGCACTGAGTGCCGGATGCCGAAGACCCGGCCTTGATCAGGTCCGTATTCGGTCGTACACTGGTGCAATCCTTGGCACTGAGTGCCCCCTCAGGGCAGTGCTACCCCCGACACACCGAGGAGCGTGGCCGACATGGCCGGAAATCCCGACTTCGATCTGTATCAATCGCCCGAAGAGCACGACGAACTGCGCGCGGCCATTCGGGCCCTCTCGGAGAAGGAGATCGCTCCGTACGCCAAAGAGGTCGACGAGGACTCCCGCTTCCCCGAGGAAGCACTCAAAGCGCTGAACGCCTCGGGCTTCAACGCCATCCACGTTCCCGAGGAATACGACGGCCAGGGTGCCGATTCCGTCGCCGCCTGCATCGTCATCGAAGAGGTCGCCCGCGTCTGCGGCTCGTCCTCACTGATCCCCGCGGTCAACAAGCTCGGCACGATGGGGCTGATCCTCAAGGGCTCCGAGGAACTCAAGAAGCAGGTTCTGCCGTCCCTGGCCGGCGGCGCGATGGCGTCGTACGCCCTGTCCGAGCGCGAAGCGGGATCCGACGCGGCCAGCATGCGCACCCGCGCCAAGGCCGACGGTGACGACTGGATCCTCAACGGCTCCAAGTGTTGGATCACCAACGGCGGCAAGTCCGAGTGGTACACCGTGATGGCCGTGACCGATCCCGACAAGGGTGCCAACGGCATCTCGTCGTTCATCGTGCACAAGGACGACGAGGGATTCGTCGTCGGACCCAAGGAGAAGAAGCTCGGAATCAAGGGCTCACCCACCGCCGAGCTGTACTTCGAGAACTGCAAGATTCCCGGCGATCGCATCATCGGCGAGCCAGGTACCGGCTTCAAGACCGCGCTGGAAACGCTCGACCACACTCGCCCCACCATCGGCGCGCAGGCCGTCGGCCTGGCACAGGGCGCCCTCGACGCAGCCATCGCATACACAAAGGACCGCAAGCAGTTCGGTACCTCGATCTCGAGCTTCCAGGCAGTGCAGTTCATGCTCGCCGACATGGCGATGAAGGTCGAAGCGGCTCGACTGATGGTCTACAGCTCCGCAGCCCGCGCCGAGCGCGGCGAGAAGAACCTCGGGTTCATCTCCGCGGCAGCGAAGTGCTTCGCCTCGGACGTGGCCATGGAGGTCACCACCGACGCCGTGCAGCTCTTCGGCGGCGCCGGTTACACCACCGACTTCCCGGTCGAGCGCATGATGCGCGACGCCAAGATCACCCAGATCTACGAGGGCACCAACCAGATTCAGCGTGTCGTCATGTCGCGGGCGCTGCTCAAATGAGCGACATCGACCTCGTAGGCGTCATCGGCGGCGGCACCATGGGAGCCGGCATCGCCGAGATGTGCGCTCGCTCCGGCAGTTCGGTACTGATTCTGGAGACGAGCCAGGCGACGGCCGACGCCGCCGAAGCCCGCCTCGACAAGTCCTTCGCCCGCGCCGTCAAATCCGGTCGCATCGAAGCCGACGCAGCCGAGAAGGCCCGGGCCGCAATCACGTTGACGCTCGACATAAACGACTTCGCCGACCGCGACCTCGTGGTGGAGGCGGCACCGGAGATCGAATCGCTCAAGCTCGATCTGTTCGGCAAGCTCGATTCCATCGTCAAGCCCGAGGGAATCCTGGCGACCAACACCTCGTCGATCCCGGTCATCAAGATGGCCAACGCGACCAAGCGTCCCGACAAGGTCGTCGGAGTGCACTTCTTCAACCCGGTGCCGGTACTGCCGTTGGTCGAGATCGTCGTCAGCCTGCTCACCAGCGAAGAGACAGTGTCCGCGGTGACGGATTACGCGGGCAACACGTTAGGCAAGAAGACGATTCGCGCAGGCGACCGCGCCGGATTCATCGTCAACGCATTGCTCATCCCGTACATGGTCTCGGCCATCCGCATGCTCGAGTCCGGCTTCGCCAGTGCCGAGGATATCGACGAGGGCATGGTCAACGGTTGTGCACACCCCATGGGCCCGTTGCGCCTGACGGACACCGTCGGCCTCGACGTCACCCTCGCGGTCGCCGAGTCGCTCTACGCGGAATTCCGCGAGCCGCACTACGCTCCGCCGCCGCTGCTGCAGCGCATGGTGGACGCCGGAATGCTGGGTCGCAAAACCGGTAAGGGTTTCTACACGTATTCGTAGTAGGCCCCCGCGTCTGCGTGAATGGTCCATTCACCCCCGTCAGGGCCGGTGAATGGACCATTCACGTCTTCCGAAAGGCGCACACTGGAGTCGTTCCACGACACTGGGAGGCTTCATGAACATCGATCTCGACGGCCGGACCGCATTGATCTCCGGCTCCAGCCAAGGCATCGGTCTGGCCATTGCCACCGAATTGTCCCGCGCGGGTGCACGCGTCGTCCTCAACGGCCGAAGCGCGTCGGCGCTCGATTCGGCCGAGGAACAGTTGCTGAAGGACGTGCCCGGTGCGCGGGTGATCGTCGTGCCTGCCGATCTGGCGACGGCCGACGGGGTGGAGACGCTGGTCGAAAAGGTCCCCGTCGTCGACATTCTGGTGAACAACCTCGGCATCTTCGGAGCCAAACCCGCCCTCGACATCGACGACGACGAATGGCGACGTTATTTCGAGGTCAATGTGCTCTCGGCCATTCGACTCATCCGCACGTATCTGCCTGCGATGACCGAGGCAGGCTGGGGCCGAATTCAGAACATCTGCAGCGATTCCGCGGTCGTCATTCCCGAGGAGATGATCCATTACGGAATGACCAAGACCGCCCTGCTCGCGGTGACCCGTGGATTCGCGAAAGCTGCTGCAGGAACCGGCGTTACGGTCAATTCCGTCATAGTCGGACCCACCCACACCGAGGGTGTCGAGAAGTTCGTCGGCGAACTCGTCGGTGACGAACTGCCCTGGGACGAGGCACAGGCGCAATTCATGAAGGAACACCGGCCCCAATCGCTCATCGGACGCCTGATCGAGCCGAAGGAAATCGGCAACATGATCGTGTATCTGAGCTCGGAACAGGCTTCCGCAACCACAGGTGGCGCACTGCGCGTCGACGGCGGCTACGTCGACTCGATCCTGCCCTGAGACCAGACACGCTCACCCTCCGAACCCTGTCCGGTCGGTCACAGTTTGTGGCCGACCGCATCGGGGCATGCGTCGAGCACACGGAATCGAGCAGAGGTTCCTCACGCAGTACGTTGCACTCGAAGGACGATTCCCCAGTGAGCGATCAGTACACCTTCACCAACCCCGTCACGCAGTACAGTCAGGACGGCTTCCCGGAACAGCACCAGGATCCGCCCGGTCTCGCGGCAGATCTTCGGCCTCTCGCCGACCACGGTGAGCAGACGTACCGTGGATCCGGCCGACTGACCGGCCGCAAGGCCTTGATCACCGGTGCCGATTCCGGGATCGGACGTGCAGCAGCGATTGCCGTCGCACGCGAGGGTGCCGACGTGGTGCTCAACTACCTGCCGTCGGAGGAAAAGGACGCGCAGGAAGTTGCGCAGTCGATCCGCGACGCCGGCCGAACCGCGGTCCTGGCACCGGCAGATATCACCGACGAACAGGCCGCGCGCGGAATCGTGCGCACCACCGTCGACGAGCTCGGTGGGCTCGACCTGTTGATCAACGTGGCTGGCAAACAGCAGTTCGTCGAAGACCTGGCCGACCTGACGTCCGAGCAATTCGACCAGACGTTCAAAACCAACGTCTACGCACTGTTCTGGATCATCCAGGAAGCGGTGCCGCACATGCCCGCCGGCTCCACCATCGTCAACACCAGTTCGATCCAGGCGTACACACCCTCACCCGGTCTGGTGGATTACGCGACCACGAAGATGGCCATCAACACCATCAGCAAGGCGCTCGCGCAGCAGTTGGCACCCAAGGGAATTCGCGTCAATGTCGTCGCTCCGGGACCGTTCTGGACACCGCTGCAGGCAGCCGGCGGGCAGCCGACCTCGGCGCTGCCGGACTTCGGCAAGGAAACACCGCTGGGACGCGCCGGGCAACCCGCCGAGATCGCCGGTGCCTACGTCTACCTGTCTTCGGCCGAATCGGGCTACGTCTCCGGCGAGACGTTGAACGTCAACGGTGGCATGCCGACGCCGTAGTCGACATCCGTTCTGCGTGAATGGACCATTCACACCCGTCTGGGCTCGTGAATGGTCCATTCACGCATCTGGAGAGGTCAGTCCTTCGGCCCACCGGCGGCGTAGACGACCTGACCCGAGATGAAGCCGGCGCCCTCGCTGACGAAGAACGATGCCAGGTGCGCGATGTCGTCGGGGTGACCGACGCGATTGACCGGAATCTGTGACGCCGCAGCAGCTTTGAAGTCCTCGAAAGGCATGCCGACACGTTCTGCGGTGGCCGCCGTCATCTCCGTCTCGATGAACCCGGGGGCGATGGCGTTGGCGGTGACACCGAACTTGCCGAGTTCGATGGCGAGGGTCTTGGTGAAGCCCTGCATTCCGGCCTTGGCGGCGGAGTAGTTGGCCTGGCCGCGGTTGCCGAGGGCGGACGTGCTCGACAGGTTGACGATGCGACCCCATTTGGCGTCGATCATGTGCTTCTGGACCGCGCGGGTCATCAGGAACGATCCACGCAGGTGTACGCCGAGAACGGAATCCCAGTCCTGCACCGTCATCTTGAACAGCAGGTTGTCGCGGGTGATGCCTGCGTTGTTGATCAGTACGGTCGGCGCACCGAACTCGCTCGCGATGCGATCGACCGCAGTCTGGACCGATTCTTCGTCGGCGACATTGGCACCGATGGCCACTGCCTGCCCACCGGCAGCCTGGATCGCGCCGACGGTGTCGCTGCACGCGGCCTCGTCGAGGTCCACCACGGCGACTCCGAAACCATCCTTGGCCAGCCGCTTCGCCACCGCAGCGCCGATTCCACGCGCACTACCGGTGACAATGGCCGTCTTGATCTGATCGCTCACGAATATCTCCTGACACAACGCCGAATCGAATTACCTGTCATCTGTTTCTACCAACCCCGCCGGCGCAGTCAGTACGCAGCCACCGCACCGTCGAGCGCCTTCTGCATTCCTTGCGCCACCACCCGCGTGATGTCGATCGGCTTCTCGGGCAGTTCGGTGATAGGTGAATCGATGTAGACGCTCGCCCGCTTCACTCTCGGCGCACCGGGGCCGTAGCTCAGACCGATGCAGATCAGCACCGGCTCGACCCCGAGCTTGCGCGCCCGCATCGCGATGTGTCCGATACCGCTGCCGACGTGCTGCACCGTCGTCGGATCCTCGAGGTTGCAGGTTCCCTCGGGGAACACTGCGAGGTCGTCGCCCCGCTTCATGCGCTCTGCGCTGACGTCCATCATGCGGCTGCCCGCAGCGCTGACCGCGCGCATTCCGTGATTCTTGCCGCGGAAGACAGGGATTCCACCCATCATGTCGATTCGCTTGCGCTGCTTGGGTTCCTGGAACAGCTCGTCCTTGGCCAGTACCCGAGTGCGGCCGATGACCGGACGCAGCGGCGACGACCATGCCGCCGCTGCGAGCGTGTACGGATCGTTCTCGGTCAGATGATTGACAGCGATGAGCAGACGCGTGTTGTCGTAGACGAGACGACGCAGCTCCTCACGGGCACCGTCGGGATACGACACCCGCGGGCGGAAGCGTCGGGCAAGGGTGGCATAGGCCAACCTCGCGACCTGACGATTCTGCTGGTGACGCAGGTAGAAGTCGTACACGGTCACATCGTTTTCGAGAATTACCGCAGGCCGATCCATGACGCGAGCTTAGCCTCACACCCGCCTCGAACCCATAGCCCGGATCCCGACGGCAAGTCCGACCACCGCAGTGGCCGCGGCCGCGACGACACCTGCCGTCACCGTCGAACTCGCGAAGTCGCCGGCGAACAGAGCACGTTCGGCGTCCACGAGATATCCGAGAGGGTTGATGTCGACCAGGAACTGCATCCACCCCGGTGCGGCCGTCAGTGGCAGCATCGTGCCCGACAGTATGAGCAGCGGGAACATCAGTGTCTGCTGGATGGACCAGAACACCCAATCCTGTCCGCGCACAGCCAAAGCCAATGCATAGGACAGTGCGCCGAGTCCGACGCCGAACACACCGAGCAGCACGATTCCGACGGCGGCACCGATCGGATTCACGGACAGGCCGAGCGGCAATGCCACCAGAACGATCAGCACGGCCTGAGCGGCCAGCGGCACCATTTCCTTGAACGCGCGCCCGACCAGCAGCGCCGATCGCGGCAACGGTGTCACCAACATTCGTTCGTGAGACCCCTGCTGCAATTCGGCCAACAGATTCGAGCCCGTCATGGACGTTCCGAAGATGGTGATCATTGCAAGCACACCGGGAACGAACCAGTCCCACACACTTCCGGCCCCGAGACCTGGAACATCGGTGAGCAGCGGGCCGAACAATGCCAGGAGAATCAGCGGTTGGACGAGACTGAAGATGACGGTGAACGGATCGCGAACCATCGGCCGCAGTTCGCGGCCCATCACCAACGTGCTTCCGGAGAGTACGTTCATCGGAGTTCTCCTGCCGTGCCGGCGCTTTCGAGTGAAGGCGTGGCCGCCGCAGCGCTCTCGCGAAGGCTGCGCCCGGTGAGACCGAGGAACACGTCGTCGAGGGTCGGCCGCGTCATGTCGGCGGTCAGTACTTCGATACCGTGGGATTGACTCAGACGCACTATCTGCGGCAGAACCACCTCGGCGCGCTCGACTCGGATGTTCAACCGCGAACCCGCAACAGTCACGTCTCTGACTCCGGCCACACCGCCGATCAACGCAGCCAGCGCCGACGCGTCGGACACGGTGAGGACCACGAGGTCCCCTGCCAGTTCGCACTTGAGCGCCGTGGCGGTGTCATCGGCGATGACGGTGCCGCGGTCGACGACGATCACCCGCTCGGCCATGGAATCGGCCTCGTCGAGATAGTGCGTGGTGAGCACGATGGTGGTACCCATCTCGCGTCTGAGCCGGAGAATGTGGTCCCACAGGTTCGCTCGGCTCTGCGGATCCATTCCGGTGGTCGGCTCGTCGAGGAACAACAGGGGCGGTCGATGCACCAGACCCAGTGCGATGTCGAGCCGGCGACGCTGCCCGCCGGAAAGGGTCGAGACCGTACGGGCAGCGAGCTCGCCGAGCTCGAGCGCCTCGATCAATTCGTCTGCGCGACTGCGTGATCGGGGACGTGTCATGCAATAGCACAGGCCCTGCACGACGAGCTCGTCGCGGACGCGTTGATTGTGGCCCGCGCCGTTGCCCTGCCCCACGTAGCCGAGGCTGCGCCGGACGCGATCTCGATCCTTCGTCACGTCGAATCCGGCGATTCGCGCCGAGCCCGGAGTCGGTGACAGCAGGGTGGTCAGCATGCGCAGCGTGGTCGACTTGCCGGCCCCATTGGGTCCGAGCAGCGCCACCAGTTCTCCCTCACCGATCGCCAGATCGATGCCGCGCACCGCCTCCACGGTCTTCTTGCCTTGCCGGAAAGTCTTGGTCAGTCCCGATGTTTCGATCATGTGTGACGCCCCTCGTCGTAGCGGTGAATCCCTACGACGGAGAGGCTAGAAACGATCGCGGTCAGGTTCGGTCCGTGTTGCCGGGCCGACGAGAAATCAACCGAAGACGGGAAACTTTCGCTTGCTGGCGAGGGCGTCCATCCCGGACTGGATGCTCGCACGTACCTCGTCGTACTTGGCGTCGACGTACGCCTCGTCCTCGCATCGAGCCGGATCGTGGTCCAGTTCCACCGGCGGCATGAAACGCGTACGAATCTTCGCGGGCAACGGAATCTGCGGCAGCGCGGCGGGCGCGATGATCCACGGAAGAGAGATCGCGATCGGGAACACCTTCAACCGTGCGATCTTGTCCAGCTTGAGCACCTTCGCCAGCTTGTCACCGCGGATGAGCACCGGCATCGCGTCGGCCCCACCCACGGTCGCCACCGGCACGATGGGTACACCCGTCCGGATGGCGAGCTTGATGAAGCCGGTTCGGCCGCCCAGCGTCGCCTCGTCTCGCTTGCTCCAGGGCCGCAACGAATCGACCTCACCACCCGGCCACACGATGACGTCCCGGCCCTCGGCCAACGCCGTCGACATCGAGTCCGGTGCTGCGGGCAGCACGCCCATGGATCGAAAGACTTTGCCGATCAACGGAAACGCCATCAGTGCATCGTGCGCGGTGCCGTGCAGAATCCGCTTCTCGCCGAAGTGTCGCCACCATTGCGCGCCGACCGTCCACGCGTCCCACACGAACGGCGCACCCGAGTGCACCCCCACGACCAGCACCGGCGACTCGGGGATGGTCTCCCAACCGTCGATCTCCATTCGGAAGTACCGATCCATCACCCCGTTCCACAGCCGCTGCTGACGGTCCATCGCGACGGTGTTCTGGTCGTCGAGGTCCCAGCCGCCTGCACGTTCGGCAACAACGGCTCCGAGACCACCGGACGAGTTCGCCCGTCGCTCCTTCATCTTCATCCGCGCAGCGGCGGCGTACCGCTGCGCTTGCTCGCGCAGCTGTTCCTTCGTCGGTTCCCCCGTCGAATCTCCGGCGCCGTCCCCACCCGTTACGTGATCCCCATCACTCATACTCGCACCGTACTCCACAGCACCCGAGTCGACCGACGACCGGAGCTCGTAACCCCACGCGGCTTGCAGACTGTCCGATATGGTCGAAATTCGAGCCGAACGAACGAGGTAACCCCCATGGATCCGATCGAACCGGCATACGGAACGACTGTCTTGCTGCTGATCGCAGCCGCAGCTGTAGCAATCTTGCTGTTCCTCATCATGAAGGTGAAGCTGCACGCCTTCGTCTCACTCGTCCTGGTCAGCGCGGTCACCGCTGTCGCGGCGGGAATTCCGCTGGCGGACGTGCCGTCGGCCCTGCTCTCGGGCTTCAGTTCCACACTCGGATCTGTTGCCCTACTCGTCGCCTTGGGTGTGATGGTCGGCAGACTGCTCGAAATCACCGGTGGCGCACAGGTATTGGCCGACACCCTGATCAACCGATTCGGCGCCAAGCGCGCACCGCTCGCCCTGGGTGTCGCCGCACTCATCTTCGGCTTCCCCATCTTCTTCGACGCCGGCCTGGTCGTCTTCCTGCCGATCATCTTCACCGTCGCCAGACGCTTCGGTGGATCCGTGCTGCTGTACGCCCTCCCGACGGCAGGCGCTTTCGCCGCGATGCACGCCATCGTTCCCCCGCACCCCGGTCCCGTCGCAGCCACCGAACTTCTCGGCGGCGACATCGGATCGGTACTGCTGGTCGGCGTCCCCGTCGCCGTCGTCTCCTGGTTCGTCGGCTCCTACCTCGTCGGCACGCAGCTCGGTAAGCGGTTCCACACCCTGCCCGCCGACCTCTTCTCCGACGGCGCAGCCGACACCGACGAACACGACAAGGAAATGGCCGGCCTCCGAGACCCCGCCCCGAAGTTCGGTGCGGTGCTGTTCATCCTGCTGACGCCGCTGGTGCTGATCTCGCTCAATACCGTGGTCAACACACTGACCACTTCGGGCGTACTGACCGGGGACGAGACCTGGGCCGCGGCGCTGACACTCATCGGCCAGACCCCGATAGCACTGCTCATCACCCTGCTGCTGGCACTGTTCATCCTCGCGCCGGGACGCTTCCCGGTGGCCGACGGTGCCAAGTACATGGACCAGGCTCTCGGACCCATCTGCTCGATCATCCTGATCACCGGTGCCGGCGGCATGTTCGGTGGAGTACTGCGCGCCAGTGGCATCGGGCAGTCCCTCACCGCCTCGTTGTCCGACATCGGGTTGCCGATTCTGCTGCAGGCCTTCCTGATCGCCACCGCACTACGCGTCGCGCAGGGTTCGGCGACCGTGGCACTGACCACCACCGCTGGGCTGATCTCGGTGCAGGTGGCCGAGCTGGATCTGAGCAACTTCAAGATCGCACTGTTGGTGTTCGCACTGGCCGCCGGGGCAACCGTCCTCTCTCACGTAAACGACTCCGGCTTCTGGCTCGTCAGCCGCTTCTTCGGCATGGACGAGAAGACGACCCTCAAGACCTGGACAGTCATGGAAACCACGCTCGGATTGGCGATCTTCGCACTCGCGTCGCTGCTGTGGGTGGTGTTCTAGCGGGGCGAGACGTGACCCGATGATCGACACTCGGCCCACTCATCGGTGGCGCGCTCCGTCACTGTCGATCGCGCTTGGGTTGCCAACGAGCTGCGCGTTCGCCGATCGATGCGAGCCGCGCAGTCTCGTGCACTCGAGCGGCGCGGGTCTCCGGCCGCTTGGCTGTGGCGATCCACTCCAGAATGCCGCGACGTGCGGACGGAGGGAATCGGTTCCAATTGTTCTCCGCATCAACGTATTCGGAGAATGCAGCCGCAAGGTCGTCGGGAACGATCAGATCCTCGACTTCGTCGAGTACGGTCCACGATCCGTTGGCCACGGCAGCCTCGACGGCGCGCTCCCCCGCCGGCAGCATCAGACCTGCTTCACGGAGGGCTTCGACGCGAATCTTGTTCGGACGGGACCACGCGCTCGCGGGTTTCCGGGGCGAGAAATACAACATGGTTCGCTCGTCGTCGAGCTTGCGGGGTCGACTGTCGACCCACCCCACCGCAAGGGCTTCCGACACGGCGTCGTCGTAGCTGATCGCCGGCTTTCCGGTGGCCTTCTTCCACGACACCAGCCACGCAGATTGCACCGTCGCGTGATGTTCGGTCAGCCATGTCCGCCACTGCGCACGTGTCTCGGCATGCACTCTCGGTGCGTCGTCCATGACGGCCATGCGTACCCCTTCCCTCACTGTCTCGAAGGTCCGTCACCGGCTCGAAGACTTTGCACTCGATTATGCTGCGATCGTGGGCGACATTCCCTTCGGTGTTGTGTCGACGGCGCGAGGCATCGGTGAGTGACCGCATCCGGTTCGGCGGAGTGCTCGAGCCGATGACGTGGGGTAAGAACACGTACACGATCATTCGTGTACCGACTCGTTTGGTCGAGGCGGCGGAACGGTGGCCGACTCGCCGGATCGACGGTTCGATCGAGGGCTCGAGTCTCAATCTCGGTCTCAACAAGGCAGATTCGAATGTGATGCCCGGGTCCTTCGTCTACATGGGTGTAGGTCTTCAACGCCGGTTGGGCATTCGCCCCGGTGATCTGGTCTCGTGCGAGTTCGAGCCGGCCGACCCCGATCTGGTGCCGGTTCCGAAGGACGTCGCGGAAGCGATGGAGGCGGCACACTGCACATCCGCGTGGGAGCGGAAGCGGCCGAGCGAGCGACGTCAGTTGTTGATGCCGATCGACAACGCGGCGCGCGAGCAGACCCGAGCGGCCCGAGTCGCCCGACTTGTGAAGCTGCTGACCGACAGTTCGTAGACGGGTCCCAGCTGTGGATTAGGGTCCACCGCAGTCGTTACAGCAGGCGGATGGTCGAGCACGTGCGACCGCCGTTTCGTGCCGATTGCGGACCCTGACCGTCGTACACAGGTGCGGAGGACGCGCAAGCAAATGCCCGTGCTGTTCAGTTCACTCGTCGGCCTCGAGCACGCATCCCCCTGGCGGAAGCTCGAGGACGATGACGTCGTGTCCCTCTCCGGTGACGATTGCTGTGAAGACCGTTTCCGCTCCATCCATCCACACCCACCAATTCATGTTCGCACCCCGCAGGCGCGGCACCTGACGATAGACCGCTCGGGCGTCCTCGACCACGGCACTCGGGTGCAGCCTCCGAGCGGTATAGATGACGGTGCGGCGCACGTGGTCCAGATCGATCAGATCGTCGTCGTCCGATAGCTGGGATGGCCGAAAATCGATGAGCGGGAATGGTACTCGAACGACGGGAAGAGTAGTGGCGTAGGCCATCGACCCCTCCGAGAACGCGGGGTCGCCCCATTCGAGCACGCCGTCCACGAACGAGGGCGTCACGTCGTCGTAGATCGCCGATCCCGTCTCGACGCTGCGGTGCAACGCTGCAATGAATTCGGCCAACGAGTCGAACCATGGCGCACCCTGGTCAGCGGAGTCGTATGAGAAGCTGCGAATACAACCTCGCCGGTCACCCGGGCGTGTGTCGATGTAAAGTGTTCCGCCCGAACCGTCTTCGGCGAACGGAACATACGCCGGGACGAACATCTCCGCCGTCTCACCTGCCTCCTGGGCAAGGACTTCGGCCGGCCAGTCGTCACCCAGATCGTCGATCGGATGCGGATTTTCGAGACTGAACCTGTGCCGATCCACCGCTCGGTCGAGCGAGTACAGAGTGAAGTCCGGCAATACGGATCCGGCCGGCACATACTCCTCGCCGTAGGTTTCGTGCTGCCCGTCGTGCAACCCGTAGAACTCGCGCAACTCCTCCGTCCACGGCGTCGTCGCGCGTTCAGCGGCCTCGCGCTCACTCACAGACCTTGGCGGCCGAATCGACGCAGCGGTGACGGGTGCGCGTTCACGAAGCGTCGCCATGTATGCCGTCCATACCTCGGTGAGGTTCACGACTCGAACCTAGACGAGCATCACTGCACCGGCATAAGTATTCGCCACGCGCCCAATGCCAATGAGCCGACGGTGACGAGCAGGAACAGCCCGACCCAGACGATGCCGGGTAGGAAGGTCAATCGAGCCAGCTGATCGGCGTCGGAGTCCCGCGCCCGTCCTGCGCTGCGCGATTTCTGCAGTTCGAGCACGGGACGCGGACCGGCGATCAGCAGGAAGAACGTGATGAAGTACGCCGCGGCGACCTGTTGCTCTCCGGTGCCCCACCAGGACACGACGAACAGGGCGGCCCCGACCGTGACCAGGGAGAGCAGTCCGTAGATGTTGCGAATCATCAACAGCATCAACGCGATCGAGACGATACCGATCCACAGCACCGCGGACGCATGCTGAGTCCCGAGCACGAACGCGGCACCGAGACCGAGTAGCGACGGCCCCACGTAGCCCGCGAAGGTCATGGCGATGACGCCGAGGCCGGTCGGCTTGCCCTTGGAGATCGCGACGCCCGAGGTGTCCGAATGCAAGCGCAGGCCCATCAGCTGACGACCGGTGATCAGTGCGACGAACAGATGCGCGCCCTCGTGCGCGATGGTCACCACGTTGCGCGCGATCCGCCACGTCTGCGGCAACACGACGATGACGAGTGCAATCACAGCAGCAACTTGGACGATCCACACCGGTGGATCAGGACTCACCGCGGAGATGCGGTCCCAGAATTCGTTCACACCCAAGTGTATGCGGCTTCGCCGCAGTGGCATGGTTATGTGCCGCTGAGGGCACATAACCGCACCACTGCCGCAGGCACTACGACGCGCGCGACTCGGCCTTCGCACGTTCGCGGGCGAAGGAGCGATCACGCATCTCCTCGAACTTGGTGGCCTGACGCTCGAGGTCTTCGAGGAACGCGGCGAGTTCCTCGCGCTTGTTCTCGCCGCGGCCGGTGAAGTCGTTGCGC
>NZ_NOYW01000010.1:0-801 GCF_002258965.1 Rhodococcus sp. 05-339-2
CCGGTCGTCGGGTCGATCGAGGACTCGCTCACCGCGGAGGATCTCGAACTCGACACCCTGATCCCCGATTCACCGAACACCCCGTACGACATGCACGAGGTGATTCGTCGGATCCTCGACGACGACGAATTCCTCGAAGTCCAGGAAGGGCGGGCCCGCAACATCATCGTCGGGTTCGGGCGCATCGACGGCCGGTCGGTGGGGATCGTGGCCAATCAACCCACCCAGTTCGCGGGCACCCTCGACATCGATGCTTCCGAGAAAGCAGCGCGGTTCGTGCGCACCTGCGACTGCTTCAACGTCCCGATCATCACCCTGGTCGATGTGCCCGGGTTCCTGCCCGGGACGGGGCAGGAATACAACGGCATCATCCGACGCGGCGCGAAACTGCTCTACGCCTACGGCGAGGCCACGGTCGGGAAGATCACCGTCATCACCCGCAAAGCGTACGGCGGGGCGTACGACGTGATGGGGTCCAAGCACATGGGAGCCGATGTCAACCTCGCCTGGCCGACCGCGCAGATCGCGGTCATGGGAGCCTCCGGCGCGGTCGGGTTCGTCTACCGCAAACAGTTGCTCGAAGCTGCGAAGAACGGTGACGACGTCGACGCCCTCCGGTTGACGCTGCAGCAGGAATACGAAGACACCCTCGTCAACCCCTACATCGCCGCCGAACGCGGCTACCTCGACGCCGTCATCCCCCCGAGCCACACCCGCGGCCAGATCGTCACCGCACTACGACTACTCGAACGCAAACAAGTCACCCTCCCACCCAAGAAACACGGAAACATCCCACTATGA